>NZ_JBIWOD010000002.1:0-340545 GCF_044767545.1 Streptomyces sp. NPDC101227 | reverse complement strand
TACACCCTGATCCCGTATCTTTTTTTTTTTTTTTTGTGTTTTTTTTTTTTTTTTTTTTTTTTTTGGGGGGGGGGGGGGGGGGGGGGGCGGGGCGGGGGGGGGGGGGGGGGGGGGGGGGGGGGGGCCGGGGGGCCCCCCCCCCCCGCCCCTCCCCCGTTGCCGGCGGGTTGCTCATGCGCTCGCTCTCCTCGGTCACTTGGCGGATCACTCGGGTGGGCGCGTGGCCCGTTGCTCGGTCGCTCATTTCGGCGTCAGGCTGCTCG
This sequence comes from Streptomyces sp. NPDC101227, assembly GCF_044767545.1. Lineage (NCBI taxonomy): Bacteria > Bacillati > Actinomycetota > Actinomycetes > Kitasatosporales > Streptomycetaceae > Streptomyces > Streptomyces sp. NPDC101227. The sequence continues at coordinate 340,282 of NZ_JBIWOD010000002.1, read as the reverse complement.
GGTACGGGACGGGCTCCTGGAGCAGGTACTGCGCGGCGCTGCCGGAGCGGCGCATGCGGTGCCACTTCAGCCGGGTGCCGAGCAGGGCGGTGACCACCGACTGGATGACCACGAGATACAGCAGCTGCCGGTAGAAGAACAGCTGGAGCGGCAGCGCCCACAGCGCCCGGAGCTTTTCGCGGTCCAGCCGCAGCGCGTACCCGGCGGTGACGAGCTGTACGGCGAGGAAGCCGAGCCACACCCCGACGGCTTGCGCCGTGTCGCCGAAGCACACCCCGTACAGGGCGAAGACGTCGACGACCGGTGCGAACAGCGGCATGACGATCTGGAACAGGGCGAGGTAGGTGAGTCCCCGGCGGCCGAAGCGCCCGGCCGGGCCGAATTCCACCACGGCGTGCCGGTGCTTCCACATCGACTGGAGCGTTCCGTAGCACCAGCGGTAGCGCTGGCGCCACAACTGGCCGAAGGTGTCGGGGACTTCGGTCCAGGCTATGGCCGTCTCCTCGTAGACCACGCGGCGGCCGACCCGCCACAGCGCCATGGTGAGATCGGTGTCCTCGGCGAGGGTGTCGTCACTGATCCCGCCGATGGCCGTCAGCGCGTCCCGGCGGAAGGCCCCGATGGCACCGGGGACCGTCGGCATGCACTCGAGCACCTCGAACATCCGCCGGTCCAGGTTGAACCCGAGGACGTACTCCAGGTGTTGCCATCTGCCCAGCAGCCGGCGCCTGTTGCCCACCTTGGTGTTGCCGCTGACCGCGCCGATCGTCGGGTCGGCCAGCGGCTGGATGAGCCGGTGGAGGGCGTCCGGCTCGAAGACCGTATCCGCGTCGATCATGACGATGATCTCGCAACGCGCGTAGCGCAAGCCCGTGCCGAGCGCCCCGGGCTTACCGGAGTTGGGCTGCTGCACCACGGTCACCCGCGGGTCGGCGATTCCGCGGGCGAGCTCCGCGGTCCGGTCCGTGGATCCGTCATCGATGACGATGATCTGCAGCTCCCGGTGCGTGGAAGCCAGGAGTGAGCGCACCGTGGCCTCGATGCCGGCCGCTTCGTTGTACGCGGGAACCAGCACCGTCACCGGCTCGGTCACCTCGCCCAGCCGGGCCGTGCCGGAACGGTGTCTGTGCCGTCGTCGCACATGGACGCGGGCGAGGAAGGCGAGCAGCACCAGCCGGAGAACTCCCAGCCCGCCCGCGATCCCCAGTGCCCAGGTCATCGAGCGCGCGAAGCGGTGCCCGAGGGACTGCGTCCAGATCAGCGCCTCGCCCTGGGCCCGCTCGGGCAAGGACGCGGGCGTGGTGAGCGAGGGCCGCCCGAGTCCGCCGGTGACGGTGGTGAACCGTCCCACGTCCGGGTCGGCCAGCAGCTTGCTCGCTTCCTGGTACCCCAGGGCGGTCTGGCTGTACTGCCGCACCACGCCCTGCGGGGGCTTACGGGAATGGTGGGTGGCGGCGACGAGCAGGTACCCCTGGTCGGAGGCGCGCCGTGCGGCGGTCCATTCGGCACCGCACATCGTGTCGGCGGTGGTGGTGTGCGGCAGTCGCAGCAATCGGCTGTTGATGTCCGCCGCCCCTGCCAGGGCGGTTTGCGTGAGCGAGAGTTCCAGTTGGGAGCGGACGGCGGAGGCGCTGCCCAAATCGCCGCCGGTGTAGGTGTAGGAGCCGATCTCATGGCCCCCGTCGCGGATGCGCCGCACCAGGTCGGGATGGCGGGCCGCCTGGGTTCCGTAGAGGAAGAAGGTCGCCTGCGCATGGTGGTCACGCAGCAGGTCGAGCAGCCGCGGCGTCCACACCGGGTCCGGCCCTCCGTCGAAGGTGAGCGCGGCGGTCCGGTACGGCATCTGTGCGGTCTCGGCGGTGCCGCTGGTGACGCGTAGCACCGGGTCTCCGTTGTCCGCGGACTTCGGTATGGGGCTCGTACACGCACGTCTGGTCCGGGCGCCGTCGACCTCGTGCGTGGTCCAGCCCTCGAAGAGCAACGACGTAGCGACGATGGGGAGGATCAGCAGCAGCAATAACCAGTGCCAGCGTGGGGGGCGGCTGAGCGCGTGCCGCCCCTGCCCTGACAACGCCACAATGGGCCCTTTCTGTCGAGGAGACATGCCACGTGCGAGGCGCGCGCCCGCGCAGGCACGCCATGGCGGCGAGCGCGGGCGAACACGCCTCGGGGCGGTACCGGAAAGGCTTCACACCCAGCGGGTGGAGCCCACCGGTTCGGCATGTCTCACGGGGCAGGGGCGGTGTCGGCGTGGGCCCGGGACCGGTGATGGTCAAGGGGGACGGCCGGTCCGGGGACACCGGAACGCGCCGGCTGGCGGGCGCCGTTCGGGGCGCCGGGCTCATGGTGTGCGGTGTGCTCCGGGAGCGGATCGGCCTTTCCGGGCGCCGGATTTCCGGCCGGTTGCAGGAGGCCGCCGAACACGACGGCCAGGAGCACGAGATATCCGGTGCATATGCACCCTACGGTCAACGCTGCGTGTCCCATGAACCGTCGACGCCTGCCTGAGGCATCGACAAATACGGGACGATTCCGTTGCTTACCGGGGCGACTGCTGTGGGGGGAAGCGGTTCGCATGGAGCGTGAGTGTAACCAGAGACCCGCAAGAGAGAATAGGAAAGATCTTGCCGCTGGCTTCGCCATGCGATGACGAGGACAAAGGGAGCGGAACGAGGGCCGAACTCCTACCCCCGCAATTGCACTCTCACTCGCCAACATATCTATTCACGCGGCTCAGTGGCCTGCGCCGACCCTCCGCCGGCCCCGTCCGGCCCCTCTCCGAGGCCTCTGGAGGCCCTCTTCAGACCCCCCGCAAGACCTTTACGGTCCTCCCGCCGACCGATGCGTACTGTGAAGTAACTCACGTCTGCCGTCGAGGTTCGCAGGACGCACTCCCGGCGCAACTCCCCTCCGTGAGCACGGTGGACGATTCCTCCCCTATGACGCGAGGGCGCCAGGAACGCTCTGCTTTGCTCGACCTTGCTCGGCCTTGTTCGATCTTGGTCGGCATTCATTCCCCCTCGCTTTCCGACCACTTGTACCGCCGCTTTCCCGGTTTCCGACAGCCTTTCCGGATAACTCCGCCTCAGCCAGGCCAACCAGAGAAACCGCCCATACTGACGCAGCGTCAGAGAGAGCTCGGCGGAGTGTGCGTGGAATGATTCCGGTAAGGCGACTCAGGCGTCATCGGCGAGAACGCTCTCGCCCGGAGCGCGCGAAGGGGCGCTGGTCAGAGGCCACCCGGCGCTCGATGACGGGGCTTTCGCGGCTGGTTCGCGGGAAAGGGAGGCCGGCGGCCGGGGCCCCACCCGCTGGGGTTTTTCCGGCCCCTCGGGGAGTTGCACGGCAAAGGGCGGGCGGCCGCCGAGCAACCCCACGACGCGGAATTCCCCACGATTTCTCAGTCCCCCGCCACTCTCCTGCCTCACCACAATCTCGCCGGCAACGGAACGAGTGGCTGAACGGGCCCGCTCGAGCAGCGGTGGCAGCACCGTGACCCGCGCAACCGGGTGCCGCGCCCACCGCATGGACGCGGCACCCACCACGCGCGCTCCCTGGCCGAATGTCAGCCGGCGATGATGCTGCCGAACTGCGGTGCGCCCGCGGTCGAGATGCCGGCCGCGGAGGCCGCGACGAAGCGGGAGCCGGTGGTGGTCAGGCGGGAGCCGTCCGAGGGGAGCGTGACGATCGCGCCGTCGCCGCCGTCCTCGTAATTGGCTCCGACCGTCAGATCGGCCTTCTTGTCGCCGTTGAGGTCCGAGAAGAACACCTCGCCCCCGAACAGGTCCCGCTCCTCGTCGCTGCCCGGGACGCCCGGAGAGTTCTGGTGGAAGTACTGGACGTTGTGCGTGGTGTCGATACCGGACGGCGACCCGCGCAGCACGGTCACCGCGCCCGCCTCGCGCACCCCGTCAATGCTCTCGGACGCGACGCCGATGGCCAGATCCTGCATGCCGTCGCCGTTGATGTCGCCCAGGGAGACCTCGTAGCCGAACTTGTCCCCCTTCTCGGAACTGCCCGGCACCGCGCCGGACTCCTGGGTGATGGTGTCGATGAGGTCCACCCGCGGGCCGCTCGCCGAGCCGTGGATGACGTTGACCTTGCCGCCCTTGGTGGCGCCCGGGACCCGATCGTCGAAGTGCATGCCGGTGACCAGATCGCCGAAACCGTCGCCGTTGACGTCGCCGATGGCCGTGATGTAGCCGCCGGGCAGCCGCATGGCGCGGGCGCCCGACAGGCCGGTATCCGTGCCGGGCAGGTAGTAATTGACGCTGGGGTGCGGGGCGGTCTTGTCGTACGCGCTGACGACGAGGTCGGCGTAACCCTGGTCGGTGACCTCGCCCGACGTCAGCTGGAGGATGCCGTTGCCCTCCCCGAGGACGGGCAGAGCGATGGCCGAGCGCGCCGCCGATTTCCCTGCGCGGCTGAAACCTCCCTTGAAGACGTGCAGCGTCGAGGAGGAAGCGCCGACCGCCAGGTCCGCCGTGCCGTCGCGGTCGAAGTCGCCCGCGGCCAGCGCCGAGCCGAGGAGGTCGTGCTGCGACGGCGCGGGATCGGCGAGCGTGGCGCTGCCCTTCCCGGAGAGGCCACCCGCCGCGCCCCAGAGGATCTGTACCGTTCCGCCATCGACGTCACCGGAGACGTCTTCGTTCGGGGCCGACACGGCGAGATCGGCGAAGCCGTCGGAGTCGAAGTCGCCGACGGCGAGGGCGGCGCCGAAGAGGTCGCCGGCCTCGGCCGCGCCCGGGACCCCCGGGGAGTTCTGGCTCAGCGTGGTCCGTCGTGCGGCGTCCACGCCCCGCGGCGAACCGTAGAGCACGGTGACGGCGCCGGCGCCCTTCTTGCCGTCGACGGTGGCGACGGGCGCGGCGACGACAAGGTCGCGGTATCCATCGCCGTTGAAGTCTCCCTGCCGGCCGTTGCCGGCCGCCGCGGCGCTGTCCGCGGCCGAGGCGAATCCGGTGGCGGCCGTCAGCAGCCCGGCCGCCAGCACGGTGGCTGTCGCGGTGGCCAGGGTCGTACGGAGGTACTTGGGCATGCGTGCTCTCCTGCTGCCTGTGGGATGCGGGCATCCAAGGCCGAATGAGGTGCGGAATACTGCGTCCGGGCAGGCCTTCTCCCTTTGCCCGGACGGTAGTTGGCGAACAGGAGACCCTCAGGAGAGCGCGATGGTTGTAGCGAATTCGTGAAGTCGCGGTGATGGGGAGGTGGCGGCGCCGCGTCCGGCCGGGCGGGATAGGGTCGGCGCATGCTGATCCGGTTACGGCGCCCGTGGCGCGCCAGACTGGCCGTTACCTGCACCGTCCTGCTGCTCGCGACGGCCGGGGCGACGCTGCTGCTGCGGGACATCGCGCCACCCCCGTACAAGCCGCCGCCACGCCTGCCCCGGACTTCCAGCGTGACGCTGCAGGTCGCCTACGGGAGCGAGCTGGATCGCGACGCCCCGCCCGGACCGGCCACCATCACCGGAGCCGTCATGCTGGCGGTCGCCGGGGGACTGGGCGTCGGGGGCTGTCTGATCTGCCGACGGCGCTAGGAGCCGCCGCCACCCGGTCTCGGTTCATCCGACGGCCTCGGCCTTGGCCGTCTGCGGTGCGCTGCGGTAGTGGTCGAGCTGCGTGACACCGTTGTAGCCGTAGCTTTCCGGGTGGAGTTCGTACAGTGCGACTCCGGCGACCGGCGGCAGCACGCCCAGTGTCTCCCGCAGCAGTGCGTAGGCCCCGGAGATGAACCGCGCCCTCTCGTCGGCACTGTTGGTGCCCGCGGTGATGCTCACCTCCACATGCGCGCCGGTGGCGTCCAGGACCGGGCGGCCGGCGATGAAGAAGTGCTCGGCCGGAACCGGGTTCACATGGACCGTCGTGCGGGCGGCGGACTTCCCGAGCGCCGAGACGGCCAGGTCCGTCAGGCCTTCGGCGAGCGCCTGCCGACGGGCGGGAGACAGGTCCGGGTCGGAGACGGTGACGCGGATGAACGGCATGGGGCGACGCCTTTCCAGGAGGGGGAGTGGATGCTCATCACCCTTTCCGATCAGGCAAGATGAGTCCAACACAGATCGTCGATGGGCCCATGAGGGGGCCTCATCGGAGGGCCTCATGAGGAGTCCCATGAGGAGTCTCATCAGCGGGCTCGTCAGCGGTTCATAAGGGGCCTCACCACACTGGGGCGAGGAGGCATCGTGGCGCTGAACCTGCCGCAATTGCGCGCGCTCGTCGCGGTCGTCGACGCGGGCGGCTTCGGTACGGCCGCGACGGAACTGGGCCTGAGCCAGTCGGCGGTCTCGCACGCCGTCGCCTCGCTGGAGCGCACCCTCGCCGCCCCGCTGGTCGTCCGCTCAACTCCCGTACGCACCACCGCACTTGGTGAGGTGATCCTGCCGCACGCCCGCTCGGCCCTCGCCGCGGCGGACGCGATCTTCGACGCGGCGGACCGGCACGGTGCGACGACGGGCGGCACGGTGCGCCTCGCCGCCACGCCCACGGTCTGCCAGGGCCTGCTGCCCTCGCTGCTGCGCGACTGGTCCGAGCGTCTGCCGGCCATCCGTATCCGCGTCTTCGAAGGCAGCAGCGAGGAGACCGCGGCCTGGCTCGCGAGCGCGGCGGCGGACGCGGCCATCGTGGTCGACCCTCCCCCGGCCTCCGACGAGGCGGAACCTCATGCCGGCAGTGGCGCGCTGCTGGTGACCGACCCCTTCCTCGCCCTGCTCCCGCAGGACCACCCCTTGGCGGGCGAGGAAACCGTCCACGTCGCCGACCTGGCGGACGACCCGCTGGTCCTCTCCCCGAACGGCTGCGAGCGGCACATCCGCACCATCCACCGACTGGCGGGGGAGGATTACACCCCCGCTCATCGCGTACGGGACCTCGGAACGCTCATCAGCATGGTCCAGGCCGGCCTCGGTATCTCGATCCTGCCGGAGGTCTCCCGCCCGCTGGTCCCGGACGACCTCGTCCTGGTGCGGATCACCCCGCACCACAGCAGGCGCCTCGTGCTGTGCGGCCCGCGGGAACGCCCTTGGTCACCAGCGGTACGTGCCCTCGTGGATTCCGTGGCGCAGCTGCCGACGGGCGCGATCGGCGCCGTGTGACGCCGGGCCCGCCCGCTCCGCCGCCTCCTGGGTCCCGGACAATGCCGGTATGACGAAGAAGAAGCTGCTGCTCATAGTTGCCGCTTGCGCGGCGGTCTGTGCCGTCGCCGTGCCGGTGCTGAAGAGCCACAACGACAACCTTCCGGACGCGTTCAACGACCACGTCCTCCATGAGCGCATCAAGACCTTCGCGACCGCGAGCAGCGCCCCGAAGTCCGGCGACGGCGAGCTGCTCTTCATCCTCCCCGGCTGGGTCCCCAAGGACGCCACGGACGTGACGGAGAAGGTCCAGACCGACGGCAACGCCAAGCTGATCCGGTTCACCCTCGCCGCCACCCCGCTGAAACTGAACGGGAAGAGCTGCACCGACGGCGCGTTCAACGACGGCCCGGCGCTCGACGCGAGCTGGTGGCCGCAGAACGTGGGCGAGGGCGCCGGGCGGCCGGATTGCTCCGAGGAGTACCAGTTCCGGGTCGCGGTCAACGGCAACCACGTCTACGCCTGGACCAATGGCGATCGGGCGCATGAGTGACGGGGAGCCACGGCAAGCCCGTGCCTCCCCGTCGGTGTGGCCCGGCGGGGTCAGCCCGCCAGCTCCCCCAGGAGGGCCCAGGTGCGGCGCCGGTCGGCGTCCCCGGCGACCTCCGTCCCTGAGAACACGACCTCCGTTGCACCGGCGTCCCGGTAGCGCCGCACCTCTTCGGCGACCGCCCGCTCGTCGCCGATCACGGCCACATCGGCGGCTCGCTTACCGCCGGAGAGTTCGATGACGCGCGCGTAGGACGGTATCTGCTCGTAAAACGCGAGCTGTTCGGTGACCGTCTCGCGCACCGAGTCGACGTCGTCGGTCACCACACCGTGTACGAGAGCGACGATCCGGGGCGCGGGACGTCCGGCCGCCTCCGCCGCCGCGGTGACGGCCGGAACGATGTGTTCGGCCAGGGCGCGGGGCCCGGCGAGGTAGGGCAGAATCCCGTCCGCCAGCTCACCGCTGGCCCGCAGCGCCTGCGGCCCCATCGCGGCGACGAGCAGGGGCACGCCGGCCTCGGCACCCGGGACGCGCGCGGGGATCGGCGTCGTCGCGGTGAGCAGCTCGCCATGGAAGTCGGCCGCGCCGGTCTCGGTCAGCCGGCGGAGCGCCGTCAGGAATTCCCGCAGCCGCGCGATGGGCCGCTCGAACGGTATGCCGAAGCCCGCCTCGGTCAGGAGCTTGGTGCCGAGGGCGAGTCCGAGGTGATAGCGGCCGTGGGTGGCCGCCTGGGCGGTCAGGGCCTGGCTGGAGACGAGCAACGGGTGGCGTCCGAAGACGGGAATCGCGGACGTGCCCACCTGTATGTCCGGTACTTCGCGCCCGACGATCGCCGCGAGCTGAGGCGAGTCGGCACCGAAGGTCTGTCCGAACCACGCGGACCGCAGCCCCGCGGCCGCCGCCTCCGCGGCGAGCCGCACGGAGGCGTCGATCTGATTACCGGCATCGGTCGCGTTGAGCGCTACTCCCACAGTCATGTCAGCTTGAACCGAGGGCGGTTGGCCGTCTATTCCGACAACTCGAGGAACTGGCGAATCGACGGACCTGACGGACCTGACGGGAAGGGTGGCACCGGCGGCGTCCAGGAAAGCCCTATTCCGGATCGCGGGGCGTGACCTCGCCCATCAGCCCCCAGCCGTCCATACCGGGAATCTCGGTGCTGACGATCTTCGGCTGGTCGGCCACCGCGTACGACATGGCCTCCATCGCGGCCTTGAAGTGCTCGGACTCCACATGCTCCTTGCCCGCTTCGCCGTCACGGAACGCCTCGACGAGCACGAACTGGTGCGGGTCGTCGACGCTGCGGGACCACTCGAAGAACAGGTTGCCGGGCTCGCGGCGGGTGGCCTGGGTGAAACCGTCAACGAGGTCGAGCCAGTCGTCGCTGCGCTCGGGGCGGACGGTGAATTTCACGGTGATGAAGATCATGACAGCGGTCTTTCCAAGAATGCGGGGATGGGTGTTGTGCCTGGTCGGCGCGACGGCATGCATGACGGGCCATGCGGCGAGCCGGTACGACCGAGGCTACCCGTCCAGGCCCACCCGGCGGCGCAGCGGATGCGCCACGACCACTCATGGCGGATCCCTCAAATATCGAGCGCCCCCTGAACCGGCCACGGCCGACCTCCGGGCTGGAGTACGGTCAACGCCGGCTTCCTGCTTTCCTGCCTGCCTGAATAGCTGCATAGCTGCCTACGCATTGGCGTAAGACGAAGGAGTTCTCATGGCTTCGGAGAAATTCTCCCCAACAGATGCCCAGGGCGTTCCCACGAACCCCGAAGAGGCATTGGAGTCGGTACGCGGGAAATACAGCCGGCCTCGCTCCTTCGACGGGACCCTCGCGCCCATGCACGTCCAGGAATTCGACCTGGGTTATCTGGTGTACGCGACGTTCGCCCAGCCCGTCGACGAGAACGGCCAACCGGTCCCCGCGCCGCCGGGCGGCAGCAGCTTCGTGGTGGCGAAGGACACCGGCAACATCACGACCGTCCCCAACTTCCCGCCCGACCAGGCCATCGCGCTCTACCGCAAGCAGCGCCGAGAGGCGGAGGCCTCCAGTTAAAGGTTCGAGAACGAGGTCAGGTCGCTCACGCGGACCAGGCTGAGCTCGCTGGGTTCGATCTCGGCGCCGGACAGGACCACTTCAGTGGTCTCGACGCATCCCCGCGCGACCCAGGAACGGTTGCTGCTGTTGCGCCAGAGTTCGAACGTCGCGGGCTTCCCGGCTGTGGTGATGGTGACGGATTCGGAGGCCGGCAGGCCGGCCGGGGGTTCCTCGCCGGGGTGGTGGTAGATCTCGAAAGCCCGCTCCAGGGCCTCGCCGGCCTCTGCATTGCCGGAGGAGCCGCTGAAGACCGTGACGTGCTCGACCTGGGGGTCGAAGTACGGAGAGCCGAACCACAAGTACGCATGGCTGTCGCCGGTGGCTCGGTTGTAGCCATGACCCGTGACCTGCCGTGATTCCGGCCATTCGGCGTCGACAGCGAAGATGCTGAAGCCTTCTGCCCAGCCAGGGGCGCCTTGATCGTTCATGGGGTCTCCCCTTGTGCTCGTCCGTGATCAGGCATCCTGCCACCGCAAGAGAACCGGCGGGAAGTGGGATCGGCATCCACCGAGGGCTCATATTGATGTGTGTGGAAACAACACGGTTTCCCGGCAACAGGCGTACCCACACCGCGAGATGAGCAACAGAGTCCCCTGCTATGGTGCGCCGATGTCATCGATCAAGAAGTTCCAAGTCACCTTTGACTGCGCTGAACCTGAGCGCGTCGCTCGCTTTTGGTGCGAGGTGCTGGGGTACGTCGCACCGCCGCCACCGGAGGGGTTCGCCACTTGGGACGAATTCAACCGCTCCCTGCCTTCTGAGGAGCAGGACTCGTGGTTCGCATGCAGTGATCCCTCAGGTGTGGGCCCGCGACTGTACTTTCAGCGCGTTCCCGAAGGGAAGGTCGCCAAGAATCGGGTGCACCTTGACGTGCGGGCGGGTACCGGGCTCGCGGGTGACGAGCGCCTGGCCGCGCTTGAGGCCGAATGCGCACGACTGGTCGCGCTCGGCGCGGTCCACTTGCAAACACTCGTTGCCGATGAGGAAAACGAGTCGTGCATCAATATGCAGGACATCGAGGGCAACGAGTTCTGTCTCGACTGAGCCTCCTCCGAGACGGCGAGACGACGAGACGGCGAGGCGGCAAGGCGGGGAGCCGTCTCCCTGGGCTTCCCTTCAGACGGGAACGCCCCCGCCCGCCGGCCCCACGCCGCGAAGCGCCCTGGTCATGGCCGGCAGATCCCAGTGCTCATCGCGGGAGTTGGTGACCACGGACGCCAGCAGCTCGGGCGTCAGCCGGTACCGTTCGGCCGCGTCCAGGAGGATCTCGGCGCTGTGGCCGGCGGCCGCGCCGTAGTCGTTGCCGTCCAGCAGGCCCAGGGCCTCACCCTTGTCGACGAAGCGGCTCATGCCGCAGTCGAGGCCGTCGTCGTCCAGGCCGTCGGGGTAGGGGGCGCGGGCCCAGGACCCGTTCTCGTACCAGTAGATGCAGCCCAGTTCGTAGCCTTCGAGCAGGTCGTGCAGCGTCTCGTACGGGAGCCAGTCCGGGGCGCCCGCCAGCATGTCGATCGGCGGCTGGTGCCACTTGACGTCGCTCGACTCGTCCTCGCCGTAGAGCACGAACCGGCCGCCGTCCATCCTCGCCAGCGTCCACCGCGTGCAACCGCAGTCGTCGAGGTGGAGCCCCTCGTCGTCGATCCAGCAGCCCGTGCGGCTCCCCCGGCTCCGCTCCGCCGCGGTGGTCGCTTGCAGTACGGCAACCAGCGCCCACCGCGCCCAGAGCACCTCCGGCCGCGGCAAGTCCCCCGGCAGGCCCGGTCGGTGAATCGTCATGCCGTCCTCCGGCTGGTCGTCACGGTGTCGTTCGCGGAAGGACCCACCTCGCACTGTGCGGAAGTGGGTCGTACGGCAGGCCGTCAGCTCACCGGACAATGCCCATGAACAGCGAGCATGTCGAGTTTCCAGGTCCTGTTTCCGCGGCTGCCGGGAGGCTTCCCGGCGCTGCCCAGGTGGTGCAGCGTAGCGGGTCCTCTGTGATGCGCATGCCACAGCTGCGCGCCCCGCTCCGCGAGGATGGCAAGAACTCCCACGGGTCAGGTTTTCTCCTGCCCGCCGTCGGATGAGCGGAGGGTTGCCAGGCGCCGTCGGTACTCCTCGTCCTCGATCTCACCGCGTGCGTAGCGCTCGGCGAGGATCCGTTCGGGGGTGGGGACGCCGGGCGGGCGCTCGCCGCGCCAGCCGGCGTGTTCGCCGCCGGGCGGTGCCGTACGGGCGAGGGCGCGGTAGAGCAGTACGCCGGCCGTGACGACCAGTGCCCAGAACAGGACCATGCCGACCGACATCGCAAACCAGCTCCAGCCACCTGCGCCGCGGTCGTACCAGAACAGCATCGCGCTTCACTTCCCAGCTCAGGCGAGGTGCGGGCCGGGTGCTCGCAGGTGATCTCCTCTCCATTCTCGCTCCCCGGTCGGCGTCGCGGCGGGTGACGGACGGGGCGCGAGCGGGGGTCGGCGATCCGCCGGGGTCACCTCTGCCGGGTCCCGTTCGCCGGTCTTCACAATGGTCGCGGGTTGTCGCCTGTCATTGCAGGTCGTCGCGGGTCGCCGTACGTCGCCCCAAGCCGGCGTGGGTCGTTTCGGGTCGTGGCGAGCCGGCACGGGTCGCGGCCCGTCGGCAGATGAAACAGGATGAAATATCCGGCCGAAGGAGGTATCCCGTGTCCGCCCCAGACATCCCGTCCCGGGCCCCCGCAGCCGCCGTTCTCCCGGAGCGCGGCCCCGACCCGGTGAAGATCACCCTGTCGGTCAATGGCGCCGAGCGTACGTGTGAGATCGAGCCGCGGGTCAGCCTCCTGGATGCATTGCGTGAGCGCCTGGATCTGACGGGTGCGAAGAAGGGCTGTGACCAGGGCACATGTGGTGCCTGCACGGTGTGGGTCGATGGGCGGCGGGTGCTGGCCTGCCTCACGTTGGCGATCGCCTGTGAGGGGCACGAGGTGACCACCATCGAGGGTCTGGCGGAGGGGGACGAGCTGCACGCGATGCAGAGCGCCTTCATCGAGCAGGACGCCTTCCAGTGCGGCTACTGCACCCCGGGCCAGATCATGTCCGCGGTGGGCCTGCTCAACGAGGGCCATGCCTCGGACGACGCCGAGATCCGGGAGTGGATGAGCGGCAACATCTGCCGCTGCGCCGCCTACCCCCACATCCGGGCCGCCATCCGCGCGGTCCGCGACCAAGCCTGAGGAGGCCTGCCGTGCGGCCCATCAGTTACTCCCGCGCCGGTGCCGTGGCCGACGCGGTCGCCACCGTCGCCGCCGACCCCACCAGCGACTTCCTGGCCGGGGGCACCACCGAGATCGACCTGCTGCGGCAGAACGTCCTGCTGCCGCGCCGGCTCGTGGACATCAACGAGCTGCCCCTGGGCCAGATCGAGGACCGGCCCGACGGCGGCCTGTACATCGGCGCCCTGGCCCGTATGAGCGAGGTGGCCGAGGCACCGGCCGTACGGGAGCGGTACCCCATGGTCGCCCAGGCGCTCGTCCTCGGTGCCTCCGCGCAGCTCCGCCACATGGCCAGCATGGGGGGCAACATGATGCAGCGGGTGCGCTGCGCCTACTTCCGCGATGCGACGTCACCGTGCAACAAGCGCGATCCGGGCAGCGGATGCAGCGCCCTGGAGGGCTTCCACCGCGGCCACGCCGTCCTCGGCGTCAGCGATCACTGCATCGCCACCCATCCGTCGGACGTCGCCGTACCGCTGATGGCGCTGGACGCCCGCATTCATACGGAAGGCCCGCACGGCCGGCAGGTTTACCCGATCGACGACTTCTTTCTGCTGCCCGGCGACACCCCGCATCTGGAGCACCCGCTGGAGCACGGTGAGCTGGTGGTGGGCATCGAGGTCCCGGGCCTGGCCACGGCCCGCACCTCCCTCTATCTGAAGGTCCGCGACCGCGAATCGTACGAGTTCGCCCTGGCTTCCGCGGCCGCCGCGGTGACCGTGGAGGACGGCGTCATCAGCGACGTACGGCTGGCCCTGGGCGGGGTGGCGACCAAGCCCTGGCGAGCGCGCCGCGCGGAGGAGATGCTGCGCGGGGCACCCGCCGACGCCGAGACCTTCCGGTGGGCCGCGCGCGAGGAGCTCGTCCCCGCCCGCACCACGCCGCTCAACGCCTTCAAGGCCGAGCTGGCCCAGCGGACCCTGGTCCGGGCTCTGGAGACCCTCACCCACCGGGAGAGCCAGTCATGACCACGACGACCATCGCGATCGGACAGCCCCTCGACCGGGTCGACGGCCGCCACAAGGTCACCGGCGGCGCGCACTACTCCTCGGACGTCTTCCTCGGCAACGTGTCCTATGCCGTCCTGGTCGGCGCCCGTGTACCCAGCGGCCGGATCACCCACATCGACACGGACGAGGCGTGGGAGGCCGGCGGGGTGCTCGCCGTCCTCACCCACGAGAACCTGCCCAAGGCCGCCGCACAGCCCCCGCTGATTCCCTCGCTCGCGGGGATGCCCGCGCCGGGACAGACCTTCTTCCCCCTCCAGGACGACGTCGTGCACTACACGGGCCAGCCCGTCGCCCTCGTGGTCGCCGACACCCTGGAGCGCGCCCAGCACGCGGCCGCGCTGATCCGTATCGCCTACCAGGAGACGCCCTCGGTCACCACCCTCGACCAGGGGCGCGACGCGGCCTACGAGCCCGAGGCGATCTTTGCGGGGTTCGTCCCCGGCCGGACCGAGCGAGGCGATGTCGAAGCCGGGCTGGCACGCGCCGACGTACGGATCGATGCCACCTATACGTTCGCGGCCAACAACCACAACCCCATCGAGCCCTCGGCCACCACCGCGGCCTGGGACGATGACCAGCTCACCCTCTACGACGCCACGCAGGGGGTGGCGGCCACCCAGCTGACCGTCGCGGCGCTGCTCGGCCTGACCCCCTCGAAGGTGCGCGTCGTCTCCCACTACGTCGGCGGCAGCTTCGGCTGCAAGGCCATGATCTGGGCGCACCCGGCGCTGGCCGCACTCGCCGCCCGCGAGGTCGGACGGCCCGTCAAACTCACCCTCACCCGGGAGCAGATGTTCACCTCCGTCGGCCACCGGGAGGAACAGGAACAGCGCATCGCGCTGGGCGCGGACAAGGAAGGCCGCCTCACCGCGCTGCGGCACCACAAGCTCTCGCCCACCTCGCACTTCGACGACTGGGCCGAGCCGTCCCTCGGTGTCGCCTCCCAGATCTACGCCTGCGCCGACTACGAAGGCGTCTACCGGCTGATCCGCGCCAACACCATGACGCCCACCTTCATGCGGGCGCCCGGCGAGGCGTCCGGCATGTTCGCCCTCGAATGCACGATGGACGACCTGGCCCACCGGCTCGGCATCGATCCGCTGGAGCTCCGCCTGCGCAACCGCACCGACACCGACCCCAGCACCGGCCGTCCCTGGTCCAGCAACGGGATCGAGGAGTGCTACGCGCGCGGCGCCGAGCGTTTCGGCTGGCATCGGCGCAATCCCGAGCCCCGGTCCCACCGCGACGGCAACTGGCTGATCGGCTACGGCATGGCGGCTTCCGGCTATCCCGTCTACGGCCCGAACAATCCGCAACGCGCGCGGGCCCGCCTGTACGCCGACGGCACCGCCGTGGTCCAGGCCGCCACGCCCGACTTCGGCACCGGGGTGGCGACCGTGATGACGCAGGTGGCCGCCGATGCGCTCGGCCTCCCCTTCGCGCGTTGCCGCTTCGAGGGTGGTGACACCACGCTGCCGACCATCGCCGCCGCGGTCGGCTCCTCGGGGTCCGGCATGATCAGCGCGGCCGTGCACACCGCGGCAACCAATCTGCGCGACCAGCTGGTGGCACAGGCCGTCGCGGACAGCCAGTCGCCGCTGCACGGCGCCGATCCCGGGGCCATCACCGTGCGGGACGGCCGCATGATGCTGCGCGACGCCCCCGAAACCGGGGAGAGCTACGGCGATCTGCTCCACCGCAACTTCCTCCCCGACGTCGAGGCGGCCGGCTCCTGGTCCCCTTCGCCGCAGAGCAACCGCTTCGGGATGATGACGTTCGGCGCTCAGTTCGCCGAAGTGGCCGTCGATCCCGACCTCGGTCTCGCCCGGGTCCGCCGTATGGTCGGCGCCTTCGCCCCCGGCCGGGTCCTCAACTCCAAGACGGCCCGCAGCCAGCTGATGGGCGGGATGCTGTGGGGGCTGGGCCAGGCCCTCCTGGAGGCCAACCACATGGATCCGCGGCGCGGTCGTTGGGTGGCTTCGAGCCTGGGCGACTACCTCGTGCCGGTCAATGCCGACGCACCTGAGGTGGCGGTCGAACTCATCGAGGTGGCGGACGACGTGGTGAATCCGCTCGGCGTCAAGGGCGTGGGAGAGGTCGGCCAGGTCGGCGCCGCCGCGGCCATCGCCAACGCCATCCATCACGCCACGGGACGCCGGATCCGTAAGCTGCCCATCGCCATTGAAGATCTGCTCTGAGCGGCTCAGCGCGGTGCGGCGGGGGTGTCGCCGAGGACGGCGTGCAGATAGAGGGCGAGGGTGTCGCGTGTGAAGTACGAGCTGTAGGAGACGTCGGGGAAGTCGCCGCCCGTGTGGTAGCCGCCGATCACTCCGATGAGGGCGTAGCCGGCGAAGTCCCTTATCAGGAAGGGTCCGCCGGAGGTGCCGCCGATGTATCCGGCGCAGGCGATCTCCAGGAAGGTGCCCGGGGCCGCCGGATCGGTGCTGGTGTACCGGTGCGTGGAGGAGGCACAGTCCAGCGGCTTGGGGTGGGTGGTGTCGCTGTTGCCGGGGTAGCCGATGAGCCGCACCTCGCGGTGCCGGTAGCCCGGGTAGGGAAGAAGGTCGAAGCCGCCGGTCGCCTCCTCGGCCTCGGTCCCGTCCTCGCGCGCGGCGAGGCGTACGACCGCGTAGTCCCAGCGGGCGCCCGCGTCCGTGCCGAGGTCGTAGTACCGCTGGTCGATGTAGATGTGGTCGACGGGGAAGATCCCGTACGGCTTGATTCCGTCGTGGTACTGGGGCACGAACGACAGATGGCGCTTCGGGTTCGGGGACCGGAGGCAGTGCGCGGCGGTGACCACGAGGTCGCGGTGTGGGCTGCGGACCACCGTTCCGCCGCAGAACCGGCCGGTGTTGCTGCCGTCCGTCCAGAAGAACGTCCCTACTTGGGGGATGCCGTCGAAGGGGTGGCTCGGCGGAGCGGGGTCGGCGGCCGGGCGCGGGGCCGACAGGCTCCGGCTGACGGAGGCCGGGCGGGCGGCCCGCATCCGCTGCGGGGTCCAGTAGGTGTCGTCCGAGGCGGCCGGGCGCCCGGGGCCGCCCGCGGCGTGCGCGAGCGGTCCGGGCAGGGCGAGGAGCGGCAGGCCGACCAGCGGGGTGGCGAACAGCAGGGCGGCGAGGGCGCGTACGGCAAAGGGTCTGCGCATGGACGGGGTCCTTTCGCGGGCACGGCGTACGGCGGGAACGGGACGGGTGCGAGACGCGTGGACATGGTCGTACGCGCGGGGGGCGTGTGGCGAGGGGGCCGCGCCGGATTGCCTCGGCGGACCGCCCGCCGGGGCCGCCTCCCCGTCAACCCCCGCGGGTGTACGGGCCGTTCGGCGGGGTGCGTCGCGGCGCACAGCGGCGAGCCGGGCTGTCTGCTCGGGCGGCCAGGGTGCGGCGGGCCGCGTGGCGCGCACCCGCGGTCGGGCTCAAGGCGCCTCGGCGCGGCTCGCTGCGGTTGTCATCGGTGCGGACCGGTACGACAGTGGAAGGGGGACGTTCATGAGGAGAACGGAGAACACAGTGATTGTTCTCGGAATCATCCTTCTGGTCATCGGCTTCCTGGCGAGCATTTCCATCTTGTGGACCATCGGAATCGTGCTCGTCGTCGTCGGGGTAATCTTGTGGATCCTCGGCTCGCTGGGGCATGCGGTCGCCGGTCGAAAGCATTACTGGTAGCTGCCTGATGCGCTACTGGCAGGTACGGAACGGCTACGCAATGGCCTCGCGCCCTCGTATCAGGGCTTCTCCCGGAAGTCCCGCGCCTCCCGGGAATTCAGGAACTCCAGCATCAGGCGGTTGAGCGCGGCGGAGTGCTGGAAGGGCATGCCGTGGTGTGAGAGGCCGGGAAGTACGGCGGTCTCGGCATGGGGCAGATACCGGCGCGCGGCCGCCTCGACGCGCCGGCTGTCATGCGCCCGGCTGTCCGCGGCGAGCAGCACCAGGGCGGGTACGGTCGCGCCGCGCAGCTGGTGGGGCCGCGGGCGTTTGCCCACGACGGTTTCGGCGTTCGGGAACTCCGCGGCAAGACCGTACAGTTCCCGCCACGCAGGGTCGGCCGCCGCGTCGCGGGTCTCCCAGGCGAGGAAGGCGTGGGCCCGCCGCGCCGTGGGCCTGAGGAGCATCGGAAGGGCACGCAGCAGGTACCCGGGCCGGTAGCCGGCGAAGCACTGGGTGGGGTCGAGGAGGACGAGGCTGCGGACGCGCTGCGGGGCGCGGAGCGCGTAGGTGAGGGCGATCCAGCCGCCGTACGAGTGTCCGCAGAGGTCAGCGCTCCCCAGGCCCGGGCCCAGTCCGTCGAGTACGCCGTCCAGCCAGTCGTGCAGATCGTCGACGGACCGGATCGGGCGGTCACCGCGCAGGCTCCGTCCCGCCTCGCCGATCCGGTCGATGGCGTACACGCGCCTCGTACGGGCCAGGTCGGCCACGTTGGCGTACCAGACCGTCGAAGTGGCGCCGCCGCCGTGCAGCAGCACCAGCGGCTCTCCGTCCTCGGGGCCGCACGCGGTGACCCGGGTCGTGCCGTACGCCGATGTCAGGTCCATCCGGTCGACGGGCACGGGCCAGCGGGCGAGGACGGCGTCGTACGCCGCGAGGAAACGCGTCAGGTCTTCGGTCACCGGAATCCCCCCAGGGCAGCTGTGTCGCCAAGACGGTATCCCGTTGGGGGAGTTGCTCTTCGTTCCGGTGCGGGCAGCGACGAACACCGGGCTCGTGGCGGCGCCGGAGTGGTCACCTCGGGCGCCGCCACGTTGGGCTGCCGTCGCCCCGGTGCGCGGCGGCGGCGCCGACGTCACGCGGCGTCAGCGTCGTACGGTCAGCGGGGGGGTGCGGTCAGTGCTTGAGGGTGTCCCGGGCCCGTTCCACTGCGTGCTTCACCTTGCCCATGATTTTTTCGGCCTTGCCCTTCATCTCCAGGCTTTCGTTACCGAGGGCCTTCCCGGTGTTTTCCTTGGTTTTTCCCTCGGCGATTTCGCCGATGTTCTTGGACTTCTTCCCGATGCCCATGGCGTGCTCCTTCAGCGGCTCGATCGAGCCGGTGGGATGCATTTCGGTCGGTTTTCCGGGCGCAGCTCCCGGCCCATCCGTCCTCCGTTGAATTATCTCACTTCACGCGAAAACGCTCAGTCCGAGGGCGGCAGCAGCGTCCCCAGAGGGCCGAGATCCAGGTTGAGGTCTTGCAGGGAAAGGTCGTATTGGGCGCAGAGTTCGATCATGCGGTCGTGGAGGATCATGAGCGTTGCGCCCAGGCGTTCCTCCTGCTCTTCGGTGAGGTCTCCGGCGTCGACCCGGTGGAGGGCCTGGCGTTCCATGAGCTGGCGCACGAGCTCGACGAGGGTGAGGACGAGTTTGACGAGGTCCCTCTCCACCGTGTCGGGGGTGGTGTTGATGCGCTGCGCCGTGCTGCGCGCTTCCGCGTATGCCGGGGGCGCGGCCTCCCGCGACAGGGCGGGCAGGCGGCGATAGGCGCGGGCGGCGGCGTCGGCGACGTCGTCGAAGCGGTGGGCGGGGCGGTCGCCGTCAGCGGTCATGGTCCGGGCCGTCCCGTGGCAGGGGTGACGCTGCGGGCGTGACCTGGCCGGACCACGGCGAGGGGGTCTGTTCGCTGATGGAGGCGACGAGCGCACGCAAGGAGATCCGTACGAGGTCGATGTCGGCGATGGACAGGACGACATCGCCGGTGAGGACCACACCCCCGGCGAGCAGTCGGTCCAGCAGGTCGATCAGCGCTATCTGCCGGTCCGGCAGCGCCCGCTCCCCCGCCGGCGGCCGCTCTCCCGCGCTCATGGCGTGGCTCTCTTCGACGGCTCGGCTTGGGTGGTGGCGATGAAGGAGTACGGGGCCCAGGGGCCGGTGACCTCCACGCGTACGCCGGGCAGCCCCTCCGCGGCCCGTATGACGTCGGCGCGGAAGCTCTCCGCGTGCCGCAGCGGTACGAGGTAGGCGTCGTTGACGACGTTTTCGCCGGGCCCGCGGGCGAGTTCGCCCTGCTGCGGCCGGTGCTGTACCCGGTCGACGGCGTGGGCGCGCGCGGCGGCCTCGACGCGCTCGGCGGCCTTTTCGGCGTCCCGGTAGGTGTCGTCGCGCGCATGGCGCTGCGCCCTGCGCGCGCTGAGGTAGGCCCGTCCGGGGCTCAGCGCCGGGTCCGTGGCCGACTCCGTGGCCGCACCCGATTCGGGCCGGCTCTCCGACGGCGGGGGCGCTTCGGCGTAGATCTTGACGCCCCACTCCTCGTGCCCGGCCAGGTCGGACAGGCGCTCGGCGAACGCCTGCCGGCGGGCCTCGAGCATGATCCGTACCCGGTCGTCGTCGAGGTAGACCGTCGCCAGGCGGAGCGGCAGTACGGTGGTGCGGGCGGCCAGCGCCTCGATCACGCGGTGGTGCGCGCGGGCGACCGTCTCCAGCCAGTCCAGGTCCTCCAGGTGCGCTTTCAGCGCGTCCTCCTGGAAGTCCTGCGCGGGCACCGGGCTCACGGCGACCACCACCTCGTCGCCGTCCCCCACGCGAACCAGGTGCACCGGCGCGTCCGCCACTCCCCGCAGTCCGGGCAGCGCCTCCGCCAGCCCGCCGGCGTCCCGCGCCACGCCGTACGCGTAGGTGATGGAGCCGGTCATTCCTCATCCCGCCTCTTGCCGCGGGCCCTCGGCTCCGTCCGTTCGGTACGCGGGGTGCGTGCCTTGCGTGCGGTGCGCCGGGTGTCGGCGGGGCGGCTTTCCTCGTCCTCGGCCGACGGGAGTTCCCCTTCGCCGCGTTCGCGCAGGTCGGCGATCTCGGCGCGGAGCCGTTTGTTCTCCTCCGCGAGCTCGTGGTGGCCGTCGGCGCGCGAGGACAGCGCGGGGTCGCGCTCCCACCAGTCGATTCCCATTTCCTTCGCCTTGTCCACCGAAGCGATCACCAAGCGCAGCTTGATGGTGAGCAGTTCGATGTCGAGGAGGTTGATCTGGATATCGCCGGCGATGACGATGCCCTTGTCGAGGACGCGCTCCAGGATGTCGGCGAGATTCGCCGACGAGCCCTGGCCGTATGGCGGGGCGGCCCTGGACGGGTAGTCGCCCATCCTCCGGGCGACGGGTTCGGTCACGGCCCTTCCACCTCAATTCCCGGCGTGCCGATGCGTGGCGTCGCGGTCAGGGGTCGAAGCCCTGGGCATGGGCCCGGATCTCCTCCAGCCGGTCCAGCAGTTCGTCCTCGCGCCGGTCGAATGTGTCCTCGCTGATCTCCCCGGCCAGCAGCGCCCGCTCGAGTTCGACCAGTTCCCGCTCGATCGGCGCCGGGTCGTAGTACTCCTGCTCCGCGGCCTCGAGCACGCGCTCCACGACCCAGGAAACGCCGCGAACCGGCGCCAGCGGAAAGGTGGCGATGTGTGCGAGCAGGCCCATGACGTACTCCTTGGACTCCTCAGACGAAGCTGTAGGGCGGCAGCGGGCCGCGGAGCCGGAGGTCGAAGTCCTCGCCCAGCTCGTCGGCGAGCCCCTGCTCGGAGGAGAGGAACGGCTTTTCGTTGTCCCGGTCCACCAGGAAGGACACATTCAGGAAGTCGTCGCCGGTGGCCTGCGACAGTCGCTCGTCCCGGGCGAATTCGCGTAGTACGTCGACGACCGCGGCGGCCCGTTGGTCGTGGCGTACCTCGACTTCCTGGGCGACCAGTTCGCCAAGGGCGAGCGGCAGCTCCGGGCTGTTACGGCCGCTCCTGATCTCTTCGTTGAGCCTGCGCGCCTCGTCCGACTCCCGCAGGATCTCGCGCAGCAGCGCCTCCTCCTGCTGGGCCGCCTTGAGGTGGTATTCGGCGCAGCCCTCCAACGCCCGCAATCGCTCGGTGAACAGCTCCGCGCGCTCCCCCAGCACCGCCTTCACGGCATCGTCGTCGGAGGTGACGAAGCCGAACTGAAGCGGCAGGACCGTGCCGTCGGCCATCAGCCTCTCCTGGACGCTCTGGTGCGCGGCGAGGTCCCGTCGTTTGGGCCGCAGGTCCTCCGGTGCGTCGCTGACGACCGCGGACAGCTTCCCGTTGTGCACCGTACGAAGGTCGGCGGGCGGGTCTCCTACCCCGTCGACGCCGTCCAGGCGCTGTGGGTGGCCCGCCGCGACCACCGAGTAGACGTACACGGCCATGGCTCACTCCTTCCGGCGCCGGGCCGGCCGCCTTGCCGGCCGCTCCCGTTTCTCCGCGTGCTCCCTGTGCCGGCCCGCGTGCTCCTCCTCGTCCTCCTCGTTCTCCTCATCCGCTTCGTCCTCGTGTCCGCCCTTGAGGACATCGGACAACGTCTCGGCGGCTCCCTGCAGGGCTCCCTTCGTCTTGCCCTGGGCTCCGCCCTCGGTGACCTCACCGACGATGTCGGGCAACGTGGCGGGCGCCTTGTCACCGGACTCCAGGTCGAGGCGATTGCAGGCCTCGGCGAAGCGCAGGTAGGTGTCGACGCTCGCCACCACGATGCGGGCGTCGATCTTGAGAATCTCGATGCCCACCAACGACACCCGCACAAAGACGTCGATGACCAGGCCGCGGTCCAGAATCAGATCGAGAATGTCGTAGAGATTTCCGGAGCCGGCCCCGCCGCCTCTGGAGATGGTTCCTCCGCCTTGCGGCACCACAGTCACGGTGCCTCCCTTCTCCGGCTCGCCCCCGCCTCTATGGGGCGGCCGTCTCGTTCGCCCAGCGAACGGTGCTTCACTGCTTCGCTGATTTCCTTCCGCTGTTTTCCCTTCGCTGACTTCCCGGAGCCCTCAGGTACGTCGGTCGATCTGCCCTCGGGTGTAGCGGCGGGTGCGCTCGTACGCGACCAGTTCGCCCTCCTCGTCCAGCGTCACCCGATAGCTCGCCATGACGCTGGTGGTCTCGGGGACGCGCGCCAGCTCCAGGACTTCCACGTCCGCCTGCCAGCCGTCAGCCGTGGGCTTCACCGCGGAGACGGACTCGGGCGCTCGCCCCAACAACTCCTGGAGCTGCTCGGCCGCGTACCGCATGGCCCGCGGCGCCGAAACGCGACGGGTCACGCCCTTCGCCCCACTCTCGCTCTGTCTGCCGCCGGATCGAACGGCGCTGGTCTTCTCGGCCGTCGTCCTGGTGGTTTTCTTGGCGGTTTTCTCGCCAGTTTTTTCGGCGGTCTTCTGGGCGGTCTTCTTGACGGACTTCTTGCTGGACGGACGCCGGACTCGCGCTGTCTCGTCCTCTTCACCTGCAGCCATGTTCTCTCTCCGGCATCGGAGACGACATGCTGACCGCGCCACCTTCAAGAGGCGCCATTACATGATATACGGCATGAGAAGTGAACACCTTCGGTCATCTCGGGGATACCCGGTCGAAACGGGTGACCTTCCGGGTTCGGCGCCGCCTGGTCGGACCTGTGTAGCCCCGAGTCGGCACACCTCACCCCCGGTCGCCGTCCGCGCGCGGCCGTTCGCCGCAGCGCGCCACGTCCGGTCAACGGGCGAACACATGGCGTCGCGGATCACCACGCGGCGTCGCCGCCCGGACGCACCCGCTCCGCGGTCAACCGGCGGCGACCGCAGCGCGGACCGGCCGATGCCCGGCACGCCGCACTGCGCGCTCGACGGCGCGCTCTGGCACGGCGGGGCAGTGGTCCGGTCCGCGGTAGCGAGTGGCCAACGCGTTTCCCCCGGGGCCTCGTTGACGAGTTCCGGTAGCCGAGCGAAAGCGTCATTCTTCTTCGTCTTCCTCTTCGCCTTCCTCAACTTCCTCGTCCTCGTCGCCTTCTTCTCCTTCTTCGCCATAGCGCTCGTCGTCGGCCCCCTCCCAGTCACCGTCTTCTTCCTCTCCCTCCTCGTCGTACTCCTCGTCATCCTCGTCGTACTCCTCGCGGCCGCCACGCTCGGATTCTTCGTCCTCGGCCTCTTCTTCTTCGGCCTCTTCCTCCTCGACGGCTTCTTCGTGGGTCTGTACGACCTCGCCGTCACGGATTTCCCCACGCCAGCCTTCCGGCTCTTCGTTGACGAGGGAGACATAGCGCTGGAAGTGTTTGAAATCCAGCCGCAGTCGGCGTCCCTGAGCTCTCCACAGATTCCCGGTCTTCTCGAAGAAGCCGGAGGCGTAGTACTCGACCACCAGGACGATACGCGTGAGACTGGGCGCCAGTTCATGGAAACTCACTGCACCCCGCGTCGTGCCCTTGGCGCCCTCGGACGTCCAGACGATGCGCTCATCGGGCACCTGTTCCTGGACGGTCGCTTTCCAGCTCCTGGTTGAGGGACCGACCTTGGCCTTCCAGTCACTGGTCGAGTCATCGCTTTGCGACACGCTGCGTACGCCTTTGGTGAAGCTGCTGAACTTCTCGTACTGAGTCCAGTGATCGTAGGCGTAACGTAGCGGCACGCCGACATCGATGACCTCGATGATGTTGGTGACCTTTGTGGTTCCCGACTTGCCGCGCTTACCGCCGCCCAGGGCCTCCTTGGCCTTCCCCACGACGTTGTCCTTGACGTCCTTCATCTTCCCGGTGATCGCGGCCTTGATCGGTGAGTCACCTTGGAGAAGGTTGGCACCGATTTTGCCCAACGACCCGCCGCCTTCGACGACGTCGGAAAGCTGGTCCGTCACATCCACCAGCTTGTCGCCGGCCTTTTCGGCCAGATTCCCCACCCAGGCACTGACATAGTTCCCGAGTTCGTCACGCAGGCGGTCGACACCCGAGTCCCCTGCACCGTTTTCCCGTCCCGTCTTGGCCATGACCGGCTACCTCCGGCGCTCGGCGCGCGATGATGTCTTCTTGGCAGCCTTCTTTGCCGAGGCTGTCGTCTTCTTGGTCGACGCCGCTTTCTTCTGTGCGGCCGTCTTCTTGCCTGCGGCCTTCTTGCCCGGGGCCTTCTTGGCTGGAGTCTTCTTGGCCGCCGCCTTCTTGGCAGGGGCCTTCTTGGCAGGCGCCTTCTTCGCCGGAGCCTTCTTGGCGGTGGTCTTCTTCGCCGCGGTCTTCTTCGCCGCGGCCTTCTTCGCCGTGGTTTTCCTGGCAGGGGCCGACTTCTCCGCGGAGGCCTTCTTCGCCGGAGCCTTCTTGGCTGCCGTCTTCTTCGCCGTCTTCTTGGCCGCCGTCTTCTTGGCGGGAGCCCGCCCCTTGGGAGCGGCCCTCTTCGCTGCTGACTTCCTCGCCGGGGCCGACTTCTTCGCTGCCTTCTCGCGGGAAGCGGTCTTCTTTGCCGCTGATTCCCTTCCCGCCCGCTTCGTCGGGGCCGCTTTCGCAGATTCACGCGCGGTACGACGGCGGGGGCGCTCCCTCGGCTCTTCCTCTTCTTCCTCTTCCGGCTCTTCCTCTTCCTCTTCTTCTTCCTCTTCGGGCTCCTCCTCTTCCTCTTCCTCCTCCGGCTCCTCTTCGTATTCCTCTTCTTCCTCTTCTTCCTCCTCTTCCGGCTCCTCGCCCTCCTCGTACGCCTCTTCGCCCTCTTCGCCCTCGCCCTCCTCCGACTCTTCCTCACCGCTCTCGAGCTGGAGGGTGCGGTCACGAAGCGTGTCGGCCAGCGTCGTCAACTGGCGATTGGCGGCGGCCGCGACAGCCTGTCGGCCGACGTCCAGCACTTCTCCACGCAGCTGGTCAGCCAGCTCTGTGACCTGCGGTATCTCAGCGAGTCTGCGGATCCCTTCGGCGGCAAGCTGGCGCGGCTGGAGCCCGAACTGACGCCCTGCGAGGTAGGACACCGCGGAAAGGGCGAACCGGGCCTTTTTAGTGCGGCCCAGAACGTAGCCGCCGGCCAGGGCAGCGGCGAGCAGGACCTTGGTGCCGTCATTCATACGTGCATCACCTCTTCATCGGGATGCGGCCGGTCGGCGCCGGCGCAATGGTCGAGCGGCTGTTGCTGGTCATGCCGTAACGCCGCCGCCGAGTTGTCTGCCGCGAATACTTGGCACGCGAAGCGATCCGGGCGTCTGATCAGGCTCTTTGTCAGTTCGACGACATGCCGTGCCGCCGCCCCGGCGCCATATTCCGCGGTCGTTGAACTCCTTCGGGTGGCGGACAACGAGGCCCGGCTACGCCCTCGGGATTGCTCTCCCATATTTCAAGAGTGATCCGGCTCCTGGCCTTCGCATCCTGAGCGGACCAGGGGTGACGCTGGGGAAGCGGGCGATGCTGCTGCGTGGTGGGTCGAGCCGGGACCGGGATCGGGCGCGAGGACGGGGCTACCATCCACTGATGGTTCGCAACAGCAGGAAGCCCCGGCGTCTCGTCGTCGACGAGGAGACTTTCCTCTGGTCGGTGGGACATCGGCACCACGTCGAACGGGGCCGATATCAGGAATGCCGCGAATTCCTCACCATCCGCCGCCTCGGAGCGCGCGGGCGGCTCCTGATCTTCTTCCAAGAAGGCGACGGCCGGCTGGTCCCCGATGGCTTTCTTCACTCCGGCGCCGTCGGCACCGGCCAGGGAAATTGGCTGAACCTCCACGAACCGGGCACGGTCCGAGCCCTGCTCGACGAGGCCCTGGCCGGTGGGTGGCAGCCGGACAATCCGCCAACTGAGGAGATCGACGGCTGGGGCCTCTTCGAGAGGGTGGCCGCTCTCCGCGCCATGACTCCGCCTGCCTGAGGGCCGATACGCCTCCGTCAGCGAATCGCCGGTAATTTCCCTTCAGATCACAGCCATTGGACATTCCCGGAAGCGATGGAAGCCCTTGTAGGGACTGAATCCGGCCTTCCCGATCACACACCGCTTCCTCGGGCCGACACCAGCACGCACGCTCCCGCGGGCATCACGGACCGGTGCGGATGGTGGTGGCGAGTGGCGTGCTGGAATCATGCGGGATGAGGGCTTTCACCCGTGGACGTCCAAGCACGCCCATGGGCGTCCAATCGCCTTCACCAGTGGGTACTTTCGAGGCTTTGCTTCCGGCCGCGTCACCGTCACCGAAGGAGCCGCCCGCCATGACCGCCCCGCGCGCGCACCGCACCGAAGTTCCTCGTTCGCTTCGAACCGATGGACCGGATCCAGATCATGCGGCATCCCACTACGCATCAGCATTCGCACTACCGGATCCGGACGCGATGTCCCGGACGCCCGAGCAATGGGCACGGGCCGCATTCGAAGGCGCGCCGGTTCTCCTCCGATGGTTTCTGGTCATGGGCTGGACTCTCGTCCTGGGCCTTCGAATGGGCCCGAGGCCGTCGCCGGACCACGTCCTGGGGTGGCCGGTCTCGGATTCCGGTCGCGCCTCGCTCACCCTCGCATCCCGCTCCGGCCTGGTAACCGCGCACAACATTGTGACGGTAGACAATTCGGCCGTTATATGGGTCACTTTCGTGCGCTTCCATCGACGAATCGCTCGCCCGGTGTGGGCCGCGGTGGCGCCGATCCACCACCTGGCGATCCCTTATCTCCTCAGGCGCGCATCTCGCTCTCGTCCCCACCAATAGGGAATGGGGATGAGGGCGGGGCCGGGGAACATCACCGACGTAGCCCCGCCCCCTCCATCCCCTGTCCGGTCAGCGGAGGACCGACGTAACAGACCCGGACCTGAAAGCCGCCGTCCAGTCCACGATCTGCACCGCCGCCCCGGCGGCCTCCCGCCCCCGGCAACGGGCGTGATGACGGCGGGCGATGCCGTCCAGATCGAGGTGGGCACCGAAGGCGGGAAGGGCTGCCAGACGGCGGGCATACGACCACAGCCGCCGGTGACCGGCGATACGGTGCACGGCTGCGGCGTCCAGATGCCAGCGGTGCACGGTGTCGAGTTGTACGAGCGTCACCCACAACTGGACGTCGGCGGCGGTGAGTTCGGTGCCCAGAACGTAATCCCGATCGGACAGCCGGCGTTCCAGGGAGTCCAGCGCTTCGAGCAGGGTGCCCAGCGCGGTCCCGTACTCCGAGCTGTCGGCGCCGAGCCGGCCGGCGCTCTGTGCGGCCTCATTGACCTCGTGTTCGCAGAGCCGTCCGATCGCGTCGATGTCGTTCCGGGCGTGGTCCGGGTACAGGACGGGCCCCGCGCCGCCGAATCGCTCGGCCAGGTCGCGCAGGATCTCGGGGGTGTGCGTGCTGACGATCCGCCCGGTCCATCCGTCGCTGAGCGCCGGCGCCGCGGCCGGTCCGGGGTGCTGGTGCGAACTGGCCTCGTACAGCGGGCGCAGCGAGGAGTACTCACCGCCCGGACCGTCGGGGACGGCGGGCAACAGCGACACCGGGAGCGTGCCACCGAGGTTCAGCAGGCTGTGGGTGATGGCGATTCTCAGACAGAGCGGACAGGAAAGCGAGAGGTGCAGGCGGTAGCGGTGCGGCACCGCGTAGTGGCCGCTGCGCGCATCGCAGCCGATCCTGCCCCGGAGGGACGGCACCGCGGTCCGGGACATGGGCGAGGCGGGAGTCGTGGAAGATGCGCCGGACGTGGGTGATGCGGGAGACATGGAGGTCGCGGCAGGCGTAGCGGTCATGCTGACTCCCTGGGGCTGGGGGCGGTTTCGCGGGCATACGACGGCGGGGGCGGACAAGTGGCGGTACGGGTCCGCGTGCGGTCGATATGCGCCGTGCGGGCTTACACGTGCGGAGCGCGCCGTGGCGGGCGGGGGCGCCGTCGGCGCAAGCCCGGGTACGAGGGGGCTTCGGCGCGGGACGGCGTGCGGCGGGACGGGGGACGAGCCGCCGCGTATCGCCTCAGTACAGGGAACTCGCCGCGCTGCAGACGCGCAGGAGGTCGATGTGCCGGCGTGAGGTCAGAAGGGGAAGCGGCTGGGCCGCGCGGACCGCGCGGTCATTGTCCAGCGCTGTATGCCCCATCGATTCCCACCCGTTCACTAGGGTTCCCGCTCTTGAGTGTCGAGCCACCGGTCAGCCGCGTCAAGGGTGGTGCGGCGTGCTGGTCCCCGGGCCCGGTCACGCCGGAGAGGGACCGCGCCCGGCCCGAAGAGGCCCGACCTCTCCCGCTACGGGATAATGCCCCCATGCGGATTTCAGCCAGAGCGGACTATGCGGTGCGCGCCGCCCTGCAACTCGCTGATGCCCGGGATGCGGGGCCGCTCAAGGCGGAGGCCATCGCCGACGCCCAGGACATTCCACACAAGTTCCTCGAAGGCATCCTCAACGACATGCGCCGGGGCGGACTCGTCCTCAGTCAGCGCGGCGGCAACGGCGGCTATCGGCTGGCCAAGGCGGCGGAGGCCATCAGCATCGCGGATGTCATCCGCGTCGTGGACGGGCCGCTGGTGTCGGTACGCGGCGTGCGTCCGCCGGAGTTGTCGTACACCGGCCCCGCCGAGTCGCTGCTGCCGCTGTGGGTGGCACTGCGGGCCAACGTCCGTCAGATCCTCGACGGCGTGTCACTGGCCGATGTCGCGTCGGCCGAGTTGCCCGGCAGGGTGTCCGCGCTGGCCGAGGATCCCGACTCCTGGACCAACCCCTAAGGGCTACGGACGACACTCAGCAGACGGCTGCCGGCGGGACCCCCAGCGAGCAGCACCGCCCGTCGTCCGCCCCCGCCGGGATGTCCAAATTCGAACGCTCGGCTGTCCACCCCTCGAACACCCCTTGCCCGGCCCGGAGTCCGGAAGCCATTCTTTCCCTACTAATCCAGTGGGAATACTAGGGAAGCGAGAGGTGCCGGCGGTGTGGAGAACGCTGATCCGTACCACCGCCCCGCCGCATCACCTCCCGGCCAACGCTCACCGGCCCACCCCACCCGACAGGACGGCGACCGGCGCCATGCCAAAGAAGTCCGCAACCGGCCCTTCCTCTCCGGCCCCGGAGCCCAACCACGCGACGGAGGAACGGAGATGGCCGCGCGTCACGCGTGAGCTCGCGGACGATCTCGCCTTCGACGCGCTCACCCGCGACCGCGCGGGCAAGCCTCCCGTCGACGAGGCCGCGCGGCTGCGCGAAGCGGGCCTGCCGGCCCTGCTGATGCCGCCCGGCCCGCTGGGCAGGGGCAGTGACTGGCGTACCGCCTGCGCGGTCATCCGGGAGATCGCGGCGGCCGACGGTTCCATCGGCGAACTGCTCGCCCGTCACTACGTCCTGTCGTGGAGCCCTCGGTTCTTCGGCGCTCCGCAGAGCGCAGAGGGTCTCGAGTTGCCGGCGGCCGAGGAACAGTGGCTCTGGGGCGGCAGTACCGATATCCCGGGAACGGAGGCGGAGTCGGCCACGGACCCCGAGCTCACCCTCACACCGGTCCCGGGTGGGTACGTCCTCAACGGGCGCAAGGCCTTCGCCGCGGGCGTGGGCGTCGCCGACCGGCTGGTACTGGGGGCGCTCGGTACCGATACCGGCGAATCGCTGATCGTGCTCGTGGACCCGGCCCACCCTGCCGTGACGAGCACCCCGGAACACGACCGTCTCGGACAGCGCCTGACGGGGGCCGGCAGCATCGGATTCGACGGCGTCCCGGTGCGCCCCGGTGACATTCTCGGCGTCGTTCCGCGCGATGAGCACGACCTCTCGCCCTTCGCCGCGCTCGCGCCCCTGGCGCTCCGGCTCGCCCTCGCCCATGTCGCCCTGGGCATCGCCGAAGGAGCGCTGGCCGAGGCGCGGGACGTCAGCCGTGCCACACCGCGCGGCTGGCCGGCCGCCGACCCGGACGACGGCGCCTACGCGGACCGCCCGGGCAGGGATCCGTATCTCCTTCTCGCTTACGGGGAACTGGTGGCCGCCGCCCACACCGCCGCGGCGGTCGTCGAACCGGCGACGGAAGCCCTGGCGAGAGGGCTCCTGCTGGAGCAGGACCTCGGTGTGGACGAGCGCGCCGATATCGCCGTCCTCGTCGCCGCGGCCGAGGCCGTCACCAGCAGATCCGCCATGCTCATCACCACCCGCATCATGGAACTCACGGATGGCGCCGACTCCCCCGCCGATGGCCCGGGTTTCGACCGGTTCTGGCGCAATGCGCGCGTGCTGACAGCGCAGGGCTCCCCCACTCACAGCCTCCGCGATATCGGCGATCACTATCTGAACGGGACGCATCCGGCCCTGAGTTTGCGCATCTGAGGATGGCGGACCCGGCTCGAAGGTGGGCCGGGTTGCGACCACCGTCAGGGCGCGGACCCATAAAGTTTCCGCCGATCACCCTTGCGCGGAATTCCGTGCACGCACGGCTGACGGCCTCCTTTTCGGCCGCGCCCCATGCGCCCGGTCCGATCACTGGCTGCCCAATACTCCCGAGAATCGGGAGGCGTGGGGCGGCCGAATTTCGCCCGGATTCCCCTTCGGAGGCGTGTCCCAGTGCGCGCAGGAACGCCCCGTCAGGAACGCCCCATCAGACGCACGACAAGACAAGGACAACCGAAATCCCGATAACTCCGACGATCGCAATTTCCCCCAGGGGCTCGGCTGTCCCGATAGGCCCATTCGACAGCCGTCACTGATAGTGCGTCACCGCACGGCCTCTCCGCCCGAACCGGCTTCGCGCTACTGCAACCTGCAACCACCGGGGCGTCGACGCCTCCGTAATGACGCCCCCTGGACACGAGGTACGTCGACCGCACGCTCCCGGACCCGTCCACCACTCAGCGGCAGCGGCTTTCCGGCCTCTGCCGGCGTGACCGTCCGGCCGGGGGCAGGGAAGCCCGGTGAGAAGCTCCGCACACTCAAGCGCCCTATAGCCGTACGCGTAATCGAGCGTAATAGGCCGCACTCCACGCTCCCCACACTTCAAGCCATCGAGAACGCCATATGGCTTTGTAGGATTAATCATCGATCCGGCCATTCCTCCTGCCTTCCTTGACGCCGAATGGCCATCTCCCCCGAAATGGACCCGGGCGCCGTTTCAGGAGATCGGTGAACGGCGCATGTCGGTAGCGACAGTTCGAGAAAGGGGAAGGGGAACCGCCATGATCGAAGAGGAAGAGCTGTTCGAGGAGATGTCGGTTTCGGAGGCGGAGACGGCATTCGCGGGTCACAGCTGTCTCTGCTGGGTCGCCGAGTACGACGCCGAGCAGGCCGAGTAGCGACGTCGAGCGCCTCCTGGCCTGGCCATTTTGGCCGGGAGGCGCTTTCGTCGTTGCGGAATGGCTTTCGTCGACCGCGCTTTTGTGTTGCGTTGCGTGCGCCCATAGCCCCT
Source organism: Streptomyces sp. NPDC101227 (assembly GCF_044767545.1). Taxonomy (NCBI): domain Bacteria; kingdom Bacillati; phylum Actinomycetota; class Actinomycetes; order Kitasatosporales; family Streptomycetaceae; genus Streptomyces; species Streptomyces sp. NPDC101227. Next base: position 308,366 of record NZ_JBIWOD010000002.1, on the reverse strand, counting down.
GCGCATGCCCTTTCGTATTGCGTTCATGCATCACCCCCGCGCAGTGGTTTTGTGAATGACTTTCGTGACCGGCCCCTGCTCTTCGAAGGCGGAATGAATTGGATACGAGCCCGGACCCGTCGGCCGCCGCACGCTCCGCTTCCCTGACTCCCCGGCGTGACGTACGGCTCGTCACCCGCGGCGAGCATCTCTATGTGTGCGCGAGCACGGGCACCCTTCGCGTCCCGGCCCGGTTGCCGGCCACCGGGGAAGGGGCGGATGAGGCCGAGGGCGGCCTTGTCGCGCTCGATGCCGTGCCGGAGCGCGTGGTCAAGGGGCTGCGCGCCCGCGATCTGGCCCATCCCGGGGACGGGCAGCGGCCGCATCCGCTCTACGGTGAGGGCCGCGAGCGGAGCGGGCTCAGGGTCGCCCTGCCCGGGGAAGGGCACCTGAGTTCCGAGGTCGCGGCCCTGCTGACCAGGGCGGGGACCCAGGTGGTGGCCGGCGACCGGGCCGCCGACACGCATGCCGTCGTACTGCCGCTGGGGCTGCCGGAGGATGAACTCCGGCACTGGACCGGCAGGGCGCTCGAGGGCGCCACGCCCCTGGTGACGTATCTGAGCACGCCGACGCGGCTGCTCCATGCCACCCTCACCCCGCCCCGTACGGCATGCCCGGTCTGTCTCGTGCGGCGTTTCCGCGCCAACCACATCTGGCAGCCGGTGGCCGATCTGCCGCTGGACATGCTGCTGGGCGCGGCCGAGAGCGAGGCATGGCCGACCACCGCCATCGCCGCGGGCGTCCTCGCACACGAGGTCCTCACCGCCCTCGCCCCGGGGCGCCGTCCGGAGGCCTCGGCCCTGACCGAGCTCGACCACGCCTCGCTGGAGCGCACCCGCCACAACCTCTTCCACACCCCCCATTGCCCGGCCTGCGCGCACGCCGCCACCGCGCCGAAGCGCGGCGAGGTGAGCAAGGTCGACGCGCGGGCGAGCTGGGAGCTCATGCGCGGCGCGGTCGATCCGCTGACGGGGCTGGTGCCCGAGCTGCGGGTGGACGAGGACGACGGCCGTGCGGGTGGGACCACGTACGCGCGCACCGCGGGGATGACCACGACGACCTGGTTCTCCCCGGTGGCTGCCGAGGCGCGCGGGGGCGCGGTCAAGAGCGATCCCACCGCGGCGCGGGTCTGCGCGGTGGGCGAGACCATGGAGCGGTATGCGGCCGGGGTTTATGACGCGGGCCGGCTGGTGCGCGCCACGCTTGCCGAGCTCGGCGACTCGGCGGTCGATCCGCGTGAACTGCCGCTGGGCTCCGCCAAGGAGTACGCCGAGCAGACCCGCTACTCCCCCTTCGATCCCGGTGTGGAGATCGACTGGGTGGCGGGCCGGTCGCTGACCACCGGCCGGACGCGGTACGTACCGGCTTGTGCGGTCTACCTCCCGTACCGTTTCCCGCGTGGCCACAAGCCGTGGTTCGACCCCATTTCCACCGGGCTCGCCGCCGGCGGCAGCTATCACCACGCCTTGCTGGGCGGGCTGTTGGAGATCGTCGAGCGCGACGCGACGATCGTCTTCTGGGAAAACCGGCTCACGCTGCCCCGCCTCGATCTCGCGTCCCTCCCGGACGGCCGGGCCCGGCGGATCGTCGACCGCATCACCGCCGAGGGGGCGACGGTCACCTGCAAGGATCTGACCACCGACCTGGGCATCCCGGCCGTCGCCGTCCGCTTCGCCGAGGGCACCGCCGAGCGGCCCGTCGTCATCCACGCCGCCCGCGCCGACCTCGATCCGCATGCCGCGCTCCTCGGCGCACTGGAAGAGGCGTGCCTGTGCCGCACCGGCGCCGGCATCTGGCTCGACGAGGAGGAAATCCCGCCGGAGGATGCCGCGTTGAGCAGCCTCAGCGAATTCTGTCTCTATTACTGCGCCCCCGAGCGCCGGCACCACCTCGCTTTCTGGGACGAGGGACCGCTGCGTCCGGTGCCCGGCGCCCGGCCGGCCGCCGCGCTCCAGGACGATGTCGCCGAGGCGGTACGGCGGCTGTCCGCCCGCGGGTACGAGGCCATCACCGTCGACATCACCCCCATTGACGTCGCCGAATGCGGCGTCTCGGTGGTCAGGACGGTGATTCCGGGCCTGTGCCCGCTCACCCTGCGCAGCGACTTCCACCGGCGCGGCGGACCCCGCGTCTTCCGGGCCCCGGTCGACATGGGCGTGCGCGCGGCCCCGCTCGCGGAGGAGGATCTCAACCCCCTTCCGCTGCCCTTTCTTTGACCGCTGCCCCCGGGTCCCGTCGCGCCCCTGCCCTCCACTTTCTCTGCGGCGTCCGGCTTCTCAGGCGTCGTTGGCCGACGTCTCTCATCGGCGTCGGCCGGCGGCGAGCGCCTTTCTCCGACGTCCTTCTTCGATGTCCCTGACGTCTTTCACCGACGTCTTTCTTTGGCCACAGCGATCCGACGAGAGGCGGCGCCAACGGCATGGACGGCCACCAGTACCTCTACCGACGTAACCCCGACGTGCTACTGGAGTGGGGGGAGGGAGGCGGCCCGGTGCTCGTCGACTGCCGCCGGTGGCGGAAGTTCTCCGCCAAGCCCGCGCTCGTAGGGCTCCTCCATCAGCTCGACCGCCCGCAGACGGCCGATGAGCTGCACGGTCGTTGGGGCGGGGCGGATCACGCCGATGAGGTGCACAAGATCCTGGAACGGCTGGCCGCGGCCGGGATCGTCCACCGCAGCGCACCGGACGGCGACGGCCGGGCGGACGGCGGCGGGGAGACGGAGAACGGGCCCGGCGGCGACGGGTGGACACCGTACGAACTCGCCGTGCACGCACAGGCCGGAAGGGGCCCCGTCCCGCACGCCCGGCGCGGCACACCGCCGCCCGCCCGCTTCCACCACCCCGAGGCCGGCGACGCGATCGCGCTCCCCGACGGCGATGACGTCCCCAGCCGCCCGCTGGCCCGGGTCCTGGCGGAGCGCCGCAGCGTCCGGGCCTTCGCCCCGGCACCGGTGCCGCTGCCGCTCATCGGTGCGTTCCTGGACCGCACCGCCCGGGTGCGCGGCCACTTCCCGCCGCGTGCGTACGAGCAGACCCAGCGCCCGGCGCCGTCCGGAGGCGGGCGGCACAGTCTCGAGGTCTATCTGCTGGCCCGCGAGGTGGCGGGGCTGGCGCCGGGGGCCTACCACTACGACCCGTTCCAGCACACGCTGCACCGGCTCTGTCCCTGGACCGATGGCCTCGCGGCCCTCCAGCAGCGAACCGTCACCGATCTCGCGCTCATGGACTCCCCGCCCCCCGCCGGGCTCTATCTCGCCTCCTGCACCGGACGCACCAGCTGGAAGTACGAGGGAATGGCGCTCAGCCTGATCTACCGCGACACCGGATGCCTGATGCAGACGATGAGCCTGGCCGCGACCGATCTCGGGCTGGCGTCCTGCCTGGTCGGCATGATGGAGACACCCCTGACGGCGCCGTTCCTGGCCCCGTACCGGGACCGGCTGATCCATGTGGGCAGCATGGCTCTTGGTCTGCCGACGGATCCGCTCGCGGCCCCCGCCGTCGAACCGCTCGGCGGCTGATCCGGGAGACGGCACGGCACACGGCGGGTGGTGAGCGGAGGGGCGGCGGACGGTGAGCAGTGAGAGGTGAGCGGCGGACGCCGACGCATCGCGCCCCCGTCCGCCGCCCAGGTCGGCCCGGATCGGCCGGGGTCAACCACCATCAGCCCCGACGAGCCACCATCAGCCCCGACCAGCCCCCTCAGCCCGACTTCTTGACGAATTCCGTGGTGTAGGTCTTCTTCAGGTCCACCGAGGCGTTCTTGAGGTTGGGGTTGAAGGCCTTGAGTACGCGCTCGACGGTGGCGGGCCCGTCGGCCGGCATCACGCCGTCCTTGGTGAACATCGGCAGGGTGTCCTTGATCGCCTGGGCGTAGAGCTCCTTGCCGCCCTGGGCGTAGTCGGACGGCATCTTCGCGGCGATCTGCTCCGCGGTGTGGGTGGACATCCACTTGAGGGTCTTCACAAAGGCGTTGGCCAGCTTCTGGACCGTCTCCTTATGGCTGTTCACCCAGTCGGTGTTCATGTAGAGACTGGAGGAGGGGTACGGGCCGCCGAGCGCCCGCTGCGAACCCTCGGGGGTGCGCATGTCGACGAGCACCTTGCCGAGTTTCTTGTTGACGATCTGGGCGACGGTCGGGTCGGTCGTCATTCCGCCCTGGATCGAGCCCTGCTGGAGGGCGGAGATGAAGGTCTGGCCGGCGCCGACGGCCACCGGCGTGAACTCATTGGTGGCCACGCCGTTCTTGACCGCGAGGTATTTGGTCAGGAAGTCGGTGGACGAGCCGAGGCCGGTGACACCGAGCTTCTTACCCTTGAAGTCCTTGGGGGAAGTGAGGCCGCCCGCCGCCTTGTTGGCGACCACCTCGACCTCGCCGGGGGCGTGGGCGAGCTGGACCACCGACTCCACCTGCTTGCCCTTGACCTGGAGATCGAGGGTGTGGTCGTAGAAGCCGACGACGCCCTGCACATCGCCGGAGACGAGGGAGGTGGTGGCCTGTACGCCGGCCGGTTCGGTGAGCAGGGTGACGTCGAGGCCCTCGGCCTTGAAGTAGCCGAGCTGCTGGGTGAGTCTCGCGGGAAGGTAGATGACCTTGTCCAGGCCGCCCACCATGATCTTGATGCTGCCGTCCTTGGCGTCGGAGCCGGCGGCCGCGGAGCCACCGCCTCCGCAGGCAGTGAGGGTGACGAGGGCGAGGGCGGCGGCCGACAGCTTGAGTGGGATGCGCATGATCACGTCCTTGGGATGAAGGGGCTCGGGTGGTTCAGCGGTCGGCGGAGGTGTCGGCCGGCTTCCAGCGGAAGAGCCGCTTTTCGAGGAAGGCCAGCAGTCCCTCGGCGAGCAGGGCGACGACGGCGAGGATCACCATGGCCGCGTAGACGCCGGCGGCGTTGAAGGTGCCCTGCGAGGCGGAGACCAGCAGGCCAAGCCCCTTGGTCGCGCCGATGTACTCGCCGACGATCGCGCCGATGAGGGCGAAGCCGAAGCTGACATGCAGGCTGGTGAAGATCCAGGAGGTGGCGGAGGGGATCACGACCTGGAGGGTGACCTGACGGTTGCTGGCGCCCAGGATGCGGGAGTTGGCGACCAGGTTGCGGTCGACCTCCCGGGCGCCCTGGAAGGCGTTGAAGAAGACCGGGAAGAAGACCAGGACGACGGCGGAGGCCACCTTGGAGGCCGGGCCGAGGCCGAACCAGATGAGGAAGATGGGCGCCAGCACGATCCGCGGCAGGGCGTTGAGCACCTTGATGTACGGGCCGAGCACATCGGCGAGGAAGCGGATCCTGCCGAGCGCGATGCCCAGCACCACGCCGCCGATCACGCCGATGACCCAGCCGAGGAGCGCCTCGTAGAGCGTGTACCAGATCTGCTCCCACAGCGTGCCCTGCGGGGTGCCGTGCAGCGCCCACTGGCTGATCTGGTCCCAGATCTTCGACGGCATCGAGAAGTTGAAGGGGTCGATGACGGCGGCGCGGGCCAGCCCTTCCCAGAGTCCGATCAGGCCGATCAGGAGCAGCACCCGGGTGCCGTGGACGAGGAGTTTGTGGTTGCGGGCGGCGCGCGCCCTGGCCTGCGTACGGTCCGTACGGCCGGCCCCGGTGGCGGACTTGGACAGGGCCACGGTCTCAGGCGGCATCTGCGGCGCCCCTCTCGCGGGTGATGCGTACCTCTTCGCCGAGCGAGGACCATATCTCCCGGTAGATCTCGATGAACCGCGGCTCCAGCCGTACCGATTCGACCCGGCGGGGGCGCGGCAGGTCGATGGCGAAGACCTCCTTGACGGTCGCCGGGCCGGCGGTCATCACCACCACCTTGTCGGCGAGGGCGATGGACTCCTCCAGGTCGTGCGTCACGAAGACGACGGAGGCGCCGGTGCCCGACCACAGGTCGAGGAGTTCGTCCGACATCAGGGCGCGGGTCTGTACGTCCAGGGCGGAGAACGGCTCGTCCATCAGCAGGAGTTCGGGGTCGTTGACGAAGGTCGCGGCGAGGGCGACGCGTTTGCGCTGGCCGCCGGAGAGCTGGTGCGGATAGCGGTCCTCGAAGGCGGCCAGCCCGACCCTGGCGAGCCATTCGCGCGCCCGCTCCTTCGCCTCGGGCTTCGCCATGCCACGGAATCGGGGGCCGGCCATCACGTTCGACAGCACGGTGCGCCAGGGGAAGACCGCGTCCTGCTGGAAGACGAAGCCGATCTTGTCGCCGATGCCGGTGACCGGCTCGCCGGCGACCAGTACGTCACCGACCGTGGGCTCCTCCAGCCCGCTGATCAGCGTCAGCGTGGTGGATTTGCCGCATCCGGTGGGCCCGACCACGGCGACGAATTCGCCGCGTTCGACGACCAGGTCCAGATCCCGGACGGCGGTGTGCAGTGCGCCGGACGGGGTCCGGAAGGTCTTGCTCGTTCCCCGCAGTTCGATCGCGGGGCTGGGATGGCTGCTCATGGCCCGGGAGGCTAGGAGCGGTCGGGGCCGGCGCGGCAGTCTTGTGGGCGCAAGCCGCCTTTCTGCGCGCAATCCCTGTTGTGCTCGTTTTGCTCACGCTAGAACGACGAAAGCGATACCGGGGGGTGGGCAGGCGCTCACCCACGGCTTACGGTGCGGTCATCGCGACGCCATGCGGAAGATTCGCTTCCGCGACGCGGCGGCGGGCCGGGACACGGGAACGACACGGGAGACAAGGGGGTGCACCGGATGCGGATCCACTGGCCCCGGCGGATCTTCGCGCAGGTCCTGACCGCGCAGGTGACCATCACCACGGGCGTCATGGTGCTCGCCACGGGTCTGTTCCTCGCCCCGCTCGGCTCGGAGCTCGACGACCAGGCGATGCGGCGGGCGCTGTCCATCGCCCAGACCACGGCGGCCGATCCGGACCTCGCGCGGGAGCTGGTCGCCACGAGGCCGGATCCGCGCGGCCCGGTCCAGGCGGACGCGGAGCGGATCCGTACGGCGACGGGGGCGCTGTACATCGTGGTGATGGACACCCGCGGGGTGCGCTGGTCGCACACCAATGCCGCCGAGATCGGCCGGCATGTGTCCACGGATCCGAGCCGTCCCCTTGCCGGGCGGGAGGTGCGGGGGATCGACACCGGCACGCTGGGGCGGTCGGCCCGCGCCAAGGTGCCGTTGCGCGACGCCGACGGCCGGATCGTGGGCGCCGTGTCGGTCGGTATCGCCTACGACAGCGTCCGGGGCCGACTGCTCGGCACCATTCCCGGGCTGCTGCGGTACGCGGGCGCGGCGCTGGCCGTCGGCGTGCTGGCCGCGGTCGTCGCCTCGCGCCGGCTGCGGCGCCGTACGCACGGTGTCGCGTTCGCCGATATCTCCGCGCTGCTCGACGAGCGGGAGGCGATGCTGCACGGCATCCGGGAGGGCGTGGTGGCCTGCGACCGGTACGGGCGGATCCGGCTGGTCAACGACGAGGCGGGGCGGCTGCTCGGTCTGGACGCGTCGGCGGCCGGACGGGCGCCGGCCGAGGTGCTGCCGCCGGGCCGGACGACGGATGTGCTGAGCGGGCGGGTGACCGGGGCGGATCTGCTGGCCGTCAGCGGCGGGCGGGTGCTGATCGCCAACCGGGTGGCGACGCGGGACGGCGGGGCGGTGGTGACGCTTCGCGACCGTACCGAACTGGAGCTGCTGGGCCGCGAACTGGACAGCACCCAGGGGCTGTTGGACGCGCTGCGCGCCCAGGACCACGAGCACGCCAACCAGCTGCACACGCTGCGCGGGCTGCTGGAACTCGGGCGGCACGAGAAGGCGGTGGAGTTCGTCACCGAGGTGGCCAGCGCCCACCGGGCGTCGGCGGAACAGATCGCGGAGCGGGTGCACGAGCCGCTGCTGGCCGCTCTGCTCGTCGGCAAGGCGGCCATCGCGGCCGAACGCGGGGTGTCGCTACGGGTGTCGGCCGCGACGCTGCTGCCCGATGCGGTGGTCGATCCGCGCGACCTGGTGACCGTACTGGGCAATCTCCTCGACAACGCGCTGGACGCCACCGCCGAACGCCGCCGGGCCGAACCGTTCGTGGAGGTGGAGCTGCGCGCCGAAGGCACCACGGCGGTGCTGCGGGTCTCGGACACCGGGCCCGGGGTGCCGCCCGCGCTGCGCGGGGAGATCTTCACCGACGGCTGGTCCACCAAGCTCGCCCCCGCGGCGGCCGCCCCTCGCGGCCGGGGCATCGGCCTGGCCCTGGTGCGCCGGCTCGCGGAACGGTACGGCGGGATGGCGCGGGTGACCGCCCGCGCGGGTGGCGGCGCGGTCTTCACCGTCGTACTGCCCGAGGCGCTCGCCCGTGAGGACGGCGCGCCGGTCGCCCCCAGCGCCCCGCTCCCCACCCCGAGCACCCCGAGCACTCCGCTCACGGCCGCCGGAGAGCCGCGATGACCGATGGAGAATCACCATGATCGACGTCCTTGTCGTCGACGACGACTTTCACGTCGCCGAGATCAACGCCGCCTATGTGGCCCAGGTCCCCGGCTTCCGCGTCATCGGTCGCGCCCACACCGCCGCGCAGGCGCTGGCGACCCTGGAGCGCACCCCTGTCGACCTGGTGCTGCTCGACCACTATCTGCCGGACGAGACCGGCCTGTCCCTGGTGCGGCGGCTGCGCCAGCTCGGCCACCGCGCCGACGTGATCATGGTGACGGCGGCCCGTGATGTGGCCACCGTCCAGGACGCGATGCGCTGCGGGGCGCTGCAATACCTCGTCAAGCCGTTCGGCTTCTCCGGCCTGCGCGGCAAGCTGGAGGGCTATGCGGCGCTGCGCCGCACGGTCGCGGGTGTCGGCGGGCGCGGCGAGGCCGGCCAGGAACAGGTGGACCGGATCTTCGGCGCGTTCCGTACCGCCGACTCCCCGCACGCCGAGCTCCCCAAAGGCCACTCGGCGGCGACCGTCGACCTCATCCGGCAGGTACTGGGCACGGCCGGGGACCCGCTCTCCGCCCACGAGGTGGCCGAGCGCGCCGGCGTCAGCCGCTCCACCGCCCAGCGCTACCTCAAGCATCTCGAACGCAGCGGCCACGTCACCCTGACCCTCAAATACGGCGACACCGGGCGGCCGGAACACCGCTACAGATGGGCGAGCGGTCGGTAACCGCGCGGCGGGAGGTTGGGGACCGGCGGCCGGACCCTGCCGGCGTCGCCGTGCCGGTTGGGTGTCCGCCCGCCGTCGCGCACCGGTCCAATTCCCCGTGATTGGACCAGGAGTGCGGGCCGTCACCGGTCTAGCGTCTGGGGAACCGAGACTCGATCACCACCCCTGCGAACGGAGCCCGTATGCACCCGCGCCTCGCCGCCGATCTAGCCGCTCTGCCGGAGCTGTTGGAGGCCACCCGGCGCCATGCCGCGGCTTTTCTCGACGGCCTCGCGGAGGCCCCGGTCGTACCGGCTGTGCCGGCTCGGCAGCCGGTACCGCTGCCCGCGGAGGCCGTCGGACTGTCCGGCGCGCTGCGGGAGTTCGCCGCCCGCTGGGAACCGGGCCTGTCGGCGAGCGCCGGTCCGCGCTACCTCGGGTTCGTCACCGGCGGCGTGACCCCCGCCGCGCTGGCCGGCGACTGGCTGACCGCGACCGTGGACCAGAACGCGATGTCGTCACTGGACGCCACCGGTCAGCTTCTCGAACGGGAGACGGTGGGCTGGCTGCGTGAGCTCTTCGGCCTGTCCGAGTGCCACGAAGGGACCCTGGTCAGCGGCGCCACCATGTCCAACACGGTGGGTCTGGCGACCGCCCGCGAATGGCTCGGTGAACGGCGCGGCGTCTCGCCCGCCGAGGCCGGGGTGGCCGCCCTCGGCGCCGTACGCGTCCTGTCGGGCAGCCCGCATTCCAGCGTGGCCAAGGGCCTGTCGCTGCTCGGCCTGGGCCGTGCCGCCCTGCGGACGGTGGCCACGCTTCCGGGGCGGGAGGCGGTCGACCCGGCGGCGCTGGAAGCGGCGCTGCGGGAGGAGGACGGGCCGTGCATCGTCGTGGCCAATGCCGGCACGGTCAACACCGTCGACTTCGACGATCTGCGCGCCCTCGCCGCGCTGCGCGACCGCTACGGCTGCTGGCTGCACGTCGACGCCGCCTTCGGTGCCTTCGCCGCCCTCTCGGCGGACCACGCCCATCTGGTCGACGGCCTCGACCTGGCCGACTCGCTCTGCGTCGACCTGCACAAATGGCTCAATGTGCCGTACGACAGCGCGGTGCAGTTCACCCGCCGGCAGGATCTGCAGGCCCGGGTGTTCCAGAACGCGGCCGCCTATCTCGGCCCGCTGGGCGCGGACCCCGACCTCGTCCATCTCACTCCGGAGAACTCCCGCCGGCTGCGCGCGCTCGCGGCCTGGTTCACGCTGCGCGCGTACGGGCGCGACGGCCACCGCGAGATCGTCGAACGCTGCGTGACCTGCGCCCGCGTCCTCGGCGCCGCCGTCGAGAACATCCCGGGCCTCCGCCTGCTCGCGCCGGTCCGGCTGAACGTCGTCTGCTTCACCCTGACCGACTCCCCCACCCCCGCGCGGCTCGCCGCACTCGCCGACGCGCTGGCCCCCGAGGCCTTCCTGACCCCGACCGTGTACGCCGGGCAGCCCGCGCTACGGGCCGCGTTCAGCAATTGGCGCACGACGGACGGGGATGTGGAGCGGCTCGCCCGGGCGCTGGAGCGCGTCGTAGCGACCCTCTGAAGGGTGTTCGGCACGACGGAAGCCGAGCATCAAGCCCATTTGCCACGATTTCGGTGCATCTTGACAGGTATGTGGGCACGATTTATGCAGAGGGTGTAGGTGGCTTGCTCTCCGTACCAGCGGGTGAGAGTGCCGCTTCAGCGGACCGTACGGGGCAGTCATCGCTGCCCCGAGTCGGCGACCGCACCGGGAGCGGGCGGGCCGCAAGGTGAGGAGAGGACCATGGCACGCGCAGTCGGTATTGACCTCGGTACGACGAACTCGGTGGTCAGCGTGATGGAGGGCGGTGAGCCCACCGTGATCACCAACGCCGAGGGAGCCCGGACCACACCGTCGGTGGTCGGGTTCGCCAAGGGCGGCGATGTGCTGGTCGGTGAGATCGCCAAGCGGCAGGCCGTGACCAACGTGGAGCGCACCGCGCGGTCGGTCAAGCGGCACATGGGCGATGCCCAGTGGCGTTTCCCGGACAGCGGCGATATCGACGGCAAGCGCTACACCGCGCAGGAGATCTCCGCGCGGGTGCTCCAGAAGCTCAAGCGCGACGCCGAGCAGTACCTGGGCGAGGACGTGACGGATGCCGTCGTGACCGTACCGGCCTATTTCAATGACTCGCAGCGCACCGCGACGAAGGAGGCCGGCGAGATCGCGGGCCTGAAGGTGCTGCGGATCGTCAATGAGCCGACCGCGGCGGCGCTGGCCTACGGCCTGGACAAGGAGAACGACCAGACGATCCTGGTCTTCGACCTCGGCGGCGGCACCTTCGACGTCTCGCTGCTGGAGATCGGCGACGGCGTCGTCGAGGTGAAGGCCACCAACGGTGACACCCACCTCGGTGGCGACGACTGGGACCAGCGGATCGTCGACCATCTGGCCAGTCAGTTCAAGAACGCGTACGGGATCGATCTCAAGCAGGACAAGATGGCCACCCAGCGGCTGCGCGAGGCCGCCGAGAAGGCGAAGATCGAGCTGTCGGCGGCGACCGAGACCACCATCAACCTGCCCTATCTGAGTGCGTCGCCGGACGGTCCGCTGCATATGGACGAAAAGCTGACGCGCGCCCAGTTCGAGCAGCTGACCGCGGACCTTCTGGACCGGTGCAAGGCGCCGTTCCACAACGCGGTCAAGGACGCGGGGATCAAGGTCTCCGACATCAACGATGTGATTCTGGTCGGCGGCTCCACCCGGATGCCGGCGGTGACCGAGCTGGTCAAGGAGCTGACCGGCAAGGACCCGCACAAGGGCGTCAACCCGGACGAGGTCGTCGCCATCGGGGCCACGCTTCAGGCCGGCGTCCTCAAGGGCGAGGTCAAGGACGTCCTGCTGCTCGACGTCACCCCGCTGTCCCTCGGTATCGAGACCAAGGGCGGCATCATGACCAAGCTGATCGAGCGGAACACCACCATTCCGACCAAGCGGTCCGAGATCTTCACGACGGCCGAGGACAACCAGCCGTCGGTGCAGATCCAGGTGTTCCAGGGCGAGCGCGAGATCGCGGCGTACAACAAGAAGCTCGGGATGTTCGAGCTGACCGGTCTGCCGCCGGCCCCGCGGGGGCTGCCGCAGATCGAGGTGTCCTTCGACATCGACGCCAACGGCATCATGCACGTGACCGCCAAGGACCTGGGCACGGGCAAGGAACAGAAGATGACCGTCACCGGCGGCTCCTCGCTGCCGAAGGACGACATCGACCGGATGGTCCGCGAGGCCGAGAAGCACGCCGAGGAGGACCGCCGCCGGCGCGAGTCCGCCGAGACCCGCAACCAGGCCGAGCAGCTCGTCTACCAGACCGAGAAGTTCCTCAAGGACAACGAGGACAAGGTCCCCGCCGAGACGAAGACCGAGGTCGAGACCGCCGTCGGCGAGCTGAAGGAGAAACTCAAGGGCGGGTCCGCCGACGGCGACAACACGGCCGAGATCCGCACCGCCACCGAGAAGGTTGCGGCCGTCTCGCAGAAGCTGGGCCAGGCCATGTACGCCGACGCCCAGGCCGCGCAGGCCGCCGCGGGCGGCGAGGGCGCCCCCGCCGGTGAGCAGGCCGAGGCCGCCGACGACGTCGTGGACGCCGAGATCGTCGACGACGACAAGCAGGAGGGCAGCGCGCGATGAACCGCCCGACCGACGTCCGTGGCCCCCGCCACCCGCCACTGACCGTCGTCCGGGACCACCCGGACGACAGCCCCGCCGTGCTCCCGCCCCGCGCCGTCCAGGGGAGCGGGGCCGCCGATACGGACCGCGGGGCGCCGTCCGGCCGGACCCCCGCCGCCGCGCAGCCCGCGCCACCGGAGACAGCGATCCGCGCCGAACTGCGTGAGCGCACGGCCGATCTGCAACGCCTGAAGGCGGAGTACGACAACTACCGCAAGCGGGTCCGCCGCGACCGCCGGGCGGTCGGCGAGATCGCCGTGGGCAATGTGCTGAACCGTTTGGTCCCGGTGCTCGATGCCATTGCCGAGGCCGCCGAGCAGGGCGAGCTGACCGGCGGCTTCCGGCGCGTCGCCGAGGCGCTGGAAGCCGAGCTGGCGGCGCTGGGCCTGCAGTCCTTCGGCACGCCGGGTGCCCCCTTCGACCCCACCCGCCATGAGGCCGTTACCTACACACCCGCCGACGTCCCTCCCGGCAGCCCTTCCGGCCAGGTCGAACGCGCCGTCTGCGGGGCAATCCTCCGGCCCGGATACCGGGTCGGCGACCGGCTGCTGCGGCCCGCCCAGGTAGCCGTCAGGGGCGTGGCGCCTGCCGGGCGGTGATGCCCCGCTGCGCCTCGCCTCCCCGGCCGCTGTCGTGCCCGGCCGCTGTCGTGTGTGTCGGTACCCGCCATCACCGCCCCGGAGCACCCAGGTCACTCTGCTCGTGTCGCTGTGCTCATGCCACTTGTCGCTGTGCTCGTGTCACTCCGCTCGGCTAACGGGAACTAGCCGTCGGCGTTCACCGTTGGCGTCACCGCTTGTGTTCCATCAACTCCTTGAACTGCTGGAGATCGCTCCGCAGCCCGCGCTCGATCGCGGCGGCCTGGGCAAACCCCTTCGGCCCGCCGAAATCGTCCTTGATGGTGCCCGGGTCGTATTCGAACCGCGCCTGGACGCGGGTGTGCTCGCGGTCGATCGGCAGCAGCGAGACGGTGCCCGCCAGGTCGGGACCGGTCGTGGTCTGCCAGGTCAGCACCTTTTCCTTGCTGCGGTCGCTGATCTCCAGTTCCAGCTCCCGGGACCGGCCTCCCGCCTCGAGATCGAGATGCGTCCGCCGGCCCTCCAGATGGGCCTCGCGGACGCCGTCCACAAACTTTGGATAGCTCTCCACCTGATGCAGGGCATCCCATGCCTTGTCGAGGGGGGCGCCAATGTCGATGTGCTCTTCGAGAGTGCTCATGGGGCACCTCACAGCTCAGTTCACGGCTGACGGGTTACGTCTCCAGGGTGCTCCGGGCGGACAGCGGAAGCGACCCGAGTCGGGCGCCGCGCCCGCGCCGGAGCCGGCCGGTCACTCCCCGGCAGCGGGGCGCGTGGCCTGGGCCCGGGTCTGTGCCTGGGCCTGGGCCTGCCAGGCGTCGCCCCGGCGGGACAGGGCGCCGCGCGCGGCGAGCCGGGGGCCGTCACAGGGGTCCGTCAGGGCCTGGGCGAGCGTGGCTTCATCGGCGGGCCCCGGGCGGCGGCCGAGCGCGATGACGGCCGCCCGGCGCACCCCGGCATCGACGTCGCCGACGGCGGCGGCGCGCAGCGCCGATGCGGCGGCCGGTGGCAGCGTGGGGTAGCGGCCCAATGTCCAGGCGGCCGCGTCCCGTTGGGCCGGGTCCGGTGCCTCGCGCAGGAGCGAGGTCAGTGTGGGTACGTCATACGGGAGGGACACGTCGAAGCCCGACCGGTCCAGTCCGTTGGCGGTCTCGTCCAGCCATCTTTCGTACCAGGCCAGGAAGTCGCTGTCGTGGCAGAAGGCGGGCGGCCCGAGATCGAGGTCGACGTTGACGATGCGCCCCCGGGCGGGGCCGCTGACCACGAGGAGCGTGGCGAGCGAGCAGCCCCGCTGGGCGAGGGTGAGGGCGCCGGGGAAGGGCTCGGGGTCGTCGCCGTCCAGCGCTTCGTACCAGTCCGGGCCCGGTGCGGGGCCGGTCGGCGAGAGGGGGAAGGGGGTGGCCAGATGGCCGGGCCGGGGGATGTCGAGGACGGCGTGGTACCAGTCGTCCAGGGACTCCAGGCCGTAGTGCGGGCCGGTGCCGGTATGGCCGATCGTGGTCAGAAAGCTCCGGTAGCACTGCGGTAGCCGGATGCCGTGCTCGGTCTCGAACGCCGTCACCCGGGACTCCGGCAGGGGCGGGCCGAGACGGAAGCGGTGTTTCTCTTCCCCGAAGGAGTAGGCGCGTCCGGGGAGGCCGCGGACGAGCGCCAGCTTGGCGGCGATTCTTCGCAGGCGTGCGTCCATACCGGATCAACTCCTGGTGGTCCTAGCGGAGTTCCCGCGCCCGCAAGAGGTGAGCGGGCGGGCGCGGGACGGCCGCTCAGCCGACGTGGACGCGGGGCCGGCGGTCGCGGTCGGGTTCGGCCTCGCGCAGCACCTCGCGGGTGACCGGGGCGACTTCGCCCTGGCCGAAGAGGAAGAACCGCAGGAACTGCGCGAAGGGGTTGCCTTCGGTCCACTCGAAGTAGATGTGCGGCCGCTGCCCCGTCATGTCCCGTACGTGCAGCAACAGGGCGGCGAGCGCGTTGGAGATGGTGGAGCTGTCGAGGCAGAGCACGCGGTAGCGGCCGTGCAGCACCTCGCCGCGGACCCGCAGCTCGCTCTCGAATTCGGAGGGGTCGACGACGGTGACCTCGACGAAGATGACGTCGTCCGCGGTCGGGATGTCGTTGTCGGTGCGGATCTGCAGGAGCTTGTCGCGGTACTCGGCCACGTCCCGCTGGTCGGGCTCGTTCGCGATGAAGCGGATGCCGTGCTGGGCGGCGTCGCGGATGAACTTCTCGGCGGTGTCGTCGAAGACCACGCTGGTCACCCGGAGCTCGAAGGCACGGGCGACGCGGGAGAGGAACGACAGCAGGATGATGCCGGCGATGAAGCAGGCGCCGATCTTCACACCGTCGGGCCGCTCGATGACGTTCACCACGGTGGTGTAGAGGAACACCAGGGAGATCACGGCGAAGCCGATGGTCCAGCCCCGCTGGCGGGCGCGCCGTGCCGCGATGGTCACGGCGATCGCGGCGGAGCTGATCAGGACGAGGACACCGGTGGCGTAGGCGCCGCCCTGGGCGTCCACGTCCGCGTCGAAGATCCAGGTCACCAGGAAGGCGACGAGGGTGAAGACCAGCACCATGGGGCGGACCGCGCGGGCCCAGTGGGGCGCCATGCCGTAGCGGGGCAGGTACTGCGGCATGAGGTTGAGCAGACCGGCCATGGCCGAGGCGCCGGCGAACCAGAGGATGGCGATGGTGGAGACGTCGTAGACGGTGCCGAAGGCGGATCCCAGGTACTCGTGGGCCAGGTAGGCGAGGGCACGGCCGTTCGCCTGGCCGCCCGGCTTGAACTCGTTCTCCGGGATGAGCAGGGTCGTGATGAAGCTGGTGAGGATCAGGAAGCAGCTCATGATCACGGCGGAGGTGGTGAGCAGCTTCTTCGCGCCCCGGATCCGTCCTTCGGGCTTCTCTTCGGTGTCGTTGGCGTCCCCTTCGACGTGCGGCATGACCGCGACGCCGGTCTCGAAGCCCGACAGGCCCAGCGCCAGCTTGGGGAAGACCAACAGGGCCACGCCGACCATCGCCAGGACGTTTCCGTGCTCGGTGGTCAGCGCATGGGACCAGTCGGTGACCACATGTCCCGCTGTGGCCACATGCCACAGCCCGACGACGACCACGGCCACGTTGAGCGCGAGGTAGAGGCCCACCAGGGCGACCGCTACCCCGATCGCTTCGAGGAAGCCTTTGAGGAACACCGCGCCCAACAGGGCGACCAGGACCAGGGTGATGACCATCTGCTGGTTGTGCAGGACGCTGTTGACATGGGGGTTTTCCACCAGGTGGGTGGAGGCGTCGGCGGCCGACAGGGTGATCGTGATGAGGAAGTCGGTGGCGGCGAAGCCCAGCAGGGTCAGGACGAACAGCTTGCCCTTCCAGAAGGACAGCAGCCTCTCCAGCATCGCGATCGAGCCCTGCCCGCGCGGGCTCTCCTCGGCCACCCGCCGGTAGACCGGCAGCGCGCCGGCGAGGGTCACTATGACCAGGACGATGGTGGCGATCGGCGACAGCAGGCCCGCGGCGAGGGCCGCGATGCCCGGCTGATATCCGAGGGTGGAGAAGTAGTCCACGCCCGTCAGACACATCACCCGCCACCACCGTTGCCCGCGGTGGGCGGGCTCCGGCTGGGCCTGTCCGCCTTGTTGGTGCTTGGCCATATCGGCCAGGCCTTCCAGCATCCACGCCCGTAGGCGATGGCGTACCGAGGCGCCGGCATCCGGGCCGGCGGGGGCGGGGGCGGTCATGCGGGTACTCCTGTCGTACGACGAAAGCTTTCGGCCATCGACGAGACGGCCAGGTCAGCGTACGCAACCGGCCCGGCGTGCCCGCGTCGGCATGCCGCTTTGCGCAACAGGCGTCTGCGGGGGCCCAGGGCGGGCCGCCCGCGTCGCCCGCCATACTGCTTACGATCTTCGTCCCCGGCTCGAAGGGAAACCCTCGACGTGTCGTCGCCCTCGCCCGCCCGCACCCGCACTTCCGTCGCCATCGTCGGCGCCGGCCCCGCCGGGCTCACCCTGGCGAATCTGCTGCGCGCCGCCGGGGTCGACTGCGTGGTACTGGAGGCGGAGAGCAGGGAATTCATCGAGCGGCGGCCGCGCGCCGGGTTCATGGAGGAGTGGGCGGTGCGCGCACTGGACCGGCACGGGCTCGCCGGCCGGCTGCTGGAACGGGCCGAAACCCAGGCGGAGTTCGAGTTCCGGTTCGACGGGGCGCGGCATGTGCTGCGGACCGCGGAGCTGTCGGGGAGCCGTCATTTCGTCTATCCGCAGCCGCTGCTGGTCACCGATCTCGTCGCGTCCTTCGCGGACGAGCGCGGCGGCGATGTCCGGTTCGGGGTACGGGATGTGCGGCTGCACGACGTGGCGGGCGACCGGCCCGCGGTGACCTACGCCGATCCGGTCACCGGCGTGCGGCACCTGATCGACTGCGACTTCATCGCGGGCTGCGACGGCGCGCGGGGGGTGAGCCGGGCGGCGATACCCGCCGACCGGATGGTCATGACGCGTCACGACCACGGTGTCGCCTGGCTCGCCCTGCTCGCCGAGGCGCCGCCGTCCGCGGACGGGGTGGTCTTCGGCATCCACGAGAGCGGTCTCGGCGCCCATATGGCCCGCAGCCCTGAGGTCACCCGCTACTACCTTCAGGTCGCGCCCGGCGAAATCGCCGAGAACTGGTCGTATGAGCGGATATGGGACGCGCTGCACACCCGCCTCGCCGCGGCGGGGGCCCGGCCGCTGACGGAGGGACCGCTGGCCGAGAAGGTGGTCCTGGACATGCACAACTACGTGGTGGAGCCGATGGCCTACGGCCGCCTCTACCTGGCGGGGGACTCGGCGCACCTCGTCGCGCCGATCGCCGCGAAGGGCATGAACCTCGCGATCAACGATGCGCTGCTGCTCGCCGATGCGCTGATCGCGCACTACCGGGGCGACGACGGCGGCCTCGCCGGCTATTCGGCGGCGTGCCTGCGGCGCGTATGGCAGTACCTGGAGTTTTCGCAGTGGCTGTCGGACGTCCTGCACGGCGCCTCGTCGGGCGACCGGTTCCGCGCGGGCACGGCCTCGGCCAGGCTGCGGCGGCTGCTGGGGTCGCCGTCCGCGGCGCAGTCGTTCGCTGGGCTCTACATCGGCGAGGAAGCGGACCTGTGAGGGCTCGGCACCCCCGCCCGCCCCGTTAGGCGGCGTTTGCCCACTCCCTCGGGTGGCGCCACGCTGGAGGCATGGCATCGCGATCCGGTCGGGGCACCGCGGAGGTGCTGTGCGGCTGGGTGGTCGAACGGCCCGGTCCGGTGGCGTCCGGGCCGTTGGCGGCGGTGCGGCGGGACGTGCCCGAGCCGGGGCCCGGAGAGCTGTTGCTGAGGGTGGAGGCGTGCGGTGTGTGCCGTACGGATCTGCATCTGGCGGAAGGGGACCTGGCGCCGCACCGGCCGTCGACCGTGCCGGGGCACGAGATCGTCGGGCGGGTGGTCGCGGCCGGTGCGGGCGTGAGGCGCTTCGGGGTCGGTGACCGGGCCGGCGGGGCCTGGCTGCGGGGCACCTGCGGAGTCTGCGCGTACTGCCGTACGGGGCGGGAGAATCTCTGTCCGGCGTCCCGGTACACCGGCTGGGACGCGGACGGCGGGTTCGCCGAGGCGGCCCTCGTTCCCGCGGCGTACGCCTATCCGCTCCCGGACGACCGGAGCGCCGCGCAGCTGGCGCCGCTGCTGTGCGCCGGGATCATCGGCTACCGGGCGCTGCGCCGCAGCGCGCTGCCGTCCGGCGGCCGGCTGGGGATCTACGGGTTCGGCGCTTCGGCGCATCTGGCCGCGCAGGTCGCGCTGGCCGAGGGAGCCACCGTCCATGTCCTGACGCGGTCCGCACGGGCGCGCGAACTCGCCCTCGAGCTGGGCGCGTCCTCGGCCGGCGACGCCTACGGCCAGCCGCCCGAACCGCTGGATTCGGCGATCCTCTTCGCGCCGGTCGGCGACCTCGTACCGGTGGCCCTGGAAGCGCTGGACCGGTCGGGGACCCTCGCCGTCGCCGGTATTCACCTCACCGATGTCCCCGCGCTCAACTATCAGCGCCATCTTTTCCACGAGCGGAACCTGCGCAGCGTGACCTCCAATACCCGGCGGGACGGGCGCGAGTTCCTTCAGACGGCGGCGCGGATCGGCATCCGGGTCACGGTCAGCCCCTATCCGCTGAGCCGCGCACCGGAGGCGCTGGCGGATCTGGCGGCCGACCGGGTGCAGGGGGCCGCGGTACTGGTGCCGGACGACTGAGCCGGCGACCGGGTGCCGGCCACCCTCTTCGCATCCGAACTCCCTTACGGAGAAGGGCATTTGGGAGGTTTCCCGCGGACGAGCGGCGGAGCCTCCACCCGTGACGAGTACGTATACGTATACGCGTACCGCCGACGGCCGCGGAGCCGCGGCGGACGGTGGGCGGCGGGCCGCGGGCGGTGGCGGCCCAGGCGTCCCGGGCCCTCCCCCGGGCCCGCGGCCGCCCCGCTCGGGCGGAGCGTCGGCTCGCTTCGCCTCGTTCCCGGTCCGGCCTCGACTAGCTCCCCTCTCCCTGGATGCCGCACCATGGAGGAGAGGCGGTAAATGGCGAAATGTCCGATGAGGTGGGGCCGGGGTGCACGCCCCGGCCCCGAGGGCGGATACGGCGACCGTGGCTTACGACGACGGCTTCCCGCGTACGGAGGCGGTGCAGGCAGTGACCGCGCGGGTCCTTGGGTCTTCCGGCGCTGAGCTGACCGCCGTCTATGTGCCGGCCGAAGGGGACGGCGATCTTCAGCTGGCCGAGGCGGTCGGAGGCTCCGGTGCCCCCTACGGGCTGCCGGAGCGCTGTGCGCTGTCCGGCGACTCCCCGGTCGCCACGGCCTTCCGGACGGGGCTTGCGCAGTGGCTGGGACCCGACGCCTTCGCGGCCCAGGGTTCGGTGGGCGTGCTGCCGCTGGGCGATGACACCAAGCGGCTGGGCTGCCTGGTGATCGTCGACAAGGGCGCGGACGCCTTCGGCGCCGACCGGCGCAGTCTGCTGGAGCTGCATGCCGACCAGGTGGCGGCGGGGCTGGAGGCGGTGGCGGCGCGGGTCATCGGACGGACCGGGAGCCCGGTGGCGCGGCGGCCGGAGGGCCGGGCGCTGCTGGGGCCGGGGCTGGACACGCTCCGGGGCGGCGCGTTCACGCTGGGGCTGAGCACCGGGCAGATGGACACGGACGCCCAGGTGCTGGAGCTGTTCGGCATCGCGCCGCAGGAGTTCGACGGGCGGGTGGAGACGCTGCTGGCGCGTACCGTCCCGGACGATGTGCCCGCGCTGATGGCGATCGTGGAACCGGGCCGGGTGTCCGCAGGGAGCCAGCAGCTGTCGTTCCGTATCCGTCGGCCGAACGGCGAACTGCGCTGGCTGAGCCTGCGCTGCCGGGTGCTGGCCGGCGCCGACGGCGCGCCGGACCGGATGCTGGGCGTGGTCGCCGACGCCGCGTATCTGCGGCCCAGCGCCGACGAAGTCGCCATGGTGCAGCGGCTGTCCGCGGCGCTGGCCGCCGCGACGACCATCCGGGACGTCAGCAAGGTGGTCGCCGCGGCCCTGCGGGCGCCGCTGGGTGCCGCCCGGGTGGCGGTCGCCGAGATCGAGGCGGACCGGTTCGTGGTGACCGTCCTCGATCCCCCGGAGCCCGACGCCTGGCCCTCGGCATGGCGCTCGGAGTGGCGTTCCGAATGGCCCGATGCCTCCTGCCACCAGCTGCCCACCCTGGAGGCCGCGCTGCGCGCCGGTCAGGTGGCCCTGTGGCCCCCGGGGGCCACGCTCGAACCCGCCCTCGAAGGCGTCGCGCCCGGCGGGCTCGCCGTGCTGCCGCTCCCCGCGGAGGGCCGGATGGTCGGGGTGTGCCTGGTCGGCTGGGACGAGGAGCACCGGTTCGGCCCGGAGGAGCGGTCGCTGCTGACCGCGACCGCCGGTCTGGCGGGGCAGGCCCTGGTCCGCGCGCATGCGCTCGATGCCCGGCACGAGCTGACCACGATGCTCCAGCGCAGCCTGTTGCCCCGCAAGCTGCCGAGGCTGGCCGGCGGAGTGGCCGCCGCCCGCTATCTGCCCGCCACCGTGGGGCTCGACGTCGGCGGCGACTGGTTCGACGTCATCCCGCTTTCCGACGGTCATGTCGCGCTCGTCATCGGCGATGTGCAGGGGCACAGCGCCGGAGCCGCGACGATCATGGGCCAGATGCGCACGGCCATCAGGGCCTACGCGGTGGAGGGCCACCCGCCCGACGTGGTGGTCGCCCATACCAACCGCCTGCTCGTCGGCATGGAGACGGACCTGTTCGCCACCTGCTGTTACGTCGATCTGGACATGGAGGAGGGCATCGCCTGGTTCGTACGGGCCGGGCATCTGCCGCCGCTGCTGCGGTACCCCGACGGCAGCACCGAGGAGATGGGCATCGAGGGCGGCCCCCCGCTGGGAGTGATCGCGGACGGCGAGTTCCCGCTGACCGAGGTCGGGCTGGCCCCCGGCACCGTACTGGCCCTGCTCACCGACGGTCTGGCCGAGTCGGCGAGCCTCCCCCTGGAGGACGGGCTGCGCAAGGCGCGCGAGGCGCTCGGCGCGGCGGATCCGGCCGATGTCGGACGGGTGGCCGAGGAGCTGATCGGCAGCGCCGAGCGGCGCGACGACGATGTGGCGGTGCTGGTCCTGCGGTACGACGGGATGCGCAGCCGCCCGACGCGGGCCCGCTGGACGGTATGGCGGCTCCCCGACGCCGTCATGCACGCCCGTCGCTTCACCGCGCGCACGCTGCGCTCGTGGCAGGTGACGCAGGAGATGGATGTGGCCCTGCTGGTGGTGTCCGAGCTGGTCACCAACGCCATTGCGCATACGCAGGGCGAGGTGCGGCTGGATCTGACGCTGGCCGCGGACCGGCTGCGGATCGCGGTGAACGATGCCTCGCCGCGGGCGCCCGTCAAGCCGGTGAGCGTGGACTGGGAGGCGACCGGCGGCCGCGGGCTGCTGCTCGTCGAGGCGATGTCGGTGTCCTGGGGTTCGGTGCCGCTCAGCGGCGGCAAGCAGGTGTGGAGCGAGGTCGCGCTGTCGCCGCGCGAGCGGCTGAGCTGCGGCGACATGGAGGAGGCCGGCTGAGATGACCGCCCGAGCACGGGGGACCGCCCTCCTCCTGGCCGGGCTGTGCCTGGCGGCCGGCGCGTCCGCCTGCGGACCCGCCCGCGAGGTGGCCCGGTCCGGCGCGTCCGCCTCGGCCGGCGGCATGACGATCGGCCTGCTGCTCCCCGACTACACCTCCCGTATGCAGCAGTTCGACAAGCCCCTGATCGAGCGGAGGATCCATCAGCTGTGCCCCGCCTGCCGGGTGGAATTCGCCAGTGCGCAGCACGATGTGGCCACGCAGCAGCAACAGGTGGACGCGATGATCACCAAGCGGGTCAAGGTGCTGATCCTGGATGCCGTCGACTCCAGGTCGATGCGCTCCGCCATCGAGAACGCCCGCCGGGCGGGCATCGCGGTCGTCTCCTACGACCGCCTCGCGGAGGGGCCGGTCTCGGGCTATGTCTCCTTCGACGGCGACCGGGTCGGCAGGCTCCAGGGCCAGGCGCTGCTCAACGCGATGGGCGACAAGGCCCGCGACGGCCAGATCGTCATGATGAACGGCGCCGCGACGGACCCCAATTCCGCCTGGTTCGAGAAGGGCGCACTGGCCGTCCTCCAGGGCAAGGTGAAGATCGGCAAGGCGTACGAGACCGCCGGCTGGCGGCCGGAGAACGCCAATATCAATATGTCCGGCGCGATCTCGGCCCTCGGCGCCGACCACATCGACGGCGTCTACTCCGCCAACGACAGCCTGGCCGCCGGAATCATCGCCGCCATGAAGGCCGCCAAGATGGATCCGCTGCCGCCGGTCACCGGGCAGGACGCCGAACTCTCCGCCCTGCAGCGCATCGTCAAGGGCGAGCAGTACATGACGGTCTACAAGCCGTTCGCCCCCGAAGCCGGCGCCGCCGCCGAAATGGCCGTCGCCCTGACCCGCGGCGAGCCGCTCGACAAGATCACCACGCACACGGTCGACAGCCCCACGACGCGCGACATCCCGACCGTACTGCTCAGGCCGATCGCGGTGACCGCCCACAACATCAAGAGCACCGTCGTCAAGGACGGCATGTACACGGTCCACCAGATCTGCACCCCCCAGCTCGTGGCCGCCTGTGCCAAGGCGGGACTCACCAGGTAAGGCGGGTACCCATGTCCGCACCGCCGCTGCTCTCCCTGCGCGGGATCTTCAAACGGTTCGGCGCCGTGCAGGCACTCGCCGATGTCGAGCTGGACATCCACGCGGGACAGGTCGTCGCGCTGGTGGGCGACAACGGCGCGGGCAAGTCCACACTGGTCAAGGTGATCGCGGGCGTCGACCCCGCCGACGAGGGCGCCATCGCGTGGGACGGCCGTACGGTCCAGATCGCCCGCCCGCACGACGCCCGGAACATGGGCATCGCCACCGTCTACCAGGACCTCGCGCTGTGCGACAACCTCGACGTCGTCGGCAATCTCTTCCTCGGCCGCGAGATCCACCGGGCCGGTGTCCTCGACGAGGTGGAGATGGAGCGGCTCACCCTGGAACTGCTCGACACCCTCGCCATCCGGATGCCCGATGTGCGCCGGCCCGTCGCCTCCCTCTCCGGCGGCCAGCGGCAGACCGTGGCGATCTCCCGCTCGCTGCTGGGCGACCCCCGCATGGTCCTGCTCGACGAGCCCACGGCGGCGCTGGGCATCGAGCAGACGGCACAGGTCCTCGATCTGGTCGAGCAGCTTCGCGAACGCGGTCTCGGGGTGCTCCTGGTCAGCCACAACATGGGCGATGTCAAGGCCGTCGCGGACTGGGTCGCCGTGCTGCGACTCGGCCGGAACAACGGGTTCTTCGACGTGACGAGCACCTCCCACGAACAGATCATCTCCTCCATCACAGGGGCCACGGACAACGCCGTCACCCGCCGTAAGACCCTCGGGTGGGAGGTGGAGCCGTGAGCCGCACCTGGACGCTCAGAAAGCACAAACCGTCCGGTACGCGGGGCCGGGGCGCCGAGGGCCATGTCGCGGGGAGGCCGTCCCCCGCCGCCGAACGGCGCCGGGGCGGGCCGCCCGAACACGGCGAACAGGGGGCCTTCGCCTCGTTCGCCCGCCGCTTCCGCAGCGGCGAACTCGGCTCGGTCCCCGTCGTGCTCGGTCTCGTCGTCGTATGGATCATCTTCGAGACGCTCAACAAGAACTTCCTCTCCCCGCGGAATCTGTCCAACCTCAGCGTGGACATCGTCGGCACCGGCCTGATCGCGATCGGCATCGTCTTCGTGCTGCTGCTCGGCGAAATCGATCTCTCGGTCGGCTCGGTGAGCGGCCTGGCGGCCGCCGCGTTCGCGGTGCTGAACGTCAACCAGGGCATGTCCGAGGGGCTCGCGGTGCTCGTGGCAGTACTGGCGGGTACGGCCATCGGAGCCGTACAGGGATTCTTCTTCGCCAAGGCCGGGGTGCCCGCCTTCGTGGTCACCCTTGCGGGCCTGCTGGGCTGGAACGGTCTGATGCTCTACATCCTGGGCACCAGCGGCACCATCAACCTCGACGACAAGGGCCTGGTCGCCATGCTGACCGGCCACTACTTCACCGATATCGCCGCCGCCTACGGCCTGGCGGCGCTCGGCACCGCCGGGTACTTCCTCGCCTCGTACCGGGACACCAGGCGCCGCAGGGCCGCCGGCGTACCGGCCCGCCCGCTGCGCGAGACCCTGATACGGACGGCCGTCCTCGCCGCGATCACCCTCGGTGCGGCGTACGTCCTCAACCAGTTCCAGGGCCTGCCGCTGGCCCTGCTGATCTTCCTGATTTTCCTGGTGGGCCTCGACTACGTGCTCCGCCGCACACCCTACGGGCGGATGATCTTCGCCCTCGGCGGCAGCGTCGAGGCCGCCCGCCGCACCGGCCTCAATGTCGGCCTGGTGCGGATCTCGGTGTTCATGATCTCCGGGACGATGGCCGCGATCGGCGGCCTGTTCCTGGCCTCCCGGGTCACCTCCGCCAGCCAGTCCTCGGGCTCGGGCAACCTCCTGATGGACGCCATCGCCGCGGCGGTCATCGGCGGCACCAGCATGTTCGGCGGCCGCGGCAGAACCTGGTCCGCCCTGCTCGGTGTCCTGGTCATCCAGTCGATCGCCTCCGGCGTGGCCCTGATGGGCATCCAGACCGCCGTCCAGTTCATGATCACCGGCGGGGTACTGCTCATCGCCGTGGTCATCGACTCGCTGTCCCGCCGCGCCCAGAAGGCCCACGGCCGGGTGTGACCGGGCAGCGCCTGACCGGCGAGTGAGACGGCCTGTACGCCCGCCTCATCGGCGCAGCAGAGCGGCGCGGCACCGACCGCGAACGTCGCCCCGGCACCCGCCTGGTGCATCCCCCGGCGGCTGAATTCCGCTTACCTTGCTCTTCTCCGCATTCCAGCAGGTTAGGGGAATCCCGGCGGCCAGGAGCCTGGGTGCGGTTGCGGATACCGGCCCGGGCGCGAAGCATGGAGGGATATGTGCCGACGGGTGAAGTCCCCGAAGTCTGCGGCAAGAGACCCGTTCCGGCATTGCTGGCCGTATTACTGGCCGCGCCAGTTCCCCCAGCCCTTCTCGAACACCTCTGCTCGAAGGGACGGCAACTTCATGGCCATGGAATACGGACAGCAATGGAGTTTCGCCGCCGAATCCGGTGGCCTCGGCGCGGCGGTCACCGATGCCATGCGAGCCGTGGGCGCCATGAACGACAC
This sequence comes from Streptomyces sp. NPDC101227, assembly GCF_044767545.1. Lineage (NCBI taxonomy): Bacteria > Bacillati > Actinomycetota > Actinomycetes > Kitasatosporales > Streptomycetaceae > Streptomyces > Streptomyces sp. NPDC101227. Next base: position 282,182 of record NZ_JBIWOD010000002.1, on the reverse strand, counting down.
GGACGAATACGCCGCGGAGGGATATCAGCAGGCGCTCGACGAGCTGAACGGATACCCCGCCGAGGACGTCACCGCGGTGCTGCGACGCGGCTGGGAGACCTTGCCGGAGTTCGCCTATCCCGACCGGTGGGGAATCGTCCAATTGCTCACCGATCTCCGTATGACATCCGCCACGGACGTATTCGAGACCATATTGACCACCCCCATCCCGCCGGAACGCACCCCCGAATTCGGACACCCCTATTCCACCGTCGGGGAAGAAATCACCATCAGGACCACCGCCGTCGAGGGGCTGACGCGACTGGCCGCCGAGGACGATCCCGGCGCCGTCGAGCTGCTCATCCGGCATGTGACGGATGAACACCGCAGCATCCAGGTCGCGTGTGTGATGGCGCTGCGGGATCTCGGCGCGGACGCCGGGGTCGATGTCTCCATCCTGGTCCCGGAAAAGGACCAGGAGTTGCTCCGTATGCGTCGTGACAGCTGGTAGAAGGCCCGCAGAGGCGGGATCCCCCGCTACGCCCTAGCGTGAAGAGGTGGACGAAGTCTTGCTCCCGATGGAGCAAGAAGTCTTGCTGTCTTGCTCCATCGCGAGCAAAGGGGTGATGTGCCATGGCCGACATCAAGGAGCGCGGTCCGGGGACCGCCCAGCGGGCTCTTCCCGCCCGGGAGCGCGGGAAGACGACCATCGCGGACGGTGTGGTCGCGAAGATCGCCTACCTGGCCGCCGAGGACGTACCCGGCGTCCATGCACTGGGCAGCGGAATCTCCCGGTCCGTCGGGGCCCTGCGCAAACGCGTGCCGGGAGGGCCGACCACGACCGTCCACGGCGTCAAGGTCGAGGTCGGCGAGAAACAGGCGGCGGTCGACCTGGACATCATCGTCGAGTACGGCGAAATCATTCCCGAGGTCGCCGGCGCCGTACGGGAAAGCGTGATTTCCGCGGTGGAGCGGATGACCGGCTTCGAGGTCGTGGAAGTGAACACCGCGGTGAGCGATGTGAAGTTGCCCGAAGAGGCGGAAGAGGAAGCGGCGTCCACGGAACGCGTGCTGTAGCAGCGCACCGGCGGCGCGCGCCGGGTCAGCCGGTCACCAGGCCGTGCCGGTCCAACAGCGGTCCGACCTCCGGATCCCGTCCGACCACCGCGCGGAACGCCGCCATGGAATCGACGCCGTTGCCCTGGCCCAGCAGCTCCCGGCGGAAGATCTCACCGCTTTCGCGCACGGTCTTGCCGTTCTCGCGGAACCACCGCACGGTGTCCGCGTCCAGCACCTCGGCCCATCGGTAGCCGTAGTACCCGGCCGCGTAGCTGCCGCCGAAGATGTGCGCGAAATAGCCGGTGCGGTAGCGCGGCGGGACGGCGCTCAGGGCGAGTCCGTAGCGCTCCAGTGCGGCGGCCTCGAACGCCTCGGCGCCGGCCGCGTCCGGCAGGTCCCCGTCGGCGGGGAGGGTGTGCCAGGCCCAGTCGATCACCGCGGCGGCGAGGTGTTCCACCATCCGGAAGCCGACGCCGAAGTCCTCCGCCTCGCGCAGCCGGTCCGGCAGTTCGGGCGGCATGGGCTCGCCGGTGCGGTGGTGCTTGGCGTAATGCGCCAGCACCTCGGGCCAGTCGGCCCACATCTCGTTGACCTGGGAGGGGAACTCCACGAAGTCACGCGGCACTTGAGTGCCGGCCAGCAGCGGATAGCGCACATCGGAGAACAGGCCGTGCAGCGCGTGCCCGAACTCATGGAAGAGCGTGTTGACCTCGCGCCAGGTCAGCAGCACGGGCTCGCCGGGCGGGGGCTTGGCGATGTTCAGGTTGTTGACCACCACCGGGCGGTGGCCCAGCAGGTGCGACTGGGTCACCAGTTCCTTCTCCCAGGCACCGCCGCGCTTGGACGCACGGGCGTGGAAGTCGCCGATGTAGAGGCCGAGCGGGCTGCCGTCGGACTCGTGCACCTCGAAGACGCGGGCGTCCGGATGGTAGGCCACCAGGTCGGGGCGTTCGGTGAAGGTGATCCCGTAGACCAGCCCGGCCGCGTGGAAGACGCCGTCGCGCAGCACGCTCTCCAGCTCCAGGTACGGGCGCAGCGCCGCCGCGTCGAGGCCGCACCGCTCCTTGCGGATCCGCTCCGCGTAGTACTGCCAGTCGGCCGGGCCGATCTCGGCGACGCCCGCCGCCTCGGCCAGCGCCGCGCCCTCGCGCTCGGCGTTGGCGACGGCAGGGGGGATGAGGCGGTGGAAGAGGCTTTCGACCGCGTCCGTGGTGCCGGCGGTCTGATCGGCGACCTGCCAGTCGGCGTGGCTCCGGTGGCCGAGCAGGGCGGCGCGCTCGGCGCGCAGCGTGGCGAGGGTGACGGCGAGCGGGCCGTTGGTGTCGCTGCCCCGGCCGAGCGAGGCGGCGAGCAGGCGCTCGCGCAGCGCCGGGTCGTCGAGCGAACCGAGCTGCGTCTGGTTGCTGAAGTTCTTCATGCCGAGGACGAACTTGCCGTCGTGACCCAGGGCGTTGGCGTGCTCCGCGGCGGCCGCGATCTCGTCCTCGGGCAGGCCCGCCAGCTGCTCGGCGCGGTCCAGTACCAGCGCGGCGTCGGCGGTGGCCGCGCGCAGGTTCCGGCGGAATGCGGCGCAGCGTACGGCGATTTCGGCGTTCAGCTCGCGCAGCCGGCGCTGCTGCTCCGGTCCGAGCCGGGCCCCCGCCCGGACGCGGGCGGTGTGGTGCCGTTCCAGCACCCTCAGCCGGTCGCCTTCCAGGCCGATGCCGTGCCGTTGCCCGTGGAGCGCGTCCAGCCGGGCGAACAGGGCGGGATCGAGCAGCAGCGCGTCCTCGTGGGCGGCCAGCCGGGGCGCGATCTCCGCCTCCAGCGCCTGGAGATCGTCGTCCGTGTCCGAGGCCGTCTTGTTGAAGAACACCCGGCGCACCCGGCCCAGCACGGCACCGCTGCGCTCCAGCGCCTCGACGGTGTTCTCGAAGGTCACGGGCTCGGCGCAGGCGCCGATCGCCGCCACCTCGGCCAGCTGCTCGGTCATACCGCGTTCGAAGGCCGGCAGATAGTGCTCGTGCCGGATCCGCGCGAACGGCGGTAGCTCGTAGGGCAGTTCACTCGGCTGGAAAAAGGGGTTCGCGGTCACGGAATCCGACCCTACGCCCGCCGGCCGCCTCCGGTACGACGGTTGTGCACCGCGGCGGCCGGAGGGTTTCGTTCCGGCCGCCGCGGGCCGTTACGCCCCGTTGTTCCCCGCGCCGTCCTTCTCCCAGCCCCACCGCGGCGTCGGTCCCGGGTCGCCCAGATCGGCGTCGGCCGGCTGCCTGGAGACGTCCTGGGCGATGCGGGTGCCCCAGTCGAAGTAGTCCATGACGCGCCGCCGCAGCGCCGGGTCCGGCGGCAGTTCCTTGTCCACGGCCCGGGACATCAGCTCCAGCCAGCGGGAGCGCTGCGCGTCGGTGATGGTGAGGCCCAAGTGGCCGCGCAGCAGCCCCTGATGGCCGCCGAGTTCGGCGGTGAAGTCCGCCGGTCCGCCGAAGACCTCGGCGAGCCAGACGGCGACGTGGTCGCGGTGCTCGGGGGTGAACCGCGCGAAGACGGGAGCCAGGACGGGGTCGGCGAGGACCGTCTCGTAGAAGGTGTCGCTGAGGCGGCGCAGGGCCGGGGCGCCTCCGACGGCCTCGTACAGCGTCGCGGCCCGTCGCGCGGACGCCACCGGGGTGCGCGCGTAGTGCTTCATCTCCTCGATGTCGTCGATGTACGGCCGTACGGAGGCCAGGAACGGTCCGAAGAGCGGGCCGCCGCGGAAGCCCTGGAGGTGGTCCTCGACCGATGTCCACTCGATGCGGAGGATGTAGCGGTCGGGCTCCTCGACGCCGTGCGCCAGGTCGTAGCCCAGACACTGCGGCGCCGCGTCGAGCTGTTCGGCGGCGGCCGTGTACGCCTTCTCGAAGGCGGCGCGCCGCTCCGGGTCGGCGATGCGGTAGCGGATGTACTCGATGGTCATGCGGGGCGCTCCTGGGAAGTCGTCGGCGTGGCACGCAGCGCCACGGCGTGTTCGGTGAGAAATGCGGTGAGGGAACGGGCCGGGCGGCCGAGCAGGCGGGGAATGCCGTCGGTGACCGCGGCCGCCTCGCCCGCCGCGTACATTCCGTGCAGCTCGACCAGTCCGCTCGCCCGCCATGCGTCCAGGCCGGCGTCGAGCAGGGCGGTGCGGGCCTGGTCGGGGGTGCGGTCGCGGTAGACGACCTCGCGGCCGAGCGTGGCGCCGATGAGTCCGGCGATCTCCTCGTGCGTCAGGGCTTCCGGGCCGGTCAACTCGTGGATCGCGCCCTCGTGTCCCTCGGTGGTGAGCACCTCGGCGGCGGCCTCGCCGACGTCGCGTGCGTCCACGTAGGAGACCGCGGCCGCGCCCGCGGGCAGCGCCAGGGTCCCCGCGCGCAGGGAGGCCGCCGACCCCAGGAAGTTCTGCTGGAAGCCGTTGGGGGCGAGCACCGTCCAGGGCAGTCCCGCGGCCTTGACGTGGTCGAGCGCCGCGGCGTGCGCCGCGAAGAACCGCACCGGGCTCGTCCGCCGCCCCACGCCGATCGCCGCCTGGAGGACGACCCGGGGCCGGCCGGCCTTCGCCGCGGCGTCGATCACATGGCGCGCCTGCCGGGCGGCGTCCGGGTCGACCGGCGTGAGGAGGTAGACGGCGTCGACGCCGTCGGCGGCCGGGACCAACGACCCGGCGTCGTTGAGGTCCGCGACCACCGCCTCCACGCCGTCGTCCCATTCGGCGGGCACGCTGCCCGCGTCCCGTACCAGCGCCCGGACCGTCGCGCCTCGGTCGCGCAGGGCGCGCACCAGCGGCCTTCCGACGGTGCCGGTCGCACCCGTCACCAGAATCATCAGTCCCCCAGGGGCAGTTGAAGTGCCGGAAGGGCGCCCGAGCCGTTGCGGACGCGTCCGGTCTCTCGCGTGATGTACATGCGTTTTCAGCCACTCCCACGCTACGAGCGGCCCCGCTGATCAACAAGCGCAGCTTGTTGTCGATCAACAAGCCGTGCTTGTCGACGGCAGCGTTGGCGGGCCCTACGATGCGGTCGTATGGAACCCGAACTGCGGCAGATGCGGTACTTCGTGGCGGTGGCCGAGCGGCGCAGTTTCACCCGCGCAGCGGAGGACGTCTTCGTCGCCCAGCAGGCGCTCAGCCAGCAGATCAAGGCGCTCGAAGACATCCTGGGCGTACGGCTGTTGGAGCGGACCTCGCGCCGGGTCGAGCTGACGCCGGCGGGTACGGCGTATCTGGCCGACTGCCGGCGGATCCTCGCCGCTTCGGGGCGCGCGGCGCAGCATGCGCGGGCCGTGGCGGCCGGGGAGGTGGGCCGGCTGCGGGTGGCCTATACCGTCAGCGCGGTGTACGAGACGCTCCCGGCGCTGAGCGCGCTGCTCGCGCAGGAGTTTCCGCGGCTGAAGGTGGAGACCCGGGAGATCTTCGCGGCGGACGTCTGCCGGACGCTGCGGGAGGAGCGGTGCGATGTCGCCCTGGCGCCGCGCACCGCGTATCCGAAGGGGATCGCCCAGCGGACCGTCCGGCGCGAGGAGTTGATGCTCGCGGTCGCCGACGGCCATCCGCTCGCCGGTCTGCCGGCCGTGGATCTGGTACGGCTCAGGGACGAGACCTTCCAGCTGTGGCCGCGCGAGATGGCGCCCGGCTATTACGACGCCGTGGTCGGGGCCTGCCGGGGCGCGGGCTTCGAGCCGGCGTTGGACGACACCGCCTCGGGCTCCAATGCCTGGGCGGGTATCGCCGCCGGGCGCGGGGTCAACCTCGTCGTGGCGTCGCTCGCCCACCAGCTCCCGCGCGGCATCACGCTGGTGCCGCTGGCGGAGCCCCGGCCCGGCCTGCGCCTCGACGCCGTCTGGCGGGCGGATCACCCGCATCCGGCCGTCCCCCGTTTCCTCGGCGCATGCGCCGAACTCGCCCGCCGCCGAGCGTGGCCCGCCGACGAGTGACGGGCCGCTCACCAAGGGCGACCCTTCGAAGTGCCGGGAGTCGCGGAGCCTGGTTGGCTGAGGTATGGCGACTTTCCGCCTGCGACGAAGGAGTGATCATGGGCGCCAAGGACGAGGCGCAACAGCGCCTCCAGCAGATGCGTGAGAAGGCCCAGGAGCTGACCGAGGCCGCCGCGCAGGCCAAGGATCCCAAGGAGCGGCAGCGCCTCCAGGAGAAGGCGCGCAAGCTGAAGAGCCAGACCGAGCAGGAGAGCAGCATGGGCGGCGGAGACATCCTGCCTCCCCTGTGACGCGCTCCGCCGCACCGCACCGGCCGGTGTCCCCCAGCCTGCGGACGTCCCCACGGACGGCCCGTACGGCCCGGCGGCCACCGGCCGCTCGATGACCGCACCGGGGGCGAGCGCGTAGCGCACCCCAGGGCCCCGTTCCCCTACCGCCGCACGGCGCGTACGGGAACGGGGCCCGCTGCCGTGCGGCGCGCCGTCGGGGGAACGGGGGCCACAACTCGCCGCGCGCCTCTTGCCAAGCCGAGATAGTACGTGTTCGGATTATCTCCGTCGGGTGCTCCACACCAGGGGCATCACCGCAGATCAGAGTGTGTCCGCAGGCCATTTCACCGGCTCCGCTCCAGCGCCGGGCCGGCCCTTCGTCCCGTCCGCGGCAATCCCCTCTCACCTCACCGAGCCCGCCCACACCTCCTTGGAGGTCACCGTGTTCGATCTTTCCGCCGTCGATCTGCTCGACGCGTTCACCCGTCAGCTCCGCCTCTGCAAGCTGCGCGAGGAAGAGCATGTCGTCGTCCTCGCCGAGCCGGACAGCCGCGGCGACTATGTGGCGGCCGCCTTCGGCGCGGCCAAGGCATGCGGCGCGCATGTCATCGCGGCCACGGTGCCCGGCGGCACCCCGGCGCCGATGCCCAGCACACACACGGGGGCCGGCCCCGGCCTGACCTCCGTACTGCGCGACACCGCCGCCCAGAACCTGCTCAAGTCCGCGGATCTGGTGGTCGATCTGACCCGCGAGGGCTTCATCCACGCCCCGGTCCAGCAGGAGATCCTGCGGGCGGGCACCCGCATCATCTTCGTCTGCGACGCCCCCGAGGTCCTCATCCGCAACCTCCCCGAGGAGTCGGACAAGGACGAGGTGCTGCGCGGCGTCGAGCTGCTCAAGAGGTCGTCGGTGATGCGGGTCGGCTCCGCCGCCGGGACCGATCTGACCGTCCAACTCAGCGGCTCCAAGCCGGAGTTCCAGTGCGGCTTCGCCGACGACCCGGGCCGCTGGGACCACTGGCCGAGCACCATGGTGCTGTGCTGGCCGGAGGTCTCCGACGGGCAGATCGTGCTCGCGCCGGGCGACATCCTGCTGCCGTTCAAGGAGTACGTGCGCGAGCCGGTGACCCTCCAGATCGCGGGCGGTCACATCGAGAAGGTCAGCGGCGGCGCCGAGGCCGATCTGCTGAACACCTTCTTCGACGACTCGCAGGACGCCTGGGCCCGCAGCCTCTCCCACATGGGCTGGGGGCTGATGCGCAGCGCCGACTGGTTCGCCACCGCCATGTACGGCAAGGACGAGCTGATGGGCATGGACGCCCGGGCCTTCGCGGGCAATTTCCTGTGGTCGACCGGGCCGCATCCGGTGCTGGGCCGGGAGTCGTACGCGCACCTCGACATCGCGATGCGCGGCTGTTCGGTGTCGGTCGACGGCACGGACGTGGTCACGGACGGCCTGCCGGCCGACGACCGGTGACAGATGACCGGTGGTCGCCGGTCGGCGCACACCCCGCCGTTGCCTGCCTCTCCCAACCCCTCGCAGCCTCGCACGACATCCTGGAGGAAGAGTGGTGTCCAGCCAGTCGTATGAAGTCACCATCGCCGGCGGCGGCCTGGGCGGTCTGACCGCCGCGCTGGCGCTGCGTCAGCGCGGTCTGCGGGTCACCGTACTGGAGCAGGCGGACCGGCTGGGCGAGGTCGGAGCGGGGATCCAGACCGCGCCGAACGCCAGCCGGGTGCTGCTCGGTCTCGGGCTGCGACGGCAGCTCGAGGCGATCCACACCGAGCCGCTCGACCAGGTCAGGCGGCGCTGGAAGGACGGCAGCGTCATCGGGCTCACCTCGCTCGGCCAGTTCTGCAAGGACCGCTTCAACGCCCCCTACTGGCACTACCACCGCGCCGATCTGCACCGCGTGATCATGGACGCCTGTCTGGATCCGGCGGGCCCCGGCCCGGTGGTCGAGATGCACACCGCGAGCCGGGTGGCCGCGCTGGACCGCACCCGCCCCGAGCGGCCGGTGGCCGTCACCGAGGACGGGCGGCGCTTCGCGTGCGACGCGCTGATCGGGGCGGACGGGGTCCGCTCACAGGTACGCGAGTCGATGGGCGCGCCCGACACCCTGCTGTTCTCCGGCGAGATGGCGTTCCGGGCGCTGATCCCTGGCGATCTGATCGCCGCCGATCCGGCCACGCGCTGGCTGGTCGACCGCTTCCAGAGCACCATCTGGTACGGGCCACAGCGGCATCTGGTGCACTACATGATCCGCGGCGGCGAGTATCTGAACGTCGTGGCGTGCGTGCCCTGCACGGATGAGGTCGCCGAGAAGTGGACCGTGAGCTCGACCGCGCAGGACCTGGTGGACGCGTTCCCCGGCTGGGACGACCGGGTGCCGGCGATGCTGTCGAAGGCCAAGGAGAACGTCAGCTGCTTCGCGCTCCACCACCGGCGGCGCGACCCGGTGTGGATGGACGGGCGCGTCGCGCTGCTCGGCGACGCCTGCCACGCCATGCTCCCCTATCAGGCGCAGGGCGCCTCGCAGGCGATGGAGGACGCGGCGGTGCTGGCCGAGGAGCTGGGCGCGGTCACCGCCTCGGACGTCGAGGGTGCGCTGCGCCGTTATGTCGACCGGCGGGCCAAGCACGCCGGGATGGTGCAGGACGCGTCCTTGCAGAACAAGACCTTCTATCACTTCCCCGACGGCCCCGAGCAGCGGGCCCGGGACGAGAAACTGCGGCGCTTCGACGGCGAGTCCGACCTGTCCTACGACTGGCTGTGGCGCGGCACGCCCCTTCACGACCCCGATCTGGGGGCGTTCTCCTACCAGTTCGCCCGCTGAGCCCTGGAGTTCATGTGGAAACCGGCGACGTGAAAACCGGCGATCGGATCGTTCAGGACCTCCCCTGGAGATGGGGCGTCCAAGGCAGAATTTTCCTCATCGGTGGCCTCGGCTACCTCTTCGACGCGTACGACATCGCCCTCAACGGCTTTCTGATGCCGCTGCTGGGCGAGCACTTCCACCTCTCGCTCGCCGGCCGGGGGCTGGTGGCCACCGCGAACCTGGTGGGGATGGCCGTCGGCGCGGTGGCCTGGGGCGCGGTCGCGGACCGTATCGGCCGGAAGAAGGCGTTCAGCGTCACGCTGCTGATCTTCGCGCTGTTCTCGGTGCTGGGGGCGTGCGCACCGGCGTACCCGGTCTTCCTCGTGCTGCGGTTCCTGGCGGGCGTGGGGCTGGGCGGCTGTATCCCCGTCGACTACGCCCTGGTGGGCGAGTTCTCGCCGCGGAAGTACCGGGGGCGGGTGCTGACCGCGCTGGATGTGTGGTGGCCCGTCGGGGTGACGCTGTGCGGCCTGGTGTCGACGGCCATGGTGACGCTGGACGACGGCTGGCGGTGGATGCTCACGGTGATGAGCCTGCCGGCGGTGCTGTTGTTCTGGGTGCGGCGCGGCGTCCCCGAGTCGCCGGTGTATCTCACGAAGAAGGGCCGGGAGGCGGAGGCGCGGGCGGTCATCGACGATCTGGTGGCCCGTACGGGAGCGGCGCCGGAGCCGTATGTGATTCCGGTACCGGAGGCCGCACCGCGGTCCCGGGGTCCGCGCGCGGTCGCCGAACAGCTGGGCCGGATCTGGTCGTTCAGCCCCCGGATCACCTCGGCCGCCTGGCTGCTGTTCGTCACGGTCATGCTCGTCTATTACGCGGCGCTCAGCTGGATGCCGTCGATCCTCAAGGAGCAGGGCCTGGCCGATACGGCGGCGTTCATGGGCACCACCGTGATGAGCGGCGTCGGGATCGTCGGGGTGCTGGTCTCCACGGCCCTGGTGGATCTGATCGGGCGCAAATGGCTGATCGGCGTCACGGCGCCGCTCGCCTCTCTCGCGCTGGTGGTGTTCGCGCTGGTGATGGAGATGCCCACCGGGTCCGTCGTGGCCATCGGGGCGTTCGGCTTTCTGATGCAGCTGGCCATCCCCGCGCTGTACGCGTACGTGGCGGAGCTGTACCCGACGCGGCTGCGGGCCGGCGGCTTCGGCTGGGCCTCGTCCGTCAGCCGGGCGGTCACCGGGTTCGCGCCGCTGCTGTTCGGCACGGTGATGTGGCCGGTGCTGGGGCTGCCGCTCACGTTCGGGGTGCTGGGACTGGCCGTGGTGCTGGCGGTGGGCTGGATGGCGGTCGCGGCGCCGGAGACGAAGGGGCGGGCGCTGGACGAGGAGGGCGCCGATCCGGGGCACCCGCCGTCGCTGCCGCACCCCGCGCCGCCGGTACGTCCGTCCGCCCGTGCGACGGGAGCGCCATGAAACCCGCCCCCTTCCGCTACCACCGGGCCCGCGATGTCGAGGGCGCCACGGCGCTGCTGGCCGAGCTCGGCCCCGACGCCAAGGTCATCGCCGGCGGCCAGAGCCTGGTCGCGATGATGAACTTCCGGCTGGCCCGGCCCCGGCACCTGGTCGACATCGGCGGGCTGCGCGCCCTCGACCACCTGGGCACCGGTGCCGACGGCGCCCTGCACATCGGGGCGCTCACCACGCATCACACGGTGGAGACGGCGTCGGACGCGCGGCTGGGCACGGGCTTCGCCGTGCTGCGTGCGGCCATGGGCTGGATCGGCCATCTGCCGATCCGCACCCGGGGCACGGTCGGCGGCAGCATCGCGCACGCCGACGCCACCGCCGAATGGTGTCTGCTGGCGGTCGCGCTGGACGCCGAGTTCGTGGCCCACGGCCCGCGCGGTGAGCGCCGCATCCCGGCCGCCGACTTCTTCCTCGGCCCGTACATCAGCGCCCTCGACCACGACGAGGTCCTCGTCGAGATCGTCTTCCCGCGGCCCGCGCCGTATGCCGCGCTCACCGAGTTCGCCGAGCGCCGGGGCGACTTCGCGATCGTGTCGGCCGCGGTCGATCTGGACGTCGAGGGCACGTCGGTCCGGGGCGGCCGGGTGGTGCTGGGCGGGGTGGCGCCGGTGCCGGTCCGGGTCCCGGAAGCGGCGGAGGTGCTGGCCGGGGGCGGGTCCTTCGCCGACTGCGCCGAGGCGGCCGCCGCCGCGGTCGATCCGCCCGACGACGCAAATGGCTCCGCGTCGTATCGACAGCACCTGGTGCGGACCCTGGTCCGGCGTGCCTGCGAGGAGGCGATGGTCCGATGAAGCCCACGGCGCAGGAGAACGGGCCGCTGATCGGACGCTCCGTGACGCGCCGCGAGGATCCCCGGCTGCTGAGCGGGCGCGGCCGGTTCGTCGACGACATCGCGCTGCCGGGCATGCTGCACGCCCAGTTCGTGCGCAGCACCGTCGCGCACGGCGAGCTCACCGCCGTCGATCTCACGGCCGTACGGTCCGTGCCGGGCGTGGTCGCCGCCTTCACAGCCGACGACCTCGGCCTCGGTGACATCACCGCTCAACTGGGCCGCCCGCGCGAGGAGTTCGTCCCCACCGCGATGCCGGTGCTGGCCCGCGACCGGGTCCGCTACGTCGGCGAGCCGGTCGCGATCGTGATCGCCCGCGATGCCTACGCCGCCGAGGACGGCCTGGAGGCGGCGCGGGTCAGCTATGCCGTACGCACGCCGGTGACCAGCGAGGAAGCGGCGCTGGCGGACGGGGCGCCGCTGATCCACGCCGAGGCCCCGCGCAACACCCTGGTCGATGTCTCGCTGTTCGCCACCGACGGCATCGACGAGATCTTCGCGGCCGCCGACTGCGTCGTACGGGTCCGTACCCGCACCGGCCGGCAGAACGCGCTGCCGCTGGAGACGCGGGGCGTGGTGGCCCACTGGGACGACCGCGAGGAACAGCTGGTGATGCAGACCTGCACCCAGGTCCCGCACCAGGTAAGGACGGTGGCGGCGCGCTGTCTGCGGCTGGACGAGCGCGCGGTGCGCGTCCGGGTGCCGGACATGGGCGGCGGGTTCGGCCTGAAGTGCGTGGTGGGCCGGGAGGAGATCGCCGCCGCGGCCGCCGCACGGCGGCTGGGTCGGCCGGTGAAGTGGATCGAGGACCGCAAGGACGCGCTCACCGCGTCCTTCCTCGCCCGCGAGCAGCGCTACGACGTCCGCGCGGCGTTCTCCGCCGACGGCAGGATCCTGGGCCTGGACGCGGAGGTGGTGTGCGATATGGGCGCCTACTCCTGCTATCCGTTCACCGCCGGCATCGAGCCGCTGATGGCGTCCGCCGAGATGCCGGGCGTCTATACGGTCCCCGCCTACCGGGTACGCGGCCGGGCGGTCACCACCAACAAGGCGCCCACCGCGCCGTACCGGGGCGTCAGCCGGCCGCAGTACGTGATGGTCGTGGAGCGGCTCTTCGAGCGCGCGGCCCGGGAGCTGGGCCTGGACCCGGTGGAGATCCGCCGCCGCAATGTCATCACCGAATTCCCCTACACCGGCGTCAACGGCATCACCTACGACCCGGGCTCGTATCTGGAGTCGCTGAATCTGTGCGAGCGCACCTTGCGGGACGAGGGCTGGTACGGGCACCGGAGTGCCGCGGCCGCCGAGGGACGCCATCTCGGCATCGGCTACGCCTGCTTCAGCGAGCGCACGGGCTACGGATCCGCCGCTTTCGCGCAGCGCAAGATGGAGGTGGTGCCGGGCTTCGACATCTCCGAGGTCCGGATGGACACCAGCGGCGCGGTGACCGTCACCACCGGCACCATGAGCCACGGCCAGAGTCATGAGACGACCATGGCGCAGATCGTCGCCGACGAACTCGGACTGGACCTCGCCAAGGTGCGGATCCATCAGGGCGACACGGACCGCATCACCTACGGCTGGGGGACCTTCGCCAGCCGGTCGATCACGGTCGGCGGCAGCGCCGTACGGCTGGCCGCGGGCAAGCTCGGCGAGAAGCTGCGGCGGCTGGCCGCGGCGCGCTGGGACATCCCCTGGGAGGAGACCGAGCTGGGGCGGGGCGAGGTCCGCCGTCGAGGGGCACCGTCGGTGGCGCTCCCGTACACGGAGCTCGCCGACCTCGCCTATCTCCGGGCCCATCTGCTGCCCAAGGACCTGGAACCGGGGCTCACCGCGACCGCCACCTTCGACGTCTTCAACGACGGGACGTTCTCCAACGCCACCCACGGCGTCGTGGTCGAACTCCACGAGGGCACCGGCCGGGTGGAGATCCTGCGCTATGTGTGCGTCGAGGACTGCGGGGTGGCCATCAACCCCCAGGTCGTGGAGGGCCAGTGCCGGGGCGGGATCGCCCAGGGCATCGCGGGCGCGCTCTTCGAGCGGGTGACGTACGACGCGCAGGGCGAGCCGTCGGCCACCAGCTTCATGGACTACAAGGTGCCCACCGCCCAGGAGATCCCGGACGTGGCGATCCACCACCTCGAGACGCCCTGCGCGTTCACCGGGACCGGCGCCAAGGGCGCGGGCGAGGGCGGCACGATCGGCGCCCCCGCGGCCGTACTGAACGCCGTCAACGACGCCCTGCGCCCCACCGGCATCGAGCTCGACGACACCCCCATCACCCCCGAGGCGGTGCTCACCGCACTGCGGCGGACCCCGCCCCCGGCACACACGGAGCGCGACCGATGACCGAACCGGACACCACCGCCGCGGCGGAGCCGGATCTCCAGCTGATGACCCTGGACGTGAACGGCGAGCAGCACGAAGTGATCACCGAGGCGCGCCGCACGCTGGTCGACGTCCTGCGCCACGAGCTGCGGCTCACCGGCACCCACGTCGGCTGCGAACACGGCATCTGCGGCGCCTGCACGGTCCTCGTCGACGACCGTCCGGTACGGGCCTGCCTGATGTTCGCGGCGCAGGCCGAGGGCACCCGGATCCGTACCGTCGAATCGCTGGCCGAGGAAACCGGCGACGACGGCCCGCAGTCGCGCCAACTCAGCGATCTGCAAAGGGCATTCAGCGACCACCACGGCCTTCAGTGCGGCTTTTGCACGCCCGGATTCCTGATGCTCGCCGAGGGTTTTCTCGCCGAGCGGCCGGGGGCGACCAAGGAGGAGATCCGCGAGGTCGTGGCGGCCAACCTGTGCCGGTGTACCGGCTACCAGTCCATCGTCGAGGCGATCGACGGCTGCGCCACGGCCCGGCGCGCCGCTAAGGAGCGATGAGGATGCAACTGACCCACACGGTGCCGGTGAAGGCCGCGCCGGACGAGGTGTTCGCCCTGATGAACGACGTCCGGCGGGTGGCGTCCTGCATGCCGGGCGCGACGCTGGACGGTCAGGACGGCGACTCCTGGCAGGGCAGGGTCACAGTGCGGGTCGGCCCGGTCACCGCCGCCTACGCCGGCCGCGTCCGTTTCCTGGAGGCCGATGCCGGCACGCGGCGGCTGCGGGTACAGGCCCGCGGCGCCGATACCCACGGCAGCGGCGACGCGGAGGCGGAGGTGACGCTGACGGTGGCCGAGGCGCCGGAAGGCGCGCGGCTGGAGCTGTCGACGGACCTGGTCATCCGGGGCAAGCTCGCGCAGTTCGGCAAGGGCGCGATCGCCACGGTGTCGCATCGGATTCTGGAGCAGTTCGCGCAGAACCTGGGCGGGTTGCTGGGTGCGGAGCAGCGGGCCGGGGACGCGGCGGCTCCGGAGGCGGCCACACCCGCCGCTGCCGCCGTCGCCCTCTCCCCCGCCCCGGAACTCAACGGCCTCTCGCTCCTCGCCGGTCCCGCCCTGGCCAAGTACGGCCCGCTCGCCGCCGCCTTCGCCTTCGGCGTGTTCGAGGGCTGGCTGCTCGGCCGGCTCCAGGGACTGAACCGGCAGGTCAAGGAGGCCCGGCGCGCATGAGCACCAGCCAGTACGGCGCGGCCACCGACCGCACCTACGCCCGCGCCGGCTTCGGCGCCCCGGTCCGCCGCGGCCGCCGCCCCGCGCTCGTCGTCGTCGACCTCACCCGCGGCTTCACCGAGGACCGCTTCCCGTCCGGCGCGGACCTCACCGAAGTCGTCGCCGCCACGGCCGAGTTGGCGACGGCAGCCAGGGGCGCCGGCGTCCCGGTCCTCTTCACCGCCATCGCCTACACCCCGGCGGAGGCGTCCGGTGACCGCCTCGCCTGGCTGCGCAAGGCGCCGGGCCTGCGCGCCCTGGTGGAAGGCAGCGAGGCGGTCGCCCTGGACCCGCGGCTGCCGTACCACCCGGCGAGGGACCGGCTGGTGATCAAGAAGGGCGCCTCGGCGTTCTTCGGCACCTCGCTCGCCGCCACCCTGACCGGTCTCGGCTGCGATACGGCGGTGATCTGCGGGGCGACCACCAGCGGCTGCGTACGGGCCACCGCGGTCGACGCCGTACAGTCCGGCTTCCCCGTCCTCGTCCCCCGCGCCTGCGTCGGCGACCGCGCGCGGGGACCGCACGATGCGGCCCTCTTCGACATCCAGGCGAAGTACGGCGACGTCATCGATCAGGCCGACGCCCTCGGCTACCTCGCCGCGTCCACGCCCCACCCCGCCTGACCGGCTCCCCCTCACCCCTTCAGGAGGTTTCCGTGCCGCACGCACCGCGGGCCGTACCGCAGTCCGCCCTCGCCGATCTGGCCGACATCCCGGCCACCGGCCGCTGGGTCCGCTCCGGCACCGCCCGGCTGCACGTCCTGGACTACGGCGGCCCCGGCCCCGCCCTGGTGATCCTGCCGGGCATCACCAGTCCGGCCGTCACCATGGACTTCGTCGCCCGTGAACTCACCGATCTGGTCCGCCCGTTGGTGGTAGACATCCGCGGCCGCGGGCTCTCGGACGGCGGTGGCGCCTACAGCCTGGAGGAGTACGCCGAGGACACCGAGGCCGTCGTGAACGGGCTCGGCCTGCGCCGGCCCCTCCTCTTCGGGCATTCCATGGGCGCGCGGATCGCCGCCGTGGTCGCGGCCCGCGGCAAGGCGGCCATCGGCGGCAGCGTGCTCGCGGACCCGCCGATGAGCGGCCCCGGCCGCGGGCCGTATCCGACCTCCCTGGAGGCCTTCCTCGGCCAGCTCGCGCAGGCGGAGCGCGGTACGGACGCCGATGAGGTGGCGGTTTCCTGGCCGCGATGGCCGCGCCGGGAACAGGAGTTGCGGGCCCGCTGGCTGTCCAGCTGCGAGCGGCGGGCGATCGCCGCCAGCCACCGCGGCTTCGAGACCGAGGACTTCTTCGCCTGGTGGCCGTCGGTCCCCGGCCCTGCGGCCCTGCTGTACGGCGCGGACAGCCCGGTGGTGACGGCGGCCGGCGTGGCGCGGGCGCGTGCCCTGCTGCCCGCCGCCTCGTTCGCCGCCGTTCCGGACGCCGGGCACATGATTTTCTGGGACAACCCACCCGCGGCACTGTCAGCCCTACGAGAGGCGCTGCGCCCGATGCTTGGGTGATCGTCCGGACCGTGGCGAAGCCGTCCGCGCCGCTCCGGCGCACCGTGATTGAGTTGCCCCATGGCTGATGAGAGCGCTTCCCCCGACTTCGCGCCGGCGATTCCGCAGGCCCTGACCGCCGCGCCCGGCTATCAGGTGCGCCGTCTCTATCAGGCGTATCTCGCCATATGGGTGCGCGCGGTGGACGCCACGCTCACCGGGCCGCAGTTCGCGGTGCTGACGGCGGTGGACGCGGCACCGGGGCGCGATCAGCGGTCGATGGCGTCGGCGGTGGCACTGGACACCTCCACGATGGCGGACGTCGCCCGTCGGCTGGAGAACCGCGGCCTGCTGGAACGGCGTGGCGACGCCGCCGACGGCCGCCGCAAGCTGCTGTACCTGACCGACGAGGGCGAGCGGACCCTCCGCGACGCCCACGACCGTGCCCGCCGCCTGGACGAGCGGCTCCTGCAGCCGTACGACGACGACCGGCGCGCGGACCTGATGCATCTGCTCACCTCTCTGGCCGACCACTGGGAGGGCCTGGCCGGGGACCACTGACCGCACCCGTCGTCCGCGCGGGTGCCTCGCTCCCCCTTCCCGAGGAGAACCCGTGACAGACCGCCACAACGACCACCACATCGGCCTGATAGTCCCCAGCTCCAACCTCACGATGGAGACCGAGCTGCCCCGCATGCTGTACGCGCGGGAGCGCGAGTACCCCCAGGACCGCTTCCTCTTCCACAGCAGCCGGATGCGGATGCAGCACGTCACTCCCGAGCAGCTGCGCGGCATGAACGCCCAGACCGAGCGGGCGGCCCTGGAACTGGCCGACGCCCGCCCGGGGGTCGTCGCCTCCGCCTGCCTGGTCGCCATCATGGCGCAGGGCCCCGGCCACCACTGCACCGCCGAGGCCGATATCGCCGCCGCGCTCCGCAGCCAGGGCGCGCAGGCCCCGGTGGTCTCCAGCGCGGGCGCGCTGCTGGAGGGCGTCGCCGCGCTCGGCGCCCGTCGCATCGCCGTCGTCACGCCGTACATGAAGGAGCTGACCGCGCTGGTCGTCGACTACATCGAGGACGCGGGGGTGGAGGTGGTCGACGCGCTGAGCCTGGAGGTCCCGGACAACCTGGCGGTCGCCCGCCTCGACCCCGCGGGCCTCCGCGAGCACTGGCAGCGGCTCGACCTGCGCCGGGCCGATGCGCTGGTCCTCTCGGCCTGCGTCCAGATGCCCTCGCTCGCCGCGATCCAGCCGGTCGAGGACGCCGCGGGGCTGCCGGTGCTGTCTGCGGCCACCGCCACGACCTACCGCATCCTCCAGGAACTCGGCCTGGAGCCCCGCGTTCCGGGGGCGGGGCGGTTGCTGAGCGGCCGGCTTCCGGTCCCGGCCGGCGGGCGCTGATCGCCCGCGGGGTGAAGGAGTTCCGCGGCGGCGGCGCGGTCGTACGCCGGGGCATGGGTGAACTGGCCACCAGCCGGGCCGGGTTGGCTCGCGACGCGCCCGGGGGCGGCAATTCCTCGGAGCCCTGAGTGAGGCTCTGCGGAACGCCGTGCGCGAGAATTCGTCACCCGCTCCTGGCATATTCGTGAGACGGAAACCGTCATACGCGGCGGGCGGGCCACACTCACGCCGAAAGCCGTTGGCGCATTACCGTCCAACACTCCGGGTGGCGGTTTCTCGCCCTCCCTCCGGGGACTTTCCCGGCCATAGCATTTTCTCCGGCTCGGGGACATCGCGCTCCGAGCGGCCGTCGTTGCATTGGCCTAAGGAGGCCTCCCTTGCACGTCCGCACCATCCGCAAGCTCATCGCCACCACCGCTCTGGCCGCGGTCGCGCTCGCCGCACCCGCGCAGGCCGCGGCCGCACCGGCCGTCAAGGCGGTCCCCGTCGGGCAGCCGGTGCTGGCCGTCAGTCAGGTCACCGGCAACTACCTGCTCCCGGACGACACAAAGGGGAATGTGGGCACATACCTTCAGGTTTATCCGAGCGAACAGCCGGCGTGGAACAACGCATGGCAGTTCGATGTGGTCGCCACCTCCGACGGCCGGCCCGTGTATCAGCTCAAGAGTTCTCCCGGCGGGGCCTGCGCGACGGACGAAAAAGGCGCCGACAGCATTTCGTATCTGCGGGCCTGCAACCGGGGAAACAAAGACCAGTGGTGGCTGCTCACGCCCGTCCCGGGAACGGATCCCCAGAACCCGGATTACGGGATCGTGTCCTATGTGCACGAGGATCTGGCCCTGACCGCCCGCAGTGAGGGCGACAACTACGTCGACCTGAAGAAGATGTGGGGCGGACGCCCTTCGGCGCGGCAGGGGTGGCACTTCTACCCCGCGTAGCCGCCCCGGTCCCCTTCCCTTCGCCCCGCCGGCCCGCGCCGACGGGGCGAAGCGCTGTCGGTAACGGCCCGACGGGGCGGCGCCGCAGCGGGGCCTCTCCGCGCGGGCGCGCCCCGGGCGGGAAGTCGTGGTGCCATGGAGAGAAGGCCCGGACCGGAGCCCGGTGAGGAGCCCCCACGAAGGGATGCGTCATCATGAGCGGCGCGCCGTCCCTGGCCGCGAGCCTGCGTGCGCTGCGGGCCGTGGTCTTCGACACCGACGGGGTGATCACCGACTCCGTCCCGGTGCACACGGCGGCCTGGCAGGGCGCCTTCGACGCCTGCCTGACGGCCGTCGGCGGGCAGCGCCCGTTCGACCCGGTGGACGAGTACCTGCGCTACGTCGACGGACGTTCCCGGCAGGACGGGGCGGCCGCGTTCCTCGCGTCCCGGGGAGTGCGGCTGCCGCTCGGGGAGCCGGACGACGCACCGGGTACGGAGACCGTGTGGGCGGTCGCGGCCCGTAAGGACGAGCTGTTCCGGGCGGGTCTGCGGGCGGCGGATGTCGTCGCCTGGCCCGGCACGGTGCGGCTGTTGCGGGTGCTGCGGCGGGAGCGGTTCGCGTGTGCCGCCGTCTCCGCCTCCCGGCATGCGTACGAGGTGTTGTCGGCGGCGGACGTGCTCGGACTCCTGGAGGTGGTGGTGGACGGGAACGAGGCGCAGCGGCTGGGGCTGCCGGGCAAGCCGGACCCGGCGCTGTTCGCGGAGGCGGCCCGGCGGCTGGGCGTCCCGCCGCGGGAGAGCGCCGTGGTGGAGGACGCGCCGGCCGGTGTCGCAGCCGGCCGGCGCGGCGGCTTCGGCCTCGTGGTGGGCGTGGACCGGACGGGCGACCCGTCCCACGCGGCCGGCCTGCGTCGCGGCGGCGCGGATCTGGTCGTGGCCGACCCCGGCGAACTGCTGACCTCCGGGGAGGACTGATGGAATCGGGTTGGACCTGGTCGTATCAGGGCTACGACCCGCAGACGGAGCGGCTGCGCGAAACGCTGTGCGCGCTCGGCAACGGCTACTTCGTCACGCGGGGCGCAGCGGCCGAGGTGTCCGCGGGCCCGCTGCACTATCCGGGCACGTACGCGGCGGGCTGCTACAACCGGCTGACCTCCACGGTGGCGGGGCGACAGGTCGAGAACGAGGACATGGTCAACCTGCCCAACTGGCTTCCGCTGCGCTACCGCATCTGCCCCTCCGACGCGCCCCCGGGGCCATGGCTCTCCCCCGACCATCCGCAGCTGACGGAGCATCGCCAGACGCTGGATCTGCGGCACGGCACGCTGACGCGCTGGTCGACGTACGAGGACGGGGACGGACGGCGGCTGCGGGTGAAACAGACCCGCCTCGTCCACATGGGAGACCCCCATCTGGCCGCGCTGCGCGCGTTGTTCACCGCCGACGGCTGGTCCGGCGAGGTCGAGGTGGCGACGGGCATCGACGGCGACGTACGCAACGGCGGTGTGACCCGCTACCAGGACCTGGCCAGCCGGCATCTCTGCGGATGGGACAGCGGATCCGAGCCCGACGACGGGGTCAGATCCGACGGTGGAACCGCGCCCGGCGGGGGATCCGGGCAGGCGGACACGGTGTGGCTGAGCTGCCGCACCCTCGACTCGGACGTCCGGGTCGCGCTGGCGGCACGGATCCGGGTGGGCCCGGGGCGGGGCGCGCCCCCGCGGGCGACCGAGCGCACGGCGCGGCGGGTCTGCCAGCGGCTGCGGCTGCCCATTCTGGGGACCGGGTCGACCGTGGTCGTCGACAAGACCGTGGCGCTGCACACCTCGCGCGACCCGGCGATCGGCAGCCCGGTGCACGCGGCCGTGGAGGGGGCGCTGACGGCCCCGGACTTCCCCCAACTGCTGGCCTCGCACCGCGCCGCCTGGGAACACCTGTGGCAGCGGGCGGATCTGGAAGTGCCCGGGGAGGCGGGCGAGATCCTGCGGCTGCATCTCTTCCATGTGCTGCAGACGCTCTCCCCGCACACCGCCGAGCTGGACGTCGGCGTACCGGCGCGCGGGCTGCACGGTGAGGCGTACCGCGGTCACGTCTTCTGGGACGAGCTGTTCGTGCTGCCGTTCCTGAACCTGCATCTCCCCGAGGTCTCCCGGGCGCTGCTCGACTACCGTCACCGCCGGCTGCCCGCGGCCTGCCGGGCGGCGCAGGA
This sequence comes from Streptomyces sp. NPDC101227, assembly GCF_044767545.1. Taxonomy (NCBI): domain Bacteria; kingdom Bacillati; phylum Actinomycetota; class Actinomycetes; order Kitasatosporales; family Streptomycetaceae; genus Streptomyces; species Streptomyces sp. NPDC101227. Next base: position 261,167 of record NZ_JBIWOD010000002.1, on the reverse strand, counting down.
AGCGGGGCGGGCGGGCGCGATGTACCCGTGGCAGAGCGGCAGCGACGGCCGCGAGGAGACCCAGCAGCTGCATCTCAACCCGCGCTCGGGGCACTGGCTGCCCGATCATTCGCGGCTGCAGCACCATGTCGGCTCGGCGGTCGCGTACAACGTCTGGCAGTACTGCCAGGCCAGCGGCGACACGGAGTTCCTGTACGGCCATGGCGCGGAGATGGTGCTGGGGATCGCCCGGTTCTGGGCGGACAGCGCGGTCTGGGACCCGGGCATCGGCCGGTACCGCATCCGTGGGGTCGTCGGGCCGGACGAGTACCACGACGGCTATCCCGGCGCCGCGGAACCGGGGTTGGACGACAACGCGTACACCAATGTCACCGCCGCGTGGGTGCTGATGCGGGCGCTCGATCTCTGCCGCGCGCTCCCCGAGACGTGCCACTGGGAACTGGGCGACGAGGAGATGGCGCGCTGGGACGACATCGCGCACCGGCTGTATGTGCCGTACCACCAGGGCGTGATCAGCCAGTTCGCGGGGTACCCGGAACTGGCGGAGCTCGACTGGGCGGAGTACCGCAGGCGGTACGGCGACATCCGTCGGCTGGACCGGATCCTGGAGGCGGAGGGCGACACGGTCAACCGCTACCAGGCCTCCAAGCAGGCCGATGTGCTGATGCTCGGCTACCTCTTCTCGCCGAACGAACTCTCCGAGGTCTTCCGGCAGCTCGGCTACGCCCTCGACGACGACATCTGGCGCCGCACCGTCGAGTACTACCTCGCCCGGACGAGCCATGGCTCGACGCTGAGCGCCCTGGTCCACGCCTGGGTGCTGGCGCGGGTCCGGCACGACGACGCCTGGTCGTACTGCGAGGAGGCGCTGACCGGCGATGTCGCGGACCTCCAGGGCGGCACCACCACCGAGGGCATCCATCTCGGGGCGATGGCGGGCACCTTGGACCTCGTCCAGCGCGGCATGACCGGCCTGGAGACCCGCGACGACGCGCTGTGGCTGGCACCGGCGCCGCTCCCGCAGCTCTCGAAGTTCGCGGTACGGATCCGCTACCGGCGGCACTGGGACATCGGCCTGGCGCTGCGGGCGGAGCGGGTGCGGGTCGCCGTACCGGACGGCGGGAACGGGCCGGTACGGGTGCGGCTCGGCGGACGGACGTTCACGGTCGTCCCCGGGGCGACCCGGTGGCTCGGGCTGCCGGCCACCCACCCCGATGACACGGGCCCATGAGACCCCGGCCCCAAGACCCCCCGATCCCCGAAGAAAGGAGCCCCGCCATGAGCGCCGGCACGGACCTCCTCATCGATGCCTTCGGACGCATCCAGGAAACCGTCGACGACGTGCTCGCCGGACTCGGCACCAGCGAACTCAGCGCCCGGCTCGACGAGGACGCCAATTCCATCGGCTGGCTCGTCTGGCACCTCACCCGGATCCAGGACGACCACATCGCGGACGCGGCCGGTACCGACCAGATATGGACCTCACAGGGGTGGTACGAGCGGTTCGCCCTGCCGTTCGCGGACGCCGACACCGGGTTCGGCCACTCCTCCGAGGACGTCGCGGCGGTACGGGACGTGAGCCGCCAGCTGCTGAACGGCTACCACGGGGCCGTGCACGACAACACGGTCCGGTACCTCAAGGACCTGCACGTCAAGGACCTGGAGCACGTGGTCGACGAGGGCTGGGCGCCACCGGTCACCCTGGGCGTGCGGCTGGTGAGCGTGATCGCCGATGACCTCCAGCATGCGGGGCAGGCCGCGTTCATCCGCGGGGTGCTCAGGCGCGGGTAGGCGCCGGGGACCGCGCCCGCGATCAGCGGGCCGCGCCCTGCCGCGGCGTGCTGGAGGCGCGGACCACCAGCTCGGGTGCGAGCCGTACCGCCCGCCGCGATCCGGTTCCGCCGGGCGGGCGGACGAGCAACCGGGTGGCCTCGGCGGCCAGTTCGCCGACGGGCTGGCGGACGGTGGTCAGGGCCGGATCCGCGAGGCCGGCCGGCGGGATGTCGTCGAAGCCGGTGACGGCGACCTGTCCGGGGACGTCCGCGCCGAGCTGGCGCAGCCGTTGCAGCGCGCCGACGGCGATGAGGTCGTTGGCGCAGACGAGGGCGTCGGGGCGGGCGGGCCAGATGCGGTCGACGGCGGCGCGGCCCCACTCGACCGAGAAGTCGCCGAGCTCGACGCGCCCGGGGGCCTGCGGGTCCAGCGCCGCGGCCCCGCTCTCGTACGCCACCCGGCGCTCGACGGCCGCCGATGCGGTCCCGGCCGCGCCCACGAAGCAGGGGCGGCGGCGGCCCGTGGCGGCCAGGTGCTCCAGGACGAGGGCCATGCCGGCGGCGTTGTCGACGGCGACCGAGTCGGCGACGCCGGGGCCGCAGCCGCGGTCCAGCAGCACCAGCGGCACCCGGGTCGCCGCGTCCGCCACCGCGTCCCGGCTGCGGCGCTCGTCGACCGGTATCAGCAGCAGGGCGTCGACCTGCCGGTCCAGGAGGGCGTCGATCCGGGCCGCTTCGGTCAGCGGGTCGTCGTCGCAGTCGGCGAGCAGTACGGCGCGGCCCTCGGCGTGCAGGGCGTGCTCCAACTCCCGTACCAGGGACGGGAAGAAGGGGTTGGTGATCTGCGGCAGGACGAGGCCGACGGTGCCGGTGGAACGGCTGCGCAGGGCGCGGGCGACCTGGTTGGGGCGGTAGCCGAGGCGTTCGGCGGCCTCCCGTACCGTGCGGGCGGTCTCGGCGCCGACCGGGCGGGTGCCGGCCAGGACCCGGGAGACGGTGGCGATGGAGCAGCCCGACGCACGCGCGACGTCTCGCAGGGTGACTTCGGGCACGTGACGCCCTTCCGTTGGGGGGCGCGGGCAGCTGCGTCCCAGAGATTTGGCGGCAAACGTTATCACCGCCCCGCCTCCGCCCCCTTACCAGGGAGTAGGAGGTCACATGCCTCACACTTCGTTGACATCGACACGCGCGATGAGCGACATTCCCGGAGAACGTTTTCCCGAGGTAGCAGCCTCCTGCGGGCGCACCCCAGAGATCGAGTTCATCCGCATCGCGGTGTTCCACCGCGGCCGTTCCGCAGAGCAAAGGGGCTCTTCCGTTGGCCAGAAAGATCATCCTCGACTGCGATCCGGGGCACGACGACGCGGTCGCCATGCTCCTGGCGCACGGCAATCCCGACGTCGAACTGGTCGCGGTGACGACCGTGGTCGGCAACCAGACGCTGGAGAAGGTCACCCGCAACGCCCTGTCCGTGGCGCGGATCGCCGGAATCACCGGTGTGCCGTTCGCGGCCGGCTGCCCGCGGCCGCTGGTTCGGGCCGTCGAGACGGCCCCGGACATCCACGGCGAGACCGGTCTGGACGGGCCCGAACTGCCCGAGCCGGCCATAGAGCTGGACCGCCGGCACGCCGTCGACCTGATCATCGACACCGTGATGGCGCACGAGCCGGGCGAGATCACCATCGTTCCGACCGCCGGGCTGACCAACATCGCGATGGCCGTGCGCAAGGAGCCGCGGATCGCGGAGCGGGTGCGTGAGGTCGTGCTGATGGGCGGCGGCTACCACGAGGGCAACTGGAGCGCGGTCGCCGAGTTCAACATCAAGATCGACCCCGAGGCCGCCCATATCGTCTTCAACGAGAAGTGGCCGGTCACCATGGTCGGCCTGGACCTCACCCACCAGGCGCTGGCCACCCCCGAGGTCGAGGCGAAGATCGCCGCCGTCGGCACCGGGCCCGCCCGTTTCGTCCTGGAGCTGCTGGACTTCTTCCGCGAGGCCTACCGGGAGAACCAGGGCTTCGACCACCCGCCGGTGCACGACCCCTGCGCGGTCGCCTATGTCATCGACCCGGGCGTGATGACCGTCCGCAAGGCTCCGGTCGACATCGAGCTGCGCGGCGAGCTCACCCTCGGCATGACCGTGGCGGACTTCCGCGCGCCCGCCCCCGCGGACTGCACCACCCAGGTTGCGGTCAAGCTCGACCACGAGCGGTTCTGGAACCTCGTGGTGGACGCGCTCGAGCGGATCGGCGACGTAGCGGCATGAGCACCACCAGCACCACAGAGATACGTCCGTCCGCCGCGCCGCAGGGATCCGGTGTCCGCATCGGCGTCCTGGTCACGGCGCTGCTGGTGGCCTGCTTCGCCTTCCAGCTCAATGCGAGCATGCTCAGCCCCGCGCTCAAGAGCATCGAGGACACCCTCGGCGCAAGCTCCGCGGAGATCGGCCTCACCCAGACCGCGTTCTTCACCTCAGCCGCGCTGTTCTCCCTCTTCCTTCCCCGGCTGGGCGATGTCATCGGCCGCCGCAAGGTGCTGGCCGGCATGCTCGGCCTGATGGTCGTCGGCTGTGTGGTCGCGGCGCTCGCGACCAGCGTGCCGATGCTCTTCGTCGGCCGCATCATCCAGGGCGTGTCCGGCCCGGTCGTCCCGCTGTGTCTGATCATGCTGCGGGTCGAGGTGAAGGAGCCGAAGCGGTACGGCACCCTGCTGGGCGTGATCACCGCCGTCAACGGCGGCATCGCCGGTGTCGACTCCCTCGCCGGCGGCTACCTCGCCGACCGGCACGGTTTCCAGTCGGTCTTCTGGGCGATGGCGGTGGTCGCGGCCGTGGCCACGGTCCTGATCGCCACCCTCACCCCCGAGACCAAGGCCCCCGCCGCGACCCGTATGGACTGGCCCGGCGTCGCCTTCCTCGTCGTCTCCATCGGCGCCCTGCTCATCGCGCTGAACGAGGCCGGCAAGCTCGCCGCCGCCGACTGGTCGCTGGTCGCCGTACTCGTCGTGATCGCCGTGGCCGCCTTCGCCGCCTTCTGGCGCACCGAGAACAGCAGCGGCCACCCGCTGGTCGCCACCCGGCACCTCAAGCAGCGCGCCACCTGGGCGACCCTGCTGACCACCGTGCTCACCATGACCGGTGTCTTCGCCGTCATGAACGGCCTGATCCCGGCGTTCGCCCAGGACGCCCAGGCCGGACTGGGCATGAGCGCCGAACAGTCCGCCTGGTGGACGCTGACCCCCTACGCCCTCGCCGGCCTCGCCATGGGCCCGGTCGCCGGGCGCCTCGCCGCGACCTTCGGCTACGGCCGGATCCTGCGGCTCGGCCTCGTCGGCGCGGTGGCGACCGTCGTCCTGATGTTCCTCACCCTCGGCAGCCACTCGCACATCCTGCTGCTGGCGGCTTCGCTCCTGGTGGGCATCACCTACGCGGGCGTCGCGAACATCGTCCTCAACGGGCTCGGCATCGTCCTCTCCCCCAGCGAGAACCCGGGGTTCCTGCCCGGCCTCAACGCGGGCGCCTTCAACCTCGGCGCGGGACTCAGCTTCGCCCTGCTGTACGCGGTCATGACCGCGTGTGCGCCCGCGGACCCCACCTCGCACGCGGGGTACACGGCCGGCATGATCGCCGGCGTCGTCATCCTGGCCCTCGCCATCGCGACGTCGTTCCTGATCCCGAAGCCGGTCGCGGCGGAGGCACAGAACTGAGCCGGGCCGCCGCCGCGCTCCGGCGCGGCGGCGGCCCCTGAAGCTCTCCGGTCAGTCGGTACCGGACTCCATCGCCGCACGGTCGAGGGCCTCGTCCTCGCCGGAGACCTCACCACGGGAGGCGATGGCCTCGGCGCCGCCCTCGGGCAGGGTGCCGATGAGGCCGGTGGCGGCTGCCTGCGCGGCACCGACCGCCGAACCGCCGGAGCCGAGCAGGCCAAGGCCCGCGTACTGCTCCAGCTTGGCGCGGGAGTCGGCGATGTCCAGGTTGCGCATGGTCAGCTGGCCGATCCGGTCGACCGGGCCGAACGCCGAGTCCTCGGTGCGCTCCATGGACAGCTTGTCCGGGTGGTAGCTGAACGCCGGGCCGGTCGTGTCGAGGATCGAGTAGTCCTCGCCGCGCCGCAGCCGCAGGGTGACCTCACCGGTGACGGCGGCGCCGACCCAGCGCTGGAGCGACTCGCGGATCATCAGGGCCTGCGGGTCCAGCCAGCGGCCCTCGTACATCAGACGGCCCAGACGCCGGCCCTCCGCGTGGTACTGGGCGAGGGTGTCCTCGTTGTGGATCGCGTTCACGAGACGCTCGTACGCGGCGTGCAGCAGGGCCATACCGGGGGCTTCGTAAATACCCCGGCTCTTGGCCTCGATGATCCGGTTCTCGATCTGATCGGACATGCCGAGGCCGTGCCGGCCGCCGATGGCATTGACCTCCATCACCAGGTCAACAGCCGAAGCGAACTCCTTGCCGTTGATGGTGACCGGGCGGCCCTGCTCGAAGCCGATGGTGACGTCCTCGGTGGGGATCTCCACCGAGGGGTCCCAGAACTTGACGCCCATGATCGGCTCGACGGTCTCGAGCGACACGTCCAGGTGCTCCAGGGTCTTGGCCTCGTGCGTGGCGCCCCAGATGTTGGCGTCGGTGGAGTAGGCCTTCTCGGTGGAGTCCCGATAGGGCAAGTCATGGGCGAGCAGCCACTCCGACATCTCCTTGCGGCCGCCGAGCTCGGAGACGAAGTCCGCGTCGAGCCACGGCTTGTAGATCCGCAGGTGCGGGTTGGCGAGCAGGCCGTAGCGGTAGAACCGCTCGATGTCATTGCCCTTGAACGTCGAGCCGTCGCCCCAGATCTGCACGTCGTCCTCGAGCATCGCCCGGACCAGCAGGGTCCCGGTGACGGCGCGGCCGAGCGGCGTCGTGTTGAAGTAGGACCGCCCGCCCGAGCGGATGTGGAACGCGCCGCACGTGAGCGCGGCCAGGCCCTCCTCGACCAGCGCCGCACGGCAGTCGACCAGGCGCGCGATCTCGGCGCCGTACGCCGACGCACGGCCGGGCACCGACGCGATGTCGGGCTCGTCGTACTGGCCGATGTCGGCGGTGTAGGTGCACGGGACGGCGCCCTTGTCGCGCATCCACGCGACCGCGACGGAGGTGTCGAGGCCGCCGGAGAAGGCGATGCCGACGCGCTCGCCGGTGGGCAGGGAGGTAAGAACCTTAGACATAGGAAGAGTATGCGCCATAACGCATGATCATGCAACGCCAGACGCGCACGCCCCCCCGACGCCTCCCCTACCGGCCTCACCGGAGCGTCGACCGCCGCGACAGAAGCCGGCGTCCGGTCACACCGGCCAGCAGCAGTCCACCGAGCAGGGCGATCAGGGACAGGCCGGGACCGGACACCCAGTGGACCTCCGGGGCGCGGACGCCCAGCACCACGCCCGCGGCGATCGCGACGCCCGGGAGGGCAAGGAGCGCCGGACGGAGCCGCCCCAGGTCGTCCTCGACCAGCGCACCCAGCACACCCACGCCGAGCGCGACGCCCCACACGCCAAGCGCCTGCGCGTCGGGACGACTGACGCTCCAGGGGACGAAGCCGGCCCAGAAGCCCGGGAGCGCCAGCAGCCCCGCTCCGATGCCCAGCCACGCCGATCCGAGAACGGCCAGGAACGGCTTCGACCAACCCGGCAACGGGGCGCCCAACTCCCCGAGCGGCAGGGCGGGCTTCCGGTACTGCCAGCCGACGCAGACCACCGCACACACGGCGAGCAGGCCGAGAACGGCGACCCAGCCGAGGCTGAACAGGACGAGAACCAGCGAACCCCCCTCAGCCGCCTGAAGCCGCCCGCCGTTGAGCACACTCACAACGAACAACCCAACAAGCACGATGACCAGCGGCAGGACAAGCGTCCGCACCTCTTCCCACACCTGCGCCCGGCCGATCGTGAACAGGCCGGGCGCTACGCCGACCATGGCCGCACCGACCACTCCGGAACTCAGCGGCGTGGGCGAGACCCAAGCACTCAATACATGACCGCTGAGGCTTACCACCGCCAGAAGCCCACCGACCAGAACGCTGACCACCGCCACCGCACCGGCCAACATCGTGACCGCCGGAGCCACCTCACGACCACCCGAGCCCGCGGCAGACGGTCCGGCCCCGGGAACCATGACTTCGCCGCCACCCGCCCCACTCGATTCCCTGATCATCCGCCCTCCGCTTCCACGACGTTCCCTGAGGTAATCCGAAAGCCCGCACAGCGCTGCCGGCCAACAGCCGGCCCGCGCCAAGAGGCGCCAGTCATCGGTACGGCGCAACGGCCGCCCGCACCCTCGGCCGGAGGGGACGCCCCTGCCATATGGCGACCGCCATCGTCATCGGTACGGCGCAACGGCCGCCCGCGTCACCGGCCGGAGGGGATGTCCCGTAACCCGCCCGCAGGGACCGGAGCGAACGCCGGGGTTCCCTTGTCCAGGACCAGAAGCGCCCGGCCCGAGGACGGGTTGCGGGGCGTCCCCTCCGGCCCCACCCACCGAGCAGCGGCAAACCGTCCCACCACAGCTAGGCGACCGGCGACGGATCCCGCCGCAAGCCCCGGGCGGCGGCCGGCCCCTCCCGCTTGACCCGCTCGCGGCCGTGCAGGACGCGCAGGCTGACCACCGTGGTCGCCGCGAACGCCAACACGCCGCAGCCGATGGTCACTCCCGCGGTCAGCGCCGTATGCCGGTCCAGCCCCGCATACCGCTCGAACAGCAGCCCGGCACCGGCCGACAGCACGGGAGCCAGGCACAGGGCGGCCAGGTGCAGCCGCCACTCCTCGCGCGCCCAGCTCCGCCCCTCCCGGCCCGCCCGCCGCTGACGGACGAGCATGACCGCGTAAGCCAGGACGTACGGAATCAGATAGGCCAACAACAGCCGCCGCCCTCCCGCACCCCACCCCAGGTACGACCTGCCGATCCACACCAGGGCAACCGCACCGACGAGATGCGCCACCGCAAGCACCGGCATCGGCACCCACGTCCCCGAAACCCCGGAAACACTCACACGCTTGTCCATCGCCCGCGAGGCGACCAACGCACCGAACGCGACCACCGACCCGAGGTGCATGATGGCAACGCGGTTGATGTCCTCCATGGACAGCCCGGGAAGGATCAACGGGAGCGCGCCCCACTCAAGTCGCAGCAGCGGAGCGGTCATCAGGAACCCGTAGCACAGCAGCATCCACCGCTGATGCAGGTCGGGGAGCCTCCCGACGGCGGCGAAGATCCCGTACGTCACGCTCAGCACGGTGCCGACCAGGATGGTGGCGAGCACGATCCAGAACGCCGCCCCGCTGAACGCATCACCCGGCGCGGTGCGCACCAGATAGACCGCGGCGCCCGCCATCGAGACATACACCGTCACCGCGAACACCACCCCCAGCACACGGTGCAGCCGGATGCGCCGCCGCACCGCCGAGAGCAGCTGGAGCGGCCCGAGCAGCATCAGCGCACCCCCCAGAACCGAATGCACGATCATCGCCGCCAGGCTGCGCCCGTACGGCCCGACACGGGTCGCAAGGGCGTCCGCGACATAGCGCGGCGATACCGCGCGGCCGAGGATCCACTCCCCGAACGCCGGTGCGCCGCGGTGCGCATACGGCCACAGCTCGGTCATCGCGATCGGCGCGTAGCCCACACAGACGACCACCACGGAGATCGCGGCCACGCGGCGCCAGACGACCCTCCTCGGACTCTGACGGTTCATGGCGACTCCCTAGACCGCGGCCCCATGGCCCCCCGGCCCTCGATAGTCCTTTCTGGACTATCGAGAAGGTAAGGGGGAACCGTCGCCTTGGTCAACGGTCACCGCGGCGGCATCACGCGTCGCGCCGCTCCACCCACTGCCAGAAATCGACCATCATCCGCTCATAGCGGATCCCGAACTCCAGCGCCTCGCGCTGCCCCCGCGTCAGCAAGTCGCCGACGCTCTCCGCGAGTTCCTCGTAGCCGGCGAGCGTGCCGTGGTGCTCGGCGAGCTGTACCGGCGCGAGCACCTCCGGCCGGGCCCCGAACCACAGTTTCAGGATGCCCCGCTCGCGCGCCTCGACCGGTACGAAGGCCGGGTCGGACAGCCATTCCTCCAGGGCCGTCCTGCCCTCCGCGGTCAGTGTCATCAACCGCCGGTTCCGCCCGCCCGTCTGCCGGACCTCCGACAACAGGCCCGCCGCCAGGAGGCGGTCGCACTGCGCGTACACCTGCGCGTGCGGCATCGACCAGAACGGCGCCACCGTGCGGGCGGCCTCGACCTTCACGTCGTAGGGACTGGCCTCACCCAGCTTGTCGATGATGCCGAGCACGAGGAACGAGGGGGTGGTCAACCGGGAGTCAGCCATGCCGCGACCGTATCGCGACCACCGGAACGGGTCCCCACCTGCGCCGATCTCAGCCCAGGTGCTCGGTGACCCAGCGGTGGAAGGCCCCGATGTGGTGCTCGCTGGGGACGAGCACGCCGCCGTCCCGGTAGGCACGGGAGTCCATGGCCGGCTGGGTGCGCTCACAGGCGTCGAAGTCCTGGGTGTTGACCCGGTGGAAGAGTTCGACGGAGCGGGAGACATCCGCCCCGGATCCGACGACCTCGGGCAGGTACAGCCAGTCGCATTCGACGACGGTGCGGTCGGCGGCCATCGGGAACATCCGGTGGACGATGACATGGTCCGGAACGAGATTGACGAACACCTGCGGCCGGACGGTGATCGCGTAGTAACGGCGGTCCTGCCCGTCCTCGATGCCGGGCAGCCGGCCGAACCCCGCGCCGCCGTCCACCGTGAACCCCTGCGCCTCCGCCGCGAACTCGGCACCGTGGCCGACGTAGTACTGCGCGGCGAAGCCGTCCGCGAACTCCGGCAGGACATCCGTCAGTTCGGGATGGATGGTCGCGCAGTGGTAGCACTCCATGAAGTTCTCGACGATGAGCTTCCAGTTGGCGCGGACGTCGTACGTCAGGCGCTTGCCCAGGGCGAGCCCTTCGGTGCGGTAGCGGTCGATGGCGGCCGGGTCGCCCAGCCGCTCGACGGCCGCGTCGATCACCGTCTCCTCGAAGGACGGGGGCTCGTCGGCCAGGCACACCCAGGCATAGCCGAGCCATTCGCGGAGCGGGACGGTGACCAGGCCGCGCTCGCCACGGTCGATGTCCGGCATCTTCTGCAGATTGGGGGCGGCCACCAGACGGCCGTCCAGGTCGTAGGTCCAGGCGTGGTAGGGGCATTGCAGGTTGCGGCGGACCTCGCCCGACTCCTCGGTGCACAGCTGCGCACCGCGGTGCCGGCAGATGTTGAGGAAGGCGCGCAGCTCGCCGGCGCGGTTACGGGTGATCAGGACGCTCTCCCGGCCGACGCGTACGGTACGGAACGCCCCGGGCTTGTCCAGGTCGGCGCCGCGCACCGCGCAGAACCACAGCCGCTCGAAGATCTTCTCCTGTTCCTGGCGGAAGATCTCGGGGTCGGTGTAGTAGTGGCCGGCGAGGGTGGCGATCAGGCTCGGGGCGGCGGCAGGGGGGCCGGCCGGGGGCGCGGCCGGGGGCGCGGCCGGGGTGCTCGTGACGGCGGTGGTCGTCGTGGACGGGGTCATCATGGTGCCCTCCTCAAACGGCCGCTGCGGCGGGCCGGCCGGGGGTCTCCCCGGCGAAGCGCGGGGAGGGGGTGAAGTGCTCGATGTCGAACGGGGGCCAGAGGACGACGCCGCTAGGACGTGTCCGGACGCGCCCTAGCGGCGGATACGGGTCATCTTCGGGTCGAAGAGCGGCTCGTCGGCGACGGTCGCCGGGACCTTCCGGCCGAAGTACTCGATGTCCACGCCGGTGCCGGTGCCGAGCGGCGGCAGCCAGGCGTAGGCGATGCACCGGCCCAGGGTGTAGCCGTAGGCGGCGCTGGTCACATAGCCGGCCGGGGCTCCGTCGACATGCACGGGCTCCTTGCCGAGGACGTGCGCGGCGGGGTCGTCGAGGAGGAGCGCGGTGAGCTTGCGGGCGGGGGTTCCGTGTTCTTCCAGCGCGGCCCGGCCGACGAAGTCCTTGTCCCGGCGGACGGCGAAGCCGACCCCCGCCTCGTACGGGTGGTGCTCGGCGGTCATGTCGGTGCCCCAGGCCCGGTAGCCCTTCTCCAGGCGCAGGCTGTTGAAGGCGCTGCGGCCGGCCGCTATCACGCCGTGCGCGCGGCCCGCCTCCCACAGCGTGTCCCAGAGCCGAAGTCCCAGGTCGGCGGTGGTGTACAGCTCCCAGCCCAGCTCACCGACGTAACTCAGCCGCATCGCCGTCACCGGCACATGGCCGAGGTAGGTGTGCTTCGCGCGGAAGTAGCCGAAGCCCTCGTGCGAGAAGTCGTCGCGGGTCAGCGGCTGGACGAGGTCGCGGGCGAGCGGCCCCCAGACGCCGATGCAGCAGGTGCCGGAGGTGATGTCCTTGAGGTGGACTCCTCCCCCGCTCTCGGCTCCTCCCCCGGGCGCGTGCCGCAGCAACCAGTCGAGGTCTGCCGGGGAGTTGGCGCCGACCTGGAAGCGGTCGGGGGCCAGGCGGGCGACGGTGAGATCGGAGCGGATGCCGCCGGTCTCGTCCAGGAGCAGGGTGTAGGTGACCGCGCCGGGCTTCTTGCGCAGGTTGTTGGTGGTCATACGGTCCAGGAAGTCCAGCGCTCCCGGGCCCGTGACCTCCAGCCTGCGCAGCGGGGTCATGTCGTACAGGGCGACCTTTTCGCGGGTGGCCCGGGCCTCGGCCGCGGCGATCGGTGACCAGTAGCGGGCGGACCAGGCGTCCCGCTCGGGCAGTTGGAGCCCCTCGGCGAGCGGGGCGTTGGCCTCGTACCAGTGCGGGCGCTCCCAGCCGCCGGCCTCCAGGAAGTACGCGCCCAGCTCCTGCTGGCGGGCGTAGAAGGGACTGGTGCGCAGCGGCCTGGGCCGCTCCATCGGCTGGAGCGGGTGGATGACGTCGTACACCTCGACGAAGTTCTGTGCGCCGCGCTCGGCGATGTACGCGGGTGAGCGCTGGGCGTCCTCGAAGCGGGCGAGGTCGCACTCGTGGATGTCGGTGGCGGGGCGGCCGTCCGTCATCCATTCGGCGACGGCCTTGGCGACGCCCGCGGAGTGGGTGACCCAGACCGCCTCGGCCAGCCAGAATCCGCGCAGTTCGCGGGATTCGCCGAGGACCGGCATGCCGTCGGGGGTGAAGGAGAAGACGCCGTTGAAGCCCTCGGCCACCCGGGACTCGCCCAGGGCGGGGAGCAGCCCGATGCTGTCCTGCCAGCTCGGGGCGAAGTCGTCCTCGGTGAAGGGCAGGGAGGACGGCATGACGGGCGCGTCGTCGAAGGCGGGCACGGCGCGGGGGTCGACGGGCATCGGGCGGTGGGCGTAGGAGCCGATCCCCAGGCGGCTCCCGGCGGTGTCGGTGTGCTCGCGGAAGTAGAGGTCGCGGTCCTGGAAGCGCAGGATCGGCCTGCCCGCCCGGGCACGGGGATCGTTGGCGTCGGCGAGTGCGGGCAGCGGCTCGGTCTTGGCGTACTGGTGGGCGAGCGGCAGCAGGGGTACGTCGACTCCGGCCAGCGCGCCGATCACCGGGCCCCAGAAGCCGGCGGCCGTCACGACATGGTCGGCGGGGAAGGTGCCCCGGTCGGTGACGACTCCGGTGACGCGGCCGTCCGCCCGCTCGATGCCGGTGACGGTGTGCCGCTCCAGGAAGCGGGCGCCGCGGCCCTCGGCCCGGGCCATTTGCGCGCGGCAGGCGGGCAGGGCGCGGGCCAGGCCGTCGTCCGGGGTGTGGAGGCCGCCGTGGAGCCTGGTCTCGTCCAGCATCGGCCACAGCTGCTTGCACTGCCGCGGGGTGAGCAGTTCGCCGCGTACGCCCCAGGAGGCGGCGAGCCCGGCCTTGCGGTGCAGATCGGCCCAGCGGGCTTCGGTGGTGGCGATTTCCAGGCCGCCGACCTGATCGAAGCAGGACTGTCCGTCCACCTGGAGGGAGCCGAACTTCCGGACGGTGTAGGCGGCGAACTCGGTCATGGTCTTGGACGGGCTGGTCTGGAAGACCAGGCCGGGGGCGTGTGAGGTGGAGCCGCCGGGCGCCGGGAGCGGGCCCTGTTCGAGGACGGTGACATCGGTCCAGCCACGGGCGGTCAGCTCGTCGGCGAGCGAGCAGCCGACGATGCCGGCGCCGATGACCACCACACGGGAACTCTTTGCGGGCGTACGGGACATGGCCCTCCTCCTGCCGGCCCAGTGTTGCGCTGTGCACGACTGGTTGCGCGATGAGAGACATCGTGGGAGTGCCGCCTCGGCAGCGTCAAGAGGTCCGGTCCGACTCTTCGTCATCGGCTGGTCACGGCCGCGGACGCGGATGCGGGGCCGGTTCGTCCGCTCCGGCCCCGCATCCACATCGGCAACCCCCGTCACCCGATCACCACGCGCATCCCAGCCGCCGCGACAGCTCCCGGGCGGCGGCGACGGTGCGTTTGATCACCTCCGCGAGCCGCTCCTCGGCCAGCCGGTACGCGGGCGCCGACACGCTGATCGCCCCGACGACCGCGCCGTCGCGCGCCCGTACCGGCGCGGCCACCGCCCGCAGTCCGCGCTCGAGCTCCTCGATCGCCACCGCGAATCCCCGCTCGGCCACCTCCGCCAGCTCGCGGCGCACCGCGGCCGGCGAGATGATCGTCCGCTCGGTGAACCGGGTCAATTCCCTTGCCAGTACGGCCTGTTGGACCGATTCCGGCTGGTGGGCGAGGAGCGCCTTGCCGCTGGAGGTGGCGTGCAGCGGCGTGCGCCGGCCGAGCCAGTTCTGTGCGGTGACCGAGGCCGGGCCGCGCGCCTGCATGATGTTGACGGCGGCGTTGTTGTCGAGCACCGCGATATTGACCGTCTCGCCCAGCTCGTCGGCGAGGCTCCGGCAGACCGCCGCGCCCTCCCGCGAGATGTCCAGCCGCACGGCCGCCGCGCCGGCCAGCCGCAACACCCCCGCGCCGAGGTAGTACTTGCCGCGCTCCTGCTCCTGCGTCACCAGCCCCCGGTTCTCCAGCACCCCGAGCAGCCGGAACGCGGTCGATTTGTGCACGCCCAGCTCGTCGGCGACCTCGGTCACCCCGGCCTCGCCGTGCCGGGCGAGGATCTCCAGGACGGTGACCGCCCGGTCCACCGACCGTACCGCGCTGACCGGCCCTTTCGGCGGCTTCTCCGTGGCCCGCCGGGCCGTTGCCGCCTCCGCCGCCGGATCCGTGGCACCGTGCACCGTGGATACCCCGGCCGTGCCCGCCGCCGTGCCCACTGCCGCGGCCGCCGTCGTGTCCGCCGTCATGTCCGTCATCCGGCCGGATCCACCGCCCGGCGCCCCGGTCCCTGGGCGGCGTTGGCGGAGAGCCCTTGACGCGCCTCTCCCCCACCGGGATTCTGTTGCGCATAACGCTCCACCGTGCGCACTGCGAAACGCTTCTTCGCCGAACAGGCCGATCGGCCCGAACAGGCCGAACAGCAACTGGGGGGCCGTGTGATTTCCGTCTGCCGCATCGATTTCGCTCCTCCGATCGACGTCTGCCACGCCGACGGAGAGCCGTACGCCATCGACGACACCCGTCCCCACCAGGACGCCGCACGCTCCGGCGGCCGGCTGAAGGGGTGTCTGGTCGGCTGCCCGCTGCGCGCCGCTTCATTCGATCTCCGTGCCGGAGCCCCGGCCCGGCCGCCCGCCCCTCGGGCCGGGCACCGCCCTCCCCCGCCCCTCGCGGACCGCACGGCGCACCCCCGCGTCCCCGTCCCTCGCACCGCCGGGAAAGGAATCGCCGCATGAAGTCGATCGCCGTCATCGGTGCCTCGCTGGCGGGGCTGTACGCGGCGCGGGCGCTGCGCGCCCAGGGCTTCGACGGCCGCCTGGTCATCGTGGGGGACGAGCCCCACCACCCCTACGACCGCCCGCCGCTGTCCAAGGACTTCCTCACCGGCGCCACCGCCAACCACGGCCAACTGGCCCTGGCCGACGCCGAAGAGACCACCGAACTCGACGCCGAGTGGCTGCTCGGCACGCGCGCCACCGGCCTCGACACCGGCGCGCGCACGGTGCTCCTCGACGGCGGCCGGTCCCTGGTCACCGACGGCGTGGTCATCGCCACCGGAGCCACCCCGCGACGCCTCCCCGGCCCGGCCCCCGCCGGAACCCACACCCTGCGCACCCTCGACGACGCCCAGGCGCTGCGCGCGGACCTGACCCGCGGCGCGGCCGACGTCGTGGTGATCGGCGGCGGCTTCATCGGCGCCGAGGTCGCCTCGTCCTGCGCCGCTCTCGGCCACCACGTCACCGTCGTCGAGGCCGCCCCGCTCCCCCTCGTCCCCCAACTCGGCGCCGAAATGGCCCGGTTCTGCGCTTCCCTGCACGCGGACCACGATGTCCGGCTGCTCACCGGCACCGGCGTCGCCCACCTGCGCTGCGACGGGCCCGGCAACCGGGTCACCGGAGTCGAGCTGACCGACGGGCGGCTGCTGCCCGCCTCCGTGGTCGTCGTCGGCATCGGCGTACGCCCCCGCACCGACTGGCTCGCGGGCTCCGGGCTGCCGCTCGACGACGGGGTGCGCTGCGACGCGGGCTGCGTCACCCCGCTTCCCACCGTCGTGGCCGTCGGCGACGTGGCCACAGTGGACGGCACCCGCGCCGAACACTGGACCAGCGCCACCGAACAGGCCACCGTCGCCGTACGCAACCTCCTTGCCGGCCGCACCGTCGCCACCCATCGCGCGGTGCCCTACTTCTGGTCCGACCAATACGGGGTACGCCTCCAGTTCGCCGGCCACCGCCGGGCCGCCGACACGCCCCGCGTCCTCGAGGGCTCCCCCGACGACCGCAGCTTCCTGGCCTGCTACGAACGCGAGGGCCGCACCACGGCCGTCCTCGCCGTCAACCGCCCCCGCCCCTTCCAGCGCCTGCGCCGCGAACTCGCCCGCACGACCCAGCCGACGGGCGCGTAGGCGGCACACCCCCGCTCGCCGCGGGCACCGGCGCCGACCGCCCCGCTCGTCCCGCGCCGGTGCGTTGTCCGGTCGCGGTGTCCACCGGTGCCGCATCGGTCCAATAGACATCGAGCATGGTGCGCAGCGGCGTCGGCTCGCTGTCCGGGCCTATCGGCACCATGATCCGGTCCAGGGCCCGCCACAGCTCATGGTCCGGCCGCTCCGCGATGCGCCCGGCGCGGGCGTGCGCGGCCTGGTGCCGCTGCACCGCGAGGGCCAGCCTGCGCAGACATTCGCGGTGCTCCTGGGCCACGCTGTGGTTCGCGGTGCGGTTGAGGTCGCGCTTGGCGCGGTTGACGTCGGCGAGGGCGTTCTGGACGGTACGGGCGAAATTCGCGGCGCGGTGCCGCCATTCCTCGTAATCGTTCCGCGTATCGAACCAGTCCTTTTTCCCGGCCGGTCCCCGGGCGAAGCACGCGGCCTGGAATGCCTCGCGCTCGGCCTTTCGTTTCCGCAGGGCGGAGACATTGCGCTGCACCAGGCCGGACAGCGTGTCGCGGGTGCGGTCGATCAAGGTGGGGCTGATGAGTAATTCCCAGGTCTCCCCGTCACGTGCCGGAGGGTGGGCATTGTCGAGGACAAGCCGTACATAGGCGTCGTCGGAGAGCTGGGTGAGGGTGGTGACGTCCATCGGGCGGCCTCCGAGCCGGTCGCGGGCGCTGCTGTGCCCATGCTGGCGGCCGGGTCCGGCATATGGACAGGGCGCACGGCTGCACGCGAAAGCGCTCTCGCCGCCCCCACCCGGCGCCCACCGCGGGGCGGTTGCCCCCTGTGCCCCCGCCCCTCGCCGCCCGCCACGCCGTGCGCTCCGCCGAACGAGCACCGGCACACCCCTTGACACCCCGCCCTCAGGCGGCCGACTATCCCGGGGTGAACCTGTCAGACAGCCAGACAGCTGGCGAGATGCCCAGGCGCGTCAGCGCCATGGAAGCCGTGCTGAGCCATCTCCGCGGTGCCATCGAGCGCGGTGATTACGCGGTCGGGGACAAGCTGCCGTCGGAGGCGGAGCTGTGCCGACGGCTGGAGGTGAGCAGACCCGTGCTCCGGGAGGCGCTGCGGGCGCTGCAGACGATGGGCCTCACGGTCTCGCGCACCGGCAAGGGCACCTTCGTCATCTCGGCCGGTGCGGACGAGGATCCGCGGTTCGGTGACTACGCGGCCAGCGACCTGCTCGAGGTGCGGCGGCATGTGGAGATCCCGGTGGCCGGGTACGCGGCCGTGCGCCGGACGCCCGAGGACCTCGATCACCTCATGCGCCTGCTGGAGCGGATGGAGCGGGAAACCGACACCACCGCCTGGGTGGCGATGGACACCCTCTTCCATCTGGCCGTCGCCGAGGCCGCGCGGAATCCGGTCTTCCGGCGGGTCATCGAGGAGATCCGCGATGCGCTGGCCCGGCAGTCGACCTTCCTCAACGAGCTCGGCGGGCGGCGCGAGCAGTCGAACCGCGAGCACCGGGCGATCGTGGAGGCGCTGGTCGACCGCTCCGAGCATGACGCGGTGGAAGCCATGACCCACCACCTCGCCCGCGTCGAGTCGACGCTGAGCACCATCGTGCGGCCGACGCGCCGTACGCCCACCCCCTCCCCCGACGAAGAGGATCAGGCGTGAGCGAGCAATCCCTCCAGCAGGAAGAACGGCAGCGGGACCTGCGGACGCAGGAGCACTCCGGCGGCGGGCATGTCGACGCGGGCGATGCCGGGTACCAGAAGTCCTTGAAATCCCGGCATGTGAACATGATCGCCATCGGTGGGGCCATCGGCACCGGGCTGTTCCTCGGCGCGGGCGGCCGGCTCGCGGCCGCCGGGCCGTCGCTGGCGGTGGCGTACGCGGTCTGCGGAATCTTCGCGTTCCTCGTCGTACGGGCCCTGGGCGAGCTGGTGCTGCACCGGCCGTCGTCGGGGGCCTTCGTCTCGTACGCCCGGGAATTCCTCGGCGAAAAGGGGGCGTTCGTCGCGGGCTGGATGTATTTCCTGAACTGGGCGACGACCGGAATCGCCGATATCACGGCGGTGGCGACCTATACGCACTACTGGGGAATGTTCTCCGACATTCCCCAGTGGGTGATCGCGCTGATCGCGCTCGCGGTCGTGCTGACCGTGAATCTCATCTCCGTGAAGATCTTCGGTGAACTGGAATTCTGGTTCTCGATCGTCAAGGTCGGTGCGCTGGTCGTCTTCATGCTGATCGGCATCTTCCTGCTGGTCACCCAGCATCCGGTCGCCGGCCACACCCCCGGGCCCTCGCTGATCACCGACAACGGCGGCGTCTTCCCGACCGGGACGCTGGCGATGCTGCTGGTGGTCCAGGGCGTCGTCTTCGCCTATGCCTCGGTCGAGCTGGTCGGCGTCACTGCCGGGGAGACCGCGGAGCCGGAGAAGATCATGCCCAGGGCGATCAACTCCATCATGTGGCGGGTGGCGCTGTTCTACGTCGGCTCGGTGGTCCTGCTGGCGATGCTGCTGCCCTGGAACGCGTACTCGGCCGGCGAGTCGCCCTTCGTGACCGTGCTGTCCCGGGTGGGGGTGCCCGCGGCGGGCGGGGTGATGAACCTGGTGGTCCTCACCGCCGCGATGTCCAGCCTCAACTCCGGCCTCTACTCGACCGGCCGCATTCTGCGCTCCATGGCGATGTCCGGATCCGCCCCGCGGTTCACCGGCGTGATGAGCCGCAGCCGGGTCCCGTACGGCGGGATCCTCCTCACCTCCGGGATCTGTGTGCTGGGCGTGGGCCTCAACTACCTGGTGCCGAGCGAGGCGTTCGAGATCGTGCTGAACTTCGCGGCGATCGGCATCCTGAGCACCTGGGCCATGATCATGGTCTGTCATCTGCTCTTCTGGCGAAAGGCCCGCGCCGGGCTGGCCGTCCGCCCCGGCTACCGCCTCCCCGGCTCCCCGTGGACCGAGATCGTGACGCTGGTCTTCCTGGCATCGGTGCTGGTGCTGATGTGGGCGGACGGCGGGCCCGGCCGGACGACCGTGCTGTGCCTGCCGGCGATCGCGGCCGCGCTGGCCGGCGGCTGGTTCCTGGTACGGCGCCGGGTCGGGACCCTGCGGGACGCGGCCGCGCTCGACCGCGCCGACAACACCAAGTAAGCGAAGAACACCGGAAGTTGATGATGACGCACACCACCCTGCCGCCCCGTCGCACACCCGGCGCACCGCCCGACGCCCGGGAGCCGGCGCATGTTCCCGTCGCCCATGTGGTGCGCGGGGGCCTGGTCGAAGGCGTCCACCACGGCTCGGTCGTGGTGCTGGCGGCGGACGGCAGCGTGGAGTTCCAGGCGGGCGACGTCGAGGCCGCGTTCTATCCGCGCTCGGCGCTGAAGCCGGTCCAGGCGGTCGGCCTGCTGCGTGCGGGCCTGCCGCCGCTGGATGCCGCGTCGCTGGCGCTCACCGCGGCCAGCCACTCCGGCGAGGAACGCCATCTGGCCACGGCCCTGCGCATGCTGCACTCGGCCGGGCTGAGCGAGGACGATCTGCGCAATGTCCCGGATCTGCCGTACGGAGCCCCGGAACGCGACGACTGGCTGCGGCGGGGCCTGGGACCTTCCCGGCTCGCGCAGAACTGCTCGGGCAAGCACGCCGCGATGCTGATCACGGCCCGCGCACGGGGCTTTCGCCTGGAGGACTACCTCGACCCCGGGCATCCGCTCCAGTGGGAGATCGCCGCGACGGTCGAGGACCTGACCGGGCAGGGCATCGCCCGGGTCACGTTCGACGGCTGCGGGGCGCCGCTGTTCTCCGTATCGCTGCACGGCCTCACCAGGGCCGTGGCACGGCTGGCGACCGCCGCACCCGAGACGGAAGAGGGGCGGGTCGCCGACGCCATGCGCGCGCATCCGGAGATGGTCGCCGGCGGGGGCCGGGACGTCACCCGGCTGATGCGCGCGATCCCCGGGCTGATCGCCAAGGACGGGTTCGAGGGGGTGGGGATCGCGGCGCTGCCGGACGGCCGGGCGGTCGGCGTCAAGATCGCCGACGGCGCGGACCGCGCGCGGATGCCGGTGACGGCCGCGGCCCTCGAGCGCTGCGGCGTCGATCCCCGGACCCTTGCCGCGTTCGCCACCGCGCCGGTCATCGGGGGCGGCAAGAGCGTCGGCGCGCTGCGGGCGGCGGGCGCGCTGGCGCCCGTCTCCGTCCCGTAACCCCCTCCCCCGTGACCCCGTAACTCCCGTCTCCCCTCACCTCGTTAGTCGCACCCTTCCCTCCCTCACAAAGGACCACCTGCGCCATGACTGCCACCGCCGGCCACCGCCGCGAACACGACCTCCTCGGTGACCGCGACATACCCGCCGACGCCTACTGGGGCGTCCACACCCTGCGCGCCGTGGAGAACTTCCCGATCACCGGCACGGCGATCTCCGCCTACCCGCATCTGATCGACGCCCTCGCCGCCGTCAAGGAGGCCGCCGCGCGGGCCAACGAGGACCTCGGGCTGCTCGCCCCGAAGAAGGCCGACGCCATCGCGGCCGCCTGCCGGGACATCCGCGAAACGGGGCTGCTGCACGACCAGTTCGTCGTCGACGTCATCCAGGGCGGCGCCGGCACGTCGACGAACATGAACGCCAACGAGGTCATCGCGAACCGGGCGCTGGAGATCCTGGGCCACGCCAAGGGCGACTACCGGCATCTGCATCCCAACGAGGACGTCAACCTCGGCCAGTCCACCAACGACGTCTATCCCACCGCGGTGAAGGTGGCCACGATCATCGCCGTCCACGAGCTGCTCGAGACGATGACGGTGCTGCGTGAGGCATTCGCCGCGAAGGCGACGGAGTTCCGCGACGTTCTGAAGATGGGGCGTACCCAGCTGCAGGACGCCGTGCCGATGACGCTGGGGCAGGAGTTCTCCGCGTACGCCGTGATGCTGGAGGAGGACCAGAGCAGGCTGGCCGAGGCCGCCCTGCTCATCCATGAGATCAACCTCGGTGCCACCGCCATCGGCACCGGCCTCAACGCTCCCGAGGGCTACGCGGAGGCGGCCCGCCGCCATCTCGCCGCGATCACCGGGTTGCCGCTGGTCACCGCGGCGAATCTGGTGGAGGCCACCCAGGACTGCGGGGCCTTTGTGCATCTGTCGGGCGTTCTGAAGCGGATCGCCGTGAAGCTCTCCAAGAGCTGCAACGATCTGCGGCTGCTCTCCTCCGGGCCGCGGGCCGGGCTCGCGGAGATCAATCTGCCGTCGGTGCAGGCGGGCTCGAGCATCATGCCCGGGAAGGTCAACCCGGTGATCCCCGAGGTCGTCAATCAGGTGGCCTTCGAGGTGATCGGCAATGACGTCACCATCACCATGGCCGCCGAGGCGGGGCAGCTGCAGCTCAACGCGTTCGAGCCGGTCATCCTGCACTCGCTGTCGGAGAGCATCACCCATCTGCGGGCCGCCTGCCGCACCCTCGCCGAGCGTTGCGTGTCCGGCATCACGGCCAACACCGAGGCGCTGCGCGCGACCGTGGAGAACTCCGTCGGCCTGGTCACGGCGCTCAATCCGCACATCGGCTACACCGCCGCGACCGCCATCGCGAAGGAGGCGCTGGCCTCGGGGCGCGGGGTGGCGGAACTGGTGCTGGAGCGGGGGCTGCTGCCGGCCGACCGGCTCGCGGCGCTGCTGCGGCCGGAGGTGCTGGCGGGGCAGCAGTAGGGACACGAGCGGGCCCGGCACGGGAGGGACAGGGCGGAAAAAACGTGCCCGATTTGGCGAACGTCACATTTCGATGACGCCGACAAATTTGGACATTTCGCCCTGTTCCTTCGAGGTGGTCCCTACCGGCCCCCGTATCGTCACCGTCGCCCATGAACGGAAGTGAGCGCCGCACCCCGCACCGGGCGGCCGGAACGGAATTCCTTATGCACGCATCGCGCATCTCTCGCTGCGCACGCCGCGGGCTGGTCGCGGTGGTGGCCGGCGGATCGCTGCTGGCGGCCCTCAACACTGCGAGCCCGGCCGCGGCGAGCACCGCCAGCGCCCCGGCCGGCGGCTCGAAGGTCGTGTGCACCTCGGAGAAGTCCGGCCTGGCGCCCAAGCTGTCCCAGGACATCGCCGCCGCCCTCGACGGGCGCAAGGGCAGCTCGGCACTGGCCGTCTACGACCGGCCCACCGGGACCGTCTGCCGGTACCAGGCCGGTACGCACTTCGACTCCGCGAGCGTGGTCAAGGTCACCGTGCTCGGGGCGCTGCTCCGCCAGGCCGGGGAGGCGCACCGCCACCTCACGCCGCAGGAGGCCCACTGGGCCACCGCCATGATCACCAAGTCGGACAACGCCTCGACCGACGCCCTCTGGCACCGGATCGGCACGGCCGGCTTCCAGCGGTTCCTGGACCTGGCGAAGATGCACGACACCGTGCCGGGCAAGGGCGGGTCATGGGGGCTCACCCAGATCACCGCGGGCGACGAGCTGACGCTGATGCGGCTGCTCACCTCGGAGAACGCCGTGCTCTCCGCCTCGGACCGGGCCTATGCCCTCGACCTGATGCACCGGGTCGAACGGGACCAGCAGTGGGGCGTGCCCGCCGGAGCGCCCGCCTCGGCCACGGTGCACGTCAAGAACGGCTGGCTGCCGCGGGCGACCCACGGCTGGCGGGTGCACAGCGTCGGCGCCTTCACCGGCAACGGCCACGACTACGGGATGGCCGTCCTCTCCCACGGCAACCGCACCATGAAGGACGGCGTGGCCGCCATCGAGGGTGCCGCGCGGGTCATCCAGCGCGATCTGGCCGAGACGGGGCAGTAGCCGCCGGGGGCGCCGGGCGCGCTACCGGGGCCGGGCGATGAGTACGGCGACGTCGTCGTGGTCGTCCGGATCGCGCAGGGCGTCGAGGAGCCGGTCGCAGGTGTCCTCCAGAGGCCGGTCGGGGCCGTCCAGCAGATGGAGGAGGAGGGCCAGGCGCTCGTCGATGGCGTGGTGGCGGGTCTCGACCAGGCCGTCGGTGTAGAGGACCAGCTGGTCGCCGGGGCGCAGGCCGAAGCTGGTGTCTTCGAAGGCGATGCCGCCGACGCCGAGGGGTACGCCGGTGGGCAGGTCGAGCAGCTCGGGGGGTCGGCCCGCGCGCACCAGCACCGGGGGCAGATGTCCGGCCACGGCGATGTGGCAGCGGGCGTGGTGCGGGTCGTAGACGGCGTAGGCGCAGGTGGCGTACTGGTTCAGACCGCTGGTGATCTTGTCGATGTGCCGCAGCACATCGGCCGGTGGGATGTCCAGGTCGGCCAGGGTGGAGGTGGCGGTGCGCAGGCGTCCCATGGTGGTGGCGGCGTTGATGCCGCTGCCCATCACATCGCCCACGACGAGCGCGGTCTTCTCGCCCACGAGGGGGATGACGTCGAACCAGTCGCCGCCGACCTCGATGGTGGTTCCGGCGGGCTGGTAGCGGGTGGCGATCTCCAGGCCCCTCTGCTGGGGCGGGCGGTCCGGAAGCAGGCTGCGCTGGAGGGTGACGGCGGCGTCGCGCAGGCTCTGGTACAGGCGGGCGTTGTCGATGCACACCGCGGCGCGGTCGGCCAGTTCACCGGCGAGGGTGAGGTCGTCCTCGTCGAAGGGCAGCGGATTGCGGGCGCGGGTGAGGCCGAGCGCGCCGAGCACCCCGCCGCGGGCGATCAGCGGCGTCGTCAGGTAGGTGTGGACGCCGGCACGGGCCAGGAGGGCGGCGGCCTCGGGGTCACGGGCGATGCGGGCGAGGTCCCGCTCCTCGACGTGACGTATCAGGATGGGGCGACCGGTGCGCACGCACTGGGTGACCAGCCGGTCGGCTCCGTAGCTGGCGAGGTGGCCGGGAGGGTCGGCGGCGTCGACGGCCGCGTTGGGGTACGCGGCCTTCACCGCGAGGGCCCGGAAGAGGGCCGGGCGGGCGCCGGGTGCCGTGGGCGGGCGGTCCTCCAGTACGGAATCCAGGATGTCCACCGCCGCCACGTCGGCGACCTCGGGCACGGCGACGTCCGCCAGCTCGCGGGCGGTCCGTTCCACCTCCAAGGTGGTGCCGATACGGGCCGAGCCGTCGGCCAGCAGGGCCAGGCGCCGCCGGGCGCGGGCCGCCTCGGTGGCGGCGCGGTGCCGGTCGGTGACATCCACCAGCAGGCCGGCCACCCCGAGGACCCGCCCGCCGGGATCCTCGAGCCGGTAGTAGGAGACCGACCAGGCGTGATCGTGGTCGGGGTCGGCGGGGGTGCGCCCCACCGTGTACTCGTCGACCAGGGGGCGTCCGGTCTGCAGGACCTGCCGCAGCGCGGCCTCGATCTCCGCCACCTCCAGGAACGGCAGCACCTCGCGGACCGACCGGCCCAGATGCTCCTCGGCGGGGACGCCGTTCATCCGCTCCAGCGCCGGATTGACGGCCAGGTAGCGCAGGTCGGTGTCCAGGACGGCCAGCCCGATCGGGGACTGGGACACCAGCCGTGTGGACAGCGCCACGTCCCGTTCCGCCTGGCGCAGGGTCGCCTCGTCGGTGGCGATGCCCAGCGCGTAGAAGTCACCGCGGTCGTCCAGCAGCCGCATATTGCGGAACTCCACCAGCCGGGTGCTGCCGTCCTTGCGCCGGACGGGAAAGGCTCCCGCCCAGCTCTGGCCCGTCCCCATCACCTCGGTGAACAACTTGACCACCAGGTCCAGGTGCTGCTCGTGCACCAGCAGCCGCCCCGCGAACTGGCCCAGCGCCTCCTGCGCGGTGTAGCCGAAGAGCGACTCGGCCTGCGGGCTCCACAGCGCGATCCGTCCCTCGGCGTCCAGGACCACCGCCGCGACACCGAGCAGATCCAGCAGCCCGCTGCGCTGCGGCGCCCCGGAGTCCGGCCCGTCGGCCGCGGAACCGAAGGGGACCGCTGTACTCATCCCGGGCACTCCCTCCGCCCATGAACGCGACGCGCGGCGCCCCGTCGGCTCCTGGCTCCGGCGGCGTCGCCCGCACCCCGCGGTGCTTCCATGGTCCCCCCGGACCCCGGCGGCCGCTCAGCACGGGACCGGCGGGCCGGTGAAGGCGGGCCGCGGCGCGGTCCGCGCCCGGCGATCCGGGTCCCACTCCCGAAGCCCCGAGACCCCGCACCCCGCGACGAATCAGGCTGACGTGAGGGAGCCCGCCGCCCGGTCCTCGACCGCGGCGCCGCACGGTGGGCCCGCCCCTGCGGAGCGGGGCCATCGCGGCACGGGGGACGCGAGGCCCGGGATCAGGGAACGGGCGGCCCCTGCTCGATGCGCCGCAACACCGGTGGGAGCCGGTCGAGTTGCTCGCTCTCGATGGGCTGCCGTTCGTCCCACCACGTGGCACCGGCATCGGCCAGGGGCCCGATCAGATCGCGGGCCTTGGCGGGCGCCCCCGGGGTCGCGCCGCCGATCACGATGTCGAAGGGTCCGCGCTGATCGGGGTCGCGGTGCCGGTGGACGTACGTGACCAGGTCGCGGACCTGATCGACGGGTGGCAGGTGGCCGTGCGTGGCGGCGGTGAACAACGGAACCGCGCCGTCCCATTGGGCCGCGCGGCGCATGGGACGGCGGTGCGGCCAGAAGCCCGCCACCCAGACCGGCGGGCGCGGGCGCTGCACCGTGGCGGGCAACAGGGTCACCTCGTCGGCCCGGAAGTGCCGGCCGCGGTGGGTCACCGGCTCTCCGGACCAGTAGCGACCGAGGAGGCCCAGCCCCTCGTCCAGTCGCTCGGCGAGTACGACGGGGTCGGTCGGCTCGCCGAAGCTGCCGTACTCGTCGTCGATCGGCCCGCCCAGGCCCGCGCCGAAGATCACCCTGCCGCCGCTGAGGACGTCCAGCGTGGCCACCTGCCGGGCAAGCTGCTGCGGGCGCCGCCGGGCGACCGGCGTGACGAGCGTGCCCAGCTTGATCCTGGAGGTGGCCAGTGCCGCGGCGGTCAGCAGCATCCAGGGGTCCCCGAACATCCGGCGAAGACGCTTGTGGTGCACCACGTGGTCCCAGACGAAGAGCGCGTCCCAGCCCGCCCGTTCCGCCGCGAGGGCCACCGTCGCGACCGTCCTGGGGTCGGCGAAGTCGCCGAAGTTCGGGATGTTGATCGAACAGCGCATCGTTCCATAGTGAGCCGACGCGGCGGGCGGAGCAATCCCCCGAGAACATCGCCAACTGCCCGCTCGCCACTGGGTGTTATCCGGAAACCCCGGGCCGAGTGCCGGCCCGCGAACGGGCGGCGCCGCTCGTAGCGGCGCCGCCCGCGTCCGTGAAGGAACCCCGGTCAGGCCCCGTCCCCCTCCTGGGCCTCGACGATCGCGGCCAGGGCGGCGGCGACGGTGGCCTCGGCCACCTTCTTGTCGATGCCGAGTCCGGCGAGGACACCCGTACCGGCCTCGCGTTCCAGCAGGGCGAGCAGGATGTGCTCGGTGCCGATGTAGTTGTGGCCCAGGCGCAGGGCCTCCCGGTAGGTGAGCTCCAGCGCCTTCTTCGCCTGCGCGTCGAACGGGATGAGTGCCGGCAGCTCGTCGACCGCGGGCGGCAGGGCCGCGGTGAGGGCCTCCCGTGCGGCTTCCACGGACACGCCCTGTGCGACGATCGCCCGCGCGCCGAGTCCCTCCGGCTCGGTCAGGAGTCCCAGTGCCAGGTGCTCGGCGCGGATCTCGTTGTGGGACGCCGCGCGGGCGGCTTCCTGCGAGGCGACGACGACCTTGCGGGCCCGCTGCGTGTACCGGCTGAAGCCCTGCTGGGGGTCGAGGTCCGAGAGCTCGCCGGAGCCCTTCGCCACGAAGCGCTTCTGCGCCGCCTGCTTGGTGACCCCCATGCTCGTGCCGATGTCCGTCCAGGAGGCGCCCGAGCGCCGGGCCTGGTCCACGAAGTGGCCGATCAGGTGGTCGGCCACATCACCGAGGTGCTCCGCGGCGAGGACCGCATCGGAAAGTTGCCCCAGCGCGTCGGAGTGTCCCTTTTTGATGGCCTCGATCAGGTCGTCGAGGCGAACCGTATGCGTGGTGCGAGGTGAATTCTCCATGCGTCAACCATAGGTTGACGATCGACTGACCGTCAACCCTTAGTTGACGATTACGGGGTGCATATCCGGCGAGGAGTGGCAAGACATGCCTGCTTGGCACGGTCTGCCATCGACCGCGTACCGTTGGACCTTCATCCATACGGTTGACCCCGCACCCCATGGGCACGGGCAGCACAGCAGAGGTGGCAACAGCAGTGCGTCGACGGCACTTTCTTTCTCGTACGGCGGGTATGGCGGGTGCGGCGGCGTGGGGCCTCACAGGCTGCGGCTCGGGCGACGCCGCCAAGGACGTGACCTTGACGCTGATGGCGGCGAGTTACGGCAAGAGCGTGGGCTCCTCCCTCGTCGACCGGTGGCACGAGACCATCGCCGCCTTCGAGAAGCAGCACCCGAAGATCAAGATCGACCTGGAACTCGTCCCCATCGGTCAGATCGACAAGACGCTCGCCCGCCGCGTCGCGAGCGGACGGGCTCCCGACATCGCGCAGTCGTACGTCTTCGCCGACTACGCCGAGGCCCAGCAGCTCTACAAGGTCGACGACCTCTTCGACCTCCCCCTCCAGGCCGACTTCATCGCCTCCTTCGCACAGGCCGGGGAGATCGGCTACATCCAGTACGGGATTCCGTTCCTCGCCAGCACACCGCGCCTCTTCTACAACAAGAGCCTCTTCGCTCGCGCAGGCATCAGCGGCCCGCCGTCGTCCTGGGCCGAGCTGCGCGCCGCCGCCCTGGCGCTCAAGACGGCCGGGGTCAAAACTCCGTACGGACTCCAGCTCGGCCCGGAAGCGGCCGAGGACGAGGCGCTGGCGTGGATGCTGGCGGCCGACGGCGGCTACGCGGGCCCGGCCGGCTACGACTTCACGAAGAAGGAGAACGTCGAGGCGCTGACCTGGCTGAAGACCGAGCTGGTGGCGCCGGGGCTGGCCGGCGCCGATCCGGCGCAGTTCAGCCGGACGCCCGCCTACGCCGCCTTCCTCAAGGGCGAGGTCGGCATGATGCTGGCCCACCCGGTGCTGGTCAAGGCGGCCGAGCAGGCCCGGATTCCGTACGGAGACGCGGACTTCCCGACGCGGCACAACGGCGCCGCGGCGCCGGTCGGGCTGAGCGACTGGCTGATGGCGTTCCGGCGCAACGGACACCGCAAGGAGTGCGGCGCCTTCCTCAGCTACCTGTTCGGCGAAAGGTCAGCCGTCCGCTTCGCGGCGGGCCAGGGGACCCTGCCGGTGACGGTTTCCGGTGCGGAGGCGCTGCGTGGGCAGCCGGCCCAGCGGCCCCTGCGGAAGTTCATCGACCAGATGCCGAAGGCCCAGTTCCATCCGGTCAACCGGAGTTCGTGGCCCAAGGTCCGCGACGCGGTACGGGACCGGATCGGCGATGCGGTCATGGCGCGCGGCAATCCGCTCTCCACCCTCGAATCGCTCCAGCTGACGGCGCACATGGCCGAGGACCGGGCCGCCCGCCGCAGCTGACGCCCCATCCGCCGCCACCGGCCCCTCCCGTCGGTCCGGTGAGGGCGGAATGCGACGATAGGGCCGTCATGGATGCGGGGCACGTTCTCAGGGGGCTACGCGCCGCGGTGTTCGCGGCGGTCTGTGTGCTGCTCGCCGCCCTGGGGCATACCGCGATGTCGGATGCCGCGGTGCCCGGCTGGATGCTGCTCGCGGCCGGCGCGGCAACCGCGGCCGGCGCCTGGTGCCTGGCCGGACGCGAACGCGGGCCGCTGCTCGTGGGGTTGCTGACGGTGGGCACACAGGCCGCCCTGCACAGCGCGTTCTCCCTGGGACAGGCGGTCGCCGGCACCGGCGGTGAACGGGCCTCCCTGGCGCGCCAATGGGCGAGCACCTGGCTGTGTGGCGCTCAGGGGATGTCCCTCGCGGACATCGATGCCGCGCGGCGGATGCAGCAGCAGATGCCGCACGGAATGCCCGGGATGCACGGGATGCAGGACGGCATGGCGGGGATGGGCGCCCCGCCGGGGGTGCCCGGCATGACCGGCGCGCACGCCATGGGCGGCGGCGCGGCCGGCATGCTCGCCGTCCACCTGCTCATCGCCCTGTTGAGCGCGTGGTGGCTGTGGGGCGGCGAGCGCGCGGCGTTCCGGCTCGTCCGGACCGTATCGGCGCGGGTGTTCGCGCCGCTGGTGCTCGTCCTTCGCGTCGTACCGCCCGATGCGCCGGCCGCCGTGCGGGCCGCCCGGCAGGAGCCGCGGCGTGCGGTGCAGAAGCTGCTGCTGGCCCATGTCATGTCCTTGCGGGGTCCGCCGCGTGAGCCGGCTGTCCGCTGACAGCACGGTCGAATTCCCGGGCCGCACGGGCCATCCGCCGACGGCGGTCCCGGGCTCCACTTCACCGGTCGCCGCGCGCGGCGACCGGATCACGCCAAGGACTCCAAGGACTCCAGATGATGATTCCTGTCCGGACCGGGCGCTCCCGCGTCCCCTCAGCCGGGGGCGGACCCCGGCCGCAAGCGTGCCAGCAGCGCGTCGACGGACGCCGTGTCGCCCTCGCCGGGCGCCGCGGCGCGGCCGATGCCGGCGGCCAGCGCCCGTGCCCGCGCCTGCCACTCGCGGCAGTCCGCGCAGCCCGAAAGATGCTCCTCGAGCCGGCGGCCGGTGAGGCCGGGCGGCAGTTCCTCGCCGTCGAGGCGGGCGGAGAGTGCCGTACGGATGCGCGCGCAGTGCATGGGCCCATCCTCCCCGACGCGGCGGCGCGCGACGAGGGGCGGTCACGGAATGCGCGATGACGAGGCGGTGACCGGGTGGGCGCTGGCCGCCCGCGGCGGTGACGAACGGGCCGTCGAGCAGTTCGTGCGGGCCACCCAGCTCCATGTCCGGCGCTATGTGACGCATCTCAGCGGCGATCCCCAGGCCGCCGATGACCTGGTGCAGGACACCTATGTACGGGCGCTGCGCAGCCTGCCGGGGTTCGAGGGCCGGTCGTCGGCGCGGACCTGGCTGCTGACCATCGCCCGGCGCGTGGTGGCGGACCGGATCCGTTCGCAGGCGGTACGGCCCCGGCTGGCGGCGACCGACGACTGGCAGTCGGCGGCGGAGCGGATGCAGCCGCGCGGGGTGCCGGGATTCGACGAGGGCGTCGCCCTGGCGGAGCTGCTGTCGGCCCTGGGCCCGGAGCGACGGGAGGCGTTCGTGCTGACGCAGCTGCTGGGCCTGCCGTACGCGGCGGCCGCCGGGGTGATGGGCTGCCCCGTGGGGACGGTCAGATCGCGGGTGGCGCGGGCGCGGGAGACGCTGATCGCGCGGCTGGCGGAGGCGGAGGGGGCCTGGCGGCCCGCCCCGGGACCCGCGTCGCGCGATCTCGCCGGCGCCGTTGCCTGACGATATGTCAGGTTCGCTGACGCGGTAGGTACGGGCCGGCCCCCGCACCGGCATCGGTCCGGTGCGGGGGCCGGCGTGTTCACCCTCCGCCGAGGGTCGCCGTCGCCCGCGCCCGGACCGTGAGCGGCGGGCCGTCGCGGAAGTGGAGGGTGAAGGTGAGCCGGTCTCCCGGGGCGAGCCGGGGCGGCGGGGTGACCATGATGTCCAGGCCGGTCGCCGTCATCCGCAGCGTGCCGCCCGCCGGGACGGTGGCGGCGCGGACCATTTCCATCCGCCGTGCGTTGCGTCCGATGTCGGCGGTGCGGCTGAGCATGGCGCGGTGGCCGGGCGGGCCGGTGACGCCGGTGAGCGTGGCGTCCGCGGTGCCGGTGTTGCGGAGGGTGAAGAACGCCGCGGTGGACTCCGTCCCGTAGGGGATCAGCACGCGCCCCTCGGCGACGGTCAGACGCGCCGGCGTCCCGGCATTGCCGGTGGCGGTCCAGGCGGTGAGGGCGCCCAGCGTCGCCAGGCATACGAGCAGGGGTACGGCGGCCGCCGCGCGCAGTGGCTTCATGAGGTCTCCCAAGGGGCGTGCGTACGGGGGTGTCGGGTCCGCCGGGGCCGCTCGGCCGCCTGCGCCGGCCGCCAGGCCCGCAGGCGCAGGCTGTTGCCGACCACCAGCAGCGAGCTGGCGGACATCGCGGCGGCCGCGAGCATCGGGGTGAGCAGGCCGACGGCGGCGAGCGGCACGGTGAGGAGGTTGTAGCCGAAGGCCCAGATGAGGTTGGCGCGGATGGTGCCAAGGGTGCGGCGGGCCAGCCGTACCGCGTCGGCGATGGCCTGGAGGTCCTCGCGGACCAGGGTGACGTCCGCGGCGCCGATCGCGGCGTCGGTGCCGCTGCCCATGGCGATGCCCAGGTCGGCGAGCGCAAGGGCCGCGGCGTCGTTGACGCCGTCGCCCACGACGGCGACCCGGCCGCCCTGTTCCTTGAGGGTGGTGACGAGGGCGGCCTTGTCCTCCGGGGTGACCCCCGCGTGGATCTCGGTGACGGCCAGATGTCCGGCCACGGCACGGGCGGTGGCCGCGCGGTCCCCGGTGGCCAGCACGGGCCGCAGGCCCAGGCGCCGCAGATGGTCGATGGCCCGGTAGGCGTCGGGGCGGAGCGCGTCGCCGACCGCGAGGACGGCCTCGGGGGTGTCGTCGACGGTGACCAGGACCGCGGTGTGACCGGCGGTTTCGGCGACGCGTACGGCTTCCGGGAGGGGATCCGGCAGGCCGGTGGAGTCGGCGGGCGGCCGGACGACGGTCACCCGGCGGCCGTCCACCGTGCCGCTCACTCCGCATCCGGGCGTGGCCGTGAAGTCGCTTACAGGAGCCCCGAGTTGCTCCTTTCGGGCGGCGTGGGCGGTGACGGCGCGGGCCAGGGGGTGCTCGGAGCCCCGCTCGACGGCGGCGGCCAGCCGGAGCGCCTCGGCCGGGTCGAGGCCGTCGGCGCGCGGCGTCAGGTCCGTCACGCTCATCCTGCCGGTGGTGAGGGTGCCGGTCTTGTCCAGGACGATGGTGTCGATGCGGCGCAGCCGCTCCAGCGCCCGCGGCCCGCTGACGAGGATCCCGAGCTGGGCGCCGCGCCCGGTGGCGGCCAGCAGCGCGGTCGGAGTGGCGAGCCCCAGGGCGCAGGGGCAGGCGACGACCAGGACCGCGACGGCGGCGGTGATCGCGGCCTGGGGGTCGGCTCCGGCGCCGAGCCAGAAGCCCAGGACGGTGACCGAGACGGTCAGTACGGCGGGGACGAAGACGGCCGCCACCGCGTCGGCGAGCCGTTGCGCCGCGGTCTTGCCGGTCTGGGCGTCCTCCACCAGCCGGGTGATCCGGGCGAGTTGGGTGTCCGCACCGACCGCGTCGGCCCGGACCACCAGCAGTCCGCCGGAGTTGACCGCGCCCCCGACCACCGCCGAGCCCGGTCCGGCCTCGACCGGCCGGCTCTCGCCGCTGATCAGCGAGAGGTCCAGCGCTGAACTGCCCTCGGTGACGGTGCCGTCGGTGGCGACCCGCTCCCCCGGCCGTACGAGGAAGAGGTCACCCACGCGCAGCTGGTCCAGCGGGATGCGCCTGCCCCACTCGGCGTCTCCCGCGCTCTCGGCGCCCGTGGTGCCGTCGCGGCGTACGACGACGTCCTTGGCGGCGAGTTCGGCCAGCGAGCGCAGCGCGGAGCCGGTACCGCGCCGGGCTCTGGCCTCCATCAGGCGTCCGGCCAGCACGAACAGCGGTACGCCGACGGCGGCTTCCAGATAGAGGTGCGCGGTGCCGTCGCCGGCCGTGGGCAGCAGGGTGAAGGGCATGGTCATGCCGGGCGCACCGGCGCCGCCGAGGAACAGCGCGTACGCGGACCAGCCGAAGGAGGCGGCGACGCCCAGCGATACCAGGGTGTCCATGGTCGCGGCGCCGTGCCGCAGGCCGCGCAGCGCACGGGTGTGGAAGGGGGCCGCGCCCCAGACGGCCACCGGAGCGGCGAGCGCGAAGCACAGCCACTGCCAGTGCCGGAACTGCCAGGCGGGGACCATGGAGAGGGCCAGGACGGGGACGGAGAGCAGGGCGGTCAGCAGCAGGCGCCGGAGTTCCGCGTGGCCGGTGTCGGTGGCCTCCTGAGGGGCGGGGCGCGCGTCGTGCGGCTCGGCGGCGGGCTCGGGGAGCCGGGCCGTGAATCCGGCGGCCTCCACGGTGGCGATGAGCTCGTCGACCGGCAGCGCCGCGGGGTGGCTGATCCGGGCCCGGCCGGTGGCCAGGTTCACCGAGGCCGATACGCCGTCGAGCCGCCCGAGTTTCTTCTCCACCCGGCCCACACAGGCGGCGCAGGTCATCCCGCCGACCGTGAGGGTGGTGGTGCGGGGCGGGGACGGGAGGGCGGTGGCGTCGCGCGGGGCCGTGGCCGTCATCGCATGCCGCCCATCCCGTGCATGCCGCCCATGTCGCCGTCGCGGGCGGGTCCGGGCTCCGGGGTACGGGCGTCGCCCGCGGGGTGCAGCCCCGGCGCGACCGGTCCGGCGGCGGCGCCGGCCCCGTAGGACAGCGCGAAGAGCACCGCCAGCAGGGCGACGAAGCCGATGACCGGCCGGGCGGGCAGCAGCCGTCGGACCGCCGGGAGGAGAAGGGGCCGCTTGCGGTCGTCCGGCGCGACCGAAGAGGCCGAAGGGCCCGAAGAGGCCGAATTGGCCAAAGGGGCCGAGGGGGCCGACGCGGCCGAGGGGTGGGACATCGCCGCTCCAGTGGTGGCGTTGGGGAGGTTGCGCAGAGGTAGTCGGCGCAACCGGCGCCCGGGTTCCGCCGATTGCCGATCTCCGTCCCCGGACCGACGGTCGCCGTCCCCCGCGCCGCCGAATTCCCCGCCGAGGGAACTCCCCTCCCCCGTCGTCCGACTTCTCACAAGCCGTGCCGCCCCGGCACGCCGTGGAGAAGACCGAGGAGATCACCACCATGTCCGCAGCGCCGGAACCCGTAGAGCTGTACGGGACGGACTACAAGCGCGACCCCTACCCGCTGTACGCCGAGCTGCGTGCCCGCGGGCCGGTCCACCGGGTCCGCTTCCCCAGCGGAGTGTGCGCCTGGCTCGTCACCGGCTACGACGCCGCCCACCAGGCGCTGACCGATCCCCGGCTGGGCAAGCATCATTCGCGGGGGAACGCCGCCTGGCGGGCCCGCGCCTCGATCATGCCGGAGCCCCAGCACTCCCAGCTCCAGGTGCATCTGCTGCACCAGGACCCGCCGAAGCACACCGAGATGCGCCGCCTGATCACCGATGCCTTCGCCCCGCAGCGCGTCGAGGAACTCCGCCCGCGCTTCCAGGAGATGGCCGACGCCCTGCTCGACGCGCTCCCGGGCACCGGCCGCGCCGACCTCGTCGACGCCTTCGCCGCCCGCTTCCCCTTCCAGGTGCTGGCCGAAGTCATCGGCCTGTCACCGGAGTTCGCGGACCGCTTCGACCGCGACTGGGGGAAGGTCGTGGCGCCCGTCGGCCCCGAGGACCCGGGCCGCCCCGCGTACGAGGCACGGCTGCGCGGGCTCCAGCAGTACATCGCCGACCTGGTGGACCACAAGCGGCGCGAGCGTGGCGAGGATCTGCTCTCGCGTCTGGTGGCGGCCCGGGACGCCGGACGGCTCCGGAAGGAGGAGCTCGATTCCATGATCTTCCAGCTGCTGGTCGCCGGACAGGAGCCGGTCACCAACCAGATCACCACCGCCCTGGTCGCCCTGCTGCGGCATCCCGAGCAGCTGGCGGCGCTGGCCGGCCGTCCCGAGCTGCTGCCGCGGGCCGTCGAGGAACTGCTGCGCCATGACAGCGCCTTCGAGCTGACGACCTGGCGCTTCTTCGCCGAGGACGCCGATCTGCACGGGCGGCGGATCCCGGCGGGCGACTCCGTGATCGTCTCACTGTGTGCCGCCAACCGGGACCCGCGCCGGTTCGCCGACGCCGACACCCTCGACCTCGACCGCTCCCCCAACCCGCATCTCGCCTTCGGCCACGGCCTCCACTTCTGCCCCGGCGCGGCGCTGGCCCGCATCGAACTCCAGGTCGCCCTGGGCACGCTGCTGCGTCGGCTGCCGGGCCTGCGGCTTGCCGGACCGGACGCCGAACTGTCGTGGACCGCCGCGGTACTTGCCCGTGGTGTCGACCGGCTGCCGGTGGCGTACGGGCCCGGCCCGGAGGGACCGGCGGCCGCCCGCTGCCCCGTCGGACGGGACGCGGACACCACATGCTGACCCATCCGGCACCCCCGCACCCCGGCACGGCCGCCGGCCATCAGGCGACCGCCGAAGCGGTACTGGCCCTGCTCCTCCCCCACCGCCGCACGCCGGACGGCCCGCACGACGCCGCCCCCGACGCGTTCCGCCCCCAGCTCCGCCAGCTCGTCCCGGCCATCGCGGCCGGCGAACCGATTCGGTTCACCCTGCCCGGCTTCCCCTGCAAATCCCCCAATCCGGCCAAGGTCCTGGGCCACCTCCCCGACGAGGGCGAACGGCTCGCCCTGCGCTTCCTCGACGGCCTGTGCGGCCGGATCGCCGCCGTCCACCCGCCCGGGGCGCGGGTCGTCATCTGCTCCGACGGCCATCTCTTCAGCGACCTCATCCAGGTCCCCGACCCGCATATCGACGCATACGGCGACGCCCTGCGCGCGCTGATCGCGGACGCCGGCCTCACCCGTCTCCGCCTCTTCGACCTGCGCGAGGTCTACGGCGATCTGCCCTACGACGACAAGCGCGCCCGGGTCCACGCACGGTATGCGCCGTCCCTGGAGTCGCTGCGGTCACTGACGCGCGGCGGCGACGAAGAGACGCTACGGCTGTACCAGGGCATCACCCGCTTCCTCTTCGAGGACACCGTGTCCTTCACCGGTACCCGGTCGGCGCTCCAGCGCGCGTGCCGGACCCGCGCCTACGGCGTGATCCAGCGCAGCCGCGCCTGGGGCGAGCTGATCGCCGGGCACCATCCGGGGGCGGTCCGGCTGTCCATTCATCCGCAGCCGCGCGGCTCGGCCAAGTTCGGCATACGGCTGCTCGATGCGCCGGATGTGTGGATGACGCCGTGGCATGCCTGCGTGCTCCAACATCACGACGGCAGACGGGAGTTGATGCGCCGGGCGGATGCCGAGCGGCTCGGCCGCCTGGTGCTGCGCCAGGGGCGGCCGAGCCATTTCGAGGCGCCGTAGCGCGTCCGCCCGGGCTGCCGGGGCTCTCAGAGGAGGGCCCGGTGGTCGCCCTCGTCCTGGGGGTGCGCCGCCTGACGGTGGTCGAAGGCGATCAACGGATCCCCGGTGAGCGGGTGTTCGGTCACCGCGGCGCGCACCCCGAAGACGTCGGCCAGCAGCTGGGGGGTGAGCACCGCGCGCGGCGTACCGGACGCCACCACCCGCCCCTGGTGCAGCACATGCAGCCGGTCGCACAGGGACGCCGCGGCGTTCAGGTCGTGCAGCGAGATCAGCGTGGTGCGGCGCTGCGCGCGCAGCAGGCCGAGCAGCTCCACCTGGTGCCGTACGTCGAGGTGGTTGGTCGGCTCGTCCAGCACCAGCACCTGCGGTTCCTGGGCGAAGGCCCGTGCCAGCAGGACGCGTTGGCGCTCGCCGCCCGACAGCGCGGAGAACCGGCGCGCCGCGTGCCCGGTCATGCCGACGGCGGCCAGCGACCGGGCCACGATCTCCCGGTCGCCGTCGTCGTCCCCGGCGAAGGCCCGCTTGTACGGCGTCCGCCCCATCACCACGACCTCGCGCACGGTCAGCTCGAAGTCGCTGCCGCGTTCCTGCGGGAGCGCGGCGACCTGCCGGGCGGCCTGCCCCGGGCGCAGCGCGCGGACATCGGCTCCGGCCAGGAGCACCCGCCCGGCGGTGGGCCGCAGATGGCGGTAGACGGTGCGCAGCACGGTGGACTTTCCGCTGCCGTTGGGGCCGACCAGCCCGGCGATCTCGCCCTCGGCCGCCACGAGGCGCACCCCCGCGACCACGTCCCGGCCCGCGTAGCCGACGTGCAGATCCTCGATCTCGACCTTCATCGGCCCGCCTCCATCCGCCGGTCCAGGATGAACAGCAGGGCGGGCGCCCCGATCATCGCCGTCACCACGCCCACCGGCAGCTCCTGGGTGTCCATCGCCGTGCGGCACACCACGTCGACGACCACCAGCAGCAGCGCCCCGGTGAGCGCGCAGAGCGGCAGCAGGCGGCGGTGATCGCCGCCGACGACCAGTCGGCAGAGATGGGGGACCATCAGGCCCACGAAGGCGATGGCCCCGGAGACGGAGACCAGCACACCGGTCAGCAGGCTGGTCACCACGAACAGCTCGCGCCGCAGCCGGGTGACGTCCACTCCCACGCCGGCCGCGGTCTCATCGCCCATGAGCAGGGCGTTCATGGCACGGGCGCGGGCCTGGAGGACGAACAGTCCGGCGGCGACGGCGAGCGCCGGCAGCCACAGCACGCTCCATGTCGCCCCGCTCAGGCTTCCCATCAGCCAGAACAGCACGCTGCGGGTCTGCTGTTCGTCCCCGGCCTGGAGCACCAGATAGCTGGTGAACCCGGACAGGAACTGCCCGATCCCCACGCCCGCCAACACCAACCGCAGCGGCGAGAACCCCCCACCGCGCCGGGCCATGCACCACACCAGCGCGAACGAGCCGAGCGCGCCCGCGAAGGCGGCCCCGGACAGCCCCAGGCCCAGCAGACCGCCGGTGCCCGCGCCCAGCACGATGGCGGCGACCGCGCCGAGCGAGGCGCCGTTGGAGATGCCCAGCAGATACGGGTCCGCCAGCGGATTGCGGACCAGCGCCTGGGTCGCCGCGCCCACCAGGCCCAGACCGGCGCCGACCAGCGCCGCCAACAGGGCCCTGGGCAGCCGGAGTTGCCAGACGATCAGGTCGCTGGTGCCGGGCCGCAGGGCCGCGCCGCCCAGCCGGCGGAACACCACGGACCACACCTCGCCGGGGGCGATGTCCGTGGAGCCGAACGCCACGGCGGCGGTCAGCGCCACCGCCAGCGCGATGCCCATCCCCGCGGCGAGCGGCACGGGGCGCACCGTGCGCCGTGCACCGTCGGTGACCGCCGCCACTACCGGGCCGCCGGGAACCGGTCCGGGTGGATCGTGCGCGCGATCCGCTCCACCGTCTCCGCGTTGCCGACCCCGGCGATCGTCGTGTGCTCCGACCCGATCCGCAGGAACTTCCCGTCCTTGACCGCGCGCAGCCCCTTGGTGGCAGGGAAGCTCTTCAGGAACGCCTCGGCCTGGTCGTACGCCTTCGCCGTGGCCGCCGCATCGCCCCGGTTGCGTACCCCGAGCTGGATCCAGTCCGGGTCCTTGGCGACCACGTCCTCCCACGAGACGGGCTTGAAGTCGCCGTCACACCCGGCGAAGACATTGCGGGCCCCGGCCTGGCTGATCACGGCGTTGGCGACCTGTTTGCCGCACACCGCCATCGGCTGCCTGGTCCCCGCGTCGAAGTCGAAGAAGAAATAGCCGGGGCGTTTGCGCTCCGGTACCTCGCCGAGGGCCTTGTGCACCGCGGCGACCTTCGCCCGCATCCCGGCCACGATCTCCCGCGCCCGCTGCGACGTCCCCGTCACCGCGCCCAGCCGGACGATGTCCCCCTCCACGCCGGACAGATCCCGCTGCGGCCCCTTGGCCATCGACGCGCACGCGGTGGACGCGAGATAGACGTGCTTGATTCCCGCCGCGGTGAACTCCTCCGGGGTCGGCGCGCTGCCCGCGCCGCCCATGTTCCCCATCGAGGAGAAGGTGTCGACATAGAGATCGGCGCCCGACCCGAGCAGCTTCTCCTTGGCGATGACGGACTTCCCCAGCACCGGGACCCGGTCCGCCTGCGCGCCGAGCTTGCCGGGCAGGGCGCCCTTGCCGGGCGGGAATCCGGTGCCGATGACCCGGTCGCCCACGCCCAGCCGCAGCAGCATCTCCAGGCTTGCGGCATTGCTCGTCACGATCTTGCGGGGCGCGGAGTCGAACGTGGTGCGGGCGCCCCGGCAGTCGGCCACCTTCACCGGAAACCCGTCGGCCGCGCGCCCCGCGGCGCCCTTGTCCGTCCCCGTACCACCGCTGCCGCCTCCGCACGCGGTCGCGGCCAGCGCGACGACCACCGCCATCCCGCACATCCGCCAAGGACGCATGGACTTCTCCCCTACGACTCACTACGACTCACTCACCGACGGCCGCGGATGCGGCCCGGCACAGGTAGTCGGCGGGGTGGCGGTTACGGTTCCCGCGGGTCGGCGGCGGGCTCGTCGACCGGGCCGGCCGTTCCGGCGGGAGCTCAGGGTTCTTCGAGGCCGCTGCCCTGGGGGCCGTAGAGGTCGAGCAGCCGGGTGCGGGTGCCGTGCAGCCGGTCGGAGAGCGTTTCGGCGACGTAGCGGTACATCGCCCGGCCGAGGACCGGGTCGGACTCGCACAGGGCGCGGACGGTCGCGGCGTCGAACTCCACCGCCTCCACCGGGCCGACGGTCGCCGCGCCCAGGTGCCAGAGGTACGGCGGGAAGAGCCAGGACCAGCCGAGCAGTTCGTCGCGGCCGAGGGTCTCCACGATCGCCGCCTGCCGGCCGGGAACGCGCTGGTCGAGCGCGACCCGTCCGCTGCGGATGATCCAGAACCGGTCGGCCCGGCGGCCCTCCTCGAAGAGGCGGGTGGCGCGGGGCAGCGACACCTCGCGGGCGATCTCGGTCAGCCGCCGGCGCTGGTCGGCCGGCATCGCATCGAACAGGTCCCTCGCTGTGGCCATCTCATCCTCCGTCCGCTGTCCTGCACGATATGCGGTGTTTCACGGGGATGTGGGATGCGGGGATGCCTGGACCGGCCGTCCGGGTCAGGTGCGGCCGGGTCAGGTCAGGTCAGGTCAGGTCAGGTCAGGTCAGCTGGCGGCGTACCAGTTCGTGGAGGTGGCCGCCGGTGTTGGCGAGCAGGTCGGCGGGGGCGCCCTGCTCGACGACGCGGCCGTCCGCCATGACGATGACGCGGTCGGCGTCCATGACGGTGGACAGGCGGTGGGCGATCACGAGGCGGCTGGCGCTGAGTCTGCGGGTGCTTTCGATGACGATGCGCTGGGTCTCGTTGTCCAGGGCGCTGGTGGCCTCGTCGAAGAAGAGGATGCGCGGCCGGCGGATCAGCGCCTGGGCGATCATCAGGCGCTGGCGCTGACCGCCGGAGATCGCGCCGCCGCCGGCGATCATGGTGTGCAGGCCCATCGGCATCCGCTTGATGTCCTCGGCCAGGCCCGCCATCTCGGCCGCCTCCCAGGCCTCTTCCTGGGTGAACGCCTCGGCGCCGCAGATGCAGTCCAGGATGGAGCCGGTGAGCGGCTGGGCGTTCTGGAGCACCACCCCGCACTGGCGTCGCACCGCCGCCTGGTCGAGGGCGCCCAGGTCCTGGCCGTCGTAGAGCACGCTGCCGGAGGTCGGCTTGTCGAAGCCGATGAGAAGCCGCAGCAGCGTCGACTTGCCGCAGCCGCTGGGGCCGACGACGGCCACGAACTCGCCCGGCTTGACCTGGAGGGAGATGTCGTCGAGGACCAGGGGCCCGTCGTCGGTGTAGCGGAAGGAGAGCTTCTTGGCCTCGATGCCGCCGGAGAGGGTGCCGGGCTGCGCGCTGGCGCCGCGGACCTCGGGCGACTCGTCCAGGACCGGCTTGATCTGCTCGAACATCGGCAGCGCGGCGGCCGCGGAGACGAAGGCGCCGGTGATCTGGGTGACCGAGGTCAGCAGCATGGTCATGGCCGTGTTGAAGGTCAGGAACGACCCCGCCGACATGCTGCCGCGGGCCGGCCCGGCCAGCAGAAGGAACATGGTGAGCGAGCAGACCGGCAGATAGACGGCGTTGAGGACGGTGGTCAGATTCTTGATCCGGCCGGCCTTCTGCTGGAGTTCGCGCGAGCGGGCGAACTCGCGGGCCCAGGCGGCGTAGGCGAAGCTCTCGGCCGCGGCGACGCGCAGCTTGGGCAGTCCGCGCAGGGTCTGGAAGGCCTGGTTGTTGAGCTTGTTGCTGAGTTTGATCAGCCGCCGCTGCCAGCGCAGCTCCCACATGCCCATGGCGAGGAACACCGCGCCGATGACGACGAGCATGCCGATCGCCGCCAGCGCCAGCGGCACGCTGTAGAGGAGCAGCAGGACGAGGTTCATCGCGCCGACCGTGACGGACTGGACCGCCACCGGGCCGACGCCGGACAGCACGCGCCGGATGGCGCTGATGCCCATGGCCGCGCTGGCCAGCTCTCCGGTGGAGCGTTCGGTGAAGAATTTCGTCGGCAGTCGCAGCAGCCGGTCCCACACCGCCGGCTGGAGGGCGCTCTCGATCCGGCCCTCCATCCGCAGCACGGTGAGGTTCTGGAGCAGCATGAAGGCGGCGGTGACGATGCTGGTGATGATGACGGCGAGGGAGACCTGGACGATCAGGCTCCGCTCGGCGGCCGGGACGTACACGCCGAGGACCTTGCCGGTGGCGATCGGGACCAGCGCGCCGAGGCCGACCGTCACCAGTCCGCTGACGGCGAGGTGGCGGACGTCCATACGGGTGCCGCGCAGGCTGAAGCGCATCAGCCGCCACATGGTCATGGGCCGCTCGGGCAGCGGGCGGTAGAACATGACGGCGCGCGGCTCGAACTCGTCGGCGTTGTCCTTGCCGATGCGGATACGCAGCCCGGAGGCCGGGTTGACCGCCTCGTAGCGGCCGCGGCGCCACAGCAGCGCGACCGGGGCGCCGGACTTGGCGCGATGGCCCACCAGGGGACCGGTGTCCGTCCGCCACCAGCGGTCGCCGAGCCGGACGGCGCGGGTGCGGATGCGGGAGCTGACGGCGATCCGCTCGACGGGGCTGATGCGGTCGTTGACGGCGCCTCCCTTCGGGGGCTCGGTCAGGGTGATCCCGGCGGCCTCGGCGACCGTGCGGCAGACCGCGAAGGTGGCGTCGTCGGTGGCCCGGTCCGTGCGGGTGCCGCGGCCGCCGCGGTCCTGGCGGCCGATGGAGGCCAGCAGCGCCTGGTCGGCCCGCTCGCGGACCGCCTCGCCCGCCTTGATGCCGGCCGCCGTGCGGTCCTCGTGCGCCCGCTCGAGCTGCTCGATCCAACGGTCCACCGCGGACAGCAACCGGTACTGCTGGTTGACCATCTGCTGCCACATCGCGGGGTCGACCAGCAGATCGCCCGCGGCCTCCGCGCTGTAGGTGGCGCCGTACTGCACGCTGCCGGGCGGCACCGGCATCCACAGGATGTCGTCGTCGGCCACCGCCTCGTCGCCGGGCCGGCCGTCCAGCGGGGCCTCGAACAGCACGCCGAGGCTGCGGGCCGTGCCGAGCGCGAAGGCGTGCTCCAGAGGGGTCGGGCCGCCGTCCTGGCCCGCGTAGGTGTCGCCGTAGCCGTTCTCGTACGTCCCGTACGTCCCGTACTCGCCGCCATATTCGCCGCCGTAATCGGGGCGGGCCAGCTCGCGCAGCGGGATGCGGCGCAGCGCGCAGTCCTGCGAGGGGCGGCCCAGCAGGGTGTGCTGCGGGCCCTGGACCGGGCCCAGCAGCAGGGTTCCGGCCTCCAGCCGGCCGAGGAAGTGCCAGTGGCCCTCCTGGGCGGCGTCGACCGCGAAGAGATCGAGGGAGCCGCCGGTGACCAGCCACAGGACGTGCGGGCCTTCGAGGGGGACGCTGCGCAGTCCGGTGCAGTCGACGGCCGTGCCGAGGCCGCCCATCGCCTGCGTCACCGCGTCGGCCTCGCCCGGCCCCACCACCGCGGAGGGATGCATGGATGACACGTCAGTGCTCCTTGACCAGCTCGGCGTACGCGCCCTGGGCCGCGACCAGGTCCTCGTGCCGGCCGCGTTCGACGACCGCACCATGGTCGAGGACCACGATCTCGTCGCTGTCGCGGACCGTGCTCAGCCGGTGGGCGATGACCACGCAGGCGCAGCCGCGCCGCCGCAGGTTGTCGATGATGGTCTGTTCGGTCTGGGCGTCCAGGGCGCTGGTGACCTCGTCGAGGACGAGGATGCTGGGCCGCCGGACCAGTGCGCGGGCGATCTCCAGGCGCTGGCGCTGGCCGCCGGAGAAGTTACGGCCGTCCTGCTCGACGCGGCTGTGGATGCCGTCGGGGCGCCGGGCGATGACGTCGTCGTAGAGGGCGGCGTCGCGCAGGGCGGCGATGACGGCGTCGTCCGGGATCGAGGGGTCCCAGAGCGCCACGTTGTCCCGCACGGTGCCTTCGAAGAGAAAGATGTCCTGGTCGACGAAGGAGACGGAGGCGGCCAGCGCGCTGCGGGAGATGTCCTCCAGGCGCTGCCCGTCGATGCGGATCGTGCCTTCCCAGGGGGTGTAGAGGCCGGATATCAGCCTCGAGACGGTGGACTTGCCGCTGCCCGAGCCGCCGACGAGGGCCACCTGGCGGCCGGGGCCGACGGCGAGGGAGAAGCCGGTGAGCAGCGGTTTGTCGAGCGGGCTGTAGCCGAAGGTGATGTTCTCCAGCGTCACATGGCCCTTGAGCCGGCGGGTGCCGCCGTCCGCCCCGGGGCGCGAGTAGACGGTGTCGGCGGGGAAGCTCTCGACGTCCTTGAGGCGGGCGACGTCGGCGGCGAAGTCCTGGATCCGGCCGGCCACGCCGTTGAGCCGGGTGATGGGTGCGGTGAAGCGGGTCACCAGCGCCTGGAAGGCGACGAGCAGGCCGATGGAGATATGGCCTTCGACGGCCCGCAGTCCGCCGATCCAAAGGATCAGGGCGCTGTTGAGCGTGGCGAGGGTGGGCGCGACGACGGCCAGCCAGGCGCTGGGGACGCCGAGCCGCTGCTGTTCCTCGAGCGTGGCCGCGTGCTGGCCCGCCCAGCGGCGGAAGTAGCCGTTCTCGCCGCCGGTGGCCTTCATCGTCTCGATGAGCTGGAGGCCGGTGTAGGAGGTGTTGGT
Source organism: Streptomyces sp. NPDC101227 (assembly GCF_044767545.1). Classification (NCBI taxonomy): domain Bacteria; kingdom Bacillati; phylum Actinomycetota; class Actinomycetes; order Kitasatosporales; family Streptomycetaceae; genus Streptomyces; species Streptomyces sp. NPDC101227. The sequence goes on along the minus strand of NZ_JBIWOD010000002.1, from coordinate 216,756 downwards.
CAGCCGGGCGCTGTCCGCGCGCAGTTTCTGGGTGTGGGTGGCGCGGATGCGTACCACGATGCGCATCGCGACGACATTGAGCAGCGCGATGCCCACGCCGATGACGGTCAGCTGGGGGTCGTAGGTCCACAGCAGGAAGGCGTAGAGGATGACGACGATGCCGTCCACCCCGGCCGCGGCGAGGTCGCGGGCCAGGGTTTCGGCGACCGCGTCGTTGGACTGGAGCCGCTGGACGAGGTCGGCGGGGCTGCGCTGGGCGAAGAAGGTGACCGGGAGTCTGAGCAGATGGCGCAGGAAGCGGGCGCTGCTGAGGGTGGAGGAGATGATGCGGCCGCGCAGCAGGTTCGCCTGTTGGAGGCCGGTGAGTACGGCGGTGAGCGCGACCATCGCGGCCATCGACGCGAAGAGCGGCCCCAGCAGCGAGGTCTGGTTGCCGATCAGGAACATGTCGATGTACGTGCGGCTCAGCGCGGGCACCGCGGCGCCGACCGCGACCAGCAGCAGGCTGGCGAGCAGGGCGGCCAGCAGGGTGCCCTTGGTGCCGCGCAGGCGCGCGGGCACGGCGCCCAGGATGCCGGGCTTGCGCCCGCCCTTCTCGAACGACTCGGACGGCTCGAAGACGAGCGCGACACCGGTGAAGCTGGTGTCGAAGTCCTCCGTCGCCACGAAGCGACGGCCCTTGTCGGGGTCGTTGATGTAGACACCCTTGCGGCCGAGCTTGCGGCCCATGCCGTCGTAGACGACGTAGTGGTTGAACTCCCAGAAGAGGATGGCGGGCGCCTGGACCTCGGCGAGCGCGGCCGGTTCCATCTGCATACCCTTGGCCGTCAGGCCGTAACTGCGGGCGGCCTTGAGGAGATTGCTGGCCCGGGAGCCGTCGCGGGAGACGCCGCAGGCGATCCGCAGCTCCTCCAGCGGCACATGCTTGCCGTAGTGCGCGAGGACCATGGCCAGCGAGGCGGCGCCGCATTCCACGGCCTCCATCTGGAGGACGGTGGGGGTGCGCACCGACCGGGCTTTTTTGCTGTTCCCGGTCTTCGGGGGTGCGGCGCGGCGGGCACCCCGGCGGCCGCTGGGCGCGGGTTCCGGGCGGTGCCGGCGGCGGCCCGGTGGCGGCAGCTGCTGCTGGGGGGCACCGGTCTGGGCGGCGTCGTTCGGGGCGGTCACGGAAGCAGCCAATCGATCGGATGCTGCTCGGCCAGGTGGACGGCGCCGCCGGCCATGGTCATCGAGTCGACGGCGAAGGGCGGTCCGTCGGAGGTGGACCAGGCGTAGCCGGACTTGTTACGGGGCGCGCGGTCGAGCTTCACCAGGACGGCGACGGGCTGGCCGTGCTGCGAGAACTGCTCGCCGAGCTGGCTGCTGCCCAGGTAGGCGCCGATCCGCTGGCGGGTCTGGGCGGTCCGGCCGACCGCCTGCACCCGGCCGCGCAGCACGCCGTACTGCTGGGCCGGCACGGACTGGACCGTGAGGTCGACCGAGGCGCCCACAGGGACCGTCGCGGCGCTGTCGGCGGGGACGTACAGCGTCGCGGTCAGGGGATCGGCGGAGCGCGCGACGCGTTCCACGGAAGCGATATCCGCGCCGGTGGTGACGACGGAGCCGATGGTGGCGACCATGGTGGTCAGCCGGCCCGCGGCGATCGCGCGGACGACGGTGGTGCCCTGTGCGGTACGGACCTTGAGCACGGGGGTGTTGGCGGCGACCCGCTTGCCCTCTTCGGCGAGTACGGCGGTCACCTGGCCCGCGACGGGGCTCTGGAGGATGTAGCTGCCCTGGCCGTGGGTGAGGATGCCGGGCGCGTTGAGCGTGGAGGAGACGGTGCCGGTCACGGCCCATATGGAGGCCCCGATCAGCACGGCGACCGTGATGATCAGTACGAGCCAGCCCTGGGGCCGGGCGAAGCGCACCGGGAGATCGATTTCCTCCGGCGACTGCAGCTTGGAAAGGGCCTGTTGGCGAAACTGCACGACACTCTTCCCTCAACTGCAATCGATCTGTCTGGCACGCCTCGGACACGTCGGACAAGGCGGCTCGGCCCGGCCGATGCCGCTGTGGAGCCGAGCGTACGGGGGTGTGTCCGGGGGCGGACGGCCGGGTGCCCCGGAACCCGGCGAAAGCCTGGCGGTTCCGGGGCAGCCGGACCGGCATGTCGGCAAGGAGGGGACGCCGACCTGCCGTTGGGTCTCAGAGACCGGCGACGAGGCCCGTCACGCCAGCGGTGTTGACACCGGCGGTCTGCTCGACCAGACCGGTGGCGGTGTTCACCAGGCCCGAAACCGGGGCGACCGAGTCGGCGGTGTTGGTGACGGTGCCGACCAGGCCACCGACGAGGCCACCGGCCACGTTGTCCAGCTCGCTGTCAGCGATTTCCTGGGTCTGAATCTCGCGCATGATGATTCCTTTCGGATGCATATATCAAATAGCTGCGGCCGAGCCGTCCTGCAGGGCGGTACGGCCGCGGCGGCGGTTGTCGGGTCTCGAAACCGAGAACCCTTGTGCGACTTCCGCGGTGCGAAGGATCAAAGCATGCAGGCGCGTTGGTCTGCTAATCCGACGAGCGCGGATCCGGACTCCAAGCCTCCATCGAATTACCTGACGTGGACACATGTTCATGACTTGGTAGCAGCTTCTTCACATGTCCCGCCGCTTCGATCTTGGCGACTTGGCGCCCCCTTTACCCCGAACTGGACATTCCCGCCGGAAAGCGCTGATGCGCAGGTCAGGACGTAGATGACCGACGAGACGGCGTGTGCCGCCTGCGCATTCGATGTGCAGATTTTCTGAAGGCGGCCAATTTTCGCCGCGCCCGACCACGGCCCATCAGAGGAACCGCCACGGTTGCCTCCGGCATCTACCGAGAGGTGTTGCGCGGGCATTGCCAGAACATGCACCACCCCGCTTTTCCGGGTGATATTGCCCGTAATGCAGACCGTAATTGACGCGCCATCACGACAGAAACGGATCGGCCATCCAGAGATCGGACATAGCCACATAATGACGCTACGCGGGATGCGAGCGGAATGAGCGATTTCCCGTCCGCGCCCCGCTTCGGCGCGGAATGGCCCCGCGCGATGGCTCCCCGTATACCGGGTGATGGCGGCATATACCGGCCGAAGGCGTTTCCCGGCCGCCCCTTCACGAGCCGCCGGTGGCAGCCGTTCCCCCGGTGCGGCACCGTAGAAGGGGGACTGTGCGGCACGCCGGGAAGGAGCCGCAGGTGGAGCCGGTCGAGGCGCTGGAGCGGATCGCCTTCCTGCTGGAGCGGCAAGGGGCGGTGACCTACCGCGTACAGGCGTTCCGCAAGGCGTCGGCGGTGATCGGCGGGCTGTCCCCCGACGAGGTGCGCAAGCGCGCGGCGAACGGTTCGCTGGCCCGGCTCAAGGGGCTGGGCCCCAAGACGGTCCACGTGGTCGAAGAGGCGCTGTCGGGCGAGGTGCCCGGATATCTGGCGCGGCTGACGGAGGAAGCGGGCGGGCCGCTGGTCGAGGGGGAGCAAGGGCAGCGGCTGCGGCGGGCGCTGCGCGGCGACTGCCATCTGCACTCGGACTGGTCCGACGGCGGCAGCCCCGTCGAGGCGATGGCCGCGACCGCCCGCGACCTCGGGCACAACTGGTGCGTGCTGACCGACCACTCCCCCCGTCTCACGGTCGCCCGCGGACTGAGCCCGGAGCGGCTCCGCGCGCAGCTGTCGCTGGTGGCGGAGGTGAACGAACGGCTGGCGCCGTTCCGGCTGCTGACCGGGATCGAGTGCGACATCCTCGACAACGGCGAGCTGGACCAGGAGCCGGAGCTGCTGGCGGAACTCGATGTGGTGGTGGCCTCGGTCCACTCCAAACTACGGATGGAGTCCGCGCCGATGACCCGTCGGCTCCTGGCCGCGGTCGCCAACCCGCTGGTCGACGTGCTGGGCCACTGCACCGGCCGGCAGATCACCGGCAAGCTGCGGCCGGAGTCGCAGTTCGACGCCGCCGAGGTGTTCGCGGCCTGCGCGGCACACCGTACGGCCGTGGAGATCAACTGCCGCCCCGACCGTTTCGATCCCCCGCGCCGGCTGCTCCGTCAGGCGCTGGACGCCGGGACGCTGTTCGCCATCGACACCGATGCGCATGCGCCGGGGCAGCTGGACTGGCAGATATATGGGTGCGCCCGCGCGGAGGAGTGCGGGGTGCCGGCGGAGCGGGTCATCACCACCTGGACGGAGCGGCAGCTGACCACCTGGACGGAGACGGGGCGGACGCCGCGGCGTTAGAACTGCCCGAGGGCCGGCGTACAGCCGCCGCGGGGAACGTCGGTGCGGCCTCCGCTCCGCAACGCCGTGTGGCGTACCTATCATTCGCCGATCGACCGGACAACCTCTCCTTTTCATGGCGTGGCTGGTTATGATCGGCATCCCTCATGCCCCACCGCGGCCGGACCGGCGTCCGCCCGTCCCCCTCCCCAGGCACACGCGCACCCGGCCGCCGGTTCTCCTACTGCTCTCCCCGCCCTCGAGGACTGATGTCTCCCATAGAACCCGAAGGCCCACCGCAGGCATCGCGCATGCGCCGGCGGCGCACCGTGCGCCTGCGGACCCTGCTTATTTGGCTGGCGATCGTCCCCACCGTCGCCATGGGTACCCAAGTCGCCGTGACCGTCAACCGCTTGCTCGAGCAGTCGCAGCACCTGCGCGACGACGTGGCGGACGGCGAGCGGGTCGGCGCATCCGTACACGGTCTGATGGCCGCGATGCAGGCGGAACGGACGATGACGGCCGCGCGGTGGGCGGATTCTCCGGTGTCCGTCATCGATCTGCGCAACCGGCGTGCGGCCACGGACCGGGCGGCGGCGGAGTTCCGCCGGGCGGTCGCCGCCGCTCCTTCGGAAACCGGGGAGGAGGGCCGTCTCCTCCGGGAGTTGACGAACGGTCTCGACGACCTGGACGCCTACCGCGAGCGGGCGGACGCCCGAAGCGGCGACGCCGACACCACGATCGGCTACTACACGTCCGCCATCACCCAAATGATCGGCCTCTACCAGGAGGAGTTCAACCGCATCGAGGACACCGAGCTCGCTCAGGAGAGCCGGCCGGTCGTCGCGATGTTCTCGGCGTCGGAGATGCTGGCGCGCGAGGACACGGTGCTCTCGTTGGCCGGGCCGTCCAGAAAGCTGACCGCCGCCCGGTTCGCCGTGTTCGTCGACGCCGTCGGCGCCCACCGGTACCTGTACGGCACCTGGATCGCGCCGTATCTGCCGGCCAAGGACAAGGAGCTGTACCGGCGGATCGCCGGCTCGCAGGCATGGGCGAGCAAGACCCGTATCGAGAACGCGGTGGTCTCCGGCCACCAGGACATCGTCTCCGGCGTGCGGCTGCCGCGCGACGTCGGCGACTGGCGGTCCGCCCAGCGGAGGTTCGCGGCACAGCTGGACACGCTCAACCTCCAGCGGTCGCGAGAGGTGATCGCGGACGCCAACGCCAAGGCGTCCGGCCTCGAGGCGGACGTCGCCTGGCTGATCGCGGGAAGCGGCGGTGCGCTGCTGGCCGTCGCGGCCATCGTCGTCCTCATCACCCGCTCGGCGCTTCGGCGCCTGCACCGTCTGCACGAGCGCACGGTCACCATCGCCGAGAAGACACTGCCGGACGTCGTGGACCGGCTGCAGCGCGGACAGACCGTCGACGACGGGGCGCTGCCCAGGAACACCGGGGACCAGGACGAGGTCGGACGTATCCGCGACGCGTTCGCCCGGGTCGTCGCCGTATCCGTCGAGGGTCACCGGCAGCTCGCGGAGGAGCGTCAGGGCTTCGGGATGTTCGCCGCGGGCATCGCCTCACGTACCGGAAACCTGGTCAGCCGTCAGCTGAGCCTCACCGAAGACCTTCAGGACACCTTCGGTCACGACGAGGCGCTGCTGGCCCAGCTGATGCGCTCCGACCAGCTGACGGTGGGCATGCGCCGGCAGATCGAGAACCTGCTCATCCTGTCGGGCGGCGAGATCCCCGACCCGCACACCGAACCCATGCGCCTCGCCGACCTGCTGCGCGAGGCCGCCGCGGAGGTCGAGGACTTCCGCCGGATCGAACGGCAGGCGCTGGACGAGCTCAGCGTGGAGCCGCGGGTGATCAGCCAGATCAGCCATCTGCTGGCGGAGCTGCTGGACAACGCCACCCGGTTCTCCCCGCCGAGGTCGAAGGTCGTCATCCGGGCCGAGTCGGTGGCTGACGGGCTGTCGGTCGAGATCGAGGACCGCGGTCCCCGGGTGGCGCCCGCGCGCTACGAGGAGATGAACGGGCGGCTGCACTCGGCCCCGCCGTACGCCGTCCTGGCGAAGAACGCGCACCGGCTGGGTCTCTTCGTGGTCGGCCACCTCGCCGACCAGCTCGGGATCAGGGTCACGCTGCGCCGCTCGGTGTACGGCGGGACGTCGGCCGTGGTCATCGTTCCCCAGGAGCTGCTCGTACCGACCGAGGGGGAACCGGCGCACGCGCCGGCGCCATCCGCCCCCGCGCCCTCCGCCGTCGCACCGTCCGCCCCCGCACGCCCCGTCCCCGCTCCGCGCCGCCCCGAGGAAGGCAAGCCCGAGCTGGTGCTGCATGTGGGGTCCGGGCTGCCCACCCGTCGGACGCAGCCGCAGGAGGGCGCGCTGCCGGTACGGCCGGTGGGCGCGGGGAGCGGCGACGCGCGTCCGGCCCTGCCCGAGCGCGTCCCGCAGACGCATATCGCCGAGCAACTGCGCGAGCCGAGCGCACCGCAAGCAGCCGTCAACCAGGACACGGCGACGCCCGAAGAGGTGGCCGACGCCTGGGCGGACTACGAGGACGGGACCCAGAAAGTGGAAGAAGAGCTCCGACAGGATCAGCCATGACGACAACAGCGAACGACATGATCTACAGCATCCTGGACAACAACCTGAGCAGGATCGCCGGCATCCAGGGAGCCGTGCTCCTGTCCAACGACGGCATCAAGCTCAGCGCCTACCTGCTGGAGCGGCCCCAGGCGGAGCGCATAGCCGCGGCGTCCTCCGGAATCGCGGCCACGATGAAGGCGATATCCAGGGAGGTCGACGGCGGCCGGGTGATCCGTCAGCTGGTCGAGATGGACGACCGGTACCTGTGCATCGTCGGGTGCGGCGAGGGCAGCACCCTCATCGTCGCGACCTCCCGCAAGGCACGCCTCGGGGAGCTGGGCGGCGAGGCGGTGCGCACCGCGCAGGCGCTCGGTGAGTGGCTGGGCACGCCCGAACGCACCCAGGCGCCCACCTCGTAATGGGGGACGATCCGCAGCACGGAGGCCGCCGCCGGACGCGGCTGTACGCCCTGACCGATGGCCGTACCGCCGCTCCGCACACCGTCCTGACCATGGACACCACCATCACGGCGGCGGTCCCCGCGGATGCCCGGGGCGGGCTGCCCACCGAGTGGCAGACCATCCTCGCCATGTGCCCGGCGCCGGACGGGCGAGCGGTCGCCGAGATCGCCGCCCGCATGGGCATGCGTCTGACGCCGATGTCGGTCCTTCTCGGCGAACTCGCGGACCGCGGGCTGATCGACCACCGGCCGCCCCTGGCGGCAGCCGAGACCACCAACGTCCACCTGCTCATGAAAATCAGGGACAGCCTTGCCCGGATATGACTCCCCCGCCCAGGAGGCGGCCCCCGTCAAGATCCTCATCGCCGGGGGATTCGGCGTCGGCAAGACGACGCTGGTCGAGACGGTCTCCGAGATCGAACCGCTGCGTACCGAGGAGCGGCTGACGGCCGCGGGTATCGGCGTCGACGACCTCGACGGCATCGAGTCCAAGACGGTGACCACCGTCGCGATGGACTTCGGCCGGATCACCCTCACCGACGCCGGGATCGTCCTCTACCTGTTCGGTACGCCGGGACAGGAGCGCTTCTGGTTCATGTGGGACGACCTGCTGAACGGGGCTCTCGGGGCGATCGTGCTGGTCGACACCCGCCGCCTGGACCGCAGCTTCCCGGCCGTCGACTTCTTCGAGAGCCGGGGGCTTCCGTTCGTGGTCGGCGCGAACTGCTTCCACGGCGAGCAGCCCTACACCGCCGAGGAGATCCGGGCCGCGCTGCATCTGCGGGACCCCTCGACCCCCGTCCTCATGCTCGACGCCCGCTCCCGTGACGACGTACGCGACACCCTGCTCTCGCTTCTCGACCTGCTCATCGCCAACGCGGGGACGGCGTTGCCCGTGTGACGCGGCCTCGGCACCGGCTCCGGACCGGCTCCTAGGGTCTGTCCGATGGGTCAGACCCTAAGCCGCTGCGCCGGTCCGGGGCGCCGGCGTCAGGCGGGCCGTCACGACGTACGCGACCACCACCGCCACGATCACCAGGGGCATGACGGTGAGCCCGGAGCGGCCCAGCAGCAGGGTCGCCAGCAGTACGGCGGTCATCGGGAGCCGGAACATCGCGACCGTCATCGCACCGATGCCCATGGCGAAGCCTGCGGTGTCCGTCAGGCCGGGGAGATGGGCCAGGGCGATGCCGCCCGCCGCGCCGATGAACATCGCGGGGAAGATCGGACCGCCCCGGAAGCAGCTCAGCGACGCGCAGTACGCCAGGCCCTTGCCGACGACGAGGAGCACCAGTGCCGCCGCCGAATAGCCGGTGGTGGCGCCGAAGAGGGAGCCCAGCGCCGACTGCCCGGAATACAGCAGCTCGGAGGCCGGTTTTCCGGTGGCCTCGGCGAAGCCGATCGCCAGGGCGCCCACCACGAGGGCCAGCGCCACCGTGGCCGGGAGCCGGTGACGGGCGACGCGGTCCTTGAGGAAGCGCGAGAGCCGGTGCACGCCGAACCCGGTGAGGGCGCAGAGCACGCCGATGGCGAGCGCCCAGCCGAATTCCGGGAGGGCCGGGTCGGCGGCCTTGGGGACGTGCTGGACGGTGAGCGAGTACGTACCGAGTCCGGTCCAGTCCCCGAGGCCCGTGAAGATGAGCGCGCCGATCCCGGCCGCGAGCAGTCCGGGCACCAGCATCACTCCCAGCAGCGGGCCGCCCAGCCCCGAGGCCTCCATCAGCAAGAATGCCCCCAGCAGCGGGGAGCCGAGCAGCGCGCTGACCGCGGCGAAGCTGCCGGCGGCGCCCACCACGGCGACGGCCTGGTCCGTCAGATCCCGGTGCAGCAGGCGTACGGCGGCGACGGCCAGCCCGCCGCCGAGCGCGATGAGCGGCGCCTCGGGGCCGAGCACCGCGCCGCAGCCGAGGGTGGCCAGCGCGGCCAGCGCGATGCCCGGGAGCGCGGAGAGGGCGGGAGCGCCGCCGAGCGCGAAGCCGTCGGCCGGTTCATGGCCGCCGTTGCCCGGGAGGTGGCGGATGATCAGCGCGACCAGCACGCCGCCGACCGCGAGCATCGGCAGCGGCCACCACACCGGGGTGCCGGCGAAGCCCAGCGCCTGCGGCAGGTCCTGGTAGACCAGCGGTTGCAGTTCGTGGGCCAGCGCGAGAAAGCCGAACGCCACGGCGCAGACCGGTACGCCGAGCAGCCCGGCCTGCACCAGGAGCTTGAGATAGCCGCTGCTGCGCAGCAGCGCGAACGGGTCCTGCGGCGCCGTGGCCGGTGCTCCGCCGACCGGTCCGGTCCGGCCGACCGACATCGCCTCGCCTCCTCGGAGCCGGTACTGCGTCCGGCGCCACCCTGGCCACCGCGGTGCCGAGCCTGCCACGCGGGCTGCGGGACGGTGCGGAGACGCGGCCGGGCAACGGTGTGCTCGGGCCCGTCCGCGCTCAGCCCTGCGGTTCCGCCGCCTCCTGGAGGGCCGCCAGCACCGGGCGCAGCAGCGGATGTTCCTCGGCCCCGCGGCGTACGGCGGCGAACACCCGCCGGGTGGGCGCCACGCCGTCGACCGGCCGGACCACCACCCCCGCCAGGTCCCCGTCGCCCAGCGCGGAGCGCGGGACGAGCGCCACCCCCGCGGCGGCCGACGCCAGCGCGACCACCGCGCGAAAGTCGTCGGAGGAATGCTCCAGCCGCGGCTCGAATCCGGCGTACTCGCAGGCCAGGACGACCACGTCATGGCAGGGGTTGCCGGGGTAGGGGCCGATCCACGGGTCCTGGGCGAGGTCGGCGACCGAGACGCGCGCCGCGTCGGCGAGGCGATGGCCGACCGGGAGGACCGCGTCGAACGGCTCGGCGTACAGGGGGACGCGGGTCAGCCGCGGGTCGTCCGCGCGCGGCGCGCCCCGGTACTCGACGGCGACGGCCACATCGACCTGCCGGTCGAGGACCATCACCAGGCTGGCGTCGCCCTCGGCGTCCCGGACGCGGACCCGGATGCCGGGCGAGGAGGCGGCGAGCTCGGTGATCGCGGGCGCCACGACCAAGGAGATGCCGGTGGCGAAGGCCGCGACGGTCACCACGCCGGCCTCGCCGGAGCCGTATGCGGCGAGTTCCGATTCGGCGCGCTCGAGCTGGGCCAGTACGGCGTTGGCGTGGAGGAGCAGGATCTCGCCCGCGGCGGTCAGCGTGACGCCGCGGGCGCTGCGTTCCACCAGGCGGTGGCCGGTCTCCGCCTCCAGGGCGGCCAGCTGCTGGGAGACCGCGGAGGGGGTGAGATAGAGCGCGGCGGCCGCGGCGGTGACCGTACGGTGGTCGGCCACCGCGCGCAGGATGTGCAGCCGCCGTGCTTCGATCATGTTTCCAGTTTCGCAGGACGCGGTCGCGGCGGCGGGGTCACTCCCCCGGAGCGGAGCTCGCTTCGGCCGTCATCACGGCCTTCGCCGCCACGAAGGCGTCCACCGCGCGGTGGACGTCGGCGGTCGAGTGCGCGGCCGACAGCTGTACCCGGATCCGCGCCTGGCCCTGCGGGACGACCGGGTAGGAGAAGCCGATGACGTACACGCCGCGCTCCAGCAGCAGCTCCGCCATCCGGGCCGCCTCGGCCGCGTCGCCGATCATGACGGGGGCGATGGCGTGCTCGCCGGGGAGGATGTCGAAGCCCTCCTCGGTCATCCGGGAGCGGAACAGCGCGGTGTTGGCGGCCAGCCGTTCGCGCAGTTCGCCGGCCGATTCCAGCAGGTCGAGCACCTTCAGCGAGGCGGCGGCGATCACCGGGGCGAGCGAGTTGGAGAAGAGGTAGGGGCGCGAGCGCTGACGCAGCAGGGCGACGATCTCGGCGCGGGCGGCGACATAGCCGCCGGAGGCGCCGCCGAGGGCCTTGCCGAGGGTGCCGGTGATGATGTCGACGCGGTCCATGACGCCGTGGAGTTCGGGGGTGCCACGGCCGCCGGGACCGACGAAGCCGACGGCGTGCGAGTCGTCGACCATGACCATGGCGCCGTAGCGGTCGGCCAGGTCGCAGATCTCGCCCAGCGGCGCGAGGTAGCCGTCCATGGAGAACACGCCGTCGGTGACGATCAGCGTGCGGCCGGCGCCTCCTTCGGCGGCCTCCTTCAACTGCCTTTCCAGGTCCGCCATATCGCGGTTGGCGTAGCGCAGGCGGCGGGCCTTGGAGAGCCGGATGCCGTCGATGATGGAGGCGTGGTTGAGGGCGTCGGAGATGACCGCGTCGTCCGGTCCGAGGAGGGTCTCGAAGACGCCGCCGTTGGCGTCGAAGCAGGAGGAGTAGAGGATGGTGTCCTCCTGGCCGAGGAAGCCGGAGATCCGCCGCTCCAGTTCCTTGTGCACCTCCTGCGTGCCGCAGATGAAGCGGACCGAGGCCATGCCGTAGCCCCAGCGGTCGAGGGCTTCGTGGGCGGCGGCGATGACCTCGGGGTGGTCGGCGAGGCCGAGGTAGTTGTTGGCGCAGAAGTTGAGGACCTCGCCGGGGCGGCCTCCGGCGGTGACGCCGACGGCGGCGGACTGCGGGGTGCCGATCACCCGCTCGGGCTTGTGCAGTCCGGCGGCGCGGATCTCGTCGAGGGTGCCGCGGAGTTCGTCGCGTACGGAGTCATACATGAGGGTGCTCCTTGGGGTGCAGTGGGCGAGTGAGCCAAAGGGGCGCGCCGGTGTCGAGAGGACTTGGGGGTACCTCCCTGCTCGAACGCAGTTGAGAGCTTGGGGGAGCGCGGAGGCCCGACGAAGGGGGGTTGAGCACGGTCGGTCTCTCGACACCGGCTTTTGTGCCCCGGAGGCGAACCGAGCCAAAAAATCAGGCAGTCCAGTCGAGGATGACCTTGCCGCCGCGGCCGCCGGCGGCGTCGTCGAAGGCGGCGTCGAATTCCTGGTACGGGTAGCGGCCGGTGATCACGGGCGCGAGGTCGAGGCCGCCTTCGAGGAGGACGGACATCGCGTACCAGGTCTCGAACATCTCCCGGCCGTAGATGCCCTTGATCGTGATCATGGAGGTGACGATCCGGGACCAGTCGACGGGGAACTCCTGGGACGGCAGGCCCAGGATGGCGATCCGCCCGCCGTGCGTCATGTTGTCGATCATGTCGCGCAGCGCCTCCGGCCGGCCGGACATCTCCAGGCCGATGTCGAAGCCCTCGCGCAGGCCCAGCTCGCGCTGGCCGTCGGCGATCGTGGTCTCGGCGACATTGAGCGCGAGGCTCGCGCCGACCTTCCTCGCCAGCTCCAGGCGCGGCCCGCTGACGTCCGTGATCACGACATTGCGGGCGCCCGCGTGCCGGGCGACGGCGGCGGCCATGATGCCGATCGGCCCGGCGCCGGTGATCAGTACGTCCTCGCCGACCAGCGGAAACGATAGAGCGGTGTGCACGGCGTTGCCGAACGGGTCGAAGACCGCGGCGATATCGAGGTCGACCGGGATCCGGTGCACCCACACGTTGCCCGCGGGCAGCGCCACATACTCGGCGAACGCGCCGTCCCGGCCGACGCCGAGGCCGACCGTGGCGCGGCACAGATGGCGGCGGCCGGCCAGACAGTTGCGGCACTTGCCGCAGACGAGATGCCCCTCGCCGCTGACCAGATCGCCGGGCTTGATGTCGGCCACATCGCGCCCGGTCTCCACGACCTCGCCGACGAATTCATGGCCGACGGTCAGCGGCGCGCTGATGGACTGCTGAGCCCAGCCGTCCCAGGACCGGATGTGCAGATCGGTGCCGCAGATGCCGGTGCGCAGCACCTTGATCAGTACGTCCCCCGCGCCGACGGCCGGCTCCGGCACGTCCGTGAGCCACAATCCGGGCTCCGCCTTCTCCTTGACCAGTGCCTTCACCGCAACGGCTCCCGTACGCGCAGATGACCTGCCGGGGGCACATTTCGGCCGCCCGATCTCCGTCAGGAAATCTTCCCTACGACGGCCGCCTGGTCCATCGAGGTTTTCTTAAGCGCGGCCACAGCTGCCCTTTACGCCCCGCGGGGACCGGCCTTCGCGGGCGCCGGGCGGGGGCCGGTCGTGCCCACGGGCACGGTTGCAACGAACCCGGGGGAGAAGACCCAGCAGGGCACGCGAGAGAGCCTCACCCCCGACTGCGCAGGGGGTGAGGCTCTGCCGTGGTACCAAATCGCCCGCGTCGCGCCTAGCCGGCGGTTTCCTGCTTACGGCGGCGCGTCCACCAGGTGAGTGCTGCACCAGCGGCGGCGAGTGCCGCGGCGATGCCTGCGATCAGGCCGACGGGGGTGTGGGATCCGGTGTCCGCGAGGTCGCCGTCCGGGTTCTTGCCGGCCGGCGGCCTACCGTGGTCTCCGCCGCCCGGGGTGGACGGGTCAGGTGCCGGAGTGGTCGGCTGCTCGGTGGGGTCGTCCGTGGGGGGCTGCGTCGGGGTGGGCCCATCCCCATCCCCGCCGCCCTTGTTGACGGAGTTGCCTCCCAGCAGGAGCTTCTTGTCGTTGTCGAGGTCGTTCGTCATCGCCTGCACGCCGGTCTTGGTCGACTTGGGCAGGTTGGGATGCTGAACGTTGAAGCGGGCGCGGGTGATGTTTCGCTTGGGCGCCTTGGAAAAGTCGACCCCACCCATGGACAGAATCCACACCTTGCCGCCGTAGGTCCGCTTGAACTTGTAGTCGCCGTTCTTGAAGGAGTGGACGTACTTGTCGAAGACGGTCTTCTTGTCCCAACCCTTGTTCACTCCGCGCAGCGGCCACCGCTTCACATCATTGCTGTTGATGATCTTGCGGTAGTCGCTGGGCTTGGCGGCGTCCTGGCGGCGGATGTACTCCGCCGCGACACGGGAGGTATAGACGCGGCGCAGGTCGGCGTAGGAGGCGTCCTCGTTCACCCGGCGTTCCAGTTCGGGCAGGATCATCGTCTTGATGAGCCGTTCGGCCTGCTTGGTCTGCGTCTCACTTATCTTGCAGGTATTGGGCGGAACGTCAGGGCCGGTGGGGACCTCCATGTTGACCTTCAGCGGGGCGTCAAGGATGTAGATCCCGCCGTCCTGCTCACGCACCTGCGCGGTCTTGGGGGTGATCCACTGCCGGATGATCGGCAGGCACGGCTGGCCTTCGGCCGTACGTGGCACCGTGCGCCAGAAGGTCTCCCCTCGTTGGTACTTGTCGGGGTTCATGGCATCGGCGTAGTCGTGCTTGAGGGTCAGGTCCGATTCCAGCAGCACGCGGCCGGCGTCGGTCTTGGCGAACTCCTTGTCCATGACCACGTCGGGGCGGACCGGGTTCAGGTTGACCCAGAACTTGTCCGGCGTCAGTGCGAGCCAGGTGAAGAAGGCGTCCGAGATGAGGTTGGCCTTCGCCTCACCGCCGTATCCGGGGTTCTTGACCGGGTCGGCGGCCTTGTCGGCGGAGAAGGCGTAGTCCAGGCCCTTGCCCTTGACCGGGGTGCCGACGTAGCGAAGGTCGAGGGTGGAGAAGTCGATGCCGCCCGGAGTGCGAACGCCGGAGCCGTTCATGTTGCGGCGCATCGCGGCTTCCTGCTGGCGGCGTGCGGTCTCCGGAGTCGGCGCGGAGCGCTGGACCACTTTCGAGCCCGGGTTGTTGTTGGGCTGCGGCGTGGCGTTGAAGAAGGTCGACTTCTGGGAGTAGATGGAGCGGCGCCACTGCTCCTTGGGGGTGGTGCGGTGCTCGATGGTGGAGACACGGCGGGAAGTGTCGGTGCCGCCGACGTCCTTGTTGAGCTTGCTCAGCGCGCGGCGGGTGGCGTCTTCCTGCTCGCCGCCCAAGACGTAGCGCAGGCTGTGTCCCTTGTAGTCCTTGTGGTTGAGGATCTTCTGATCTTTGGGGACCTGTTTGGCTGCGTGCTCGCCGCCGGCCTTGAACTCCAGGAATTGCTTGGTGTCCTTGTTATAGGCGTCGTAGATGCGGCGGATCTTCCGCTTGCCGGTGGGGTCGTCAGGGTCGGGGATCTCCACGGTGACCTGGCACAGCCACTCGGGTCCGACGAGGTTGTAGTCCTTGGCAACCTTGCGTTCGAAGGCGTCTCCACGGGTGCGGCGTTCAGCCATGTCGACGTAGTCGTTGACCAGCCAGTCCCGGAACTCGGTGTTGGATCCCGCGGGGCGGTTTCCCAAGTACCGCTTGTAGGAAGCGAAGACCTTCTTCGGGTCGCCCTCCTCGTACTTCTTCGGATCGTTCCCGACGCCCTTGAGATAGTCGTCGGGGTCCTTGGGCAGGTTCAGGCCGTCCATCGCACGCCGGTCATTTTCGAACGGCATGACGTCCTGCTCGACGTCCGGACGAACCCAGTCATGGGGGAGATCTCCGGGCTTACGGCCTCCGGGCTTGGACGGCAGGCCGTACTTCTTGTCGCACCGCTTGCCGCCCTTGATGTCGGCGTGAGCTTCGCCGACCAGCGGCAGGCCGGGCAGGCCGGTGAAAGTCACCGCGCCCGCGCAGGCCAGCGCGACGGTCAGTCGGGCCCATAAGCGTCCCCGGCGGAGGGATGCGGGTATCGAACGATTCACTGAGATTCCCTCATAGGGGCCCAGAGGGTCAGACCGATCTCTGCGCGGGTGACGCCAGGGGCCCCCGTGGTCGTTGGCGCCACCCAACGCCACACCCTAGGCGTCCAACTCCCTTGTGCCGCAGTAAAGTTACGGCGTGTCGCAGGCCAACTCGCCTGCTGTGTCGATTCGTTGTCTGCTCGTCGCCGTGTACGCCTAGGCTCAAGGCCATGGAATACGAGGTAGAAGGCGGCCGGTTCCTCGACCACGGAGAGGAGGTCCGCCTGTGGTACCAGCAGGTTCAGGCATGCCGCGAGTACTGCACCTTCCCCGAAGAAGGCCCCGAAGGCTTCACCGTCGCATCTCTGGCCGCCGGCGAGACGCAGCTCCTCCAGGGCCTGCGGGGCCGGGAACGCGACTACCCGCGCTATCTGGGCGGCGCGAACGAGGACGTGATCTGGCTCGGCGAAGTACTGCTGTCGATCACCGGCGGCCAGTGGAACTGGCACCAGGGCAAGGAAGGCCGCGGTGAGCCGGTCATCGTCCCCGATCCGGCACTGCGGATCGCGGGAATCTCCCCCCGCGCCCTGATCAACCACGCCGTGCGTACCGCAAGCGGGCAGATGTTCCAGGAAGTCTCCGCGAGGCTGGGTGAGGCCGTCGCCCAGTACCGGGGCCTTCATCCTTCCTGGGAGCCCCGTCTGATCCCTCTACCGGACTGGGCGGACAACCCGCGCTTGCACACCTGGCTCGCCGACCGCAGGGAAGGATTCCCGTCGTGGGCGCAGTCCACCGGCGAGGCGGCATCGTGGGACTTCTCCGCCGCGTCACTGGACCGTCTTCAGGAGATTTTCCTGAACTTGTTCCGCACGCGCGGAGAGGTGGACGAGCAGAAAGGTGATCCGTTCCTGGAAGGCTGCGTGTGGTACTTGGGCGAGGTGCAGTGCAGGAACGACAGCTGGGCGTGGAACATGAGTCCACACCCGCTCGCGGAGGGCGGCGACGACCCGTACGTCACAGAGCCGGACCAGGACGAGGAGGACGAAGAGGAATATGAAGGCGGCCCCCGCGTCCTTGCGCCTCTCGCCGCCCTGCGCACCCTGATCACCAGCGCGCCGGGAACCTCACTCCGCGACCTCCTCTAGGAAGAGTCGTCAAGGTGTCACGCCCACATCCGGAGCGACCCCTGGGCGACAACTGACCCCCAGGACAGCGGCCGTCTCATAGCGGGTGGCGGTGCCTCTCCGTTACTTGAGTCGATTGAAGCACCGTTCCACGGGGTTGCGCCGCTGGTCGATCTGCTTGCCGAAGGCCACTCGTCCGACCGCCCGTCCGACCCTGCCCGCGTTGACACGCTCCACTCTGCACAGCGCTTCCCATGAGGGGGCTACCCCCACCCCCAAGTGGTGGCTCGCCGGATGGGCAGCGGCGGCTGCCTGAGGCGATGGTGTCGTCACGGACTTTCCGTTCGACGGGCGGCGACGGGCACGGGGCATGCGGTGCCGGGGATCGCCCGCCGTGTCGGACGTTCCGGAGGGTCATGTGAAGGATCACGGAGGGGGAAAAGTGAAGCGTCCCATGGAGCATGGTCTCGCGCGCCGCACGCTGCTCGTCGGTGCGGCGGCAGCCGGTGCGGGGATGGTGTGGGGAGTTGCGGGGAAGGCCGCCGCCGACGGGCGGGGCGGGCCGGTGGCGCAAGGGGCGGTGGATGCCGAGGTGGCGCGCCTGGAGCGCGGGCTGATCGCGCTGCGGCGGGACATCCACCGGCACCCCGAGACACCGGGGCAGGAGCGGCGCACCGCCGCGCTGGTGGCGAGGGAGCTGCGGGCGGCCGGGCTGAGCGTCACCACCGGGGTGGGCGGGCACGGCGTCGTCGGGGTTCTGCGGGGCTCGCGTCCAGGCCGGACCGTCGCCTATCGGGCGGACATGGATGCGGTGCCGCCCAAGGACATCGTCGGTGGCGGCGCGGCGCCGGCCCATGTCTGCGGGCACGACCTCCACACCACGGTGGCCCTCGGCGTCGCACGGGTCCTGGCGCGGCTGCGGCGGCAGCTGAGCGGAACCGTGGTGTTCCTCTTCCAGCCCGCCGAGGAGGCCCTGGCCGGGGCCCGCGCGCTGATCGACGCGGGCGTGCTGGAGCGCACCGGCGTCGAGGAGATCCATGCGCTGCACTGCGGGCCGTTCCCGGTGGGGCAGTTCGCCGTGACTCCGGGCTACGGGCTGCCGGGCCAGGACCGCGCGGAGGTGACCCTCTCGGGTCCGGACGCGCCCGATTCCGCGCGGCGACTGGCCGCCGAGATCGGCGCGCTCGCCACGGTGGCTCCCCCGCAGACGCCCGCGGACCTGGAGCGGATGGTCGCCGATGTCCAGACGCCGGGCGGGCCGCTGGCCCGGTTCGTGGCCGTCCGGGCCAGGGCGCAGGAGGCCACGGTGAGCGTGTCCTACCGCTGCTGGCCGCAGGAGCGGTACGTGGAGGTGCGCGAGGACGTCCGCCGGCTGGCCACGTCGTACGCGGGCGCCGGGGTGAGCTTCCCCGCCGAGCCGTTCCCCGCCATGGTCTGCCCGGAACGCGATGCCCGCACGCTCGCCCGCCATCTGCGCCGCGCCCTCGGCCGGAACGCGGTCACCGAGCTCCACGCCGCCTTCCCCTTCAACGGCGAGGACTTCGCCCTCTATTTGGACCGCGTCCCCGGCACCTACACCTTCCTCGGCGTACGTGCTCCGGGCGCCCCCATCACCAGCAGCTACCCGCACTACCCCGACTTCGCCCCGGACGAGCGCGCCATCGGCATGGGCGTACGGGCGATGGGGGGCTGGATCGCGGCGCGCACCCACGCTTCGGGCCCGCCCATGGCGTCGCGGGAGCGGCCCGCTTTCTGAGCGCGGCGGCGCGTACGGCGGCGGTCCGCAACTGCGGGGCGAGGCGGGGCGAGACGGCAGGCCTGTGGCTGTCTGCCGCCCGGCGGCTGCCGGGTACCGACTGCCGGTTGTCGGTACCCAGTTGCCGGCTGCCGCTAGCCGGCTGCCGATCCGCGGTCACGGTCCGGGCGGTGCCCTGCCGCCTGAACCGTGAGCCGCCCTGAGCACCGGACCACGACCGTCGCCGTCGATGGCCACGCCCGCAGCGGACCGCCGAGACGGCGCAGCGGCCCTCGATGCCTTCGCCCGGCGCCTCAGCGCCCGGCCCACGCCTCGGCGAACATCTCATGCAGGGGGCGGGGCGGCAGCAGCCGGATGAGCGGGCCCTCCATTTCGCGCTTCTCGGTGACGGCGGCCAGGTGGGTGTCGAGCTTGGCGGTCTCCAGCGGCAGATGGGGCGCCTTGAGATCGGTCCAGCCGCCGGGGAGGAATGCGGTACGGCCCGCACGGGAGCGCTTTTCGGTCAGCACGGCGCCGGTGGCGGTGAGTTCGGCCGCCGCGGCGCGGTGGCGGGCGGGGGTCCAGCCGTTCCAGCGGCGTATGTTGCGGTCCGTGGGGCGGGCCAGCGTGAGCAGCTGGAGGTAGAGCGCTGCGGCGTCCCGGCCGACGCCCAGCGCCGCGGCGGCCTCATCGACCAGTTCCGGCACGCTCAGCTGCGGATTCGCCTCGTAACCGCCGGGCGGTACGGGGGTGTCGGCGGCCCGGGCGGCGAGCGCCGTGATGCCGTCGCGCAGCACCCGTATCCGTTCGATCTCGGTGACCAGCTCGGTCATGCCCAGGTCCGTGCAGAGCCGCGTCATCGCTTCGTGCTTCCCGCGTCGGCCGAAACCCGCGGGGCGCAGGAACACCGCACTCCAGCCGCCGGCCGACTCGACGAGGAGCAGGCCCTGGTCGTAGTACAGCGGCGGGCGTGCCCGGTCGCTGATGGGTGGCTCGACGGCCGCCACCGGATACAGCTCCGGGCCGAACAGGGCGGCCATCTGCTCCTGGTCGAGCGGAAAGCGGTGGCGCCGCAGCCGGATGAGCAAGTCCGGAGCGTCGAGGCGCTCGGCCAGGCGCGCGCGAAGGGCCGCCACCCCGGCGGTGGCGGGATCGCCGACGGGGCGTTCGGTCAGCGCCCAGGACAGGGCGGACGCGATGTCGCGGTACGGGGTGTCGTAGCTCGGCCGGTCGCCCGGTGAGCCGTCGGCCGTCACCGGGTGGACATGGAGCGAGCCGTATTTGTTGGCGACGATGACCCGCCGCAGGTCCTCGGTCAGCAGGCCGCCGCCCCGGGGATCGCCGAGCGCCGCCGCGGTGAGCTCGCCGAGGCCCAGCTCCTTCTCCAGCTCTTCGGTCAACTCCTCGTCCACCGGTGTCCGTTGGCCGAGGATCGCGGTCCATTCCGCCGCCATCCGTTCGGCGGCCGCCACCAGGCCGGGGGCCGTCCACAGCTCCCCGGGGTCGCCGGGCAGCCCCGCCGCCAGCACGCGCATCCGGCCCGCCGTGCCGAGGCGGTGGGCCAGCGACTCGGCTTCGCTCGCGACCGTCGGCGTGGCCTGGAACGGCTTGGCCCGCAGCATCCGTCCCGTTTCGCCGAAGCCCGGCTTCGTGCGGAGTCCGGCGAGGGCGTGCACGGCCACGGCCCGGCGCACCCCGCTGCGGGCGACGAACGCCGCGATGGCGTCCGGGCCGAGGCGCAACGGGCCGTGCTCGGCGAGCAGTTCCAGCAGACGCGTGAACCGGGTCGCATCGTCTCGGGTGATCGTGACCGTACGGACCTCGATGGCGCCCTCGGGCGCGGGGGCCGACTCGGGCTGGACGAAGCGGTAGGTGCCGGTGGGCTTGAGGGCCTCGGTGGGCTCCGGGGCGACGCCCTGGCTGCCGTCGCCCATCCCGGTGGCCACCGCCCGGCCGTTCTCGCACAGCGGGGCCAGCGCCTCGCCCGAGGCGCGGCCGAGCCGCCAGGTGCCGGGCTCGGCGAACGGGGAAGCGGCCCAGGTGGCCAGCAGGGCGCCCAGCGCGGCCCGGTCCTCCTCCGTCGTGGTCTCGGTGACGCACCGCCAGGCGGCGGCCTCGATTCCGCCGCCGAGCAGCACCGCCCAGTCGCGCGGCCGGGCCGGCGGGCTGATCCGCCGGGCGGCGTCGTCGATCCGGCCGCGCAGGAACTCGCCGTCGGCGGCGATCGCGCTGACGGTGGCGGGCTGAGCGGCGGTCCTGGGGGCGTTGTAGGCGACCGACACCTCTACGAGCCCGCGCAGGGCTGCGACCAGCGCGGTGTCGGTGGTTTCGCCGGCGGGGCGGACCTGAGCGCCGGAGACGATCAGCGCCGCCCGTGCGGAGATGGCGCGGCGCCGGTCCACGATGCGCGCGGCGGTGCGTACGGCACGTACGACGCCGTCCAGGACGCCGGGGTCCGTCAAGCCGGGCAGCACCTCGGCGGCCTCGGTACGGACCGCCGCGTCGCCGCCGTCGGCGCGGGCCGCCGCCAGCAGGGCCTTGGCAGCCGCCTCGTCGGTCGTCCGCAGCGCCTTGGACGACCCGGCATCCCTCGGGGTGAGGAAGTGCCAGAAGGCGGGCGGGGGGAAGAGGGGCGCGCCCTCGTCGGCGGCACGTCGCGCGGCCGACCGCCTGCCGTGCGGGAAGCCGTCCGCCTGCCACAGCAGGGAGTTGTCGTCGGCGGCGTAGCAGCGGATCGGGCCGTGGTCGGTCAGGACGGCATCGGCGCCGCCTTCCGGCAGCCGGATGATGCCCCAGGGGTCTTCCCCGGGATGGGTGACGCGGAATTCGGCGCGTCGTCCGTCGTTGCCCTCCAGCAGATAGCGCACCGGGGCATGGCTGGCGTCGTGGCCCCAGTGCATGACCCGGCAGCCGGAGAGGCCGTCCGCCTGGCCCAGCGGGGAATCGGGGGCGCCGGGCGGCAGCGGGGCGAGGGTCAGCATGTCGTGGGTACGGGACAGGCCCTTGGGCAGGTCGGCGGCGAGGAAGGGCGGCAGGGTGGTGCGGTCGGTGCGCTCCCCCGTCGTCGGGTCGGTCTCCCGCCAGATGCCGTCCTGGCTGCCGTACTTGCTGCCGAACAGTCGGGAACTCCACAGCCGGGAACCGTCGCCGAGCTGTTGCTCGTAGGAGGCGATCCCTTCGCGGCCGCCGGGTCGCAGCACCCGGACGCCGTCATAGCGGCCGCCGCCGTCGGGGCTGGCGAACTGATAGCCGAGCGCGCCGTCCGTGCTGCCTCCGTAGGGGACCAGGCCGAGCACGTCCTCGGGTACGAACGTGTCCTCGGGGCGGTCGGCCCAGAACGCGTGCTCCGCGAGCCGGCTGTGTCGGCCGGCGCCGCTCCAGCCGACCAGGAAGCTGCCGCCGACGAAGAACACCGAGGGGGCCGCGGCATCTTCGGGGAGCGCGAAGGTGCAGGAGCCGCGTTCGCCGGTGTGGTCCACGGCGAGGGCCCGGTCCCGGGTGAAGACGGTCAGCACCGGCCAGGTGCAGGTGACTCCGGCGACCTCCGCGCGGCCGCCCAGGCGCCGTACGGCCTCCTCCAGCGCGGGCCAGGCCAGCTCTTCCGGAAGACCCGCGCGCAGCGTGCGCAGCAGGGGGCCGACGCCGTCGAGGGCCTCCAGCGCGGTGTCGATGCCGTCGAGCGCGGCGATCTTCGGCGGGTCGAGGAGGGTGTCCAGCTTGGCCACGGCCTCTTCCGCCGCGGCCAGTCCGCCGTCCGCGACGGCATCCAGCAGTCCGGTCGCCCGCTCGTGCAGGGCGGCGTCGGCCCCGTCGCCGAGCGGCAGCCGTGGGGCGCCGGCGCGCGGACCGCGGGGTGCGTACGCCGTGCCGGCCAGGCGCACCCCGAGCACCGGGTCGGCGGCCAGGGCCCGGTAGTCGCGCCGGGACTTCTCGCCCAGGAACGCCAGCTTCACCCGCGGTCCGGGGTCCGTCACCGCGATGGCGTTCGCCAGGCACAGGTCGACGAGATCGGCGTCGAAGAGGGTGTGCCGGAAACGTGAGGCATGCAGGCTGACCGGGGTGTTCTCAGCCCTGATCCGCGGTGCGAGCCGCGGCACCAGGGCGTAGAGCTCGTCGGGCATCGGCTGCTGCCGGACGCCGGAGTTGGAGCCTCGGTAGGAGTAGTGGAACGTGAACCGGCCGAGCCACTCGCTCAGCCCGCCGGCCGGGAGGATCCGGCCCTGCGCCATGGCGTCGTCGACTCCGGTGGCCGCCAGCAGCCGCAGCCACGCCCCGCCGTCGGTGACCGAGGTCGGGAACAGCTCCGCCAGCGCCTGGCGCACCGGCGCCGGGGGCGGCACCTGGGCGAAGACCGGTGCCAGGCCCTCCAGGAGGCCGTCGGGCAGCGGCCGGCCCTTCGACGCCACGACGATGTCACCGAGCGCCTGTGCGCTCTGCTCGATACCGAGCCCCGCCGCCTTGGCCGACGCCTGCACCCTGCGGTGCAGATCCTTGGCGGGCGTGCCGCCGCCGGCGGCGAAGGCGAGCAGGAACCGTATGAACTCCTGGTGGGCGGCGGCCGCTTCGAGCGTGCCGTGCAGCCGCCGCTGGTGTACCGCGGTTTCCTTGGCGGGCAGCGCGCCGAGGCGGGCGTAGAGCAGGACGTTCGCGCGGTGGTACGCCTCGTCGACCGGCAGGCCGTGCTGCTCCTCCGCCTGGCGGGCCAGCCCGTAGGCGGTGCCGGCGTGGCGGGGCATCCAGGGGCCCATGCGGTGGCCGACGGTGTCCCAGAACCATGGCAGGTGCGCCGCCGGGAGCTTGGCGGCACGGTACTTCAACTCGTCGAGAAACCGGCCCGGTTTGTTCAGCGCACGCCCCAGCCCGTCCGTCACCGTCGCGATGAGGCCGTGTGCGTCGTCCTCCGCGTCGGGAGCGTGCAGACGCGCCCACTCCAGGTAGACGGTCGAATTCTTCGGATCGGCGGGCGGCATCACGGGCAGTGCAGACATGTAGCGAATCTTGGCATGCGGCACTGACAACCGGCCGGTGAGCGGGCAGTGGCCGGGAGTGTAGGGGGCCCGGAGCCGGACCCGGCGGAATTCATCGCACCTTGAGTGGCGGTGAGACCGCGATGGACCGGCTGCGTAGGACTGGGTGGCAACAGTGCACCCCAGCTGGAGGTCAGTGAATGAGTCCCCGACAAGTCAGCCATCGGCCGGCGGGCCGTCGACAGAACGGCCGTGGGCAGGCGGGCCATCGCCATGTGAACAAGCGGACCGGTGCCATCGCGGGAGCCTCCGTGGCCGCCATCGCGGCGGCGGCGATCCTGCTCCCCAACGCCCATGCCAGTACGGACCGGCCGCCCGCCCTGAAGACCCTCTCCGCGCCGTCGGCCGCCCGGCTCGCGGCGTCCCTGAAGGCAGACCTCGGGGACAAGTCGGCGGGCTGGTATCTGGACGGTAAGACCGGTCATCTGGTGATGAATGTGCTGGCGCAGGAGGATGCCGAGCGCGTCACGTCCCAGGGCGCGGTCGCCAAGGTCGTGGACCACAGCATGGCCGCGCTGAAGGCGGGCACGCAGACGTTGCGCTCCACGGCGTCGGTCCCGGGCACGGCCTGGTCGATCGATCCGAAGACGAACAGAATCGTGGTCCTCGCCGACCGGACGGTGACCGGCCAGAAGATGGCCACCCTGGCCAAGGCCACCGGGGCCATGGGCGGCATGGTGACCGTCAAGCGGTCGGCCGGAGAGTTCAAGCGGTACGACGGCGGGGGCATGGGGGAAGGGCAGCAGGGCGCCGGCGGGATGGGCGGTGACGCCGGGTCGGGCGGGGACGGCGGTGCCGGAGCGGATGGCGGTGCCGGGGCCGACGGCGGCGCCGGGGCCGACGGCGGCGCGGCGGACGGCGGCGCGGCGGCAGCCGGTGGCGCCGGAACGGACGGTGGCGCCGGCGCAGTTGGCGGCGCGGGCGAGGCGGCCGGTGGTGCCGGAGACGACGGGGGCGCGGGCGGCGCGGCCGGTGGCGCGGGAGACGGCGGCGCGGCCGCCGCACCGGTGGGCGGCAGCGCCATCTTCGGCGGCAACGCCCGCTGCTCCCTGGGCTTCAACGTCACCGTGCAGGGCGCCCCGGCCTTTCTCACCGCGGGCCACTGCGGCAACGACTCCAAGACCTGGTCCGCCGATCAGGGCGGCCAGTCGCTGGGGACCGTGAAGGACTCCCAGTTCCCCAAGACCGACTTCGCGCTGGTCACCTACGACGATCCGGGCGCCCAGCCGCAGAGCGCGGTCGACCTCGGCAACGGCAAGACCCAGCCGATCACCAAGGCCGCGGAGGCCGCCGTGGGGATGAAGGTGCAGCGCTCGGGCAGCACCACCGGGGTCCACGACGGGACCGTCACCGGCCTTGACGCCACCGTGAACTACGGCAACGGCGACATCGTCAACGGCCTCATACAGACGGACGTGTGCGCGGAGCCGGGCGACAGCGGCGGCTCGATGTTCTCGGGTGACGCGGCCGTCGGGCTGACCTCGGGCGGCAGCGGTGACTGCACCCAGGGCGGCGAGACCTTCTTCCAGCCGGTCACCGCCGCGCTCCAGGCCACGGGCGCCGAGATCGGGGCCGGTGGGGGCACCGGTGGAAACGCCGGTGGCGATGCCGGTGGAGACGCCGGTGGAGATGCCGGTGCCGCGGGCGGAGGTGATGCCGTGAACTGACCTCACGCCGATCCCGGGTCGAGGGCCCCGCACCGCAGCACGCGCGGTGCGGGGCCCTTCCCGTGGTGCCTCAGTGCGCGATGCCGTCGATCAGCTCGCGCGCGCCCTGCCGCAGCAGGGCGACGGCCACGGACGTGCCGAGCGTCTCGGGATTGAGCGGCCCGGCCCACTCGTGGGCGTTGAGGACGGTCTTGCCGTCCGGGGTGAACACACAGGCGCGCAAGGCGAGTTCGCCGCGCCGGTCGGTCGTCGCATAGCCCGCGATCGGGCTGTTGCAGTGGCCCTGGAGCACGTGCAGCAGCATCCGCTCGGCGGTGGTCTCGCGGAAGGCCGCGGGGTCGCCGAGGCCGCTGACGGCGTCGATGGTGACGGTGTCGTCCTCGCGGCACTGGAGGGCCAGCACACCCGCGCCGATCGGCGGGCACATCTCGTCCACGGAGAGGATCTGGGTGATCACATCCGTACGGCCGATGCGCTCGAGCCCGGAGACCGCCAGCAGCAGCGCATCCGCCTCGCCCGCGGCCAGCTTCTCCATCCGGCGGTTGGCGTTGCCGCGCATCGGAACGCACGTCAGCTGCGGGTGGGAGGCGGCGAGCTGGGCGATGCGCCGTACGGAGGAGGTGCCGATCCGGGTCCCGGCGGGGAGTTCGTCGAGGGTGAGCCCGCCGGGATGGATCAGCGCGTCGCGGACGTCGTCGCGCTTGAGGAACGCCGCGAAGACCGTACCGGCGGGCAGCGGCCGGTCACCGGGAATGTCCTTGACGCAGTGCACCGCGAGGTCCGCCTCGCCCGCGAGCAGGGCGGCGTCGACCTCCTTGGTGAACGCGCCCTTCCCCTCGACCTGGGAGAGGGCGCCCATCCACCGGTCGCCGGTGGTCTTGACCGGGATGACCTCGGTGGCGATGCCGGGGTGCAGCGCGCGCAGTTCGGCGCGGACGCGCTCCACCTGGGCCAGGGCCATGGGCGAGTCACGGGAGACGATACGGATCAGCTCTGGGGCGGACATGCGGCCACGATAGACCGTCCGACGGGGGGATCTTCGGTGGGCCGGCACCCGTGGCGCAGAGCCTTCCGGCGTCCGGTGGTGAGGTGTCAGAATGTCCGCCCTGCTCCAGGCCGTCCCACGGGGGGACCCATGGCGTCGAACGAGCTCGATTCCCATATACCGGTGTTCCGCGGAGCCGGACACCTGCTGCGCCTGATAGCCGATCTGGTCCGCCGGCCGCGGCGTCGCGAGTGTCCCGAACCGGTGCGGCACCGGGGCGTGGCGCAGGGACGGGAAGGCCTGCCCGTGCTGTGTCTGGTCGGCGGCGGCGACCACACCCAACTCGCCAAGGGCATCAGCTACTTCCTCAGCCACGCCGATCCCCGCCGGGTCCCGCACGTACTGCACGATCTCAAGGGCGAGAGCACGCCCGCGGACCCGGAGTCGGTCGAGGCGGTGCGGCACACCCTGGAGCGGCTGGCGCAGGGCTTCGCCCTCAGTGTCAACGGCAACGACGGCCGGGTCCGCTTCCGCCGGTTCGGCCTGGTCAACTGGCTGATGCAGACCGGTGCGGGCGGCGGACCGCACTATCCGGGCGGGCTGGAGGGCAATGACCACTCCCTGTTACAGGGGCTGCGCGAACGGGAGTTCCGGCGCCGGCGGCTGTTCGGGCTGCTGCGGTCCCCGGAGACCGAGCTGACGGTGGACGGCAATGTGCCGTGGTGGGTGTGGCTGTTCGCGGTGCATGTCTTTCCGCTCGCGTGGTTCCGGGTGCGCCGCGGGCTGGGCCGCGAATACCGGTGGCTGCTCAACCAGCCCTATCTCGCGCCGCGCGACCCGGGCACCTTCATCGGGTTCGCCGAGCGGCTGACCGCACCGCACCACCAGGTGGAGGACCCCGAGCAGTTGCGCAAGCTGATGGTCAACGCCTTTCTGGAGGACCTGCGGGGGGCGTTCCGGCGGCGCATCTGGCGGCCGCGGACGGCCCGGCGCACCGCGTACTGCGTGGCGCTGCTCGACGGTACGGCCGCCGGGAACTGCGGCTATGCGCTGATGCAGGCGGTCATCGACGTACGCAACGAGACCGGCGCCTTCGATCCGCTGCTGGTCATCGGCTGCGGCGCCGAGCCGCCCGCGGCCGGCTCGCAGGTCCGCGCGGACTGGGGCCACAGCTCGCTGTGGGAGCTCAACGACCGGCTCTACGGCGGCTGGCGGGACACCTTCCTGCACACCGGCCGGGCCCGCAACCGCGCGCCCTGGTATCTGCCGGTGACCGTCCCTGAGCTGATGCCGCCGTCCCAGGAGGAGTACGAGCTGACGCGGCGGCTGGAGGTCGGCCAGGACGCCCGGCTGCGGATCCCCGAACCTCCGCTGTGGGCGCGCCGGGCGGTGTCCGTGGCGGTGGCGTGCGGTGTGACCGTGGCGCTGCTGGGGGCGGGCGGGCTGGTGCTGCGGGGCGAGGCCGCGTACCGGCAGGCGCACTGCGGGCTGAGCCGGTTCGCGGACGACGCCGGCACCCTGCGGACCGCGGAGACCGGCGAGTGCATCGGAGTCTCCCGGCACGGATTCACGTTCCACTCCCCCGACCCGGCGCTCAACGAGACCCTCGCGAAGATCTCCGAGCAGAACGGCCGCGCCGACGCGGCACACCGGGCGGCGCCGGAGCGCCCCTTCATCACGCTGATCCATCTGTCCGCGCTGCTGAGCAGTACGGGCAAGAGCAGCGCGCAGCTCGCCTATGGGCGCGAGGCGCTGCAGGGCGCGGCGAGCGCCCAGTCCCGGCAGCTGCGCAGCACCGGGAGTTCGGAGCCGATCCTGCGGATCTTTCCCGCGAACGCCGGGTCCGGGATGCGCTTCGGCACCCGGGTGGTGGAGATGCTGGAGGTGCTCAAGCGGCAGGATCCCTCGATCGTCGGGGTCACCGGGCTGGACCAGAGCCGGCAGGCGACCAACCGGACGATACGGAAGCTGACCGAGGTGGGGCTGCCGATGGTGGCCACCACCCTGTCCGCGGATTCCCTGGTGCGGCAGTCCCCGATGTACTTCCAGGTGTCGCCGCAGAACTCCCGCGAGGCGGAGGTGGCGGCCGCGTACGCCGCCCATGTCACCGAGACCACGGGCAAGAACAAGAAGAAGCAGGTGCGGGTGATCGGCTCCGCCGACCCGAGTGACACCTACAGCAAGACGCTCAGCGCCGATGTCGCCACGCGGTTCCGGGCCCGCGGGTTCACGGTCGAGATGGTCTCGTACACACCGCCCCCGGCTCCGGGCGTCGACCCGGTCTCGGACGCGCCCGGCGCGGGGGCGGTGGGCCAGCGGACCTGCTCCTACTCCGGGCTGGTGTTCTTCGCCGGGCGCTCGGAGGACTTCGAGACGCTGCTCAGCGGGATCAACGAATCCTGCAATTCGGCACCGCCGCTGCTCATCGGCGGCGACGACGTGGCCCGGCTCGCCGCCGACGCGGAGCGCCGTACGCACTATCCCGGCATCCCGTACGACTTCCTGGACTTCACCCTCGGTTCGGCGCGCTGCGACGGCACCAGCGAGCTGTACGCGGAGATGAGCCGGCTGTTCCCGGAGGAATGCGCGAAGGTGCCGAGCTCCTCGCTCGACGGTCATGCGGCGCTCGGCTTCGATGCGGTCAAGCTCTACATCAACGCGGTCAAGCAGCTGCGGGAGGAGGCCGCGGGGATGCCGCTGACGCCGCCCGCGGTGTGGCATGCGATCAGCGGGGTGCACGGGGACGAGGCGCTGGACGGGGCGAGCGGGATCATCAGCTTCGGCGGCGATGTGGACCGCCAGGTGCCGCTGGACAAGCTGCTGTCGGTACAGCACATCGACGCGCGGGGCCGGCCCACGCAGGCCGGCTTCTGCGGGCGGGTCGGCGGACGGCAGCAGGCGGCGTGGTGCCCGAAGTGGGAGCCGGAGAAGGGCGGGTGACGGCCGTCGCCCCGGCCCGTGTGCTCATGGTGCCGTGACGGTGAACAGGCCGCCGTCGGGGTCGCGTATGACGGACTGGACGCCCCTGCCGTCGGGGTTCGGGGTGATGGGGGTGACGGTGCCGCCCGCGGCGACCGCGGCCGCCGTCACCGCCTCGATGTCGCGGACCGGGAAGTAGACGTGCCACCGGGGGCGTACCCGCGGATCGGGGGCCGCCTCGACGCCGCCGCCGCGCAGGGCGGCGACCATGTGGGTGCCGTCGCTCACGATCACCTGGTCGTGCTCGTAGGTGACGTCGCAGCCGCCCGGCTCCTTGGAGGCCCAGTCGAAGACCTCCGCGTAGAAGATGGCGGCCTCGAAGGCGTCGCGGGTGCGCAGCTCCAGGCAGGCCGGGGCGCTGCCGTGGCCGACCGACCAGGCCATCGTCTGGCCTTCCCAGAAGCCGAAGGTCGCGCCGTCGCGGTCGGCGGCGTGGGCGGCGCGGCCGGGGCCGAGTTTCAGCGGGCCGACGGCGACCGTCGCGCCGCGTTCGCGGATCCGGGCCGCCGTGTCGTCCGCGTCGGCCACCGCGAAGTACGAGGTCCAGGCGACGGCTACCTGGAAGCTGGGGGCCAGCGCGCCGATGCCGGCCACGGGCTCGCCGTCGGACAGCGCGACGGAGAACTCGTCCCCGAGGCTGGCCGGGCGGAACCGCCAGCCGAGGACCGCCGAGTAGAACTCCTGCGCCGCCTTGAGGTCGCGGGCCATCAGGCTGACCCAGCACGGGGCGCCGCGCACGGGAACGACGGGCTCATGGGGGGACATGAGAATCTGCCTCCTCGTACTCACCGCCCTTCCCCCACTCTGCCAGCGACCCGCCGTACGGGCGACCGCGCGCCCGTTCCCCCACCCGGCGCAACCACCAACGGCTCCCGCCCCACCCCTCACCCGCCGGACCCCAGAGCACACCCCGCAAACACCCCCCACCCAGCGCAACCACCAACGGCCCCCGCCCGGGCCCGCCACGATGCGGGGCGCCAGAGCGGTCCCCCACAAAACACCCCCCACCCAACGCAACCACCAACGGCTCCTCCCCGGGCCCACCACGACGCGGGGCGCCAGAGCCGTCCCCCACAAAACACCCCCCACCCAGCGCAACCACCAACGGCTCCTGCCCGGGCCCACCACGATGCGGGGCGCCAGAGCGGTTGTGCCCATGTTGATCAGGCTCGATCCTGTAGGTACTGAACCGGGCTGGGTTGATGCCATGAACGCATGGAATGCGGTGGAGAGCGCCGACTTCCGTGGTCCCCTCGACGTCACCAGGGCGGCCACAGCGGTGCTCGACGCCCACAACCTGGTCGTCGGGTGGAGCCCGGCGGCCGAGCGGCTCCTCGGGTACCGGGCGGACGAGATCGTCGGGCGGCCCCTGGAGACCCTGCTGCCGTCCGGGCCCGGCTCCGCCGGGCAATCGCCGGCGCAGACGCTGGGCGACGTCTCCCGTACCGCGCGGCACCGCGACGGGCGGCTGCTGTCGGTGGCGACCGCGATCTGTCCGCTGGCCGACACCGGCGGCGGTACCGGCGGCGAGCCCGCCCGCGTCCTGGTGGCGGCCGAGCTGGACGGGCTGCGGGCCTGGGAGTCGCAGCAGGCCATGCTGCACGGTCTGGCCACCCAGTCGCCGGTGGGCCTGGCGATCTACGACACAGAGCTGCGGCTGACCTGGTTCAACGCCACGTACGGGCGGGAGATCGGGCTGCCGCTGCGGGACTTCCTGGGCAAGCGGGCCGATGACCTCTATCCGCGGGGCGTGTTCGTCACGGAGGGGTATCCGAGGAACACCCAGGGGGTGATGGGGCAGGTCCTGGAGTCCGGCGAACCGGTCGTCGATCTGCACTTCGTCGGGCAGCTGCCCACCGACCCGGGGACCGACCATGTGTGGTCGTGCTCCTACTACCGGCTGCAGGACGCCGACGGCCGGGTGCTGGGGGTGTGTGAGGACGCCTTCGACATCACCGACCGCTATCAGGCCCAGCGGCGGCTGAACCTCCTCGTGGACGCGGGCGGCCGGATCGGCACCACGCTCGACATGGCCGTCACCGCCCGGGAGGTCGCCGAGGTGGCGGTGCCGAAGTTCGCCGCCGCCGTCACCGTCGATCTGGTGCAGTCCATCCTGGAGGGCGAGGAGCCGGGGCACGGTGTCGGACTGCCCACCCTCGTACGGGTCGCGGCACGGTCGGGCGTGGAGACGACCGGCGGGGTGCCCGGCAGCGCCCACCAGGTCGTCTATCCGCCGGGCTCGCCGCAGTACCGCAGCCTGTCCTCCGGCGGGATGGTGCTGGTGGAAAGCACCCTGGTCGTGCCGCTGCGGGCCGGCGGCACCCCGCTGGGCCTGGTCACGTTCGTACGCGGCGAGCACCCCTCCGTCTTCGACAGCGGCGAGATCGAGCTGGCCGACGAGCTGGTCACCCGTACGGCGGTCTGGCTCGACAACGCCCGCCGCTTCAACCGCGAGCACTCCGCCGCGCTCACCCTCCAGCGCAATCTGCTGCCGCAGCATCTGGCCCCGCAGTCCGCGGTCGATCTGGCGTACCGCTATCTGCCCAGCGACAACCGTGCCGGGGTGGGCGGCGACTGGTTCGACGTCATCGGGCTGTCCGGCACCCGGGTGGGGCTGGTGGTCGGGGATGTGGTCGGCCACGGCCTGGCCGCGGCGGCCACGATGGGGCGGATGCGGACGACCGTACGGGCGCTGGCCCGGATGGATCTGGCCCCCGACGAGCTGCTGGGGCGGCTGGACGACCTGGTGGGACAGACCGCGGACGACCGGACGAGCACGCCGGGCTCCGACACCGACGACGATATGGCCACCGGCGTGACCTGCCTGTACGCCATCTACGACCCGGTCTCGCGGCGCTGCACCATGGCGCGGGCCGGGCATCTGCCGCCGGCCGTCGTGACCCCTGACGGCAGGCTGTCGTTTCCGGATCTGCCGGCGGGCCCGCCGCTGGGGCTGGGGGGCCTGCCGTTCGAGTCGCTGGAGGTCGAGCTGCCGGAGGGCAGCCTGCTGGCGCTGTTCACCGACGGGCTGGTCGAGGGGCGCGACCGGGACATCGAGGCGGGTCTGGACACTTTGGGCCGGGTGCTGCTGGATCACCGCCGGCCGCTGGACGAGCTGTGCGACCGCGCGGTCGCCGAGCTGCTGCCCACCGGGACGGCCACCGACGACTCGGCGCTGCTGCTGGTGCGGACCCGCGAGCTGGACATGGGGCAGGTGGCCGCCTGGGAGCTGCCCGCCGAGCCGGAGGCCGTGGGCCGGGCCCGCGAGCTGGCCACCAGGCAGCTTGCGGGCTGGGGCCTGGAGGAGCTGTCGTACGCCACCGAGCTCGTGGTCAGCGAACTGGTCACCAATGCCGTACGGCACGCCTCGGGGCCGCTGCATCTGCGGCTGCTGCGCGATCTGACGCTGCTCACCGAGGTCTCGGACACCGGGCACACCTCACCCCACCTGCGGCACAGCGCGAGCGACGACGAAGGCGGCCGGGGGCTGTTCATCGTCGCCCAGCTGGTCCAGCGCTGGGGGACCCGCTACACGCCGTACGGCAAGACGATCTGGACCGAGCAGGCCTTCCCGGCGGACTATCCGGGGGCGCCGCGCCCGGTGGGCTGAGGTCCCGGCCGGTCGTCGCCGGCGGTACGCCGTGCGGGTGCCCGTCGGCGGGCCGATGATGGAGTCAAGCGGCCGCCCAGGGACTCGGCGGGCGCGGAAAAAGGAGGACCTGTGACGAGCAACGGGAGCCAGAACGCGGCCGAGCACCGGCCGACGCAGCTGTACACGGGTGGCGAGCGGCCCTTCGACCCGGAGGACCTGGTGAAAGCGTCCGGACGCGAGCCGACGCCCGCGAGCCTGGAGTGGGCGAAGCGGCTGATCGATGAGGAGGGACCGGCCGCCATCGAGCGGTATCTGCCGTGATGTCCTGATCGTCACGCCGCGGAGGCATGCGCAGACCGTGCGTATGCCTGCGCGGCTCCGCGCGCGTCACGAGGCGGGTGCGCCCCGCCGGGCCGCGAGTGAACCCAGGGCGGCCGGCTCATCCACTTCCGCGGGGACGGCCGGAGCCCGGCCGCCACGC
This sequence comes from Streptomyces sp. NPDC101227, assembly GCF_044767545.1. Taxonomy (NCBI): domain Bacteria; kingdom Bacillati; phylum Actinomycetota; class Actinomycetes; order Kitasatosporales; family Streptomycetaceae; genus Streptomyces; species Streptomyces sp. NPDC101227. The sequence goes on along the minus strand of NZ_JBIWOD010000002.1, from coordinate 183,440 downwards.
TGCGCGCGAGGGCGAAAGGCGGCCCCGAGCCGATCATGACGCGTTTCGCACCCTGTTCATCTCTCAACTATTGGTAAATGTCGGCCAATTCGACGCGAATTTTCAGCCACGCCGAGTGTTGCGCTAGGTGAGCACCAACAGCGCGGCGACGCCTCGTTCCGGCCACTTCCCCCGCCCGAGCTCGCCACTTTCCCCGCACCCGTGACGCGCTCCTGACGTATCCCTGATGCATCGCCGATACGTTCCCTAGATGTTCACGCAAAAGTCACTGTCCGTACACCAAAAGGACACACCTTGCGGCTATCTGACGGCCCGCCAGATCAGCGTGAAAACGTCCAAAGACCAACTGCGATTAGCGGACGCTACTTTCCGGAAGCGTGTGATCACATGTAGCGTTCGACTGGACCTGAGCCGTGGCTTTGCAACACGTCACGGCTGACCACGGGCCTGGGCGCGCGCATGCTTCCGGCACGGACGGAGCTATGGCCCCGCTGACCACACCCGCATCACAAGTGCCGGTTGGCCAATCCGCATCGGTACCGCATCGCGCTCGCCCTCCAGTGCCCCCGAAAATCGAACGTCGAGCACCGCCATGTCTCTGTCCGTACACGCCTGCTTTGCAAGAGGAATGGGCCCAGATCATGTTTATGAACTCCTCGACGACCCTTGTCTTGCGACCAGAGTCAGAGTTCGGCCTCCCGGCCGACGCCGCCCCCGACGACGGGCCTCCCCTGGCGGTCGACCGGCTTCCCGACGGCAAGTGGCAACTCACCCTGCACGACCTCGAACCCGTTTCGGTTCACCGGCTTCCGGACGAGGTGCACATCATCCTGGCGCCGGCCTGCGAAGAACCGCCGCTGCCCACCTCCGCGCAAGCCCCCGCGCGGCCCACGGCGCCACCACCGGATCCGATCACGATCGATACCGCGGCCCGCACCGTATCCGTTGAAGGCCGCCAACTCAGCCTCCCCCGGCTGGAATTCGACCTGCTTTCCCACCTGGTGCTGCACCCACAGCGCGCCTTCACCCGGCAGCAGCTGATGGACGCCCTCTGGCCCACCTGCCAGTCCAGCGCCCGCACCGTCGATGTCCACATCGCCCGACTGCGACGACGCCTGGGACCGGGCCTCCGCGATTCCATCAGCACCGTGTTCGGCATCGGCTACAAGTACCTGCCCACGCCGTAGACGGCGGATTCTGCGACAGGACGACAGGCACGGCCGCTTTTCGGCCCCGCGCCCTTGCACCGGCGCCCCCTTTTCGCCGGTGCAGGGGCCGCGGCGAGCCCTCACTCGGCCGTGCCCGCCGCCGCAAGATGCGCCGGCGTTCCGGTCCCGGGCTCCTTGCGCACGAAGGCGCGCCGCAGGGCGTGGTACGGCTGGTCGGGCTCGAAGAAGTTGGCGTGCATCCGGGCCAGTTCATGAGACCGGTAGGCGGCGAGCGGCCGATGCGCCTCGTCCCGTTCCCGTTGTGCCTTCTTGGCGGCGATCCGCGGCTGGCAGGCGGGCGCCGAGGCGAGACGGGTGGCGAGATGCGCGGTCTCCGCGGCGAAGTCCTGTGGGGCGCAGTCGATGACGCGGTCCACCAGGCCGAGGCGCTGTCCCGTGGCGGCGGTGACCGGCAGCGCCCGTTCCATGAGCCGCGCGGCCGCCTCGGGACCTGCCCGGCCCGGCAGGGTGTAGGTCCAGTACTCGGATCCGTACAACCCCATCAGCCGGTAGTGGGGGTTGAGCACCACGGCCGAGCGGCACCAGACCTCGTCGGCCGCGAGGGCCAGCATCGCGCCGCCGGCCGCGGCGTTGCCGCCGAGCGCCGCGACCACCAGCCGGTCGGTGGTGGTCAGGACGCCATGGACGAGGTCGTCCATGGCGTTGATGTTGGCCCAGGACTCCTCGGCGGGGTCCGGGGCGGCCTCGATGACGTTGAGGTGGATGCCGTTGGAGAAGAAGTCGCGGCAGCCGCCGAGGACCAGCACGGAGGTCGGCCGGGTGCAGGCGTGCCGGTAGGCGGCGAGCAGCCGGCGGCAGTGGTCGGTGCTCATCGCCCCGCCGGGGAACGAGAAGCGCAGGAATCCGACGGCGCCGTCCTCGCGGTAGCGGATATCGGCCCAGGTGCGGGGGCGGCCGGGTCCCGTACGGGATCCGTCGCCCGGCTCCAGCGGCGCCGGGATCTCCAGGAGGGGCGGCAGCCGGTCGCCCAGGGCGAGGGTCGCGGGCAGCTTGACGGGGGCGGGCCCGTCCGGGGTGCGTGGCAGGCGCAGTTCGGGGATCCAGACCGCGCCGTCGGCCGTCGCCCGGCAGAGCGCCCCGCACCGGGTGGCGAGCAGCTCGCCCGGCTCGCCGGTGAGGACGTCCTCGGGGTGGCCGCCGTGCAGGAACCAGGTGCCGCCGAGCAGTTCGTCCCGTACTCCCGGCTGTGAGTCGGCGGCGCGCAGCTTCCGCACGACGGTCTCGGTCGGGTCGGCGCGCCAGTCGATACGGCGCGTGTCCTGGCGCAGGGGCGGCCGTACGCGGCCCGGTTTTTCGGCGGCGGGCAGCGAGTGCTGCGGGCGCGGCCGGTAGGTGCCGGAGGCGAACCGGTCGACGGCGGTGCGGACCGCCGCCAGGGCCGCGTCCGCGATCTCGTTGCGGTACAGATCGCTCTTGCCGGCCTCGGGAACGGGGCAGTCGGCGGTGGCCCACACATCGCCGGCGTCCATCTCGTCATTGGCCTGGAGCACCGTGACGCCCCAGCGGTCCGCGCCCAGGTGCACCGCCCAGTCCACGGAGGACGGCCCGCGGTCACCGAGGGGACCGGGGTGCACGATCAGGCACGTGTACGCGGACCACACCTCCCGTGGGACGGCCGTCTTGAGCATCGGCGCGATGACCAGGTCCGGGGCGTGCCCGCGCACCATTTCGAGCAGCGGCGTCCGCCGGGTGACGAGTTCCACGCTCACCTGGTGTCCGCCGTCGGTGAGTTCGGCGAAGACCCGCTGCGTCAGGCTGTTGAACGCGCCGGCGATGAGCAGAATGCGCACGGCAGACTCCCCTGGGACTGGAACCGATGACTGATCGTGATCGTTCCGCAGGAGCGGTGGCGGGCCGCCGGACCCGCGCGGCGGGTCATCCGATCGATGGACGCCGGGCGGCGCAGTGACCGGCAGCGCTTACCCTTGATTGACATCGACTTGGTGATTCTTTTACGTTCGGAGACCCGGGAGGCGCGCCCCCGACGGCCGGGCACCCGCGGCGCACGACCAGCGAAACACGACGTCATTTCCCGTTATCACAGCGGAAACCTGATGGGTGCAGTCTGAGTGCACCTGTATCGGGACGGAGGGCGATGATGCGGAAGGGAACCGGCATATCCAGCACCACCGGCATATCCGATGTGCCCGGCATCCGGCTCCGCCGCCTCTGCCGTATCCCGCTCGCCATCGTCGTCGCGGTCCTCGCGTGCGTACTGGCCGCCGCCACGGCCGCACCCGATACCCCGACGCTTGCCCTGCCGGCCACTCTGGCGCTCAAGTCCGCCGGTAGCGCCCCGGTCATCGGCGACGTCGACGACCGCAGCGGGGAATGCGCCGAGTCCGGGGGCGAACGCGGCCGGTCACGCCGCGCCGCGCGCACTTCGGCCGGCATTCCGCAGCACACCGGCCGGCCGCTCCCGCCCTGCCGCACCGACCCGACCTCCGCGCCCGCCGTAGCCTCCGGCCCCCCGCAGGGCCGGGGCCCGACGCCGGCCGCCGCCCACTCCAGACCCCGCCAACTCCCCGTACTGCACTGCATCTCCCGCTGCTGAGCGAGGCCGTGGTGGCCCGCCCACCACTCGCGCACCGCACATTCACGCCACCGCGCGGTGGCACCACTCATCAGCAGGAGACCTCCTCATGGAGACCTTCATCCAGCATGCCCGCGGCCGGACAGCCCGGATCGCCGAACGGAGCGAGGAGCGGGAGGCCTACGGCCGGCTCGCCGAGGGGCAGTCCCCGCTCGCCCTGTTCATCACCTGTTCCGACTCCCGGGTCGTGCCGTCCCTGATCACCGGAGCGCGGCCCGGCGAACTCTTCGAACTCCGCACGGCGGGCAACGCCGTGCCCGTCCACCAGGAGGGCATGGCGGCCAGTTCGGAGGCCGCCACCATCGAGTACGCGATGCGTGTCCTGGCCGTCGCCGACATCGTGGTCTGCGGTCACTCGCACTGCGGAGCGGTCGGCGCGAAGGCCCGCAACGAGGACCTCACGGCGGCGCCCGCCGTACGGGACTGGCTCACGCAGCAGCTGTCCGACGAACTGCCCGGCGACGCGGAGCCGATGGTCACCGCCGCGGTCCAGCACCATGTCCGCGAACAGCTCGAGCGGCTGCGCGGGTACCCCTGCGTACGGGAACGCCTGACGGCCGGCGAGGTCCGGCTGCACGGCTGGTTCTACGAGGTGCACACCGGCCGGGTGTCGGCGCACGACCCGGCCGCCGACGCGTTCCTCCCGCTGTGAAGGCGGGTTGGAACATGAGGCGGCAACTCGGCGAACTCACCGCCTTCCGGGCGGACCTCACGGCGTCCGTCGTCGTCTTCCTGGTGGCCGTGCCGCTGTGTGTCGGGGTCGCGGTCGCCTCCGGCGTCCCGGCCGAACTGGGCCTGGTCACCGGCGTCGTCGGCGGGCTGCTCACCGGGCTGCTGCCCGGCAGCAGCCTCCAGGTCAGCGGGCCGGCCGCCGGGCTGACCGTGCTGGTCTTCGAAGCGGTCAAGGAATACGGCATCGGGGCGCTGGGCGCGCTGGTGCTGGCGGCCGGTGCCCTGCAGCTGGCCATGGGCGCGCTCCGGCTCGGGCGCTGGTTCCGGGCCATCTCGGTCGCCGTGGTCCAGGGCATGCTCGCCGGCATCGGCCTGGTCCTGATCGCCGGGCAGCTCTACGCCCTCACGGACGCCAAGGCACCGGGCAGCGGCCTCGCCAACCTCGGCGCGCTGCCCGGCCTGGTCGCCGCCACCGCGGGGTCCGGCCCCGCGCTGACCGCCCTCGCCATCGGTGCCACCACCATCGCCGTCCTGGTGCTGTGGCCCCGCTGGAAGCGCGCCGCGCGGATCCTGCCCGCGCCGCTGGCCGCCGTGGCACTGGCCACCGCCGCGGTGTGGGCGCTGGATCTGCCCGTGGCGCGCGTCGAGGTCAGCGGTCTGCTGGAGGCGATCCAGCCGCCCGGCCTCGCCGACCTAGGCCGGCTCACCGAGATCGGCGTGATCGGCACGGTCCTGGCCTTCGCGCTGATCGCGTCGGCGGAGTCGCTGTTCAGCGCCGCCGCGGTGGACCGGCTGCACGACGGTCCCCGGACGGACTACGACAAGGAGCTGATGGCGCAGGGCGCGGGCAATGCGGTGTGCGGGCTGCTGGGCGCGCTGCCGATGACCGCGGTGATCGTCCGCAGCGCCGCCAACGTCCAGGCGGGGGCCCGGACCAAGGTCTCCCGCGTGCTGCACGGCGGCTGGCTGCTGCTCTTCGCGGCGGCGTTCCCGGCGGCGCTGGGCGTGGTGCCGGTGGCCGCGCTGGCCGGCGTACTGGTCCACGCGGGCTGGAAGCTGCTCCCGCTGCGCGATCTGCGCCCCCTGTGGCGCGAGCACCGCGGCGAGGCCGTTGTCCTGCTGGTCACCGCGCTCGCCATCGTCACGGTCAATATGTTCGAGGGGGTGCTCATCGGTCTTCTGATGGCCGTCGCCAAGACCGCTTGGGAGACCTCGCACGTCCACCTCGAGATTGACGATCCGCAGGGCGCGGGACCGGTCGTCGTACGGGTCCTGGGCAATGCCACCTTCCTGCGGCTGCCCAGGCTCCTCGACCAGCTGGAGGCGCTCCCCCGGGACCGGGACGTCGATCTCGACCTGAGCGGCCTGCGCCATCTCGACCATGCGTGCGGCGCCGCGCTGTCCAACTGGGCCGAGCAGCACCGTCGCAGCCGCGACCGTTCGGCGGAGCTGGTCCCCTGACCCCTCTTCTGGCTCCCTGAGGGTCCCGGAGAGGGAAACGGACACACCGTCAATCTCCCGGTCCGCCATGGCCGATGATTCCGTTGGCCGTGGGCGGGCCGGGAGGTTGCGTTTCGGGGCCCGGCCCGGACCCGACACGACGGCGCGGACGGGAATGATTGCGCGGCCGCGGTTGTTGGGCCAGGGTCGTGGCTGCCGTGCGCGGCGCGGTCGGCCACGCGGCCGATGTCGCGATTCTTCGAGGATGGGACGGACAGCATGCCTCTTGAGGGTGAGTACGAGCCGAGCCCCGCGCAGTGGGTGCGTGATCAGGTCGAGTTGTATGAGAGCTCGGGCGGCACGGAAGGGACCACGATGCGCGGGATGCCCGTCGTCGTGCTGACGACCCGGGGCGCGAAGAGCGGGAAGATCCGCAAGAGTCCGCTGATGCGGGTGGCGCACGACGGCGTCTATGCGGTGGTGGCCTCCATGGGCGGCGCCCCCAAACACCCGGTCTGGTACCACAACCTGGTCGCCGACCCCCGGGTGGAGCTCCAGGACGGGCCGGTGCGCCAGGACATGACGGCCCGTGAGGTCACCGGGGAGGAGAAGGACGTGTGGTGGGCCCGCGCGGTCGAGGCCTTCCCCGACTACGCCGACTACCAGGAGAAGACGGAGCGCCGGATCCCGGTGTTCGTGCTGGAGCCGGCGACGTCCAAGCACTGACCGCCGGGCGCCGGGCGGGCGGCCGCACTGTCAGTGCGGAGCGGCCGCCTACAGGCCGACGAGCGTGACCTCCGTGGCCTTGACGCTGGTCCAGATGGCGGCGCCGTCGGCCAGGCCGAGCGCGAGGGCAGCCTGCGGGGTCACCTCGGCCACCAGGTCGGGGGCCGCCGGCGAGGTGACCAGGAGGCGCAGCCGGCTGCCCGCGGAGGTGATTTCGGCGACCGTTCCGGGCCAGACGTTGCGGGGGCTGCCCTCGGGTTTGCCGATGTGGACGGCGACCGCCTCGGGGGCGATGATCGCCAGGGCCGGGACGCCGTCGGCGAGGTGGTCGGCGGTGATGAGCTGACCGCCTCCGGCGAGGGCGAGGCCGTCGGCGCTGGCGGTGCCGGGCCAGGCGTTACGGCCCAGCATCCGGGCGACCCAGGGGGAGCGGGGGTGCCGGGTGACCTCGGCGGGCGGGGCGTCCTGGAGGGTGCGGCCCTCGTCCAGTACGAGGACCCGGTCGGCCAGCGAGACCGCTTCGACGGGGTCGTGAGTGACGATCAGACAGACCCCGCCGAAGCCCGCCAGGTGGCGGCGCAGGGTGTGCCGTACGTGCGCGCGGGTGGTCTGGTCGAGGGCGGCGAGCGGCTCGTCCAGCAGCAGCAGTCGCGGCCGGGCGGCCAACGCCCTTGCCAGGGCGATGCGTTGGGCCTGACCGCCGGAGAGCTGGGCGGGTTTGCGGTGGGCGAGATGGCCGACGCCGAGCCGGTCCAGCCACTGCTGGGCGGCGCGTCGGGCCTCGGCGCGCGGGGTGCCATGGGCGCGCAGCCCGTACGCGGTGTTGGTCAGGGCACTCAGATGCGGGAAGAGCGCGCCGTCCTGCGGCACCCAGGCGACGCCGCGGCGGTGCGGGGGCAGCGCGCTGACGTCGGTGTCGCCGAGGCGCAGCGTGGCGTGGGCGCGCGGGGTCAGGCCGAGGAGGGCGCGCAGCAGGGTGGTCTTGCCGGCGCCGTTGGGGCCGACGACGGCGATGGTGGTGCCCGGATCGGCGTCCAGGGTGAGCTGGTTGAAGCCGGTGACGTCGGCGTGCAGCGGCCAGCGCTCCTGGTGGGCCTCGGCCGTGGTGGCGGGCTCCCCGGGTGCGGCGGGCAACGCAGGTGTCGAAGGGGACTCGGTGTCATCGGTGCGTACGGCGCGGGCCGGGCGGTCGGTGCTGCCGGCGGTCCAGCGGCCGCGCAGGGCCACCAGGACGGCCATGGCGATGACGAGCAGCAGCAGGGAGACGGAGGTGGCTGCTTCCGGGGAGTCCTGGAGCAGCAGATAGACCTGGAGCGGGAGGGTCTGGGTGGTGCCGGGGAGGTTGCCGGCGAAGGTGATGGTGGCGCCGAACTCCCCCAGGGCGCGGGCCCAGGTCAGCGCGGCACCGGCGGCGAGGCCGGGGGCGACCATGGGGAGGGTGACGGTGCAGAAGACCCGTACCGGCGAGGCGCCGAGGGAGGCCGCGGTCTCCTCGTAGCGGGGGCGGAGTCCGGCGAGGGTGCCCTCCAGGCTGATGACCAGGAAGGGCATCGCGACGAAGGTGGCCGCGACCACGGCGCCCGAGGTGTGGAACGGCAGGGTGATGCCGAAGGTGTCCTCCAGCCAGGGCCCGAGCAGGCCGCGGCGGCCGAAGCCGAGCAGGAGGGCGACACCGCCGACGGTCGGCGGCAGCACCATCGGCAGCAGGACGAGCGAACGCACCAGCGCCTTGCCGGGAAAGCTGACCCGGGCCAGCAGCCAGGCCAGCGGCACCCCGAGAAGCAGGGAGAGCCCCAGCGCCCAGAAGGAGACCAGCAGCGAGAGGCGGAGCGCTTCGGTGACGCCGGGGCTGGTCAGATGCGTGCCGAGGTCGCTCCAGGTGGTCCTGGCGAGAATGCCGAGCAGCGGCATCAGCAGGAAGGCGACGGCGAGCAGCGCGGGCACGCCCAGCGCGAGGGGGGTACGGGTGCCGGGCGTGCGCGAGGGTCTCATCGGGATTCCAGGAGAGATGGGCGGGCCGGCGGCGTACTGCGCGGGCGCCGCACGGGCCCGTCCGCTCCCCCGAGCCGGACGGACCCATGCGGCGCACGGGGACGGTTACGGCTTCTGGAAGCCCGCGTCCCGGAGGATCTTCTGCGCCTCGGGGCTGCTCAGCCACTTCACGAACGCGGTGGCGGCCTTGCCGTGCTCGGAGTAGTTCAGGGCCGCGGCCGGGTAGGAGGCGACGGCGTTCTGCGCGTCGGGGATGTCGATCGCGTCGACCTTCTTGGGCGCGGTGGCGGCATCCGTCTTGTAGACGAGACCGGCGTCGGCCTCGCCCATCGCCACCTTGCTGAGCACGGCGCGGACGTTGGGCTCCTGCGAAACGGCCTTGACCGTGAGCTTCTGGGCGTCCAGGACCTGCTTGCTGTAGCGGCCGACCGGCACCTCGGGCGCGGCGAGGACGACCTTCAGCTTGCTGTCGGCGAGGTTCTTCAGGCCCGCGATCTTCTTCGGGTTGCCCTCGCCGGTGGCAATGACCAGGCGGTTCTTGGCGATGACGGTCGGCTTGCCGGTGTCGGGCTTGAGGCCGTCCATGGTCTTGGTGTCGGCGGTGACCACGGCGTCAGCCGGTGCGCCCTCCTTGACCTGGGCGGCCAGTTCCTGCGAGCCGGCGAAGGAGAACTTCACCTTGGTGCCCGGGTGCTCCTTCTCGTAGACCGCGCCGGCCTTGGCGAAGACATCGGTCAGCGACGAGGCGGCGAGCACGGTCAGATGCGCCTTCGGGACGTCGGACTTGTCGGCGGCGGCGTCCTTCTTGGCGTCGTCCTTGCCGCAGGCGGCGAGCGGAACGAGCAGGGCGGCGGTGACCAGCGCGGCAGCGGTACGGCGTCGGGTGACGACACGGGACATGGGCGGGACTCCTTGTGACGCGGGCGGCGGGTGCCGTCCGAGCGGATGGGGAAAAGCCGCGCCGGGGACGGCGACGCCGCTGGGGAGGGCAGCCGACCGGTGGGGACGGTGGGTGCGGGTGCGGTTGAGCGGATGGGGATGCCGCGGTGGCTCAGGAGCGGGGTGTCACGCGGCGGTTCAGGTGCGGTCGATGTGCACGCTGGTGGACTTCACACGGGCGGTGGCCTGCATGCCGACCTCCAGTCCCAGTTCCTCCACCGCTTCCCGGGTCAGCAGGGACACAAGGCGGTGCGGTCCCGCCTGGATTTCGACCTGTGCCGCCACATCGCCGAGCTTGATGGCGGTGACGATGCCCGGGAAGGCGTTACGGGCCGAGGTGTAGGAGGCGTCGTCCTCACCGGTGGCGGCCTGTGCGACCTCGATGGAGAACGCAGCCAGGTCCCGGCCGTCGATCAGGCGGCGGCCGCCGTCGTCGCGATGGGTGGCGACCTTGCCGGCGTCCGCCCAGCGACGGGCGGTGTCCGGGCTGACGCCCAGCAGTCGCGCTGCCTGGCCGATTGTGTAGGACTGCATGTGCGACAAGATATGCAGCATTGGCTGGCATTTGCAATTCTTTTGGCGAATGTATATAGCAGCCGCCAGGGGCATTGGAGGAAATGCCAAGGCGACTTCTCGCCACCCCTTGCCTCCCGCCTGCGTTTTGCCAGGTGAATTCCCCCTCACCCTTGCACCTGCAATGTGTGCCCGGACGACTGCGCAGAGTGTAGTTAGAGTGCAAGGGGCGGCGACATTGCGGGAAAAACCCCGGCATTCGACTCCGCTCCCCTTTCCGCATCCGATTCCGTACATGAGGCGCCCACCATGAGCCTGAGCATTCGCAATCACCTCCCCGGCATCGTCACCTCCGTCACCACCGGCGAGGTCATGGCAACCGTCAAGGTCCGCCTGGACGGCGGTCAGGACATCACCGCCGCGATCACCCGGGAGGCGGCCACGGAGCTGGGCCTCGCGGCGGGGTCGGCGGTCCGCACGCTGATCAAGTCCACCGAGGTCGCACTCTCCGTCGGGTCGGTCGACGGCCTGAGCATCCGTAACCAGATCCCCGGCACCGTCGAGGGCGTCGCCACCGGTGGCGCGATGGCCGGGGTGAAGATCAGCGTCGCGGGCGGCGAGCTGACCGCCGCGATCACCAAGGAGGCCGTCAACGACCTGGAGCTGACGCCCGGTTCGCCGGTCACCGCGCTGATCAAATCCACCGAGATCTCCCTCGCCACCGCCTGAGCCCGGCGCACTCACCCTTCCGGTACGGCGCAGGTGCCGACCCAGATCCCGGTGATGGCGCTGATGTACCGCGCCCCGCAGCGGTCCGAGGGCACCACGAGCTGGCTGCCCGCCTCGTCCAGCGCGCGCCCGTCCATGGCCGTGGCCAGCAGGACCGGCGCATCGCCGAAGTCGGCGTCCAGCTCCGCCCAGGAGAGCACCGCGTGGTGGCCGTCCCCGCCGGTGACGGCGAGCAGGAAGCGGGAGCGGTCCTTGCGCCGCCGGGCGTCGAAGGCCGGCCCCGCCGCGTCGAGGACCTCCCTCAGCAGCGGCCCGTCGAAGGTGTGGTGCTGCGGCCCGTTGGTGGCGCAGTCGAAGACCACCTCGGCGCGCCGCTGCGCCCATCGCTCCCGGAGGTCCCCGACAGTCAGCGCGAGCGGACGGTGCAGCTGACCGCGGATCACCAGGCGCCGGGGGCCGGAAGCTGTGCCGTCCGGCGGCGTCGGGTGTACGGCGATGGGGCGGGGCGGCGGGCTGAGTCGGCTCATTCGAGTCCCCCTTGAGGCTGTTCGCGTGGCGACTGCCTCCCTGTGATGCCCGACCGAACCGCATCCGAACCACGGATGCCACCCTGGTATGCATTTTTACCTCGCGTGTGTGAGGTGAAATGGACCATGAGGGCGGCATGTCCGGTGTTGCGATCCGGCCAACCGCGCCGCGCCGGCCTCCGGGTGTCTCACACCGACCCTTCGCGCGACGGGTGCGCCCTGGCCGGCCGCCCCTCCCCCGCGCCCCCGGCCCGGTGCTCCTCGAGCGCCAGCCACACCTTGTCGCGCAGCAGCGGCACCTCCGTGAACCGCACCCCGGTGGCATCCCGCAGCGCATTGGCGAAGGCGGGCGCCACCGGGTTGAACGGGCTCTCGCTCATCGACTTGGCGCCCAGCGGCCCGATCGAGTCCGAGGTCTCCATGAAGTGCACCTCGGTGCGCGGTACGTCGGCGTAGGCGGGCAGCCGGTAGCGGCGGAACGCGGGGGTGACCACCTTGCCGCCCCCGTCGACGAGGACCTGCTCGAAGAGGGTCGCGCCGAGCGCCTGGGCGACGCCGCCCTCGACCTGGCCGCGGCACTGCATGGGATTCATGACCTTGCCCGCGTCGGCGGAGTGCACGCTGCGCAGGATCTTCATCTCCCCGGTTCCGGGGTCGACGGCGATCCGGAACCACTGGGCGTTGAACGCCACCGAGCGGGGCGAGCCGCCCCAGTGCCCGGCCGCCGACAGTTCCACGCTCTTGCTGTGCGCGGCCTCGTGGAGCTCCTTGAGCGACACCAGCCGCCCGTCGCACTCGACCGAGTCCGCCATCAGCCGGCACAGGCTCCGCGGCACCCGGACATGCTCCGCGGCGAACGTCAGGATCCGCTCGGCGAGGCCGTTGGCCGCCTTCATCACGGCCTTGCCCGCGACGACCGTCCCGGCCGAGCCGAATGCGCCGGTGTCATGCCGTACGACGTCGGTGTCGGACTGCCGGATGGCGATCCGGTCCACCGTGGTGCCCAGCGCCCCCGCGGTGATCTGCTTGTGCACGGTGGTGGTTCCGTTGCCGAACTCCGCCGTGCCCACCGCGATGTCGTACGTGCCGTCCTCGAGCAGCGTCACCGTGGCGTCGGCGAAGTGCCCGCCGGGCGGGCCGGTGGCGATCATCGACATGGCCGTGCCCTGCCCGACCAGCCAGCCCTCGGGCGCGTCGGCGGCGCTGGTGTCCTCCGCGATGGCGTCCCGGACGACCTTCAGGCACTGGTCGAGGCCGTAGCTGGCGATATGCAGGTCCTCTTCCTCGCCACCGGGGCTGATCATGTGCTCGCCGGGACCGATGATGTTGCGCTCCCGGAAGACCAGGGGATCGATGCCCAGCCGGCGGGCCATCTCGTCCATCGCCGACTCCACGGCGAAGGTGACCTGCCCCAGCCCGTAGCCGCGGAAGGCCCCGGCGGGGACGCAGTTGGTGTAGACGGAGTACGCATTGACCTTCTTGTGCGGCGCGCGGTAGACGGCCATCGACTCGCCCACGCTGTGGAACATCACGGCCGGGCCGTGGTTGCCGTACGCGCCGGTGTTGGAAACCACCCGGAGCTGGAGCGCGGTCAGCGTGCCGTCCTTCTTCGCCCCGGCCTTGATCCGGATGCGGAAGGGGTGCCGGGTGGTCGCGCCGAAGAACTGCTCGGCCCGGGTGAACTCCAGCTTCACCGGCCGCCTCAGCCGCAGCGCGGCCAGCACGACGATGTCCTCGGTGAGCATCTCCTGCTTGCCGCCGAACCCGCCGCCGACCCGGCCCGCGACCACCCGGACCTTGTCCTCGGGCAGGTCGTAGAGCGCGCAGAGGGCGCGGCGGGTCAGAAACGGGACCTGGGTGCTGGAGCGGACCACGATCCGCTCGCCGCCGTCCGCCCGGCTCCCGCCGGTCTCCCGGGTCTCCCCGGTCTCCTCCTTGTCACCGGCCGCCCCGTGCTCCTCGGCCTCCTCGGCCTCCTCGAAGTAGGCGACACAGCCGTGCGTCTCCAGGCTGGCGTGCTGCACCCGCTGGGTGCGGAAGCTCTCCTCGTAGACGAGGTCGGCCTCGGCGAAGCCCTCCTCGACGCTGCCGATCTCGCCGTGCACCTCGCCGACGACGTTGTTCTCCGCCCGGGCGATCCGGGTCTCGGAGCCCTTGGCGTGGATCACCGGGGCACCGGGCCGCATCGCCTCCTCCGGGTCGATGACATACGGCAGTTCCTCGTATTCCACGACGATCCGGCGGCAGCCCTCCTCGGCGGCCCCTTCGGTGTCGGCGACCACGGCCGCCACCCGCTGCCCCACGAACCGGACCACATCGTCCAGCACCCGGGTGTCGTCGGGATCCTCGGTGGGGTGCTCGTGCCGGGCCGAGGAGTACAGCCGCTCGGGCGCGTCGTGGTGGGTGAGGACGGTGTGCACGCCGGGGACCCGCAGCGCGGCCGAGGTGTCGATGGAGACGATCCGGGCGTGCGGGTGCGGGGAGCGCAGCAGCTTCATATGGAGCAGGCCGGGGACGTCGATGTCGAAGGTGTAGCGGGCCGTGCCGGTGACCACCTGCGGCCCGGCCGGGGCGCCCAGGTTGCGGCCGACCGCCTGCCCCGCGCACGGCTCCTCGACGTTCTTGACCCCGCGTACGGCGTCCTCGATCGCCCGGTAGCCGGTGCAGCGGCACAGGTTGCCCTTGAGGGCGCGCGGCAGATCGGCCAGCTTCCCGTCGTCGTGCGCGCCGCCCTGCTCCGCGACCAGCGCCGACGTCGTCATCAGGAATCCGGCCGTGCAGAAGCCGCACTGGAAACCTTGGGCGTCCAGGAACTTCTGCTGTACGGGGTGGAGTTCGCCGTCGGCCGGGGCGAGTCCCTCGACGGTGGTGACGCGGCGCCCTTCGGCACGCACGGCCGGGTAGATGCAGCTGTGTACGGGCTCACCGTCGACATGGACGGTGCAGGCCCCGCAGTCGCCGGCGTCGCAGCCCTTCTTCACCCCGAACCAGCCGCGGTCGCGGAGGTAGGTGCGCAGGCACTGGCCGGGCCGCGGCTCCGCGTCGAACGGCCGCTCATTGACGTGTATCCCAAAGCTCATCGCCCGGCCTCCCGGCCCAGTTCCCGGCGGATCTCCTCGGAGAGCCGCAGCGCCATGTGCCGGCGCCAGACCGGCAGTCCGTGGATGTCGTCGAACCAGTCGCCCTCGCCGACGGTCCACTCGATCGCCTCGCGCAGCTCCCTGGCGTCCGGCGCCGTCGGGAACCACAGGCGGAACGGCCGCACGGTGGCGGCCGTGAGGCTCACGGCCAGCGAGCCGTCCAGCGGGTCGAGGGCGCCGATGACCAGCGCGCCGGAGCGGCCGAGCCCGTACAGGGAAGCCTGGCGGAACGCCGTACGGGAGAGCAGGGCCCGGGCGGGCAGGGTGACCGAGCGCAGCAGTTCACCCTCGGCGAGGTCCTTGCGGCCGGCGCCGGTGATGAAGTCCGCGACCTTGGTGCGGCGCAGCGTGCCGTCCTGCGCCTGGAGCAGGGCCTCGCCGTCGAGGGCGGCGGTCAGCGAGATCATCGGGCCGGCGGGCAGGCCGTTGCAGAGGTTGCCGCCTACGGTTGCCATGTTCCAGATCTTGAACGAGGCCAGGAAGGCGCGGCAGCACTGCTCGAACAGCGGCGCCGCCGGGGCGTCGTAGGTGCGGGCGAAGCGGGAGAGCTGGGCGATGGTGCAGGTCGCCGCGACCTCCAGCGAGCCGTCCGGGAGCCGGCGTAGGGGCTCCCAGCCCATCCGGCTCAGGTCCACCAGACGCCGGAGGTGCGGCTGCGGTTCGGAGAAGAGGTAGGTGCCGCCGCCCAGCCAGGCGTCGCCGCTGCGCCAGGGGGCGCGCTGCCGGGCGTCTCGCACCTCCAGCACGGTGTTGAGGTCCATACCGCGAGTGAAGCAACGCCGCGGCGCCCGGCACGACTGGTGCGCAGCACGGAAAAACACCGTGGCAGCGGCCCGGAACTGGATGATCAACCAACAGCTATATCGGCGAGAACGGCTTGCATTTACGATGAGGCCACTCGCATTCGCCTCGTGAATGTGAGATGCCGGGCCCCTCTCCGTCCGTCCTACACCCCGGCAGCCGCCCAAGGAGCCAGCACATGCACGTCGAAGAACTCCTCCAGCTCGATTCGCTCGACCTGAACCTGCTGTGGGGCGAGAGCGCCCTGCTCACCCGGGAAGTCAGCGGGGTGACCGCCACGGATCTGGAGGACCCGGCCCGGTTTCTGCAGCCGGGTGAGCTGGTGCTCAGCGGGCTGGTGTGGTGGCGGCCCGGGGAGAGCCGCGCGAAGGTCGACCGCTTTGTCTCCGCACTGCATTCGGCCGGGGCGGCGGCGCTGCTGGCGGGCGAGGAGACCCATGGCTCGGTGCCCGAGGACCTCGTCGAATCCTGCCGCGAACATCGCATCGCGCTTGTCGCCGTCCCTGCGCACACCACCTTCCGGGCCATCACGGAAGCGGTGTACCTGCGCCAGTGGGGCGATCTGAGCCGGCGCCCCACCGACCACTACGCGCTGCCGGAGAACGTCCGCACGGAACTGGCCCGCCTGCTCGCCGAGGACGCCGCGCCGGACGCACTGCTGGACCGGGCGTTCGCCCACCTCGGCGGGCCGGCCTGCTATCTGCTGACGGCGACCGGGCGGGTGATGGCCCGCACCCCGTCGGCGCCGTTCCTGCCCGCGCAGCAGGCCGCCCGCGATCTGGCCGGCGCGGTCGGCACCAGCCTGCGGATCGACGGGGACTTCGGCCCGTACGACAGCTGGCATCTGCATCTGCGCGGCGCGACCGACGCCCCGCCGCGCGTACTGCACGAAATCGCCGATGTCATCGCCCAGTACCGCCATCACCTCGTCCGCAGGCAGGAGGCCGGTCTCCGCGCCGCCGACGAGCTGATGGCGCTGATCGACGCCGCCCCGGCCGACGGCGCCGCGCTGGACTCCGCGGTGCACGCCGCCGGCCTGCCGGCTTCGGGTCCGTACCGCGTGGTGGTGGCCTCTCTGGGGGGCGGCGAGGGCGAGGGGGCCGTCGGCGCGCTGACGGAGGCGCTACGGCACTCCCCCGCCGAGCCGTTCGTCGTCGGCCGGCTCCCGGGCGGCGATGCCGTCGCGGTCGTCCACGCCGCCCCGGACTCCGACGCGGGCTCCGGCGGCGGGGTGCACTCCGCGCTGCGCGATCTGTGGCCGACCCTCCACGCCTGCCACCCCCAGACCCCGCTGCACGCCGGCGTCAGCGGCCTCGCGACCACCCCTGGTGGCCTCAACTCCGCGCTCTCGCAGGCCCGTTACGCCCTGGCCGCGGCCCGCGCCGACGCCCCGAAGGCCGCCCTGGTGACCTCCGTCGAGGACCTCACCACGCTCGGCACCCTCCTCGCCGGGGTCCCCGCCGACGTCCGTACGGCCTTCAGCACCCAGGTGCTCGGTCCCCTGGCGGCCGGCAGCAGCACCTCGCACCGCATGCTCCTGGAGACCCTGGAGGTCTTCCTCGCCCAGCACGGCTCCTGGGCCCGTACGGCCGAAACGCTGCATCTGCACGTCAACACGGTCCACTACCGCATCCAGCGCATAGAGTCGCTCACCGGCCGCGATCTGTCCCGGCTCGATCACAAACTGGACCTGCATGCGGCGCTGTTGTGCCGCTGACCTCGCGGTGGCCGCCGGAGCGCCGGGCCCTGCGAGCGTGCGGCCGTCACTGATTCCCGCGGTCCTCCGGCCGGTCGACGTGCACATTGGTCGACTTGACCCGGGCGGTGGCGGTGACGCCCACCTCGATGCCCAGTTCCTCGACCGCCTCGCGGCTGACCATCGACACCAGCCGATGCGGTCCGGACTGGATCTCCACCTGGGCGACGACATCGTCCAGGGCGACCGCGGTGACGATCCCGGCGAAGGAGTTCCGTACCGAGGTGCGGACCTCGCCGGGCACCGGATGCAGCCCGGCGGCGCGGTCCTTGGCGAACGCCGCGAGGCTCACCCCGTCGATCACGCGGTTCCCCGAACCGTCCCGGTCCATCCGCAGCTGACCCCCGTCGGCCCAGCGGCGGACGGTCTCCGAACTCACTGCCAGCAGCCGGGCTGCCTGGCCAATGCTGTACGACGGCACCCCCGCACTCTAGAGCAGCGGCCGCCCGCGCCGATCACCGCCTCGGCGGCCCGCCCGGGGCGGCTGTCCGGGGGCGGGGCGCTGGGCGCGCTCGGCGAGCTCTTCCAGCGCCGGGAGCGCGTCGCACAGCAGGCGCCGGTGGTCGGCCGCCAGCCCCGCTATCTCGGCGGCGAGGAGGCCGGTGGTCTCGCGCCGTACGGCGCACAGCAGCCGCTGCCCGTCGTCGTTGAGGCTGATCAGACTCGCGCGCTGGTCCTCGGGGTCGGGGCGGCGGGCGAGCCAGCCGCAGCCGTCGAGGAGGTCGACCATCCGGGAGGCGGTGGACAGCGCGATGTTCATCCGCGCGGCGAAGTCGCTGATCCGCAGCGGGCCGTGGGCGGAAAGGACGGCGAGGGCGGTCAGCCGGCTGGGGGTCAGATCGCCGTGCACGCTCTGGCGGCGGAGCAGCGGCAGCAGATGCTGGATCACCGCGCGCAGCCGGCCCGCCAGCTCCGCGTCCTGATCCGGCGCGGGCGGCGCGCCGGGGGCGCTGTCGGGCGTGGTCATCGGGGGCTCCCCGGGGGGCTCGACGGCGGCGGGGCCGGATCCGCTTCGGGGGCGGGCGGCGGGGCCGGATCCGCTTCGGGGGCGGGCGGCGGGGCCGTATCCGCTTCGGGGGCGGGCGCCGGGGCCGGGGCGTCGGAGGGCGGTCCGCCGGGGCCCGTTTCGTGCCGGACGGCTTCCCGGCGGACCCGCTCGCCGGTGCGCCCCCGGCCGCCGCCTTGCTCCCCGTACACATAGCGCCCGCCCCGCAGCAGCGAGGCGACGGCCGCGACGAGGCAGGCCGCGATGGCGAAGTCGAAGGCGACGGCCAGCCCGTCGGCGAACGGCGGGGAGATCAGCCGGGGGAAGAACTCCCGGCCGGTGAGATAGGCGGCGTGGCCGGCGGGGAGCTGGGCGAGGACGTGCGGGCCGAGCAGGGTCTGTACCGGGTTGTAGCCCAGGAGGGAGGCGAAGAGGACGCCCACCGGGGGCAGCGCGGCGACCTTGGCCGCGTCGGCGGCCGGGACCCCCTGCGCGGTCAGTCCGCTGGTGAGGGCGCCGGGCAGCGCTCCGGCCAGGCCCGCGACCATCAGGGAGAAGAAGATGCCGATGGACAGCACCATGGCGGAGTTCTGGAAGGTGGTGCTGATTCCGGCGCCGACGCCGCGGCGGTCGGGCGGCAGGCTGTTCATGACGGCGGCGCGGTTGGGCGAGGCGAACAGGCCCATGCCGATGCCGTTGAGCAGCAGGATCAGCGCGAAGGCGGGGTAGGAGAAGTCGACCGGCAGCGCCTGGAGGGCGACGAACGTCCCGGCCGCGAGCAGCATGCCGCCGGTGGCGAAGGTCCGGGCCCCGAAGCGGTCGGACGCCCATCCGGAGACGGGTCCGGCCACCAGGAACCCCAGGGTCATCGGCAGCATGTAGATGCCGGCCCACAGCGGGGTCCGGTCGAAGCCGTAGCCGTGCCGGGGCAGCCAGATGCCCTGCAGCCAGATGATCAGGATGAACATCAGGCCGCCGCGGCCGAGCGAGGCGAGCAGGCTGGCGAGATTCCCGGCCGTGAACGCCCGGATCCGGAACAGCCGCAGATCGCACATGGGCTCGGCGACCCTCCGCTCGACCAGGCAGAAGGCGGCCAGTACCGCTAGCCCGCCGGTCATTTCGGCGATCACCGCGGGGTTGGTCCAGCCCATGGTGTGGCCGCCGTAGGGCTGGATCCCGTACGTGATTCCGGTCAGCAGCGCGATCAGTCCGGCCGCGAAGGTGAGGTTGCCCCACCAGTCGGGCCGGGCCGGGGTGCGCACTCCGGTGTCCCGGAGCTTGAGGTACGCCCAGATCGTGCCGAAGACCCCGAACGGCACCGACACCAGGAAGACCAGCCGCCAGTTGACGGGGCCGAGCAGCCCGCCGAGGACCAGCCCGATGAACGAGCCGGCGATGCCCGCGACCTGGTTCAGGCCCAGGGCGAGGCCGCGCTGGGCGGCGGGGAAGGCGTCGGTGAGGATCGCGCTGGAGTTGGCCATCAGCATCGCGCCGCCAACGCCCTGCAGGACACGCATCCCGATCATCCAGAGGGCGCCCGCCGTGCCGTGCTGCCAGGTCACCGAGAGCAGTACGGAGGAGACCGTGAAGACGGCGAATCCGAGGTTGTACATCCGGGTGCGGCCGTACATGTCGCCGAGCCTGCCGAAGCTGACCACGAGGACGGCGGTGACCACGAGGTAGCTCATGATCAGCCACAGCAGCAGGCCGGTGTTGCCGGGCCGGAGCGGGTCCACGCCGATGCCGCGGAAGATGTCGGGCAGCGCGATGAGCATGATCGACATATTGATCGAGGCGATCAGCACGCCCAGCGTGGTGTTCGACAGGGCGACCCATTTGTAGCGGGCATCCGGCGTTCGGCGCGCGGCGGCCTTGGGGACAGGCGCATCGGATGGCTCGGCAGTCTTTCCCACGGATCACCACCCCTAGAGATACAGGGCTCCACCGGGACGGTGCGGCGCTCGGCTCCCTTTGCCGGTGGCGCTCACCGCACTTACTTGCTTGACATCAACCAATTTCCAATTTAGACCTCGCGGGAAATCCTGGCCACGGGTACGGCCCGGAGACCGCATCCGGCACGCCCGGAGCCCGGCGCCGGGGCGGGCGCCCGGCCGGGCGCCACCGGTGCGGAACGGCGGCCGCCGCCTCGTACTTGCGGGTAGTACGCCCGAACAGAGCAGTGCGGGCCGACGCCGGGCGAGGCGCTCCGAACGCCTCCGTACACCGTTCAACGGTCATCGGGCCGCCCTCAATCCGCCGCGTTTCAAAGGGAGTTGACCGGCGGACAGGCGGGCCGGACGGGCAACACGCCACGCAGGAAGGGCTCCCGGGCGGACACCAGGAAAGCGCGAAGTCTGATTTGTTCGGTTTGCGGGCGATTTGGGCGGATGCAAGGCTGGATCTCGTCCGCCGCACAAGAGAGGAAAAAACCTATGGTTACGGATCGCACAGCACCGACCGACACGACCACTCTGGCCGCCGAAGTCGAGGGGCTGCTGGACTCCGCCGAACCCCACGGCGTGTTCCGCGACACCCGCGAGTGCGGAGGAGGCCTGCTGCTCCTGGGGCTCCTGCTCATCTCGCCGCCCACTCCCCGTCCGAAGACGGACGCGCGGTAAAAGGGGCATGCGTTGGCTGAACAGGCGCAGGGCGCAGTCCCACTGAGCGCTGTGATCGCCGATGCCGCAACCGGGGTCGCCCTCGCCCTTCGGGGCGAGGGCGACCCTTACGCTTTGTCGCGCATTCTGCGGCAGGGCGACGCGGCGTCGATGGCGGCGCTACGGGTACTGGGCGCCGACGCGCTCGCACCGTATGCACTGGACCACCGGGTAGCCCCCGGCGCCGACGACGAGACCGTGGTGCGCGAGACGCTCGCCGCCTACCCGCCGGGAGCGGATGCCTCGGAGGTGTCGACGTGGAGCTACCGGGGCCTGGTCGAGGCCTCGCACTCGTATCTTCCCGGCGGCGCGGGGCACTGGCCGCCGCCGCCACCGGTGGGAGCCGATTGGGTGACGGCCGACCCCTGGCCCAAGCTCGCCCACCGGGCATCCCAGCTGGCCGCGCTCGCCCTCCCGGGGCTGGCACCGGAGCTCGCCGAGGACCTGACGCACCGCACCGACGATCTGGCGCGCGGCTTCGTGCGCGCGGTCCGCCGCCGCGACTGGCTCCAGGCGGCCGGCGTGGGCCGCTGGCTGGCCCGGATGCCCGACGTACCGACGACCCTCGGCCTGGACGCCGGGCTCGCCTTCGTACGGCAGATGAGCGGCGGCGACGCCCGGGTGGCGCTGCATGTCGTGGCCGCCCACCGGTTCCACGGGCGGGGGTGGTGACCGGCGGCCGGGGCGCCCCGGAGCTGCTGGACCGGATGGTCGAGGGCAGCCTGGAGTGGCTGGACGGCGCGCGGCCGTTCTTCCACCTGCCCGCGAACGCGACCACCGACGCCGATCCGAACCTGACTCTGAAACCGCTCGGCGAACTCGCCGAACTGATGCATGTGATCGCCTCGTTGCACCCGCGCACCGACCTCCGGGAGCAGGCGGACAGGCTCTTCGCGTTCGCCTGGGAGGAGACCTACGACGGGGAGCTGTTCGCCGAGCTGATCCGCGGCGAGCCCTATGCCACCTACCCGGTGGAGATCTACGGGGTCTTCGCCCGGACCGGGCTGCGCAATACGGCCGTCGAGGAGCTGTTGTCGACGACGACGCGGCTGCGGGCCTGGCGGGTGGCGCGCGAGGACCACACCCGTACGCTCGGTGTGCTGAACGCCGAGCGGCGGATCGGATATCCCCAACACGCCGACTTCTCCACGGTGTTGGGGCATACCGCGCTGGGCGGGCTGCCCGAGCCCTGGGCGCTGGACCGCAAGGCGGTCTACGGCCTGACCCACGATGTTTTCCATCTGACCGACTGGGGCCGCGCTCCCGGGCGGCTGCCCGCGGAGCTCGCCGACTATCTGCGACTGTGGCTGCCCTCCTGGCTGGAGAACTGGCTGGAGGAACAACTGTGGGATCTGGCGGGTGAGTTGCTGGCGGTGACCGCCTGCCTGCCCAAGGCCCCGTACGACCCCCTCGCCTGGCAGCGGCTGGCCGCCGCGCAGGCGGCCGACGGCAGCGTGCCCGAGACCGGCGCCGCACCCTGCCCGGACGACCCCGCCGAGGCCTTCACGGCCTGCTATCACTCCACCCTGGTGACCGCGTTCGCCGGCACCCTCGCCCGGATCGCCCCGGAGCCTTCACCGGAAGGAGCCGGGGCGGCGGCGACGGCCCTGCGGACCCCCTGCGAAAGCGAGGCAATCCCGTGACGGTGACGGCCGCACCCGCTCCCCCCGCGCTGCTGCACGGCGTCGGCGACCGGGCCCTGACCTGGCTCGACAAGCACCGCGACTTCTTCCGGCTGACCGACGAGGACCGCGCCACCGGCGGCGCCCTGATCGAACGCCTCAAGCCCATCGGCGAGTTGGCGATCAATATGCAGGTGCTGTTCCGGGAGGGCGTGGCCGGTTCGCGGCAGCACGCGCGCGCCGGGCAGCTGCTGGACTTCGCCTGGCGGGAGCTGCTGGACGGCGGCAATGTGCTGGCCGCGCTCCAGCACGAGGAGCCGCTCTCCCCCGTTCCGCTGGAGATCTACGCGACCTTCCACGAGCTGGGCCACCGCCACCCCGCGCTGGAGACGGCCCTCGAGGTCCCCCGGCGCACCGCCACCTGGAGGGCGCTGGAGATGGTGCCCAACCGGCGGCTGGGGGTCCTCAACGCCGAACGCAAGATGAAGCTCGCGCCCAGTGACGATTTCGACCGGGCCCTGGCGGCCACCTGGCTGGGCCGGACGCCCGAGCCGTGGACGGTGCAGTACCACATCGCCTACGACCTCACGCACACCGTCTTCCACCTCACCAACTGGGGCGAGGCGCCGGACCGCATCCCGCCCGGGCCGGCCGAGTATCTCGCGCGGTATCTGCCGGCCTGGATGGAGGACTGGGCGGACCTCGAACACTGGGACCTGCTCGGCGAACTGCTGGTCGTCGACGCGTGTCTGCCGCGGCCCACCCTGGACGGTGAGATGTGGGAGCGGTACGCCGCCGCACAGTCCGACAGCGGGGCGATGCCCATTCAGCGCGGGATGCCGGCCGGCGACCCGCAGGACGTCTTCGACCTGGTGCACCACCCCACCCTGGTGGCCGCGTTCGCCTCGGCGATGGCCACCTCCCGGTCGCTGTCCGCCGACGCCGCCGGATGAACGGCGTCGGCCCCGGAGGCGCCCTCGGTGACCGCCTCGCGGAGGCGGTCACCCTCATCGACGCCCCGGACATCGTGCTGGCCGTCACCCACCGGCGCCGGCGGACCGTGGTCACCGGTGGCACCGCCCTGGCGCCGCCCACGCCCCGCCATTCGCTGCGCTATGAACTCGGCTCGCTGTCCAAGACGTTCACCGTGCTGCTGCTCGCCGAGCTCGCCCACTCCGGCGTGCTCTCCCTCGACGACCGGCTGGCCGACCACCTGCCCGCGCTGCCCCTCCCGCACGCCGCCTCGCGCCGCATCACGCTGCGGCATCTGGCCACCCACACCTCCGGGCTGCCCCGCATCCCCACCGACCTGGTGGCCGGCGCGCTGGTGCATCCGTACCGCAACGGCTACGCCCGCTACGACACCGGCCGCCTCCTGGACACCTTTGCCCGCACCCGGCTGCGGCACCCGCCCGGCACCCGCTGGCGTTACTCCAACTTCGGGCTGGCGCTGCTCGGTCCGGCGATGGAGGGCGCCGCGGGCGCCGACTACGCGACCCTGCTCACCGAGCGGGTGCTCCGGCCCCTGGCGCTGACCGGCACCTCGCTGGGCGCCGGCACCACCGGCACCGAGGCCATCGGCCACCGCGCCAACGGCAGAACGCCGGTCCCCAGCTCCGACATGGGCGGCTTCCGCGCCGCCGGAGCGGTGCACGCCACCCCCGACGATCTGCTCACCTATCTGGAGGCGCACCTCTTCCCCGAGGACACCCCGCTGTCCGGGGCGCTGCGCGACGTCCAGCTCCCGCTGCTGCGCCGCGGCTGGCGGCACCGGCACACCCACACACTGACCTGGTACCACCACCCCGCCCCGGGCGGGCCGCTGCTCTTCCACGTCGGGGCGACCTTCGGCCAGCAGGCGTTCCTCGGCTATCAGCCGGCCTCCGGCATCGGCCTGCTGGCGATCGCCACCCGCCGCGGGCGCACCTGCCACATGGTCGACACCGCTTACGAGATGTTGTACTCGCTGGCCGGCGAACCGGTGCACTGAGGCCGCCGCCCCGCCCGGGACGGGGCCTCAGAGGTCGCCCGACAAAACCTTGGCGAGGGAGGCCTCGGGGCGGGCCTCGGTGCCCCGGCGGAAGGCGTCCGCGTAGGCCTCGTCGCCGATCGCCGCGCGGGCCCGCTGCTCGCACTCCTCGCGTACGGCGCGCAGTTCCGGCGTGCCGCGCTGCGGGTGTCCGACGGTGCGCCAGTAGGCCTGGCCGGTGCCGTAGACCACCGCGGCGCTCTCGCCGTTGCCCTGCGCCGCCACCGCGGCGGCCAGCAGATCGAGGCCGAGGGCGATGCCGAAGTTGTCGCCGATGCCCTGCTTGGCGACGAGCATGGCGCGGGCGTGGTCCGCGGAGGCCTCGGGGCGGCCCTGGAGGAGGGCGATCAGGGAGAGCTGGTAGTCGGCGTAGGAGCGGGCCCAGTATTCGCCGTGCGCCGCGCAGCCCCGGCGCAGTTCCGTCGCCTCGGCGCGTGCCTCGGCGAGCCTGCCCAGGCCGGTGAGGGCGAAGATCCGGATGATGTGGCAGCGCAGCCGCGCCGCGGAGTCGAACGGGTCGTCCGGCATCGGGCCGAGCACATGGTCGGCGACGGTGTACGCGGCCAGCGGACGGCCCGCCATCAGATGGGTGAGGCCGACGAGATAGCCGGCCGCGCGCATCGCCTCCGCGTCGGCGTCCTCGCGCGCCGCGCGCGAGCACTGGCGTCCCAGTTCGTCGGCGGTCTCCAGGTCGCCCTGGAGCAGCAGGGCGACGCCGAGCATCCACAGCGCCCGGGTACGGGCCGGGCTCGGGACCAGGTGGGCGGCGAGGGCACGCTCCAGATAGCCGCGGGCCTCGTGCAGATGACGGCAGCAGCTCCAGAAGAAGCCGATGCAGGCGCTGAGTTCCTGGGCGCGTTCGGGGTCGGCGACCAGGAGGTGGTCGAGCGCGGTACACAGGTCCACATGGGCCTCGGCGACCCGCTCGTACCATCTGACCTGGTCGCTGCCGAGCCAGCCGGTGTCGGCGCGGCGTCCGAAGCCGAGGAAGTGCTGGGCGTGCCGGTCGGCGAGCGCGGTCGCCTCGCCGAGTTCCTCCAGCCACATCCGGCCGTACTCGCGCAGCGTGTCGAGCATCCGGAAGCGCTGCCCCTCGCGGCAGATCACCGACTGGGCGGCCAGGCCCTCGAGCGCGGTGCGTACGCCCTGCGCGGTGAGCGGGCCGCCGGCGCAGACCGACTGTGCGGACTCCTCGTCGAAGGTGCCCCGGAAGACGGACAGCCGTGCCCACAGCAGCCGCTCCAGCGGTGCGCACAGCTCGTGGCTCCAGCCGATGGCGGTGCGCAAGGTGCGGTGCCAGGGGGGCCGGGCCATGCCGTCGCCGTCACCGACTCCGTCGAGCGCGTCGAAGCGGGAGTTGAGCCGTTCGGCGACCCGCTCGGCGGAGCTGTCGGCCAGCTGGGCGCCGGCCAGCTCCAGGGCCAGCGGAATGCCTTCGAGGCGCCGGCAGATGGCGGCCGCGGCCGCCGCGTTCGCCGGATCGGTGAGCCGGAAACCGGGAGCCGCCGCCGTGGCCCGGTCGCTGAACAGGGCCAGCGCACCCCCGTCCCCCTCGACGGGCAGCGGTTCGACCTCGGTGACCCATTCGCCGACCACGTCCAGCGGCTGCCGGCTGGTGATCAGCACGGTCACCAGCGGGGCGGCCGTCAGCAGATCGCCGATCAGGTCCCGGCAGGCGTCGACGAGGTGTTCACAGGAATCCAGCACCAGCAGCAGCTGCTTGTCGCAGAGCCAGTCGCACAGCGCCGCCACCGGTATCCGCGCCGTGTGGTCGGACAGCCCCACCGCGTCACAAACGGTGGCCGCCAGCAGCCGGTCGCCCCGCAGGGGCCACAGATCGGCCCAGCGCGCCCCACCCGGATAACGCGCCACCGCGGCGCCCGCGGCCCGCATCGCGAGCCGGGTCTTCCCCACGCCGCCGGGACCGGTGAGGGTGATCAGTCGATGCTGCGCCAACTCGATGGTCAGTCGGCGCAGTTCGTCCCTACGCCCGATGAAACTGGTGGATTCTTCGGGAATGTTGCTCGCCACCGGCCCAGTTTGCCCCATGTGGACCCTTCGCTGCGCTTTGCCTGGGCCCCACGTTGTTGTCTGCGGCGCCGTTCGTCGTCTCGCCGTTGCTCCCCCACTGCCTTAAGGGCGTGGGAGGTACCCCCAGCGGCCGGCGTGGTGTTGTCGGGTGCGGTGACGGCCCTACACGGCCCCGCCGCTACGGTCCGTCCCCTCCCGTGAGTGGGGGGAAGGAGGCCGATGGGGGCCAGTGTCGAGTTGTCCGTTTCCCACGGTGGATCCACAAGGTGCGGCTGACCGTCTACGTACGCCCCCACGGTTTTCTCCCAACCCCAACGGGGAGGGGCCGGGCCGCAGGACGGAGTCCGGAGGCCCGGTCCCGCAGCCGAACAGCCCCGCGCAAGCGGCACCAGCCCGCCGCTGGGGGCACCTCCCACGCCCTTAAGGCAGTGGGGGAGCAACGGCGGCAAACCCCCACGGCGGGACAGCCAAAAACAACGGCCCAGGCAAAGCGTCCGGTGCAGCGCCTCGGCGAAGAGCACCGGGTCGAGCGGGCCGTGGATCTCGATGTGGGCGGCGGTGAGCGGGGTGGGGAGGGGACGCGCCATGGCGGGGCCTTTCGCCGGGACGGGAAGCGCGGGGCGCGGTGCGGGCCGCTCAGGCGTACTGGGTCGCGCCGCCGTCGACGTAAAGGTCGTGCATGGTGATGTGGCGGGCGCGGTCGGAGACGAGGAAGGCGACGGCCTCGGCGATGTCGAGCGGTTCGGCGATCCGGCCGAGGGGGGTGTCGCTGTGCGGGGCCTGGAGGTCCCCGTAGGTGCAGCCGGGCGAGACGACGTTGCAGCGCACGCCGCTGCCGGCCAGTTCCAGGCCGAGGGATTTGGTGAAGAGGGTGGCGGCGGCCTTGGACGCGGCGTATGCGGCGAGCCCGGCGCGCGGTACGCCCGCGGCATGGGAGCCCACGGTGATGATGCTGCCGGCCCGGCGGGCGGTCATTCCCCGGGCGACGGCGCGGGAGAGCCGGAAGA
Source organism: Streptomyces sp. NPDC101227 (assembly GCF_044767545.1). Taxonomy (NCBI): domain Bacteria; kingdom Bacillati; phylum Actinomycetota; class Actinomycetes; order Kitasatosporales; family Streptomycetaceae; genus Streptomyces; species Streptomyces sp. NPDC101227. The sequence goes on along the minus strand of NZ_JBIWOD010000002.1, from coordinate 156,052 downwards.
CGCCGGTGGTGTTGACGGCGAAGGTGTCGTCCCAGTCCTGGTCGGTGAGTTCGACGACGGCCGCGGTCCGCAGCAGGCCGGCGACGTTGACGAGGATGTCCAGCGGGCCGACGGTGCGTTCGGCCTCGTCCACCAGGGCGTCGACGGCCGTGCGGTCGGTGATGTCCACGGCGCGGGCGGTGATCCGCGCCCGACCGTACGCCGCTTCCAGGGCCGTTATGCCGTCGGCGTCGCGGTCCACGGCGATCACCCGCGCGCCCTCTTCGGCCAGCAGCCGTGCCACGGCCTCGCCGATGCCCCGCCCGGCACCGGTGACCAGCGCCGTCCGCCCGGAAAGCTCGGAATCCCACACGCCGTACCCCCTCGCCTCATATCTAGTTAGGCAAGCCTAACCTAAGAACGGGCGTCATTGCGTCGGGTCCCGGCGGGCGGGAAATGTGGTGGATCCACGGCGGAGCGCGCGGACCCACCGCGGCCCCGGTACCGGCCGGTCGCCCTTCCGTCAGGGCGTGACGATCGGGAAGTCGGGGTCCGCGTCACCGAGCAGCCCGAGGAGTTCGCTCAGCGCCCCGCTCTCGCCCTCCTTCGTCACCCCGGCTGCGCCCCGGCCCGCCAGCAGGTCCAGCAGCTGGGGCTTGGTGAGGGTGAGGGTCAGGTCCGGGTGGCGCTCGTCGGAGGTGCTCGGGGGGCCGGGCGAACTGAGGTGGGTGAGCGCCCCGTTGGAGAGCGTCAGGTGCCAGGTGCGGTCCTCGTCCGCGAGGTACCAGTCGAAGGTGAGCGCGGTGGTCCAGGCCCGGGGGCCGTCGATGCGGATGGCGAGCGAGTCGATGATCTGGTCGACGGTCAGCGCCCTGGTCATTTCGGGGTTGGCGGTGTCGACGCGCACCTCGGCCGGGGTGCCGCGCAGCTCCATGGCGCCGGTCAGATAGAAGTTGCGCCAGGTGCCGTTCTCACAGCCGTGGCCCAGCCGCTCGTAGACGGCGGCCAGTTCCTGGCGGGCGGCGGTGTGGCCGGGGTCGGCGAAGACGGCGTGGTTGAGGAGGGTGGCGGCGAAGCGGAGGTCGCCGTCGTCCGCGTAGCGCCTGCCGGCCGCGACCGTGGCGTCCAGGCCGCCCAGGGCCTCGACGTACCGCTTGGCCGCTTCCACCGGCGGGTGTTCCCACAGGTGCGCGGGGTTCCCGTCGAACCAGCCCATGTAGCGCTGATAGATCGCCTTCACGTTGTGGCTGAGCGAGCCGTAGTAGCCGTGTCCGGCCCAGACCCGCTCCAGGCCCGGAGGCAGCCGCAGCTCCTCGGCGATCTCGGCGCCGGTCAGGCCCTCGTTGAGCAGCCGCAGGGTCTGGTCGTGCAGATACGCGTAGAGATCGCGCTGGTTCGCCAGCAGAGTGCGGATCCGCTCGTTTCCCCAGGTCGGCCAGTGGTGCGAGGCGAAGGCGATGGCCGCGTCGGCGCCGAAGAGGGCGAGCGCCTCGTTGAGGTAGCGGGCCCAGTTGCGGGCGTCGCGGACGACCGCGCCGCGCAGGGTCAGGATGTTGTGCATGGTGTGGGTGGCGTTCTCGGCCATGCACAGCGCCTGGTGGGCCGGGAAGTAGAAGTTCATCTCCGCGGGCGCCTCGGTCCCCGGGGTCAGCTGGAAGATGATCCGCACCCCGTCGACGATCTCCTCCTGGCCGGTGCGGGTGATGTCCACGGTCGGCGGGATGAGGGTGAGGGTGCCGGTGGACATGGTGGTGCCGAGGCCGCAGCCGATCTGGCCGGCCGGGCCCCTGGGGAGTTCGGAGCCGTACATGTAGACGGCGCGCCGGGTCATCGCCGTGCCCGCGGCGATGTTCTCGCTGACCGCGTGCTCCAGGAAGCCGGCGGGCGCGAGGACCGGCGCGGTGTCCTGGCCGTGCGGGAGTACGCCGCGCCCGCCGCCGAAGTGATCGGCGTGCGAGTGGGTGTAGATCAGCGCGGTGACCGGCCGGTCCCCTCGGTGCTTGCGGTACAGCTCGAGCGCGGCGGCCGCGGTCTCGGCGGAGATCAGCGGGTCGATGACGAGGACGCCGTGGTCGCCCTCGACCAGCGTCATATTGGACAGGTCCAGACCACGCACCTGATAGATACCCTCCGTGACCTCGTACAGGCCCTGCCGGCTCACCAGCCTGCCCTGGCGCCACAGGCTCTCGTGCGCGGTGTCGGGACAGTTTCCGGCCAGGAAGCTGTAGGCCTCGGCGTCCCAGACCGTGCGCCCGTCCTTCGTGACGACGGGCGGGTAGAGGGCGGCGATGAAGCCACGGTCGGCATCGGCGAAGTCTTCATGGTCGTCGACCGGCTGAACGGTCACCTGGCACTCCCTCTCCGAGCGGGCGGGACGGCGGGACGGGCCGTCCGGCGGGCCAGGACCCACACCTTCGATTTAACCTCAATGTGCGGTCGTGCCGCATATGTGAGCAGGCCCTGCCGCAGAGTCCCGCCCAGGGCCCGGCCACGGCGTCCGCCCAGGCCCGCCGGCCCGTCGACCCGCCCGTCGGGGCCCTACACCGGCTCGGCCTCGATCAGGGAGAAGCGGCTGGGCTTCGCCAGCGGCGTCACGGAGCGCAGCGCGAAGCCCGCGCCTCGGCACAGCCGCTCGAAGTCGTCCCGGGTACGCTCCCGGCCCCCGACGTTGACGAGCATGTTGAGGTCGCTGATGTAGACGACGCCGGCGGTCGAGGGGTCCACGACGGGCGGCAGCACCGGCTCGATGATCAGCAGCCGGCCGTCGTCCGGGACGACCCGGCGGCAGTGGCGGAGGATGTCCGTGCACTGCGCGTCGTTCCAGTCGTGGATCACGCTCTTGAGGACGTACAGGTCGGCGCCTTCGGGGGCGGTGGTGAAGAAGTCCCCGCTGACCAGGGAGCAGCGGCCCACCAGCCCGTCCCGTGCCAGCGTGGCGGGGGCCTGGGCGAGCCCTTCGCGCAGGTCGAAGAGGATGCCGTTCAGCGACGGATAGGCCTTGAGGACCGCGGCGAGGAGCGTGCCGTCGCCGCCGCCGATGTCGGCCACGGTCGCGAAGCGGCCGAAGTCGAAGGCCGTCGGCACCATGGCCGCCGTATCGCGGGTGGCCTGCCCCATCGCCGCGTTGAACACGGCGGAGAATTCCGGGTGTTCGGCGAGGTGGCCGAAGAAGTTCTGGCCGAAGACCGCATCAAAGGCCGGCTCGCCGGTCCGCACGCTGTCGTCCAGATGCTCCCAGGCCCTGAGCAGGGTGGGGTCGGTGAACATCCGGACGAAGGAGTGCAGCGACTGCGGTCCGTCGGCGCGCAGCAGGGCGCCGGCCGGGGTGACGGTGAACCGTCCCGGGGCGTTCTCGGCGAGCAGCCCCAGCCCGGCCAGCGCCCGCAGTAACCGGGCCATGGCCTCGGGCCGGGCCGCGCACTCCGCCGCCAGCTCGTCCGCCGTGCGCTCGCCGTCGCCCATCAGGTCGGCGACCCGGAGGCGGGCGGCGGCGCCCACGGCGTGCGAGGCCATGGCGCCGTACGCAATCCGGGTCAGCACCTCACGGGCCTCGTCCACCGGCCGATTCTCGCGGGTCATACGGGAACCTCTCTGTTCAACGGCGTTACGGGCAGGGCTTTCTGCGCCACGGCGCGGCTCCTGTGTTACGCGCAGGGCGTCCCAGGGCACAACAACGCCTGTGGCGTTGCGGCCGCCGGCTCGCCACCCTCACTCTTGTTAGGCGACCCTAAGTTCTCCGGATCACCGGGGCAATGCCCCTGGGATACGGCCCGTACGACGCGACCGCCGGCTCACTCCGGGAAGGGAGGAACGCCCCGTGGCCCCCGATGACGAGAGCCAACTCGGTGACCGCGCCGGGCAATTACGGCGCGGCGCCACCTGGCTGCTGCTGACCGCCGCGCTCGGCAGCCTGGGCACCGGAATCGCGCTCGGACACGGCTTGCTGATGGCGGGCGGGCTGGTGCTGGCCGGGATCTACGGGCACCTCCTGGCCACGGACGCCCGCGGGCCCGCTCACCCCCGGCGGGGGTGAGCGCGCCCGCGGCCCTCACATGCCCCGTGGCGGGGCATGCCTCATGTCGTGCGGCGGCTCTTTGCTGCCGCCCCGATGCACATCGCCCCCAGCAGGAACGTGAGGGCACCGATGATGACGTTGTTCCAGATCACGCCGGCGTCAGGGCTGCTGCCGACGATCCAGGGCGCCACGATCATCCACACGCCCATGGCGCACATGGCGCCGCTCAGGCCGTACATACGGTCCGGGGTGACCGTGAACCCGATGGCCAGCAGGGCAATGGCGACGCCGAGAATCAGGTTGTGGGTCAACAGAGCGGGCTGCGAGGCCGCGTAGTGGACGATCCACGGCGACGCGGCGCAGTACAGGCCGACCAGGAACACCGGCCCATCCACGAGGATGACGTCACGTCCGCCGAGCACGCGCTCGTAACGCTCCTGCATTTCTGTTACGTCGGGGTGACCGGCGAGATCTCCCCTGTGGTGTGAGACGTCGGCCATGCGACTCGCCTCCTTCGCTCTGCAAGCCTGGCCGTCTCGCGGCATAGGAACCGCGCACTCATTATTCTGCGCTTATGTCGCCTTTATGTGTAGATCAGGGACGGGTCAAGTTTGCGGGCCCGTCGGCCGGCCCTCCGGCAGCGCCCGCCCCAGCCCCAGATTCCAGCGCCCGCCCCGCCCGCTGAGCTCGGTCACGGTGAGCGGCGGCACGTCCAGCCGCCAGAACGTCTCCACCGGGACACCCAGAGCGCACACCACGGCGGCGCGCACCACGTCCACCTCCACGACGGCGAGGACGCGCCCGGAGGTGGTGGCCAGCCGCGTGAGCCAGGCCTCGGTCCGTACGCAGAGCGCGCGCAGCGACTCGCCGCCGTGCCCCGCGAACCCGGGATCCGACAGCCAGGCGGACACCGCCTCCGATTCCGCCCCGGCCACCTCGTCCAGGGTCCTCCCCCGCCAGCGGCCCATCGCGCAGCCCGGCGGTCCCGGCTCGGGCGCGGGATCCACCGGCAGCCCGAGCTCCTCGGCCGTACGACGGCACCGGGCGGAGGGCGATACCACGATCCGCTCGGCGGCCGGCAGGTTTCCGGCCACCGCACGGGCCCGCCGCAGACCGGCCTCGCTCAGCGGTCCGTCGTCATCGAAACGCACCTCGCGCTGCGCGTCGCCGGCGGCCGGTGAGATCAACATCACCCGAGTTGTCATGACCTCTTCTCTCGCTGTCCATCCCCACCGCAACAACTGCCCTGTTCAGGGGAGTTGTCCGGTCGGCGCGCCCCTCGCTGCGCCTCTCCGCCCCCTCCGTGGCCTTGGCCCGCCGGTCGGTTCGCGGTACCTTCCCGATGATATTGACGACGACATGACGGAAGCCGGTGGGATCCCGGCGCGGTCGCGCCACTGTATGTCCGGTTTTGACGCAGCCCCAGGGGGGCGGGACCGGGCGAGCCAGACCCGCCATGTCGTTAGCACTCCCGCAACTAGGGACGCGAGTTCCCCCTAACAGGAGGTCCCCTGCCATGGCTCAGACCATCGCACCCCCGGCCACCGGCACCGCCGCCCCGGCCCCGCTCCCCCTCAAGGCGATCGCCCCCTGGGCGCTGTTCGTCGGCGTCCTGATGCTGGTTCTGCTGTACTTCGTCGGCGCCGAGCAGGGCGCCACCTCGCTGCTCTCCGGTACGGACGTCCACGAGTGGGTCCACGACGGACGCCACCTCCTCGGCTTCCCCTGCCACTGATCGGGCGCCGTTCCATGAACTCCGTCACCGTCAGAAATCTCCTGGTGCGCGGCATGCTCGCCGGGCTGGGCGCCGGCCTCCTCTCCTTGGTCGTCGCCTATCTGCTGGGCGAGCCGAGCGTGAATGCCGCGATCGCCTTCGAGGAAGCACACAGCCACGAGCACGAGATGGAGGTCGTCAGCCGTGCCGTGCAGTCCACGGCGGGGCTGGCGACCGGCGTGCTGATCTACGGCGTGGCGCTGGGCGGAATCGCCGCGCTGGCGTTCTGCTTCGCGCTGGGCCGGATCGGCCGCTTCGGCCCCCGGGCCACCGCCGCGCTGCTCTCCGGCGCGGCGCTGCTCGCCGTCTACCTCGTACCGTTCCTCAAGTACCCGGCCAACCCGCCGTCCGTCGGTGACCCCGACACCATCGGCAAGCGCACGGCCCTGTACTTCCTGATGATGCTGCTCGGCATCCTGCTTGCGGTCGGCGCCACGATCTTCGGCCGGCGGCTGGCTCCGAAGCTGGGCAACTGGTACGCCACGGTGGCGGCCGGCGCGGCGTTCGTCATCGCCATCGGGATCGCGTATGCCTTCCTGCCGTCCATCAACGAGGTGCCGAACGGCTTCTCCGGCACCCTGCTCTGGCAGTTCCGGCTGTCGGCGATCGCCATCCAACTGGTGCTGTGGACCGCCTTCGGGCTGCTCTTCGGCCATCTCGCGGAACGCGTCATCACCCCGGCCCGGGACGCCGCGGCCGCGGAGGCGGCACCCGCGGCGTCCTGACGGCGCAAGGACGGTCGGCTCACCGGGGAAGGGCCCGCGACGTATCCACGTCGCGGGCCCTTCTCAGGTGAGCGTCAGGACAGGCCGGGAATGCCGTCCAGATGCGGCAGGTCATGGTCGAGCCGTTCCCGTTTGGTCCGCAGATAGCGGATGTTCTCCACACCGGGCGGCATCAGCAGCGGGACCTGTTCGGCGACCGCGATACCGTGCCGCAGCAGCGCCGCCCGCTTGTGGGGATTGTTCGACAGCAGCCTTACCGAACGGACCCCGAGGTCCCGCAGTATTCCGGCCGCGACGCCGTATTCGCGGGCATCGACCGGCAGTCCGAGCGCGATATTCGCATCCACCGTGTCGAGGCCGTCCTCCTGAAGTTTCATCGCTCGGAGCTTGGCCAGCAGCCCTATCCCCCGGCCCTCATGGCCCTGCACATAGACGAGAATTCCGCAGCCGGCCGCCACGATCGCGGCCAGCGCCGCGGACAATTGATCGCCGCATTCGCAGTGCGTGGACGCGAAGACATCACCGGTCAGGCACTCCGAATGCACGCGGGCCAGCACGGACTTCCCGGCGACGTCGCCGTGAACCAGGGCCACTTGCTCGGTCCCTTTACGGATGTCGAGATAGCCGACGGCGAGGAATTCACCGTGTGTGGTGGGGAGTCGGACCGCCACCACTCGTTCCACGTGGGCGTCGTCATCCGGAGCGATTTCGGCATCGGGGTCCGTCATGGCGCGATGGTACCGGCGCGGACGGCCGGTTGGCATGGTGTGCGCTCATGCCTATGCTGCGACGGCCCGGCGAATGAGCGCAACGAAAGGCGGCACACCGTCATGACCGCTTCGGCACAACGGATTTCCGGCCGCGGGCTCCTGCCGGCGGACACCACCGGAGAGGTCAGGGACCGGCGGCCGCACTGCGCCCTGCTCCCCGTCGGCAGCTTTGAACAGCACGGCCCCTTCCTGCCGTTGACCACCGACACGGTCATCGCCTGCACCATCGCCGAGCGGATCGCCGCCGCGCACCCCGTCCTTCTGCTGCCGCCGCTGACCATCTCCTGTTCCCACGAACACGCCGCCTGGCCGGGCACGGTCAGCATTTCGGCCAGGACGCTGCACACCGTTGTGACGGACATCACCGATTCCCTGCGGCGGCAGGGCATCCACTCCCTGATTCTCGTCAATGGCCACGGCGGAAATTACGTACTGCGCAACGTGGTTCAGGAATCCGGTGGGACGGGGACACGGATGGCGCTCTTCCCCGGCTCGGCCGACTGGGCGGTGGCGCGCACGCGAGCGGGGGCAAAGACGTCCTCGCACAGCGATATGCACGCGGGAGAAGTGGAGACCTCCCTTCTCCTGCACGCCCATCCCGAATTGGTACGGCCCGGATATGAATCGGCGGAATCTGCGGATTGCGTCGCCGATGAACGGGAGCATCTGCTGACGCTCGGCATGTCGGCCTATACGGACTCCGGAGTCATCGGACGCCCCTCCCTCGCCTCCGCGCGCAAGGGCCGGGAACTGCTGGCCGGACTGGCCGAGGCCTTCGACGCCTATGCGGAGCTGTTCGGCATAAAGGCGGAATCCCATGACTGAACCGCTCGACGCGACGGCTGCCTGGGAGCGGCTGCGGCGCGTCCGTACGGCGGAGGATGCCGAGGCCGCCGGGCTGATGCCGGACGGCAGCGGCGGACTCCGGTGGCGGGCGGATGCCTCGCCCGAGGCGGCACGGCTCGCCGAGCGCTATCTGCCGCTGTGCCTGGCCGGTCCCCGGGTCGCGGTGGCGCAGCTCGGACAGAGTCTGGACGGCTTCATCGCGACCCGCACGGGCGACGCGGACTATGTCACCGGGGAGGAGGACCGCCGCCATCTGCACCGGCTGCGTGCGCTGACGGATGCGGTCGTCGTGGGGGCCGGCACCGCCGTGGCGGACGATCCCCAACTGACGGTGCGCGCCTGCCCGGGCGACAATCCGGTGCGGGTGGTGCTCGATCCGCGCGGCCGGGTGCCGTGGCGGCGCCGGGTGTTCCGGGACGGGGCCGCGCCGACGCTGTGGGTGGTCGGGCCGGAAGGGGCCGCACGGGCGTCCGGAGCCGTCGGCTCCGGCGGCTCCGGCGGCTCCGGCGGCTCCGGCGGCTCCGGCGTCCACGTAGTGCCGCTGCCCGACGCCGCCGCCTTCGCCCCGCACCGCCTGCTGGCGGCCCTGGCGCGGCGCGGCCTGGGCCGGGTGCTGGTCGAGGGCGGCGGCGTCACCGTGTCGGGATTCCTGCGGGCGCGGGCGCTGCACCGGCTGTATCTGACCGTCGCCCCCGTGCTGCTGGGCGACGGCGTGCCGGGCCTGCGGTTTCCCGGTACGCCGGTGATGCGCGACGCGCTACGTCCGCCGCTGCGGCGCGGCCTGCTCGGCGAGGACACCCTCTTCGAGCTCGATCTGCGGGCGCCCGCCGCGCAGTCCGGCGGCCCAGCGCACGACGAGCACCCCGGCGCCCGGCAGGCTCGCGGCGAAGGCGAGGACCCCGTAGACGACGGCGGTGGCGAGCCCCTGCGCCGCGCCTAGTCCGGCCGCGCCGAACGCCCATGCCGCGACGCCCTCCCGCGGGCCCCAGCCGCCGACGTTCAGCGGCAGCGCCATCGCCAGCAGCGCCAGCACGGCCAGTGGCACCAGCTCGGACGGCGGCGCGCCGACTCCCGCGACCCGGGCGGCGAGGAGAAACATCCCGAGGTATCCCGCCAGGACCACCACGGACGAGAGCGCCACACCCGGCCAGCTGCCGCGCGCGAACAGGGCCCGGCGGGCCTCGGTCAGCGCGGTGCGGACGGCCCGCGCGCCGCGCGAGGCGCCCCGGCTCCAGCAGGCGACGCCGACCACGAGGCCGCCCGCCACGGCCACCGCGATCAGCGCGCCAAGCCCACCGAGGAAGCGGCCGGCCGGCGCGAGGACCGGGGACGGGCGCACGAGCAGCACCGCCGCGCCGGCCATGCCCAGGACGAGCTGGCCCGCGGTCCGTTCCAGGACGACGGCGCGGACGCCCCGGCCCAGGTCGCGGGCGCTCCGGCCGTGCCGTACCGCGCGGTGCACATCGCCGAGCACGCCGCCGGGCAGCGCGGCGTTGAGGAACAGGGCGCGGTAGTAGTCCGCGACGGCCCGGCCGAGCGGCAGCCGCAGTCCCAGTGCGCGGGCCACCAGGCACCAGCGCCAGGCGCTGAACACGGTGGTCAGCAGGCCGATGCCGAGGGCGGCCGACAGCGTTCCGGCGTCGATCCGGCGCAGGCCGTCCAGGAAGGCCCGGGACCCCAGGTGCCACACCAGCACCGCGAGGATGGCCAGTCCCCCGAGGATCCTCAGCCATGCCCAGAGGGACCGTTTCATCGTGCGGCCCGCGCATCCGAGGTGCCGGAACCCGGGCGTGGCCGGGGCAGTGCCAGCAGATCCGTGTGGTGCACGGTGACCGTCAACTCCCCGGCGGCGCAGGCCGCCAGCCGCCGTCGCAGATACCCGTCCGGCCCGTCCAGGCGGGGCCCCAGCGCCGGCCGCCGGTCCAGGGCGGCGTCCACCCAGCCGCGCAGCCAGGCGGCGGTGAGCGCGGCCTGCGGGGCGGCCAGCCGCCAGGGGCTGGGCCGCGTGAGGACCGTCGCGCCCCGCCGCTCGAACGCCTCCGTGGCCGCCGCCACCGCATCCGGCCCGAGCAGCCGCCGACCGCCGGCCGTGCGGCGCTGATGGTCGTTGAAGGCGGCGCCGATCTCGTCGTCCAGCGGCTCGTACGGGGTGAGTTCGACGCGTCCGGCGACGGAGAGCGCCAGCAGGGCGGGGCAGCCGGCGGCGGCGCAGGCCTCGGCGAGCCCCGCCACCTCGTCGCGGGTGAGCAGATCCAGCAGCGCGGACGCGGTGACCAGCGTCGTCCCGGCGAGCGCGGCGGCGGTCAGCCGGGCGAGGTCGCCGCGTTCGGTGGTGGCGGTGACGGGCGTGCCGTCGGCGGCCGCCACGGGCGTCGTCTCCCGGGCGCGGGCGAGCAGTGCCGGGTCGTGGTCGTGCAGGATCCAGTGCTGCGGACCGGGCAGCCGGGCCGCGAGCCAGCGCGCCATGGAGCCGGTGCCGCAGCCCAGATCGCGGATCACCGTCCCGCGCGGGGTCCCGGCGCGGGCGGAGAGCGCGGCACTGAGCGGGGGCAGCAGTCCGGGCGCGCGGGCGGCGGCATCGGCGGGCTCCCGCAACTCCAGCCATTCCGGGGCGAATCGGGGTTGCCCGGCCGCGCTCACCCCGCCGTCCAGGGCTCGCGCCGAAGCCGTTCCAGCACCCCCGCCAGACTGTGCGACGTTGTCTCCCACCCCTCCAGCATGGCACGCCGCCCGCGCGCCGAGATCTTCAGCCGCCGCCGCACCGCCGGATCCCCGAGCCAGTCGCGCAGCGCCCCGGCGAGCGCAGCAGGGTCGCCGGACGGTACGAGGAGACCGGGCACGCTGCCGTCCGGGGCCCGCCCGACGGCCTCCGGAACGCCGTCCACCGCCGTCGCCAGAACGGGAATCCCCCGCGCCAGGGCCTCGGTGACGACCATCCCGTAGGTCTCGGCATACGACGCGAGCACCAGGAGATCGGCGGCCGCGTAACTCGCCGCCAGCTCCGCACCCGCCCGCGGCCCGACCAGACGCACCCGGTCGGCAAGCCCCAACTCTGCTGCCTTTGACCGCAGTTGACCGACGTAGCCGGGATCCGTTCGCACCCCGCCCACGCAGTGGCAGCTCCAGGGCAGGTCGGTGACGTCGGCGAGGGCGTCCATCAGACGGCCGTGGCCCTTGCGCGGGGTGACCGCGGCGACGCAGAGCAGCCGGGTCGCGCCGTCCGTTCCGGGTGCGAGGGGCGCGGGGTCGACTCCCGGGGCGGCGACATGGACCCGGTCCGGCGAGAGCCCGTGCCGCGCCGCCAGTTGCCGGGCGGCCCACCGGCTCGTGGCCACCACCGCCCGTACGGCATGCAGGGTGCGGCGCTCCCGGGCGTCCAGTTCCCCGGCCACGTCGGGGGCGAGCCCGGTCTCGTCGGCCAGCGGCAGATGCACCAGCACCGCCATCCGCAGCCGTGCGGCCTCCGGGGCGATGACCTCCGGGACGCCGCAGGCAACGAGACCGTCCAGGAGGACGAGGGCGCCGTCCGGCAACGCGGCGAGGCGGCGCGCCAGTTCGCCACGGGCGGCCGGTTCCGGCCGCGGCCACCTCCCGGGCACGGCATACGGGCACACCCGCCAGCCGGCCGCCGGGAGGCCTTGGCGCACCCGGCGGCCGTAGGTGTTCCCGCCGCTGGGGGCGGCGGGGTCGTCGACATCACCGGGCAGGACGAAGTGCACCACGCGCCCCGGCTCCGGCCCGGTGTCGGTCACAGGTCGCGCTCGTAGGTCGCCCAGGCGATGTGCGACTCGTGCAAGGTGACCGATATCCCGGCCAGCTCGCGGGCGCTCTCGCCGAGGTTGCCGGCGTGCACGCGGTCGGCGAGCCGGTCGGCGATCACCTTGGCCAGGGCCTCCGTCGAGGTGTTGATGCCGGCGAAGGCGGCCTCGTTGTCGAGGTTGCGGTAGTTCAACTCCCCGATCACCCCGCCGAGTTCCTGGGTGGCGAGCCCGATGTCGACGACGATGTTGTCGGCATCGAGGTCGGCGCGCCGGAAGGTGGCGTCCACGACGTATGTCGCGCCGTGCAGGCGCTGTGCGGGCCCGAAGACCGCGCCGCGGAAGCTGTGGGCGACCATCAGGTGATCGCGGACGGTGATGCTGAACAAGGTGGTCCTCCGGTGGTGTCGGACGGGGGCGGCAGTTGGGGGGTGGCGGTTGGGGGGTGGCGGTTGGGGGCGGTGGGGGACGCGCGTACGCGGCCGGGGACGGCGCTGCGGCCACCCGCGCCAAGGGCTAGTCGCGGGCCGCCGGGGCCGCGTCCGCCGCCCCGTACCGAATGCGGTGGCACAGCGCCGGCAGCTCACCCGTAGCGAGCGCGGGCAGCACCCGAGGCAGGTCCGCAAAGGCGGATTCGCCGGTGATCAGCGCGTCGAAGGCGGGGTCGGCGAGCAGATCGAGGGCGAGGGTGAGCCGGTCGGCGAAGGTACGGCGGGAGCGCCGCGCAGGGGGGACCGCGCCCACTTGGCTGCTGCGGACGGTCAGGCGGCGGGAGTGGAAGGCCTCACCCAGCGGCAGGCTGACCCGTCGGTCGCCGTACCAGCTCAGCTCGATGACCGTGCCCTCCGGGGCCAGCAGTTCGAGCGAGCGAGCCAGCCCGGCCTCGGTGGCGCTGGCGTGGACGACGAGGTCGCAGTCGCCCAGCGCGTCCTCGGGCGGCGCGAAGGCTACGCCCAGCGCCGCGGCCGTCCCGGCCCGTGCGGGGTCCGCGTCGACCAGCTGTACCCGGACGCCGGGAAAACGGGCGAGCAGGGCGGCGACGCTGCACCCGACCATCCCCCCGCCGACCACCGCGATCCGGTCCCCCACCAGCGGCGCCGCGTCCCACAGGGCGTTCACCGCGGTCTCCACCGTCCCCGCCAGCACGGCCCGCGACGCGGGGACGCCGTCGGGCACGGGGACGACGGCGCTCGCCGGGACGACATAGCGCGTCTGATGCGGATAGAGGCAGAAGACCGTACGGCCGAGGAGCGCTGCGGGCCCCTCCTCGACGACCCCGACGCTGAGGTAGCCGTAGGCGACGGGCCCCGGGAACTCCCCGTCCTGGAACGGCGCGCGCATCGCGGCGTACTGGCTCTCGGGCACCCCGCCGCGGAAGACCAGGCTCTCGGTCCCCCGGCTCACACCGGAGAACAGCGCACGCACCAGCACCTCGTCATCGCCGGGTGCGGGAAGCGCAACCTCGCGGATCTCGCCCCGGCCGGGAGCTGCGACCCAGAAGGACCGGGCGACGCGCGACATCGGAATCCTCCTGGACGCTGCGGCGGTGGTTCATGACTGCAAGGGGCCGCATACCGGCGAACGGCATGCGGGAGGTGCTGCATGCGGCAGGTGCCGCATGCCGTGGATCATGAGGACGCCGTTACCATACGCGGCAGTCATCGACTCCGCCACACATCCCGGGAGGTCCGGTGGCCGTACTGGATCCGTACGACACAAGGCCGTTCGGCAAGGACACCACGGCAGGCATGGGCGTACAGCTGCTGGTGCTGGAAATCCTGTGCCGGGCGTTCGGGCTGGGCACCGCAGGCTGGCTGACGGGCTCCACGTTCGCGGTGGTCACCTGGGCCGTGCTCACCCTCGCGCTACGCCGGTCATGGACCGGTTCGTTCGGCCCCGCCAACCGCGTCACGCTGGCCCGCGCGATCCTCGTCGGCGGTGTGACGGCCCTGGTCGCCGACTCCTTCGGGCACCGGCCGCCGGTGGCGGTGCTGGTCGCGCTGGCCACCGTGGCACTGATCCTGGACGCCGTCGACGGACAGGTGGCGCGGCGCACGGGAACGGCGACGGCGCTGGGCGCGCGCTTCGACATGGAAGTGGACGCCTTCCTCATTCTGGTGCTGTCCATTTACGTCGCGATGCCGCTGGGCGCGTGGGTGCTGTTCATCGGGCTCATGCGGTACGCCTTCGTCGCGGCGTCCTGGGTACTGCCGTGGCTGCGCGGCGACTTGCCGCACAGCATGGCCCGCAAGACGGTGGCCGCTCTGCAGGGGATCGTCCTGGTGGTGGCCGGTGCCGGGGTCGTGCCGACGGGGTGGGCGATCCTCGCCGTGGGGGCGGCGCTGGCGCTGCTGGTGTGGTCGTTCGGGCGGGATGTCGCCTGGCTGTGGCGGACCCGGGAGGCCGCGTGACGCCGGCGCGCGCCGCGGCGCGGCGCGGCCGTCACGTGCCCGCGTGCCGCCCCAGGTAGACGACCAGCGCCAGGAAGACGAGCAGGAGCTGGCCGACGAGGATGGAGAGCAACACCCGTCGCCAGGCGCTGTGCCGGACGGGGCGGTGCGGCACATGGACCGCGCCGGGCAGCCGCGCCAGCTGGCGGCCGGGGCGGACGGCGGCGGTGGTGCCGCGCCGGCCGCCGCAGCGCGGTGCGGTGCGGCGGCGGGCGGCGAATTCCGGGCAGCCGCGGCCGTGTCCGGGTGCGGTTCTCAGCGGGCCCCGTCCGTGGTGGCGGCCGCGGCAGGGGCGGGCGGAGCCCGGCCCGGTGGCGGACGGTATGCAGGTGCGGGAGCGGACCGCCCGCCACGGCGGCGGGCCCTTACGCCTCGCTGCGGCCATCTGCGATCACCCCTCGGGGCGGCGCGCGTACGTCACGACACCGCCCCCACGCTGTCGGCCTTCGCCGCCCCTCCGGCCGTCCGAACGGCGCCGGCCTCGGCCTTCCGCAGCTCGGCGAGGAGCGCATGGCGGCCGGTGAGCACATCGGTGAGCACCCGGCGGGCGGCGCGCAGCAGTTCCGCGACGTCGCCGCCGGCGAGCTCGTAGACGACGGTGGAGCCGCTGCGGGTGGCCGTCACGATGCCCGAGCGGCGCAGGATCGCCAGCTGCTGGGAGAGCGCGGACGGCTCCACCTCGATCGCGGACAGCAGGCTGCGGACCGGCAGCGGACCGTCCTGGAGCAGTTCCAGGACCCGGATGCGGACCGGGTGGCCCAGCATCCGGAAGAATTCGGCCTTGGCCTGGTAGAGCGGAACCCCCGCGCCGTTCACTCCGGCGCCCCGCTCCCCTGCCGGGCCGCCCCGGGCCCGGCGTCCGGATCGATGCCCACATTGCGGGCCATCCGCAGCGCGTCGTCCAGCTCGTCCTCCGCCACGGCCAGCGCGTAGGCGTCGCTCGCCGCCCGCGCCGCGTCGACGGCGGCGCGCGCGATCCGCACCCGTTCCCGTACCGCCTCGGCGAAACCGCCCACGCTTGCCCTCCGCGTCCAGGCCGACCGGCCGTCGCGTCATCTGTTGAATTGCGGAATTCTGCAACTGTAGACGACAGGGGCGCGCCGCCCCTATGGGTGGGGCGGCCCAATGCTTCCGATGGCGGAAAACGACACCGGCGCTCGGGCCGTCGGGCCGCGGGCGGGCGGGAGCGCGCCGCGGCCCGCCACCGTGCGAGGCGATCGCGCCTCGCGCCCGGCCCACGCGCCCGGACTTGAATCTCCCGCTGCAGGAGCTTTTACGGTGCCGGCAGGCGCGGCCCGGCCGGTGTCGACGGGCCGTGGGGACCAGACCTGGAGGAGAGACCATGACCGCATTCGTCCTGGTGTCCGGCGGCTACACCGGCGGCTGGATCTGGCGGGACGTCGCCGCCCGGCTTCACGAACGGGGCCATCAGGCGCACCCGGTGACGCTCACCGGGATGGGCGACCGCCGGCATCTGGCGGGGCCCGGCACCGACCTCGAGACGCATATCGAGGACGTGGTGCAGCTGCTGGACCACGAGGAACTGCGGGACACCGTGGTCGTCGGCCACTGCTACGGGCTGCATCCCGCGCTGGGGGCCGTCGACCGCCGCGCGGACCGGATCCGCCGGCTCGTCTATCTGGACGCGGGGATGCCCGGCGACGGCGACGCGGCGGTCGATGTGATGCCCGACCCGGCCGTACGGGAGCGGCTGCTGCGGCGGGCCGAGGATCGGGGCAACGGGTATGTCCTGCCGCCCCCGCCGCTGGAGGACGAGCAGCTGTGGGGCAGCCTCGCGCTGCTCCCGGACGCCGCCCGGCGGCGCCTGGAGAAGCTCGCCGCACCGCAGCCGTTGGGCGTGCTGACCCAGCCGCTCCACCTGACCGGCAAGGCGGCACAGGTGCCGGCCACCGGCATCTTCTGTACGGCGAACGGGGCGAGCATCGCCGTCGTCGAGTCGCTGGTGGCGTCGGGCGATCCCCGCTTCCGGGCACTCGCCGACCCCCGGGTCGGCTTCTTCGACCTGGATACCGGGCACTATCCGATGCTGTCGCACCCGGACGAGCTGACCGACCTGCTGATCCGCGCCGCCGCCGGCGAGGGCCGCCGGCTCGGGGGACCCGTTGGACACCCCCGGCCGTCAACCGCATAGTGACGCGCATGACTTCACTGGTACGTCACATCACGATCGACTGCGCCGACGCCTATCGGCTGGCGCAATTCTGGGCGGCGGTGCTGGGCGGCTCGCTCGCCGAGGACGACCTGCCGGGCGACCCGGAGGCCCTGGTGACCTCCGCGGGCAGCGCGCTGCTGTTCATTACGGTGCCCGAGAAGAAGGCCGCCAAGAACCGGCTGCACCTGGATCTGCAGCCGCAGGACCGCAGCCGGGACGAGGAGGTCGAGCGGCTGCTCACCCTGGGCGCGGAACTGGTCGCCGATCACCGCCGGCCCGACGGCACCGGGTGGGCGACGCTGGCCGACCCCGAGGGCAATGAGTTCTGCGTGGAGCGGAGTGCGGCCGAGCGGGCCGACGGGGAGATGACGTACCGGCAGGTCGTCTGAGCGCCCCTCCGGCCCGGCCGGGCCGCGCCAGGGTCTGTCCGATGGGTCAGGGTCGGAAAGGCCGCGGCGTCTGGTGCACTGCACTCGCTGCGCTCGCTCCGTCTCGGCTCTTCATCCGGCCTCGGAAGCCGAGCTGCATCGCAAGGCGCCGGAGCGTCTCGACAGCGGAGCTGTTGGGACGCTCCGGCAACGCCGCGTGGGGGTGTCCCAGCGTTAG
Source organism: Streptomyces sp. NPDC101227 (assembly GCF_044767545.1). NCBI lineage: Bacteria > Bacillati > Actinomycetota > Actinomycetes > Kitasatosporales > Streptomycetaceae > Streptomyces > Streptomyces sp. NPDC101227. Next base: position 138,956 of record NZ_JBIWOD010000002.1, on the reverse strand, counting down.
CTGGGGGAGCGTCGCGGGCCCGGCCATGACCCATCGGACAGCCCCTAGTCGCCGGCTCGCGCCTGGGCCTCGGCTATCTTCTCCTGCGCCTCGGCCAGGTCCTCCGCCGTGGGGGCGTCGTCCTGGGTGAGCTTGCGGCGCCAGTAGCCGGTGAAGTCGATCTGAGAGGTGGACAGGCCGCGCTCGTCGACGAGGTGGCGACGGAGTGCGCGGACGGTGCCGGCCTCACCGGCGAGCCAGGCGAAGACCGTGCCGGAAGCGGGGAACGCGGCGTCGCGTACCGCGCTCAGCAGGGCGTCGTTGCGGCCGGCCGCGACGCCGTTGCGGTGCGCCCAGTGGACGGTGAGGTCGGCCGGGGTTGTGAAGGGCTGTTCCTCCGCGGCGTCGGCCACCTCGATGTACGCCGTCGCGCGGGCGCCCGCGGGAAGCGCTTCCACGAGCGAACCGATCGCCGGCAGCGCCGTCTCGTCACCGGCCAGCAACAGCCAGTCGGCCCTGTCGAGGGGCAGCGGCCTGGCATAGGCCGCCGCCGGCCCGTAGCGGGCGAGGGTGTCGCCCCTTTGGGCGGCGGCCGCCCAGCGGGTGGCCGGGCCGGCTGCCGCGTCGGTCTCCGGGGCGTCCGCCGCCGCGTGCAGGACGAAGTCGACCGTGATGTGGTGGCGTTCGGCGTCGTAGGACCGCACCGTATAGCTGCGCATCCACGGCCGTTCGTCCTCGGGTATGGCGAGGAACGCCTCGTACCAGCGCATCACATCGCCGTCCGCGCCCTTGTCCGGGAGGCGGGGTGCGGTCTGGCCCGGCCTGGGGAAGAGCAGCTTGAGCTGCTGATCGGGCCAGGTGGGGAAGTCGTCGAGGCCGTCTCCGGCGAAGGTGACGCGGACCATGCGCGGGGTGATCCGCCGGACGTCGGTGACCTGGATGAGCGCGACGGGCAGGGCCGTCATCGGATCCTCCATGAGGGTGTGCGGGGTGGTGGCGAGAGGTCGAGTGCCGGGAGCCGGGAGCGGCTCGGCGTCCCGTGAGCCTTACGGCCCTACTGCCCTGCTGCCCTACGGCCTTTGTGCCGGGCGCGGTGCGAGATAGGCGCGAAGGTGACGGGCCGTCAGCGAGTCGCCGTGGGCGACGAGGCCGGCCGGGGTTCCGGTGGCCCGCGCCGGGGCCGAGGTCTATCAGCCAGTCGGCGTGGGCCATCACCGCCTGGTGGTGTTCGATGACGATGACGGTGTTGCCGGCGTCCACCAGCCGGTCCAGCAGGCCCAGGAGCTGGTCCACATCGGCGAGATGGAGGCCGGTGGTCGGCTCGTCCAGGACATGGACGGCGGCCTTCTCCGCCATATGGAGGGCGAGTTTGAGGCGCTGGCGTTCGCCGCCGGAGAGGGTGGTGAGCGGCTGACCGAGGCCGAGATAGCCCAGGCCGACGTCGCTCAGCCGGTCGAGGATGGTGCGGGCCTGCCCGGTGGGGAAGAACGCGCGGGCCTCGGCCACCGGCATGGCCAGCACCTCGCTGATGTTCTTGCCGCGCAGGGTGTAGGTGAGCACCTTCGGGGTGAATCGCCTGCCCTCGCACTCCTCGCAGACCGAGGCGACGCCCGCCATCATCGCGAGATCGGTGTAGACCAGCCCGATGCCCTTGCAGCCTTGGCAGGCCCCCTCGGAATTGGCGCTGAACAGCGCGGCCTTGACGCCGTTGGCCTTGGCGAAGGCCGTACGGATGGGGGCGAGCAGTCCCGTGTAGGTGGCCGGATTGCTGCGGCGGGAGCCGCGGATCGCGGACTGGTCGGCGACGATCACGCCGTCCCGCCGGGGCAGCGAGCCATGGATCAGGGAGCTCTTGCCCGAGCCCGCGACGCCGGTGACGACGGTGAGGACGCCGAGCGGGATGTCGACGCTGACGTTCTTGAGGTTGTGCCGCGTCGCACCGGTGATGGGCAGATGACCGCTGGGCCGGCGGACCGTCTCGCGCAGCCGGGCGCGGTGGTCGAGATGACGCCCCGTCAACGTACCGGAGTGGCGCAGCCCTGCGACATCGCCGGTGAAGCAGATCCGGCCGCCGGCGGATCCGGCGCCGGGGCCGAGGTCGACCACATGGTCGGCGACCTCGATGGTCTCCGGCTTGTGCTCCACGACCAGGACGGTGTTGCCCTTGTCGCGCAGCCGCAGCAGGAGGCCGTTCATCCGCTGGATGTCGTGCGGATGCAGTCCGACGGTCGGTTCGTCGAAGACATAGGTGACATCGGTCAGGCTGGACCCGAGGTGGCGGACCATCTTGACCCGCTGGGCCTCCCCGCCGGACAGGGTGCCCGATTCGCGGTCCAGACTCAGATAGCCCAGTCCGATCTCGACCAGGGAATCCAGGGTGTGGGAGAGGGCGGTGAGGAGCGGGGCCACGGAGGGGTCGTCGAGGGTCCGTACGAAAGCTGCCAGGTCGCTGATCTGGAGGGCTGAGCATTCGGCGATATTGCGGCCGGCGATACGGGAGGCGAGGTCGGCGGGATTGAGCCGTGCGCCACCGCAGGCGCCGCAGGAGGTGAACGTCACCGCGCGGTCGACGAAGGCCCGGATGTGCAGCTGCATGGACTCGCGGTCCTTGGCGAGATGGACCCGCTGCACCTTCACCAGCAGGCCCTCGCAGGTGATGTTGAAGGTGCCCTGTCTGGTCTTGGTGGCGGGCTTGTGCAGAAAGGCGTCCCACTGCTCGGGGGTGTAGTCCTTCAGCTTGACGTCGGGGTCGAAGAAACCGGAGTGGGCGAGGGTCTGCCAGTGGAACGAGCCGACGGTGAAGCCCGGTGCCGTGATCGCGCCTTCGTTGAGGGAGAGTTCGGTGTCCACCAGCTCGTCGACGTCGATCGCCGAGACCCGCCCCAGCCCCTCGCATGCCGGGCACATTCCCTCGGCGCTGTTGAAGCTGAAGGCGGTCGAGGTGCCGATGGCCGGCGAGCCCAGGCGGCTGAAGATGATCCGCAGCATGGTGTGGGCGTCGGTCGCCGTGCCGACCGTGGAGCGGGAGTTGGCGCCCATCCTCTCCTGGTCGACGATGATCGCCGCGCTGAGGTTGCGCAGCGCGTCGACATCGGGCCGCCCCTGGCTCGGCATGAACGACTGGACGAACGCGGTATAGGTCTCGTTGATCAGCCGCTGCGACTCCGCGGCGATGGAGCCGAAGACCAGGGAGGACTTCCCCGATCCGGAGACCCCGGTGAAGACCGTGAGGCGGCGCTTGGGGATGTCGAGGGACACCTCCGCGAGGTTGTTCTCCCGCGCGCCCCGGACCTCGATGACGTCGTGGTTGTCGGCGTCGGGCCGCACGGACCGCCCGCCGGACTCCTGGTCCCCCATCCCGCCCCCTGATATCTTTACGCAGTAAAGAGTTACCTCGACGAGGTTACTTTATGCTGTAAGGAGTTCGCAAGTGGTCCTCTTCGCCGGCCAGGGCGACGCCCGCCGTTCGATGTCCCTGCTGTGGCGCGCCAAGGACAAGGACCCGGCCGGAAAACGCTCCGCGCCCGGCCCCAAACCGGCGCTGAGCGTGGACGCGATCGTGGACGCGGGAATCGCCGTCGCGGACGCCGAGGGCCTGGCCGCGCTGTCGATGCGCGCGGTGGGCGAGCGCCTCGGCCGGACGGCGATGGCGCTGTACACCTACGTCCCGGGCAAGAACGAGCTGGTGGACCTGATGTACGACCGGGCGCTGGCCGAGCTGCCCACCGACTACGACCTCACTCCGGGCTGGCGGCCCGCCGTGACGTCCTGGGCCGAGGACACCTGGGAGTTCTATCTGCGCCACCCGTGGGTGCTCCAGGTCTCCCAGGCCCGGCCGGTGCTCGGGCCGAACGAATACGTCGCCCTGGAGACGCTGGTGCGGCTGCTGTACGCCACCGAGCTGGACTCCGCCGTGCTGCGCCGCATCGTCGGGGCGCTCTTCCACTTCGTCCGCGGCGCCGCGGCGACCGTCACGGAATCCCGGCTGGCCGCGGCGGCGACGGGCATGTCCGACGAGGAGTGGTGGCAGTCCCGCTCCAGCGTGCTCGGCGAGGTCGTGCCCGACTTCCAGGACCGCTTCCCGCTGCTGGTCCGCCTCGAGACCGAGGGCGCGGCGGCCCACACGGGCGGTTCGGAGCCGTACCTGGAGCGCGAGGCGAGGACCACCTTCGAGGTCGGCCTGGCCGTCATCCTGGACGGCATCGCGGCGACGATGGACAAGGCCGCGCCCTGACCCCGTGGTGATGCCGGTCCCAGGCCGTGCCGGCCCCGTCCCGTTCGCCCCCACCAGCCACTCGGGCTCCGCCAGAAGGGCGAGAACGGCGTGTACGACGCCGACCGGGCCGACGGCAATGGGACCGTCCGTGGACCATTACCGAGCGCCGCTGACGAGGACCGACGACGGGAGGCACCCGTGCGAGGACGCCCCTTGCCCCGCAGATCCCTGCTGGCCGGTGCGTCGTCGCTGGGCCTCCTGGCGGCTGCCGCGCCACCGGCGGCGGCCACGGCCGAGGCGCCGGCGGCCGCGGCCGGGACCCGCCACTGGGTGGGCGGCTGGGCCGCCGCCGTCACCCCGCCCGCCCGCAGGGGCCGGTCCGTCACCGGGTTCGCCCACCGCACCCTCCGCCTGGTGGTGCACCTCTCGGTCGGCGGCGACCGCGTCCGCCTGCGACTGTCCAACCTGTACGGCACCCGGCCGCTGGACCTGGGCGCGGTGACGGTCGCCCGGCGGGCCGGAGGAGCCGCCACCGAGCCGGGCACCCGGCGCACGGTGACGTTCGCCGGCCACCGCTCGGCCACCGTCCCCGCCGGCGCAGAGATCGTCAGCGATCCCGTACGGCTGAGCGTCCACGCCGACCGCGACCTGGTGGTGAGCATCCATCTGCCGCGCCCGACCGGGCCCACCACCTGGCACGGCGGGGCGAAGCAGACCAGCTACGTCTCCACCCGGGGCGATCACACCGCCGACGAGCGGGGCTCGGCCTTCCACGAGCGGATCCTGTCGTGGTTCTTCCTGGCGGGCGTGGACGTCGCCACGACGGCCGCGGACCGTACGGTCGTGGCCTTCGGCGACTCCATCACCGAAGGCGGCGCCATCCCGGACAACGTCAATCTGCGCTGGCCGGACGTGCTGGCGCGGCGGCTGGCCGACGCCGGGCGGCGCGGCCGCGGGCTCTCCGTCGTCAACGCGGGCATCGGCGGCAACCGGCTGCTGAGCGACGTCGGTACCGGCGCCGACGGACGGATCCACCTCGGGGTCAACGGCGAGGCCCGGTTCGCCCGCGATGTGCTCGGCCAGACCGCCGTGTCCGATGCGATCGTGCTGCTCGGCACCAACGACCTGGGGGCCGGCACCGGGGTGCACCGGGGCACCAGGGTGACGGCCGGCCAAGTGATCGCCGGACTGGCCGCGCTGGCCGGCCGGGCGCAGGCCGCCGGGATCGCGCTGCACGCCGGCACGATCACCCCCAACGCCTTTCTGGGCCCGGCGGGGGAACGGATGCGGGCCCAGGTCAACCACTGGATCCGTACCGGGCGGGCCTTCGACGGGGTCGTCGACTTCGATGCGGCGCTGCGCGATCCGGCCGTGCCCCGGCGGCTGCGGCACAGCTACAACAGCGGCGACGGTGTGCATCCGAACACCGCCGGAATGTACGCCATGGCGCAGGCGGTGGACCTGTCGGCACTGGGCCGAGCGGGAACGTATCTTCTGCCCGTCACCGGCTCAGGCACATCTCGCGGCCGTCCCACGTGCGCACCGCAACCCGTGCAGCATTCTCCAGGTTGAGTCCGGACATGGACGTCAAAAAGACCACGGGTCACGTTTTCCATCGCCTCTCGCTCTCGCCCCCGTACGCACGACGGTCCACCGAGGAGGCGACCCCGATCTTCGATCAGTTGCTCAGGGAGTGGCGCGCGGGCGCACTCCGGCCGGTGGTCTCGTGGCCCGTCGACGATTCCGGGAAGATCAGGCCGGGCGCCGCTGTTGCCACGGATGACGTCCGTCCCTATTCCCGGAACCGCATTGAGGAGCATGACCGTGAGCCTGTACGACATTCCCCTGCGCACCCTGACCGGTGAGCCCGCCTCGCTCGCCGACTACCGCGGCCGCGCGCTGCTGGTGGTCAATGTGGCGTCCAAGTGCGGACTGACCCCGCAGTACTCGGGCCTGGAGCGGCTCCAGGAGCGCTATGCCGACCGCGGCTTCAGCGTGCTGGGCTTCCCCAGCAACCAGTTCGCGGGCCAGGAGCCGGGCACCGCCGAGGAGATCGCCACGTTCTGCTCCGCGCAGTACGGCGTCAGCTTCCCGCTGTTCGAGAAGACCGATGTCAATGGCGAGGAGCGGCACCCGCTGTATGCGGAGCTGACCGGCACCCAGGACGCGGAGGGCGCGGCGGGGGACGTCCAGTGGAACTTCGAGAAGTTTCTGATCGACCATCAGGGCCAGGTCGTGGGCCGGTTCCGGCCGCGCACGGAGCCGGACGCCGACGAGCTCGTCGCGGCCATCGAGGCGGCCCTGCCGGCCTGATCCACGGCCGCCGCGCCGCCCGCTCCACGGCCGCCCGCCCCGGTCGCCGCCTTGCGGCCCGGGCCGGTGGCGCGTGGCGGGCCGCTCCACCAGCTCATACCGCCACGCAGTCGGCCAGGCAGGTGGCGCCGGCGATCGCTTCGGCCACGATCTCGAACTCGCCGGTCAGCGAGGCCATCCGCAGCAGCCGCGCGACCCACCCGCCGTCCGTGACCCCGGTCAGCCGCAGCCGCCCGCCCCGGTCGCGCGCCCGGTGCCGGGCGCGGCACAGCAGGCCCAGCCCGACGCAGTCCATGAAGGTCACCGCGCTCACGTCGAGGACGAGATCGGGGTGCGGCGCGCCGGTCAGCGCGTCCAGCCGGTCGGCGACCACCGAGGCGGCGAGGATGTCCCATTCCCCGCGGAGCTCGAGCACGATCGTGCTGCCCGCCTCGCGGATGTGGCCGACGAATTCCTGGTAGTTGTGGCCCTCGGCCATCAGCCCGACCCACTTTCGTGCCAGAGAGCGAGACAGCGCCACGCAGGTGGCGAAGGCATACGGGGATAGAGAGATGAGGGGGAGCGCCCGTCGCGATCCGGGCGGATGCATCCGTATCCGGTCGTCGGCTGTGCCCTGATATCGCTGCTGTGCGTTACGTTCTACGGCTTACCCGCCCATCGTGGCGTCAAGTCCTGGCGAGAACCACGTAAAGAGGTTGGCTCAATTGCGGCGGGCCAGCTCAGAGGGGGTGCGCCTGCGGGCCGCGGTCATACCTTGCGCGCGTGGCCGAGGTAGGTGACCAACGGACTTGTACCCGGGGCGAGTTGGAAGCCGGCCAGGGAGGCGATCTCGTCGTCTGTCATCCGGCCGCGGCGGCGCCCCAGGACCGCCGAAATCAGACTCCGTGCGCTGCGTGGCTTGAAATGGCAGGTTTCGGCTTGGCGCAGACCGTGCCGCGCCACGAGCGCGGCGACCTCGGCGGGCTTGCGGAGACGGCGGGCGGCATAGCGGCCGGCCGGTACGACCCGGGTCATCGGCAGTCGCTGAAAGGCCACCAGATAGACCAGGCGGGACAGCACGGTGCGGTTGACGGTGTCGTAGACGAGGACGCCGTCGGGCTTGAGGGTGTGGGCGGCCCGCTCGATCACCCGGTCGGGGTCGGAGGTGATCTCCAGCGTGTCGGCGAGGTAGACGAGGTCGAACGCGGCGGCGGGGAGGCCGGGGTCCTCGGCGAGCGCGGTGCGGTGCTCGATGGCGAGGCCGGCGCGTTCGGCGGCGGTGCGCGCCATCGCGGTCGCGGCGCGGGACGGGTCCACGGCGGTGACCTCGAAGCCGAGCCGCGCCAGACCGCGCGCGAGGAGACCGCGGCCGCCGCCCATGACGAGGGCCCGCCCGGAGGCGGCGCGGCCCAGGTCTTCGAGGACGGCGAACGTGTAGGCGAGCCGCACGTCCTGGAAGGCGGCCGCCCGGATCTGACGCCCGTCGACGGCCTCCGGGTCGGGTGAGTCCAGTGCGATCAGTGGAGCGCTGCGCATGGCGTTCTCCTTCGTCGACCGTGCCGCGCCGGCGTCCCCGGCGCAGACGAGTTCCCTCAGGGAACCTACCAACCCCGGGTCTCCCGAGGGAACTTGGGTAGCCTCGAAGCGTGACCCGCACTCCCCTCTCCGATGTGGCCTGCTCGATCGCCCGCGCCACCGATCTGTTCGGCGACGCCTGGACGGCGCTGATCATGCGCGACGTACTGACCGGGATCAGCCGGTTCGACGACCTCGCCGAGGACCTCGGCATCTCGCGCAAGGTGCTCACCGCCCGGCTGTCGCGGCTGGTCGAGGAGGGCGTGCTGACCCGCGAGCGCTATCAGGAACGGCCGCCGCGCGAGCACTATGTCGCGACGGCGAAGGGCGAGGAGCTCTATCCGGTGCTGCTGGCGCTGGCGACCTGGGGCGACCGCTGGTACGCGGGCGAGGCCGGGCCCCCGGCCCGGGTCCACCATCTGACCTGCGACCGGGACACCACGATGGTGGCCGCCTGCGCGCACTGCGCCGAACCGCTCACCGTGGACAACACCCTCGCGCTCCCCGGCCCCGGCGGCCGGGTCGGACCCGGCACCCGGCTCCTCGGCCCCCTGATCGCGTCCCGGCACACGCCCTGAGGAGCCCGTACGCCCCGGCAGGTCGTACGCCGCCACACCCCCGCGCCCGCACCCCGTCAGGTGCCGATGGTGCGCAGCGCCACCCACAGCCCCACCGTCGACAGGACCAGCGTCGCCGGGACCGTCAGCAGGCCGAGGCCGGTGAAGACGGACAGCGCCGGCGCGGTTTGGTGGTCGTGCAGGATGCGCCGCCACAGCAGGGTGGCCAGGGAGCCGACGTAGGTCAGGTTCGGGCCGACATTCACGCCGATCAGTACGGCAAGGACGGGACCCGCGCCGGATGCGGCCGCGACGGGAAGCAGCGCGAGGACGGCCGGCAGATTGTTGATCAGGTTCGCGAGCAGGGCGGCGAACGCGGTGAGCCCGAGCAGCGCGGGCAGCGACGACCCGGCCGGCAGCAGTCGGTCCACGGCGTCGCCCAGCCCGTTGTCGACGACGGCCTTGACCACGATGCCCAGGGCGAGCACGAAGAGACAGAACAACGGGTTCGCCGCCGCCACCAGCCGCGGCACGGTGGTCTCCCGGCGGCGCAGCGCGCGGACCGCAAGGACCAGGGCACCGGCCGTCGCCGCCCACGCCGGGTTGACTCCGGCGAAGGAGGTCACCACGAACCCGGCGAGGGTGAGCGCGAGGACGACGAGGGCGGGGACCGGCGGCGGCGGATCCTCCCGCTCCGTTTCCGCCTCCGTTTCCGCCTGCGCTTCCGCCCTCCCCGTTCGCTCGGGCCGGCCAACGGTCACCGCCAGGTCACGCGCGAAGAAGCGCCGGAAGACGACGTACTCGACGGCGACGGCGATGGCCCAGGGCAGCGCCATCAGCGCCGCGAACCGGGTGAAGGACAGCCCGGCGGCGTCGAGGGCCAGGAGATTGGTGAGGTTGGAGACCGGGAGCAGCAGCGAGGCGGAGTTGGCCAGGTGGGCGCAGGCGTACAGGTGGGGCCGTGCGTGGGCACGGGCACGGGCCGCGGTGGCCAGAACGACCGGCGTCAGCAGCACCACCGTCGCATCCAGGCTGAGCACCGCGGTCACCGCCGCGGCCAGCGCGAACACCCCGGCCAGCAGGCGGCGCGGGAGGCCGGCGCACAGCCGGGCCAGCGCGGCGCCCGCCGCCTCGAACACCCCCTCGCGCGCGCAGAGGTACGCCAGTGCCAGCACCGCGGCGAGGAATCCGACGACCGGCAGCAGGCTGTGCACCTGGGCCCATGCCTCGGACGGTGACACGGCGCCGATCAGCACGACGATCGCCGCCGCCGGCACGGCCGCCACCGCCTCGGAAGCGCCCGCCGGCCTGCGTACGGCGAAGCCCAGAACGCCCAGCAACAGCAGCAGGGAAATGGTCTCCGACCAGGCGGTAGTCACCAGGGAACGCTACCGGCCCGGTTGTCCCACCCCGTCGCCGGTCCGTCTCCGGCCGATCGTCCCGCCGGTTACCGGCCGCTCACCGCGCCGCCGCCCTGATGAACGGCCGGTCGCGCGCCGCCACCCGCGCCACCGGGCCCGCCGCCCGCAGCACGGCGTCCAGGGCCCGCTCCGGGTCGCTGGTGTAGCGCCCGCTCGCCCAGGCCGCGTTGGCCTCGATGACCGCCCAGTGGCCGTCGAGGCGGCCGACGTCGACGACGATCGCGGACGGCAGGCCGGCGCCGCAGCGCACGAGGAGTTCGGCGCCGAAGGCGGCCGCGTCCGGGGTGAGCGGGCCGAGGCTCAGGCGCCCGTCCTCCGCGTAGCGGCTGCCGGTGTGCACCTCGCCGTCCAGGAGGTAGAGGCGGTATTCGGCGGCGAAGGAGGCGACGTCGGAGACCAGCACGAGGGTGTCGGGGTCAACGGCGTCGGCCCCGGGCAGTCGGGAGCCGTCCGCGTAGACCATGGCCCGGATGCTCTTGTCGTTGGGTGACTTGACGAAGACCGGCCGGCGCAGGCCGTACGCCTCGCGGACCGGCAGCGCGCGGATCTCGCGCCGTACGAGGTCGCGGGGCAGATCGGCGAGCCAGCGCGCCGGGGCCTCGAGCGGGGCGATGCCGAGCGGTCCCGCCACCGCGTCGGCGAAGGACGGCCCGGCGTGCAGATGCCCGGCGCGCAGCCCGTCCGGGAGGTCGAAGGTGGGCAGCTGGACGGTGCGCAGTCCGCGCCGCCGGGCGGTGTCGCGCAGCCCGGTGGCCGATGCCGTCAGGCGCGGCGGCAGGAGCAGGGTCGCCGTGGGTGAGTCGTCCGCCGCACTGTGGATGCCGTGGACGTCTCCCCCGTTTCGCATGGCGATCATGGTAGCTGCGGGTCACGGGAGGCTTCGGGGCGGTCCGTACGGCGACCCGAGGGATGACCGGCGGTCCGTACGGCAGTCCGGGAGGGTGATCGGCGGAGCGGATGCGTGTCCCGGAGGGTGACCTGCGAGGAATCCCTTGACCTCAACATTGGTTTAGGTCCTAGGTTCCTTTCATGTCGCCGGTCAGCCACGGCGATCCCGTGCCGACCCCGACACCCTGGAGGCCGCGATGGACATGGAAGTCACCGCCTGGCATTCGCTGCACAGCACGATGACCGCACAGCAGGGCAGCCGCCGCTTCTCCCGCGGCACCCTGCGCCGGATCGGCGGCTTCGCCCGCCCGCACCGGCGCCGTCTGCTGTGGTTCCTGCTGCTCAGCACCGTGACCGCGATGCTCGCGGTGGCCACCCCGCTGCTCGCGGGCCGGGTCGTCGATGCCATCTGGCACCGCGATTCCGCCACCGTCGTCCTCGGACTGTCCGGTCTGATCGCCGTCATCGCCGTCGCCGAGGCGGGCCTGGGCCTGGTGACCCGGTGGCTGTCTGCGAGCCTCGGCGAGGGGTTGATCCTGGATCTGCGGACGACCGTGTACGACCACGTCCAGCGGATGCCGGTCGCGTTCTTCACCCGTACCCGCACCGGAGCGCTGGTCAGCCGCCTCAACAACGATGTGATCGGCGCCCAGCGGGCGTTCAGCGACACCCTCTCCGGGGTCGTCAGCAATATCGCGACGCTGCTGCTGACCCTCGTGGTGATGCTGAGCCTGTCCTGGCAGATCACCCTGATCGCGCTGGTCCTGCTGCCGGTGTTCGTGCTGCCCGCCCGGCGGGTCGGCCGGCGGCTGGCGGCGCTGCGGCGGGAGGGCGCCGACCACAATGCCGCGATGGGTACGCAGATGACCGAGCGTTTCTCGGCACCGGGCGCCACCCTCGTCAAGCTGATGGGCCGGCCGGCCCGCGAATCCGCCGAATTCGCGGCCCGGGCCCGCCGGGTGCGCGACATCGGGGTCCGTTCGGCGATGGTGCAGACGTACTTCGTCACCGCGCTCACCCTGGTCTCCGCGCTGGCGCTGGCGGTGGTCTACGGGCTCGGCGGCTACCTCGCGCTCCGCGGCCACCTCCAGCCCGGCGCGATCGTCTCGCTCGCGCTGCTGCTCACCCGCCTCTACGCCCCGCTGACCGCCCTGTCCGGCGCGCATATCGAGGTGATGAGCGCACTGGTCAGCTTTGAGCGGGTCTTCGAGGTGCTGGACCTCAAGCCGCTGATCGCCGAGAAGCCGGACGCCCGCGCGGTGCCCGAGGGCCCGGTGTCGGTGGAGTTCGACGCCGTACGCTTCGGCTACCCGTCCGCCGAAAAGGTCTCCCTCGCCTCCCTCGAAGAGGTCGCCACCCTCGACACCCGCGGCGGCGAACAGGTCCTGCACGATATTTCCTTCCGCGCCGAGCCCGGCCAGATGGTCGCCCTGGTGGGCTCCTCGGGCGCCGGCAAGTCGACCATCGCGCAGCTGCTGCCGCGGCTGTACGACGCCGAGGGCGGAGCGGTCCGGCTGGCCGGGGTGGACGTCCGCGACCTGACCGCCGCCTCGCTGCGCGAAGCGCTCGGCATGGTCACCCAGGACGGGCATCTCTTCCACGACTCCATCCGCGAAAACCTGCTGCTGGCCAAGCCCGAGGCCCCCGAGGACGAGCTGTGGGACGCGCTGCGCCGCGCCCGCCTGGAGGCGCTGATCCGCAGCCTGCCCGACGGCCTGGACACCGTCGTCGGCGAGCGCGGCTACCGGCTCTCCGGCGGCGAACGGCAGCGGCTGACCATCGCCCGGCTGCTGCTCGCCCACCCCCGGGTGGTGATCCTCGACGAGGCCACCGCCCACCTGGACAACACCTCCGAGGCCGCCGTCCAGGAGGCGCTCACCGAGGCCCTGGAGGGCCGGACCGCGCTGGTGATCGCCCACCGGCTGTCGACCGTACGGGCCGCCGATCTGATCCTCGTCGTCGAGGGCGGCCGGATCGTCGAGCGCGGCACCCACGCGACGCTGCTGGCGGCCGACGGGCGGTATGCGGAGCTGTACCGGACGCAGTTCGCCTCGGAGACGGACAGGACGGACGGGGCAGGATCCGCCGCTGCCGGTGCACGCGACGCGGTGACCGCGGCGGATTCCGGCCAGGAACCGGGCGAGGGCCTCGCCGAGGACACCGTGCTGGTGGGGTGATACCGCGCCGGATACCGCGCCGCTTGGCCCCCGCTCTCTTGGCGGGGGCCGCCGTATGCCGAAAACTGAGGCAATGACGCAGCGCGCGGAACACTCGACCGTAATGGACCGCCTCTCGATCGACGATCTGGTCACCGGCTACGCCATAGCCCTCGACGACGGGGACTGGGACGGATACCGGGCCCTGTTCACCAACGACGGCCGGGCCGACTACCGCTCCGCGGGCGGCATCGAGGGCAACACGGCGGAGATCGCGGACTGGCTCACCGAGGTGCTGCGTCACTTCTCGGTACGCCAGCACCTGATCGTCAATCGCCGGATCACCCTCGCCCGGCGGGACGGCGCACCGGGCGATACGGCCACCGTCCAGGCCGACTACCTCAACCCGATGCGGCTCGACGGCGCCGCGGCGGACGCCGATGCCGGCCCCACCGCCCCCAACTACACCTGCGCCGGCCGCTACGCGTTCACCGCCCGCCGTACGCCCGAAGGCTGGCGGCTGGCCGAGGTCGTGGTGCACGAGAAATGGCGCGAGGTGGTGCCCGCCGGGGAATGATCCCCCAGGTCTTACGGTCGGCCCGGTCCCGCGCGACGAGAAGGAGACGGTATGCACACCCCGCTCGGCGATCGGGTGCCTTGGCTCCGCTCCCCCTGGTGGCGGGGTCTGGCCGCGGCGTTGGCCGGGGCGCTGCCGGCGCTCACCTTTCCGGCGCCGTCCTGGTGGTGGCTGGCGTATGCCGCCCTCGTCCCCTGGCTGCTGCTGGTGCGCTCGGCGCCGACGGTGCGGCGGGCGGCGCTGGACGGCTGGCTGGGGGGCGCGGGGTTCATGCTGGCGGTCCATCACTGGTTGCTGCCGAATCTGCACGTCTTCCTTCTCGTACTGGCCCTGCTCCTCGGTGCGCTGTGGGCGCCGTGGGGGATCCTGGTGCATGCGCTGCTGTCGGACGGGCGGGGGCGGGCGACGGGCGGGCGGTACGCCGCCGCGCTGGTGCTGGTGCCGGCCGGCTGGCTGATGGTGGAACTGGTCCGTTCCTGGCAGTACTTGGGCGGGCCCTGGGGGCTGCTCGGCGCCAGTCAGTGGCAGGTGCCGCCCGCGCTCCGCCTGGCGTCCCTCAGCGGGGTGTGGCTGCTGAGCCTGCTGCTCGTGGCGGTGAACACCGCCCTGGCCGAGCTGATCGCCCGCCCCGCGGCCTGGCGGGCGGCCGTCGCCGGGCTGCTGGTCCCCGCCCTGGCGGGCGCCGCCGCCTGGCTCTGGGCGCCCCTCCCCCGCCCCGCGGGCACGGTACGGATCGCCGTCGTCCAGCCCGGCATCGGCGGCACTCCCACCGAACGGCTGGCCCGCAGCGAGTCGCTGACCCGGGCGCTGGCGCACCGCGGCGTAGGCCTCGTCGTCTGGGGCGAGAGCAGCCTCTACCAGGATCCGGCCGACCATCCCGCGCTCGCCGCCCGGCTCGCCTCGCTGACCCGGCAGACCGGCGCGGACCTGCTGGTCAACGCGGACGCCCGGCGCGCCGGCCGTGCGGGCATCGAGAAGAGCGCGGTGCTGATCGGGCCGCAGGGGCCGACCGGCGACCGCTACGCCAAGATGCGTCTGGTGCCCTTCGGCGAATACATACCGGCCAGGTCCCTCCTGGGCTGGGCGACCCATGTGGGCAGGGCCGCGACCACCGACCGGATCCGCGGCACCCACCAGGTCGTGATGCGGATCCCCACCGCGGACGGGCTGCGCATCGGCCCCCTGGTGTGCTTCGAGACGGCCTTCCCCGACATGAGCCGTCACCTGGTGCGCGACGGCGCGCAGGTACTGGTCGCCCAGTCCTCCACCTCGACGTTCCAGGGCAGCTGGGCACCGGCCCAGCACGCCTCGCTGGCCGCGCTGCGCGCAGCGGAGAACTGGCGGCCCATGGTGCACGCCACGCTCACCGGCATCAGCGCGGTCTACGGCCCCCGGGGCGAACCGGTCGGCGAACGGCTGGGGACCGACCGCAGCGCGGCCGCCGTCTACGATCTGCCGCTGGCCGCGGGCACCAGTCCCTACAGCCGGTTCGGCGACTGGGCGCTGTACGGGGCGGCGGGCGCGCTGGTCCTCGCCGGCGCGTACACGGGCGTACGGGCGCTCAGGAGGCGGCCCGCGCAAGCGCCTCCCTCCGACTCCCTGTGATCGGCGGTCTTACGCGCTCCTGCGCGGTCTCCGACCTGCTGCGGAAGGGTGCGCCGAGGGCGGTCCTCAGCCCTCCTGCGTCACCTCATGCACGATGCGCTCGCACAGCTCGTGGGTCTTCAGGGCGTCCAGCGCGCTGAGCACCTCGCCGGCGCGTACCGAGTCGAGAAATGCGAGCACCGCTTGCTCGATGCCCCGCTGCCTCGCGACCGGCACCCAGTCGCCGCGGCGACGGATGGTCGGCTGTCCCTTGTGGTCGATCACCTCCGCGAGGTTCACCACCTCGCGCTTCGTGTCCAGCCCGGACACTTCGAGGCGCTCTTCGGCCGAGCCGCTCAGCCGGTTCATGATCCCGATCGCCGTGAAGCCGTCGCCTGCCGTGGCGCCACTGCTGCCGGAGAGCTGGAGCACCACATGCTCCAGCAGCCCGTCGCGCATCCGCGCCCTGACATCGACGTGATCGATCTCGCCGGGGGCGAGGAACCGCAGGGTGTCGACGACATGGATGAAATCGTCGAGCACCAGGGTGCGCGGATCCTCCGGCAGGCCGACGCGGTTCTTCTGCATCAGGATCAGATCGCGGGCATGATCGCGGCACTGCGCGTACGCGGGCGCGAACCGGCGGTTGAAGCCGACGGCCAGCCCCACTCCCCGGTCCTCGGCGAGCCGCACGATGCGTTCCGATGCGGCGAGTTCATAGGAAAGCGGCTTGTCGACATAGGTCGGCACGCCCGCCTCGAGGAGCCGCGTCACGATCTCGGGGTGTACGGAGGTGGGCGCATGCACAAAAGCCGCGTCCAGGCCGGCGGAGAGCAGCGAGTCCAGGTCCGTGTGCAGCTGCCGGCCGGTCAGCCGGTGGCTGTCGCCGACCCGTTGGAGGGTGGCCGGAGTGCGGGTCTGCAGATGCAGCTCGATGCCGGGCTGCGTGCCCAGTACGGGGAGATACGCCTTCTGGGCGATGTCTCCGAGTCCGATGCAGCCGACCTTCACTCGTACTCCTCCTCCTTGGGCGGCGCCGCGGGTGGTGCGGCGACGGCGCCGCTGATGGCGCCGGGGTCCGGATGACCCGTTTGCCGGAAGCTTACGTGGCGGCCGGGGGACGCCAGTCGGCGATGCCGTCCAGGCCGCGCAGCGCGAGATCCGGCGCGAGCCGGGCGGTGGCGGCCATCCCGGCGGCGCGCAGCGCGCGGGCCGGCCGGGACCGCCAGAGGGTGAGGCGGCCGATCCGCTCCGACCGGCGCACCACGTCCATCGTGCGGGGCAGCCGCTGCCGGGTGTACGCGGCGAGCGCGGCGCCGAGATCGCCGTCCGCCGCGGTCGCGTGGGCAAGCACGACGGCGTCCTCGATGGCCTGGCAGCCGCCCTGGCCGAGGTGCGGGGTCATGGGGTGGACGGCGTCGCCGAGCAGGGCGACCCGTCCCCGGTGGAAGGCGGGCGGCGCGGCGGCCGCGGTCCGGACGTCGTTGCGCAGGACGGCGGCCGGGTCGACGGCGGCGAGCAGCGCGGGGACGGGGTGGTGCCAGTCGCCGAAGCGGCGCAGCAGTTCGGCCCGTTCGTCGCCGTCGGCGGCCCGTCCGCCGGGCGGCAGGGCCGCGGTGGCGTAGGCGTAAACGCGCCCGTCGCGCAGCGGAATCGAGCCCCACAGGCTTCCGGCGCCCCAGGTCTCGTGTGGTGCGAACGGGCGCTCGGGGGCGGGCGCCACGAAGCGCCAGGCGGTGAATCCGGCGTAGCGGGGCTCGGGATGGCCGGGGAAGACGGCGCGGCGGACCGCGGAGTGGATGCCGTCGGCACCCACGACGAGGTCGGCACTCAGCTCTTCGCCGTCGCCTCCGTCGTCGATCACCGCCCGCGCCGGGCGGCCGCCGGGCGCCGGGTCACCCTCGTCGACGAGCGTGGCGGCGGCGCCGGTGCGCAGGGCGCCTTGGGGCAGCCGGGCGCCGAGGAGGGCGATGAGCTCGGCGCGATGGGCGACGACGACCGGGCCGCCGAAGCGCCGGACGGCCGC
This sequence comes from Streptomyces sp. NPDC101227, assembly GCF_044767545.1. Taxonomy (NCBI): domain Bacteria; kingdom Bacillati; phylum Actinomycetota; class Actinomycetes; order Kitasatosporales; family Streptomycetaceae; genus Streptomyces; species Streptomyces sp. NPDC101227. Next base: position 121,685 of record NZ_JBIWOD010000002.1, on the reverse strand, counting down.
GGCGGCATCCATCCGGGCCAGCCGTCGGCCACTGGGGAGGCACAGCGCGCCGGTGATCTGCGGGGCGGCCATGGCGCGGACCGCGTCGCCGGCGCCGAGGGCCTCCAGGGCGCGCTGGGCGTTGGCGGCCAGCCCGATACCCGCCCCGCCCCGCTGCGCGCCGCCCGGGCTCGTCGCCAGGTGTCCGGATGCCGAGCCCGGGTCCGGGGCGGCGGTGCGCTCGAGGACGGTGACGGCCCAGCCGCGGCGGTCCAGCGCCACCGCGGCGGTCAGTCCGCCGATTCCGCCACCGATCACCAGAGCGGTGCGTTGGTTCATGATCCCTCCCACTGGCCTACGTGCCTACTCGCGTGACTACAGCTGTAGTTCCGCAGGCTACTACAGCTGTAGTCTGCTCGCTACTACAGCTGTAGTTCAGTGACGCCACCACGGATGCGGTCCAGTCACTACATCTGTAGTCATCGCGATAGGCTCACCTGCCATGAACGCCCGCAGTACACCGCGCCATGAGCTGATCGCCGACACCGCCCTGACGCTGCTCGCCGAGCGCGGCATGCGGGGGCTGACCCACCGGGCCGTCGACGAGGCGGCGGGACTGCCGCAGGGCTCCACCTCGAATCTCGCGCGCACCCGCGCGGCGCTGCTGGAGACGGCGGTGCGGCGGCTGGCCGAGCGGGAGGCGGCCGTCCTCGTGGCGGGCGAGACCCCGCCCGCCACGGGCGACACCCCGGCGGCGGTCGCCGATGCGCTCGCCCTGGCCCTGCACCGCTATCTCTCGGGCCACCGGCAGCTGGTCGTCGCCCGGTACGAGCTGGCCCTGGAGGCCTCTCGGCGGCCCGAGCTGCGGGCTCTGTACGACCGGGCCGGGCGGGCCTTCCGGGAACCGATGATCGCGATGCTGACGGCGGCCGGCTCCACGGACCCCGAGCGGCATGCGCTCAGCGCGATCGCCTGGTGCGACGGGGTGCTGTTCTCCTGTACGGCGGGGCAGTTCCACGGCGCCGTGCCGAGCCGGGCGGCGCTGCGCGCCTCGTGCGCCGAGGTCCTGAACGGGATGCTGCGGGGGTGATGCCCGAGGCGGAGCCACGGGCGGCGCCTGGGCGCGGCCCCTATGCCTCCGCTCCGCCACCCGCCTCGAGCCGCACCGCCAGCCGGTCGATGGCCTCCCTCAGCCCCTGGCGGTATTCGCCGTCGGCCACGCCGTTGGTGGAGGCGCGGGCCCTCAGCAGCTGGGCGCGGGCGTCGGCCGGGCGGTCGAGGGCTACGTAGTCGGCGGCGAGGTTGAGGTGGAGCGAGGGGAAGAAGGCACACAGGGCGCCGGTGTCCGTGCCTGCGGTGCGCTCGGTGACGAAGCCCTCGGCCGCCTCGAGGGCGCGCAGGTCCCAGTCGAGTTCGTCCCTGGGGTCGTCCTGGGTGTCCGCCATGTAGTGGGCGAGCGTGCAGCGATGGAAGGCGTCCCCCTGGGGCCCGATCTCGTGCCACAGCTCCAGGAGGCGGTTGCGGGCCTCCTCCCGGTCCCCGGCGCGGTGCAGCATGATCGCCTGGCCGATCCGGATGAGCACGCCGTCCAGGGGCGTCTCTTCCCGCTCCTCCGTCACCGCATTCACCCCGCGCTCGCTCGCCGGCCCTCCCCCCGACGCTAACCGCCGGGGGAAGCCGCCGCGCGCCGTGCGCGACGCGCCGGACGGTGCGGCTCGGCGCGCGTGACGGTCCGGCTCAGCCGGCGTTCAGGTCCGGGATGCGCCAGTCGATCGGGGTGTGGCCCTGTGCGGCGATCGCCTCGTTGATCTGGGTGAAGGGGCGGGAGCCGAAGAACTTCTTCGCCGACAACGGGGAGGGATGCGCGCCCTGGACCACGGCATGCCGCTCCTCGTCGATCAGCGGCAGCTTCTTCTTGGCGTAATTCCCCCACAGCACGAAGACCGCCGGGTCGGGCCGGGCGGCCACCGCGCGGATCACCGCGTCGGTGATCTTCTCCCAGCCCTTGCCCTTGTGGGAGTTGGCCTCGCCCTCGCGGACCGTCAGGACGGCGTTCAGCAACAGCACGCCCTGCTGGGCCCACGGCATCAGATAGCCGTTGTCCGGAACCGGGTGGCCCAGCTCCTCCTTCATCTCCTTGTAGATGTTGCGCAGCGACGGCGGCGTCTTGACGCCGGGCTGCACGGAAAAGCACAGACCGTGGCCCTGCCCCGCGCCGTGGTAGGGATCCTGCCCGAGGACCAGCACCTTCACCTGGTCGTACGGCGTGGCGTCCAGCGCCGCGAAGACCTCCTCACGGGGCGGGTACACCGGGCCCTTGGCCCGCTCCTCCTCGACGAAATCGGTCAGCTCCTTGAAATAGGGCTTCTCCAACTCCTCGCCGAGGACCCCGCGCCAGGATTCGGGCAGCATGTCGGTCACCACGTCAACAACCTCCGTTGTGCGTTCCGTTCTCATCGTCAGAACTTACCGGCGACCACTGACAACGTGATCCGCGGGCGCCTGCCCCGGGCACCTGCGCGGACCACAGACCCGGGCGCCGGCCTCGGACGGCGCCCCGGACGGCGCCCTCAGGCGGTGTCGAGCCGCGCGCGCTGGTACGGATCCAGCTCGAGGTCCAGCGCCGCCAGGCACTCGTCCAGCTGCCCCACCGTACTGACCCCGAGCACCGGCACCACCGGCACCGCCCCACCCATCAGCCACGCCAGCACCACCTGATTCCGGGTGGCCCCGCACTCCGCCGCGACCTCCGCCAGCACCCGCAGCCGCACCACCGAGCCCGGATGGTCGTAGCGCTCCGGCAGCGGTTTGTCCGCGCGGGTGTAGGCGCCCTCCATGAGCGGCGAGTAACCGAGGAGGGTGACATCGGGGTGCGCGGCCGCGTAGTCGAGGAGTTCCTCATCGGTCTCCCGCTGGAGGCCGGGCGGCAGGTCCCGGCGCGGGTGCAGATAGGTGTGCCGCTGCTGTACGGCCCGGAAACCGGGCAGGCCGCGCCCGGCGGCGGCCCGCCGGGCCTCGGCCAGCCGCCATGTCGGGTGGTTGCTGACACCGAGGGCGCCCGCCCTGCCGTCCAGGACGAGCCCGGCCAGCGCCTCGACGGTCTCCGCCAGAGGGACGCGACGGTCGTCGACGGCCGCGTAATAGAGATCGACCCGGTCGGTTCCCAGGCGGCGCAGGCTGCCTTCGAGCGCGGCGCGGAGGGCGGGCCCGGCCAGCCCCTCGGCGTTGGCGGGCCACCGGTCGCCGCGGGCCGGATCGGGCCGGGCGCCGCCCTTGGTGGCCAGGACCGTACGGCCGGCCGCGCCGCGGCTGCGCAGCCAGCGGCCGAGCAGCAGCTCGCTCTCGTCACCGGTCGCGCCGGGCACCCAGCAGGCGTAGTTGTTCGCGGTGTCGACGAAGGTCCCGCCGGCCTCGGCGAAGCGGTCCAGGATGGCGTACGAGGTCCGCTCGTCGACCGTGGTCCCGAACGGCAGCGCCCCCAGGCACACGGCGCTGATCCGGGGACCTTGATCACCGCCGAGGGTGCGGTAGTGCATGGTGCCTCTTCCTCACAGAGTCCGCTGACGCACGTGGTGCCGGCCCCGTAGGGACCGGCACCACGCACTCTGCCTCTTGGAGCGCACACGAACGCAAGGCCCGGTGCCCCACGGGCGGACTCCCCTCGACGGGAGCGCTCAGACCCCCGCGTTGAGGAACAGCCCGCCGTCGACGACCAGCGTCTGCCCGGTGATCCACCCCGAGGCGTCGGACAGCAGGAAGGCCGCGGCCCCGCCGATGTCCTCCGGGACGCCGAGCCGCGCCATCGGGTAGCCGGCCGCCGCCTCCTCCTCGCGGTTCTCGTACAGCGCGGCGGCGAACTTGGTCTTGATCACCGCGGGCGCGATGGAGTTGACCCTGGCCACCGGCGCGAACTCGTGCGCGAGCTGCTGCGTCAGGTTCACCATGGCGGCCTTGCTCATGCCGTACGCCCCGATGAAGGGCGAGGCGCTGAGGCCGGCGATGGAGGCGATGTTGACGATCGCGCCGCCGTTGTCCTTCTGCCAGGCGTGCCAGGTGCGCTGCGCGAAGCCCAGCGCCGAGATGACGTTGGTCTCGAACACCTTGCGCGCCACGCCGAGATCGAGGTCGGCGATGGGGCCGAACACCGGGTTCGTACCGGCGTTGTTGACGAGGTAGTCGACGCGGCCGAAGGCCTCCATCGCGCGCTCCACGGCGACGCCCTGGTGGGCCTCGTCGTGCGCCTTGCCGGCGACGCCGATCACCCGGTCCGCGCCCAGCTTCTCGACGGCCTCCTTGAGGGCGTCCTCGTTGCGGCCGGTGATCACGACCCGGTCGCCGCGGGCCACCAGGGCCTCGGCGATGCCGTAGCCGATGCCCCGGCTGCCGCCGGTGACCAGCGCCACCTTGCCGCTGAGCTCGGGGAGTACGTTGTTCTGCTCGGTCATGTCCTGAACTCCCGTGGTCAGTTGAGCGGTCCGCCGGCGACGTACATGACCTGGCCGGAGACGAACCCGGCCGCCTCGCCCGTGAAGAAGGCGATGGCGTTGGCGATGTCCTCGGGCCTGCCGACGCGCTGCACCGGGATCTGGGTGGCGGCGGCGGCCTGGAAGTCCTCGAAGCCCATGCCGACGCGCTCGGCGGTGGACGCGGTCATGTCGGTGACGATGAAGCCGGGGGCGACGGCGTTGGCGGTGACGCCGAACTTGCCGAGCTCGATGGCGAGGGTCTTGGTGAAGCCCTGCAGACCGGCCTTGGCGGCGGAGTAGTTGACCTGGCCGCGGTTGCCGAGCGCCGAGCTGGAGGAGAGGTTGACGATGCGGCCGAACTTGGCGTCGACCATGTGCTTCTGACAGGCCCGCGACATGAGGAACGCACCCCGCAGATGCACGTTCATGACCGTGTCCCAGTCCATGTCGCTCATCTTGAACAGCAGGTTGTCGCGGAGCACGCCCGCATTGTTGACGAGCACGGTCGGCGCGCCGAGCTCGGCCGCGACCCGGGCGACGGCCGCCTCCACCTGCGCCGAGTCCGAGACGTCGCAGCCGACGGCGATGGCCTTGCCGCCCGCCGCGGTGATCTTCTCGACGGTGTCCTTGCACGCCGCCTCGTCGAGGTCGAGTACGGCGACGGCGCGGCCCTCAGCGGCCAGGCGGACGGCGGTGGCCGCGCCGATGCCGCGGGCCGCGCCCGTCACGATGGCGACGCGCTGCTCGGTGGTGGACATGCGGGTTCTCCTCACCCTCGAAACCTCGAAAGCGGCTTGCCGCACCGGCCGAACAGGTGAGCAACCGCTTAGTAGGGCTGACGCTAGAAGCCCGGCCACCCGCTGTCAACGCCCCGCCGCCGTGCCGTACCCCACCTCACCCGACGTCGAAGCGCCGGGCCCGTCCCAAGGACAGTCCCGGCGCCCGGCGCGGAGATCAGCGGTGTTCCGGCGGCTCAGCGCACCAGCAGCTCCAGCAGCCGCTTCGCCTCGGCGGCGGGGTCGGCGGTCAGGCCGGTGTGTACGGGACCCGGCTGGACGATCGTGCTGCGCGGCGCGATCAGCCAGCGGAACCGGCGCCCCGCGTCGTCCCCCGCGGCCTGTCCGGCCTGCGCGCCGCCGTGGCAGATGCCCTCCACGGCGGCGAGCGCGGCCCGTACGCCCTCGACGTCGCACGCGGGATCCAGCGCCCGCAGCCGAGCCTCGTCCAGATGGACGCGGGCCTCGACAAAGCTCCGCGCCCGGCAGTACACGATGACGCCGGCGTTGATCATCTCGCCCCGCTCGACCCGCGGCACGACCTTCAGGAGGGCGTACTCGAAAACATCGCGCCCATTGTGCAGACCGCTCACTTCACTGCCCTCCGCGGCAGCTTGTCCGCCAGCCATTCCGGTGCCTTGGAAGGGGCGTCCTTGGTGGGGTCCCCGATGGTGATGTGGTCGCTGATCATCTCGGCGCGAGCCAGCAGCGCCCTGACATAGGCCCGGCGCACCTCGTCCGGCGCCTCGAATCCCGGCTCGTCGGTCAGCCATTCGTCGGGGACCTCGGCCGCGATCCCGGTCAGCAGTTCCTCGGTGATACGCGGCGCGAACTCGGCGGCGGCCGCGGCGACGTCCGGGGCGAAACCGGCCAGCACATGGTCGGAGGCGTCGAAGGGCTTGACCGCGGCCTTCTCCGCGCTGGGCCAGTTGTGGTGCCAGATCATCGTGGCACCGTGGTCGATCAGCCACAGCTCGCCGTGCCAGACCAGCATGTTCGGATTGCGCCACGACCGGTCGACGTTATTGATCAGCGCGTCGAACCACACCACGCGCCCCGCCTCGCGCGAACTCACCTCGAACGCGAGCGGGTCGAAACCCAGCGACCCGGGGAGATAGTCCATCCCGAGGTTCAGCCCGCCGCTGGCCTTGAGCAGCTCCTGCACCTCCTGGTCGGGCTCGCTCAGCCCGATCACGGGGTCGAGCTGCATCTGGACCAGATCCGGCACCCGCAGACCGAGCCGGCGCCCCAGCAGCCCGCAGATGATCTCGGCCACCAGGGTCTTACGCCCCTGACCGGCACCGGTGAACTTCATGATGTACGTACCGAGATCGTCGGCCTCGACGATCCCCGGGAGCGATCCACCCTCACGCAAGGGCGTGACATAGCGAGTCGCTGTGACTTCTGTCAGCATTTTCCCAGGCTATCCGACCCCGCGACCTTAGGATCCACAATTAATCCGGACCCACACAAGCCGGGGTATCCGCCGCGAAAAGCTCTGGGGAGAATCCGGGGAGTTTCCACTGGCACGTTGGATCCCCCTTCCTCTCGCGCAGTCCGTCAATAACGGTGCGCCACTTGCTTCCGGCCTCCGGCATGACGCGAGCAGAGTAACCGAGCGTGACAGCCGGCGAGGAGTGCCCGCGCCACCGCCACCACGGACTCCCCGCCTCCAGCATCATCGAGGCATAGGCGTGCCCGGTCTCCGCAGTCGCCGTGTGCGGCTGGTTCGTGTTGTGTTCGAAGTGGTCGACTCCCGGTGCGGCGTTCGTGGTGCTGGTTGCCGCTCGTGTGGCATTCGCGTTCCGGGGAGCGAGTGCGCGGATTCGGAGGATCTCGTCGTGATCCGCGCCTCGCCCTCGACGGACACCCAGGTAGTGCGCCCTACTTCGGTGCCTGGAAGCCGCCGATCTTCGGCTCAAGCAATTCGGCCAGCCGCAGCGGGGTGCGGTCCTCGAACATCGGACCGATGAGCTGCACCCCCACCGGCAGACCCTCGGGCGACCGGCCCGCTGGTACAGCGGTGGCGGGTAGACCGGGCATAGTGGCCAGACCGGCCCAGACGAGCTGGTCGAAGTACGGATACTCGACGCCGTCGATGTCGATCCGGCGTTCCCTCGGATCGGGGTTGTGGTCGTGCGGGAACGCGGGAGTGGGCGTGATGGGACACACCACCGCATCGAACTCGGCGAAGAGCTGCCGCCAGCCGTGGCGGTGGAGCTCGCGACGGCTGTTCGCCTCGATCCAGTCGCGATGGCTGAACACCATGCCGCGCAGCATTGCCGCTTCGAGACTCTGGTCGTCGGCGCTCAGTTGGGCGGCACTGGTCCGCAGCTGCTCGTACGCGTCGACGGGGAAACGTGCGACGGAGCCCGAAAAAAGCAACTGCCTGTAGAGCATCGCGGCTTCGGTCAGATCGGGCAGCAGCGGACTGTCCCGCTCGACGCGAGCACCGCCGTCGACAAGCGCGTCGGCCACCCGGCCCACGCCCGCCCGCACGGCGGACCCGGTCGGAATGAACGGATGCTCGTCGAGGACCAGGACCCGGAAGTCGCGGAGCCGTTCGTGGCGCGCGGGCGGCAGCGTCAGGTGGTACGCCCTACCGAGCGTCAACGGGTCCGGTCCTGCCATGACGTCGAGCAGGAGCGTGAGGTCGCGAGCGGTGCGCGCCATCGGACCGACGACGGCGAGGTCGTGCTCGACCGGCAGGGCCGGCCCGGGCGGCGGGACCATGCCGCGGATCGCCGCCAGCCCGAGTGTCGGCTTGTGCGCGTAAATGCCGCAGAAATGCGCGGGGGTGCGCAACGACCCGGCGAGGTCGGAGCCGATGGACAGCGCGCCGAATCCGGACGCCAGGGCCGCCGCCGAGCCGCCGGAGGATCCGCCCGACGTACGACGGTGGTCCCACGGGTTGTTGGTGGTGCCGTAGATCTCGTTGAAGCTCTGTATGTCCTGCAGCCCCAAGGGCACATTGGTCTTCCCGAGCACCACCGCGCCCGCGGCCTTGAGCCGCGACACCTGCACCGCGTCCTCGGCAGGCATGTAGTCCCGGTGCGGCGGCATACCCCAGGTCGTGGGCAGCCCCGCCACGTCGTACGACTCCTTGACCGTCACCGGAATGCCCAGCAGCGGCCGGTCCTCACCGCGGGCGCGCGCCTGGTCGGCATCGCGCGCGGCGGCCCGTGCACGGTCGAAGTCCGGCACACAGATCGCGTTGATCGCATCGTCGTCCCGTTCAATACGGGCGATCGCCTCGTCGGTCAGTTCCGCCGAGGTCACTTCACCGGCACGCAAGGCAGCCGCGAGTTGTTCGGCCGTCGAAAAATTCCACTCCATGATCCGACCGTACGGGCCTGTGGAAGAGGGCACGAAATGCCGCTTTGCACAACGGGGTGGATGTGTCAATACTCATCTGCCTGGCGGTCCTCGACCCGATGATCGTGGTGCTGGTGGGACTCGTTCGGTCCGCGGGTGTCCGTCCGGCCGGCGGTGTGATGGCGCCGGACGTCATCGCGAACCGGCTCGTCAACTGGCCGCAGCTGCAGGAGCATCCGGCGTGGCTGCTGCGTCCCGTCGGACTGCCGCCCGCCACGCTCTTCGGCAGGACGAGGTCCAACTTCCCGTTGATTCCCAGGACTTGACGACGAACGCGCAGCACGCCTCTCGCAGCGACTGCTGACCCCCGCCCGGTGAACCGACGGCCCGCTCCCGCTCCGATGGAGGAGGACCGGGGCCGACGTCATGCGGGGCCTTTCCTAGAGGGCGTCCCGTCTCATCAAGGCGTTACTGGTCGTGCCCCTGCCGCACTTCCAGGCACAGCGCCCAGACGTCGGAGTCGCTGCCCGGGGAGGGCGAACCCCCGCTGTGGGTGGCGGCCGTCCAGTGCGCCGGGCCGGAGGTCCCGTCACCGGCCGGGGTGCCGGTGGCGTCGCTGGGGTAGCTGCCGTTGAGGTGGGGGCCGCCCGAAGTCGCCTTCGAGAAGTCGGTCGTGGTCACGTTGCCTCCGCTGATGGCGGCGCCCCCACTGACCAGCTGACCGTCCTCGCGGGAGCAGCCTGTCGTCACCTTCTGTCCGGTCGAGGCCGTGTTCGGGCCGTCCACCTCACTGAAGTGAACCGTCGTGGCCACGTGTTTGAGGTTGATGTCGTCGCCACTGCAGATCGCGTAGGCGTACGTCATGTTGTTCTCGCCGCGTCCGCCGCCGATCCCGCCGACCGCCGTCCAGGAGTCGGGGTTCCTCTGGCCGTCGCCCGCGGCGATCTGGCCGTAGTGGTGCTCGGCGTCATTGAAGGTGGGAAAGCTGGCGATCGGCTTGAGGCTGCCGACGCTGGCCGGGGTGGTCCGGGCGCCACCGCCGATCAGGACCGTGTTGGCCGGGCAGGTCGCCGTCACGAGGCGGTGCGACAGCCCGGCGGAGGGCCCGGCGATCTTGTTCATGACCACCTGGGTGTGCCTGATCAGGTTGCTGTGGAGGCATATCGCGTACGGGGTGGTGGAGAAGGAGTCGCTGCTGCGGCTCCCGCTGCCGCCGAACGCCAGCCAGTGCGTGACGTCGGTGCCGACGGTCCCGGGCGCGTCGATGTACTCGGTGCTGCCGTCGGCGCTGGGCGCCATGCCCATCACGTGATTGCCGTTGGACATGTCGTCGTCGCCGATGGCCTGGTCGGCCCCGCCGCCGGAGATGAGGCCGTCGGCGCAGTCCGCGTGCGAGGAGACCCCGGTGAAGGGGGTCGCGGGGCCCATGGTGGCCCCGGGGGTGCTGACGGTGACGTCGACGGTCTTGGCGTACGCGGTTCCCGGCACCGCCACGGTCAGCAGGCCGGCCAGGATCAGTGCCTTGGCCGTGGCGGAGCTCCGCCGGAGTTTCGTACTCATCAGATTCTGTCCCTTGATTCCGTGTGCGTGGCTGGTTGTCCGCAACCGATGGTTCAGACGCCGTCGTTGGCGCACAGCGCCCAGGCGTCGGTGTAGGTGCCGGACGATGCCTGTCCCCCGGTGTGGGCGGCGGCCGTCCAGTACGCCGCCGTGGTGGTCCCGTCGCTGACCGCGGCGCCGCCGGAGGTGCTGGGGAAGCTTCCGTTGAGGTGGTCACCGCCCGAACCCGGGCCGGTGAAGTCGGTGGTCGTCACGCTGCCTCCGCTGACCGCGGCGCCCCCGCTGACGAGCTTTCCGTCATTGCCGCCGCAGCCCACGGTCGCCGTCTGGCCGGTGCTCCCGGTGGTCGGGCCGCTCACCTCGCTGTGGCGGACCGTCACCGTGGCGCCGCTGACGTTGATGCCGCTTCCGCTGCAGATCGCGTAGGCGTAGGTGGTGTTGCTGCTGTTGATGCTGTTGTCCCAGCCGACGGCGGCCCAGGAGTCGGGGTTGGTCTCTCCGTCGGCCGCGGCCTTCTGGCCGAAGTCGTGCGCGGCGTTGTTGAAGGTGGGGAAGCCGGCGATGGTCTTGAAGGTGCCCGTGTTGCCCGGGGTGGTCCGGGCGCCGCCGCCGAGCAGGCGCGTGCCCGCCGGGCAGGTCGCCACGACGAGGCCCGGAGTGGCCCCGGTGGTGGGGGTGTTGGCCTTGTTCATGACCACCTGGGTGTGGTTGATCAGGTTGCTGGTGAGGCAGACCGCGTAGGGGGTCGTGGAGAACGAGGCGTTGACCTGGCCCCCGCTGCCGCCGATGCCCAGCCAGTGCGTCACGTCGGTGCCGACGACCCCGGTGGATCCGGTGTATTCGGAGGTGCCGTCGGGGCTGGGCGCGGTGCCGTTGACGTGGTTGCCGTTCACCCCCGCGCCGGTGCCGATGGCCTGGTTGATCCCGCCGCCGGAGACGAGGCCCGCGGCACAGTCCGCGTGGGTCGATATCTCGGAGTTGGCACCGGCGGGTCCGCTGGTGGCCCCGGGGGTCTTCACGGTCACGCTCACGGTGTTGGCGTAGGCGGCTCCCGGCACTGCCAGGGCGAGTACGGCACCCAGGAGCAGCGCCCTGCCCGCGGCGAAGCGGCGCAGAAGTCCTGTGTTCATGTGGATCTCCCCATCCAATGGGCGATAAGCGGCAGGCGATGAGCGATGAGCGATGGACAGCGAAGGCTGCATGGCGCGGTACGAAGCGGTATCCGGAAGGGGGGACGGGCGTCGTCGGTGCGGAATTGCCACGGCATCACAACGGCTGCCTGCCTCGCGGATGTACGCGCTCAGGGGCAGACCAGGGGCTCGGACCAGCCATTTCGCCACCCTGTCCCGAGCAGCGCATGCGGACTTTAACAGCCCTTCACCTGCACATCTACAAGGAATTTTGGAATCCTGGGTAGCAGATGACAAATCGCAAGAGGTGACTTACCAGTAGCCCGAGCGCGCCCGCGGGTCACACCCCGGACGCGAAGACGCCCCCCGTTCGGGGGGCGGGAACTCCGTGCCGTCGGGCTTCCCGACTGCCTCGCCCGCCCCACCCACACAGGCGCCTGGCTTGTGGCTCCCGTCGCCGCGGAGATCGGCTTCGTCTGCGCCTGCGGGTCGTCACCACGAGAGCAAGTGGTCGTGCCTGGCCATCGCCGGCCAGGTACTCCTTGGTGCTCAGTCCGCCGCGGGAGCGTACGGGTCCGTGAGCGGTGGGTTCGGACCGGCCGGCCGGCTCCTTTCCCCGGTTCGGGCGGCGTGCTGGTGGGCGCGGCAGACGGCGGAGTCCACCGACACGGTCCAGCCGACGTCGTCGTCGGCGTCCGCCGCGGCCAGGACGGCGGCGAGGATCCGTTGCCACGTGCCGTCGACGGCCCACCGCAGCAGGCGTTTGTGGGCGGTCTGGAACGAACCGAGCTCACCGGGCAGATCCCTCCAGGGCGAGCAGGTGCGGTACTTCCACGCGATGGCCTCCAGCGTGCGGCGATGGTCGGCCCACCGCCGTCCGCGGACAGGATCGGCCGGCATCAACGGCTCGAGGCGGTTCCACATCGCATCAGTGATTACCAATCGGACAGACACGTCCGATCAACTGACCAAACCATCAAAGAGACACGCTCTGCGTCCCCCGCGTTGCGGCGACCGAACCCGAAGACGAGCCAAGAACAGGCAAGAGCAGACAAGAACAGGCAAGAGCAGACAAGGGCTGCGCACCGGTGTGCGTCGTAACCTCCCCCTCCCTCCGACCCATATCCCACTCCTGACCAGCGCTTCCGGACGAGTCACCGACCAGAACCCCGACTCACCCGGCAGGCTCGGTCGAACGGCCCGGATACACGAAGGCCGTTGTGCGTCCGCGCCGCGTCGGACGCCGAGTGGTACACAACATGGCACTAAGGGACATTTAATTCCGCACTTGTTGTCGCGAGAGCGAACGCCTCAACATCGGTGTGTGCCTACAAACTCTCCTGTTCTCCGACGTCGACGCCGGCGGCGGGCCGACCCGGATCAAGGTCGGTTCGCACCTGGACGTCCCGCACTTCCTCGCCCCGGAGGGTGAGCGCGGCATGGACTTCATGGAGCTCTGCAAGACCATGGACGCAGCGGGCAGGCTCGACGCCCCCGACGACCGCCCGCTGGCGCACGCAACCGGGCAGGCCGGTGACGTCTATCTGTGCCACCGGGCCCGCGTTGGCGGCGGCCACGACGGCGAAGTCGCGCTCCGGCACCAGGAGCAGCGCAACACACTGGCCGAAGCCCGAGCCGCCGTGCCCGACGGTGCGCACCCCGTCCACGTCGCGGAGGAACCAGCCCAGCCCGACGGCGTCGCCGAACGAGCCGTCCGGCAGTGCGACGGTCGGCTCCTTCATCTGCGCCGGCGACGCGCTCCGACGTCGGCCGGTCGTACCACCGTGCCACCCACTGTCATTCTCATCCTCCATGTTCTTCGGCCCAGTTGAGCCGCGCCTCGGGACGCACCGGGGCACCCGGCTGGGCGTAACACCAGGAACGAGGAAGGTGAGCGGACCTGACCTTTCCGGGGCCGGTCCGGTCGGGCGCACGCGCCGGGTGCTGACGTACAGCGTCGGGCCGGAGCAGGCCCGGACCGCCGCAGATCCAACCGGCCGCCCCTCGGTCGCCTAGCTCCCGGCGGCCGGCTCGCGCAGGAACTCCAGGATGGTGTCGGTCTGCCCGAAGAGGGCGTGCCCGGCCTCGGGCAGGAGGCGCACCGTCGCCTGCGGCACGCACGTACGCACCCGCCGGGCGGTCTCCGCGGAGTCGAACAGGACATCGCGCTCCCCGGCGATCACCAACATCGGCATGGCGAGTTGGCGCAGTGCCTCGTCCGGGACGACCGGCAGTCGCTCGGTACGCGGTTTGAAGTGCGTGAAGGTGAGGACCACGGTGTCGAGGACCGGCTGGAATTTCGGGTCTTCCAGGCCGGTCGCCGTGCGTACCGAGCGGGCAACGCCCTTGCGTCCGAGGGTGCGCAGCAACAGTGTCTTGAACAGCAGACCCAGCTTCTGCCGACCCAGGCCGCCCGGGCACAGCAGCGCCAGACGCGTCACCCGCTCCGGCCGGCGGCGGGCGTAGTCCAGCGCCAGCCAGCCGCCGAGGGAGGTCGCAACGATGGCCGTCCGGGAGATACCGAGGCCGTCCAACGCGTCGTCCAGCCACTGCGCGGAGGCGTCCGAGGCCAGCGGCGGCCGGGCGGGCGCGCTGAAGCCCGGCTCTCCGATGACGTCCACGGCGTAGGTGCGGAAGTGCCTGGACCAGGTGGCGACGTCGTCCAGCCACATCGTCGCGTTCGCGCCCGAACCGTGCAGCAGTATCAGGGGCGGTGCGTCCTTCGGTCCGGAGGCGACGACGAACGTCTCCCCCTGACGGGTCGGCAGCCGCAGGTGCTCGGCCGGCACCGGCCAGGCGTCCAGCGCTCCCTGATAGCGCCGCAGGATCTCCTCCGCCCCGGCCTGGGACTTGTAGAGCACGTTCGTGCCTGCACCCTTGCCCGTCCCTGCCCTCATGCCTGTCTTCGTCCCCATGCCCTCGTTCGTGCTCACGATGCGAGCACCCCCTCCACGTATTCCAACAGTCGTGCCGTGTCGGCCAGTCCACCGAGGACGATGACCTTCATCCGGGCCCGGTCCTTGTCGTGCACCGTCTCGATCCGCAGCGGGCGCTCACCCGGGCCGCGGCCTGCGGCGGCGGTCATCAGGAGCGTGGTCAGACGGTCAGCCGTCCTGGGGTCGATGTCCTCGACCTCCACGATGCTCGATACCTCGGTGTGGCGCTGTCGCCCGGCCGTTCCGTCATCGGGCGCGGGCGCCGGGCGGCCGGTGAAGGCCTCCAGGTCCTCGTGCGCGATGCGGTACTGCTTGCCGATCCGGGCGGCGGGCAGCCGCCCGTCGCGCACGTAGTTGCGGACGGTGCGCGCGTGCAGCCCCAGGTGGTTGGCCACCTGCTCCACGGAGTAGAAGCGGTCACTCATGAAAGTACCTTAACCTTCCCCATCTGCCGCCATCCATAGGGAAGGTTGCGGAAAATAGGGAGGGTTAGGGCCACTACCCAGGTCCGCTTCGCGACCTGACGTGGGTGTGGGGTGTAGCGCCTGGTGGGGAACCGGGGGCATCTCGGTGGCCCGGAAGAGCTGCGTCATGAAGTCGGTCGGGCCGCAGGAGGCAACGGGCCGGCGTTCCCCGCCCCGCGGCTGCGGTGGCACGCGAACTCGGCGGTTCTCGGCACGTAGGAATATCGGTCCAGTAGGGCGTTCGGTGCGTGCGGATACGGCAATCAATGTTGCTCGGGAAGATCAAGAGCACTCACATGAGTGAAACCGGCCGAGGCGATTTGGTCTCGATGGACATAGCTCGACTACGGTGATGGAAGAGCGGGTGATGGACCCCATCGGCGAGGAATTCTTCCCGGCAGGGAAATCGCGAATTCTGCAAATGGGTGCTTCCGTCCGCCCAGTTGTGCTGCTCCGGTGTTCGCAGTGCCGGGGGTCCCCGTCATACGTATGCGTAGAGAGGCTGGAACACCATGCCGCCCGTAGTACCGCCCTTCCTGATCGGCCTCATCGCCGCGCCGCTGGCCAAGCGCTTCCTCAAGCCGCTGATGCGCGGCGTCGTCAAGACGTCCGTCGGTCTCGCCCTCGAGGTGAAGAAGGCGACCCATGAGGCCGGCGAGAACATCCACGACCTTGCAGCTGAGGTGGCCGCCGAGATGGTGGCGGCGCAGATGGCCACCGGTGACGTCGAAGCCCGTCCGGGTGACGCTCAGCAGGCCGCCGAGAGTGACACCCCGAAGGGCGAGAAGGACGAGGCCGCCGCCCGGGCGGAGGGCGAGGCGAGGGCTCCGAAGATCCGCGCGACTGCCGGCGCGGGCAAGGCGCGCTGACGGTTCGTCCAGCGGCCTCGGCCGCCGCACGGGCTCGGATAAATGCGCCCGAGTGGCGGTCGGCCGCGGATCCGCCGGCCGCATCGTTTTCCCCGGACTTTCCACTCTGTCGCATTAATTCGTCGTGCTCGTCACGGTTTTAGCGACCTCCACAAACAGGTGATCGTACACATGCCATCTCTGCTGGGTGCCGCAGCCGGATATCGCTCCGTGGATTTGGACGTGCGGCCTCGTTCGGTTATTCCGGGCCGCCAGCGCTGGGAAATCAAGCCGGTTCTCGGACGGCCTCAGGCGGCCGAACTCCTCGCCGCAACGCTTCGACGTCTTCCCGGGATCACCGAGGCGCAGGCCAGCCCGATCACCGGCGGGGTCCTCGTCCGGCACGACGCGCGGGTGAAAGCCGCGGACGTCGGCCGGCTCGTCCGCAAAGCCGTCACCCTGGTTGTGGAGCGCTCGGCCGGAGCTGGGCGTCCGGCCCCGGCACGGCCCGCCGCCCAACCTGCCCCGCGTCCGGATCACGGCGTCGCGCGCCCCGTGCTCGCCGTCGGGGGTGGCGTGGCGGCCGGCATCGCCCTGATCCGCGGGTCGGCGCTGAGCAAGCAGCTCGTGGCGCTGGGCGGAGTGGCGGTGGCGACCGGGGCCGTTGTCCGGAAGGCCTGGCGCAGCACGGTCGACGCGACCCAGGACCTGCCCGGAACCGGAGCCGAACGACACCCGCTGCTGGAGATCGTCGGACCGCACCGCCGTCGTCTCTACCGCGCCTCCGCGCTGTCGGTCGCCTGCCAGGTCTCGGAGATGGCGCTCGGCACCTTCCTCGGCTGGACCGCGCTGGTGCTCATCAAGGGTGAGGCCGCGCCTCTGGTCAGCCTCGGCCTGACCACCGCGTCCGCTCAACTCTGGGGCCTGGCCGGGCTGGTGGCCGCCGCCTGTGCCGCCGTGGCGGGCCTCTCGTACTCCTCGAACCTCCAGTGGCGCCGGCTCGGCCAGAACATCGAGCACGACTGGCGCAACCGCACGTACGCCCATGTGCAGCACCTCGAACTGCGGCATCTTGAAGGCGAGCGGACCACCCGGATCGCCGGTGCGCTCACCGACGACGTCCGCCAGCTGGGCGCCTTCTTCGCCACCTCGGCCAACGACCTGCTGCAACTGGGCACCAGCCTGGCCCTCCTGGTGCCGCTGTTCCTGCTGCTGGCGCCGGGGATCGCCTGGATCGCGTTCCTGCCCATCCCGGTCATCGCCTGGCTGTCGTTCCACTACCAGGACAAGGTCGCGGCCGACTACGCCGTCTCCGGCGAGCACCGCGCCAGGCTGCACAGCCAACTGGTGAACACGCTGGAGGCAGGCGCCACCGTCAAGAGCTTCTGCACCGAGGACTACGAGGCCGAGCGCATCGACCGGCTGAGCGGGGAGGCGCAGGAGAGCAGCCAAGGGACCGACCGGAGCACGATCCGTCACGCCGAGATCGTCCGGGTCTGCACGACCAGCTCGATGGCCGGAACCCTGCTGATCGGCGGCCGGTCGGTGCTCAACGGCAGCCTGCCGTTCGAGGTGTTCAGCCCACTGATCGGGCTGCCCCAGATGGTGCTGCTGCGGATGAACCGGCTCGGCGGCATCGTCGACCAGTACCAGCGCACGATCACCGCCTACGACCGGGTCCAGCGGCTGCGCGCCCTGCCCGCCGAGACCGACGGCACCGGCGGACCGCTCGCCGTCGAGGAGGTACGCGGGGAGATCGTCCTCGACAACGTGACCTTCGCCTACCCCGGTCGGCCGCCGGCGCTCGAGGACCTCTCGCTGACCGTCCCCGCCGGTCAGGTCACCGCCCTCGTCGGCGCCACCGGCTCCGGCAAGACGACGATCGCCAAGCTGCTGATGCGATTCCAGGACGCGGAGTTCGGCAGCGTGCTGCTCGACGGACGGGACGTGCGCGACGTGCCGCGGCACGCACTGCGCCACGCGATCGGGTTCGTCGCCCAGGACCCCTTCCTCTTCGACGGCACCATCGCCGACAACATCCGCTACGGCAGCTTCGGCGCCTCGGACGAGGCCGTGGTCGAGGCGGCCATGATGGCCGAGGCACACACCTTCATCGCGACGCTGCCGAACGGCTACGACACGGTGATCGGCGAGCGCGGCGCCGCCCTCTCGGGCGGCCAGCGGCAGCGGATCGCGCTGGCGCGCGCGATCCTCAAGGACGCGCCGGTCGTGATCCTCGACGAAGCCACCTCCGCCGTGGACAACGAGACCGAGGCGGCCATCCAGCGCACGCTCCGCGTCTTCGCGGCCGACCGGACGATGGTGATCATCGCCCACCGGCTCTCCACGGTCCGCCACGCCGACCGGATCTACGTCATGGACAAGGGCGGAGTCGTCGCCGAGCAGGGCACGCACGACGAACTCCTCGCCCAGCACGGACTCTACGCATCCCTCTGGCAACTCCAGGCCGGCGAACTCGCTGCCTGACCGGAGCTGCCGCGGGGGGCGGCCCCCCCCCCCCCCGGCGGCCCCCCCGGGGGGGGGGGGGGGGGGGGGCGGCCGCCCCCCCCCCCCCCCCCCCCGGGGGGGGGCCCCGGGGGGGGGGGGGGGGGCGCCGCGCCCGGCGACCACGCTGCTCACCCTTCTGGAGGTACCCCATGTCCCGTCGCGACGGCGACGTCCTTCCCCTGACGGCGGCCCAGCGTGAGATCTGGCTCGCCGAGCAACGCTCCCGGACGGCGATCCCGGGCTATCGCGTCGGCGAGTTCCTGGAGATCCACGGGCCGGTGGATCCGGAGCTGTTCGAAACCGCGCTGCGCCGGGTGATCGACGAGGTCGACGCCCTGCACGTGAGCTTCGTCGACGAGGGCGAGGGCCCACGGCAGGTCCTCCGGGAGACCTGGGACTGGGCGCCGGCACACCTCGATCTCAGCGGGGAGCCCACACCCCGTGCGGCGGCCATGGAGTGGATGGAGCGGGACCTGATGCGCCCGCTGGACCTCGCCCGTGATCCGCTGTTCGGCCACGCGCTGATCCGGCTGTCACCGACGGACTTCCTCTGGTACCTGAACTACCACCACGTCGTGCTGGACGCGCTGAGCAGCTCCCTGGTCAGGCAGCGGGTCGGCGAGGTGTACTCGGCGCTGGCCGAGGGCGGCGCCGTGCCGCCGTGCCCGTTCGGCTCGCTACGGGACCTGGTCGACAGCGACGCCGCCTACCGCTCGTCCGTGGACTTCACCGAGGACCGCTCCTACTGGACGGAGCGCTTCGCGGACCGACCGGCTCCGACGCGGCTCACCGACAGGTCCGCGACCGACCCGAACCGTGCCCTGTGCCTGGCAGGGGAGCGGGAGCTGCGGCGCCCCGACGCGTTGCGGGCGGCGGCGGTGCGGGCCGGTGTCCGGTGGTCCCGGGTGCTGATCGCGGCGACGGCGCTCTACGCCCACCGGCTGACCGGAACGCAGGACGTGGTGCTCGCCCTTCCCGTCACCGCCCGCCGGTCCGCCGACCGAGACCTGATGTCGGTGCCGGGCACGATGTCCAACGTGGTGCCCCTGCGGCTGACCGTACGGCCGGACATGCGGTGGCACGAACTCGTCGCCCAGGTGGCGGGGGAGGTCGACGCGGCCGTCGCGCACGAGCGCTACCGGAGCGAGGACCTGCTGCGCGAGCTCGGGGGGCCTGGAAGCATCGGGACGGCGTTCCCGCTGATCGTCAACATCATGGCCTTCAACTCCAGGCCGAGCTTCGCCGGGTATCCCGCCTCCGTGCACCACTTCGTGTCGGGGTCGACCACCGACCTCGCCGTATGGGTGTTCGACTACAGGGACGGTAATCCTCCGCTCCTTCGGCTCCACGGCTCACCGGAGGCGTACGGCGACGACGACCTCGCCGCCCACCAGCAGCGGCTGCTCGCGCTGATCGACACCGTCGCGGACTGCGACCCGGACGAGGCGGTGGGCCGGATCGCACTGCTCACGGCCGAGGAGCGGCTCGAGTTGGCGACCGTCGGCACCGGGCCGGCGGCGGAGGTCCCGGCCGCGAGCCTGCCGGAGCTGTTCCGGGAGCACCTGCGGGCGACCCCGGACCTCGTGGCGCTGGTGTGCGGAGACGCCTCGCTGACGTACGCGGAGCTGGAGGCGCGGGCGAACCGGCTGGCACACGCCATGATCTCCCGGGGGGTGGGGCCGGAGCGGCTGGTGGCGGTGTCCCTGCCGCGCTCGGCCGAACTGGTGGTGGCGATCCTCGCGGTGCTGAAGACCGGCGCGGCGTACGTCCCGGTCGATCCGGAGTACCCGGTCGCCCGGATCACCTACATGCTCGACGATGCGCGGCCGGCATTGCTGGTGACCGATTCCCGTACCCGGGACCGGCTGTCCGGGACCGGTCCCGCCGGGTGGTTGGTGATCGACGCCCCGGAGAGCGCGGCGCTGGTGGCGGGTTGCCCGGCGGTGGATCCGGAGGCGGCCGTCGATCCGGGGCATCCGGCGTACGTCATCTACACCTCCGGTTCCACCGGGCGCCCCAAGGGTGTGGTGACGACCCACGGTGGCCTGCGCAACCTGTTCGAGAACCAGCGCACGGTGCTGTTCCCGCCGTCGGGCGAGCGGCGGGCGCGGGTGGCGCTGACCACGTCGGTGTCGTTCGACGCGGCCTGGGACCAGCTCTTCGGCCTGTTCGCCGGCCACGAACTGCACGTCCTCGACCAGGCGACCTGGACCGACCCCGACGCCTTCGTGGACCACGCCCGACGACACCGGCTCGACTACGTCGGCGCGACCCCTTCCTACCTTCAAGTCCTCGTCTCGCACGGCCTGTTGAGTGATCCCGATCGGCGTCCGGCGGTGGTCGGGGTCGGCGGCGAGGCCGTTCCGGAGCAACTGTGGGCGGATCTGCGGGCGGCCGACGGGGTCACCTGCCTCAACCTCTACGGTCCGGCCGAGTGCACCGTCGACTCGGCGATCGCCCCTGTGGGACCGAGCCCGCGCCCCGTGATCGGCCGCCCGGTCGGCAACACCCGGCTGTACGTGCTGGACGGCGCGCTGCGGCCGATGCCCACGGGGGTGACGGGTGAGCTGTACATCGCCGGCGCGGGTCTGGCGCGGGGCTATCTGAACCGGCCGGGTATGACTGCCGAGCGGTTCGTGGCGGACCCGTTCGGGCCGACGGGGTCGCGGATGTACCGCACCGGTGACCTGGTGCGGTGGGGGTCGGACGGGAACGTGGAGTTCTGCGGCCGTACCGACGACCAGGTCAAGGTCCGGGGGTTCCGGATCGAACTCGGCGAGATCGAGGCCGTGCTCGTCGAGCACCCGCAGGTCGCGCGGGGCGCCGTGGTGGTGCGTCCCGAAGAGGGTGACCGCCTGGTCGCGTACTTCGTGCCGGTACCCGGTGCCTCCGTGGCCGAGTCCGCGCTGCGCGAGCACCTGCGCGAGCACCTGCGCGAGCGGCTGCCCGGGTACATGGTGCCGGCCGCGTTCGTGCTGCTGGACGCACTGCCGCTGACGCCGAACGGGAAGCTCGACCGACGGGCTCTGCCGGCTCCCGAGCAGGCCGCGGCCGCCCCGGGCCGCGCTCTGCGCACCGCGACCGAACACCTACTGGCCGGGCTGTTCGCCGAGGTGCTCGGGGTGGCCGAGGCCGGGCCGGACGACAGCTTCTTCGACCTCGGCGGGCATTCGCTGCTGGCCACCCGGCTGGTCGCCAGGGCACGGTCGGTGCTGGGCGTGGAGCTGAGGCTGAGCGATCTGTTCGACGCGCCGACGGTGGCGGAACTGGCGGCGGCGGTGGACGTCGCGGGCCGGGCGCGGCCGGCGCTGGGGCGGCGCGAGCGGCCCGAGGTGGTCCCGCTGTCCTTCGCACAGCGCCGGTTGTGGTTCCTGCACCGCATGGACGGCCCGAGCGCCACGTACAACATCCCGCTGGCGCTGCGGCTGTCCGGAAACCTCGACCAGCGGGCCATGGAAGCCGCTCTGGCGGACGTGGTCGAGCGGCACGAGAGCCTGCGCACCGTCGTCCCCGTGGTCGACGGCGTGCCGTGCCAGCGGGTGCTGGACCTCGACGGGGCACGGCCGCGACTGCGGATGACCGAGGTCGGCGAGGGCGACCTGCCGGATCGGCTGACGGAGGCGGCCCGGCACGGCTTCGAGCTCTCCGAGGAGCCGCCGCTGCACGCCGAACTGTTCCGGCTGGGAGCCGACGAGCACGTGCTGCTGCTGGTGGCGCATCACATCGCCGGTGACGGCTGGTCGATGGGGCCGCTCTCGCGGGACCTGGCGACCGCGTACGCGGCCCGTTCCGAAGGGGCGAAGCCGGAGTGGTCTCCGCTGCCGGTCCAGTACGCCGACTACACCCTCTGGCAGCAGGAGCTGCTCGGTGAAGGCTCCGACCCGGACAGCCTGCTGAGCGCTCAACTTGCCTACTGGAGTGAGCAATTGGCGGACCTGCCCGAGCGGGTCGAGCTGCCGTTCGACCGGACCAGGCCGGCGGTGATGTCCCACCGGGGCGCCCACCTGCCGGTGCGGATCGACGCCGAACTGCACCAGGGCCTGCGCGCGCTCGCCCGTGACGGCGGGGCCAGCCTCTTCATGGTGCTCCAGGCCGGGCTGGCCGCCCTGCTGGGCAAGCTCGGCGCGGGCACCGACGTCCCGATCGGCACGCCGATCGCCGGACGCACCGACGAGGCCGTGGACGACCTGGTCGGCTTCTTCGTCAACACCCTGGTGCTGCGTACCGACCTCTCCGGCGACCCGTCGTTCACCGAACTGCTGGGCCGGGTGCGCGCCGACGCGCTGGCCGCGTACGCGCATCAGGACGTGCCGTTCGAGCACCTGGTAGAGGCGCTGAACCCGACCCGGTCGCTGGCACACCACCCCCTGTTCCAGACCATGCTCGCGTTGCAGAACGCGCCGCTCGGGACGTTCGACCTGCCGCGGCTGCGCGTGGCGGCCGACCTGGTCCACACCGGGACGGCCA
This sequence comes from Streptomyces sp. NPDC101227, assembly GCF_044767545.1. Taxonomy (NCBI): domain Bacteria; kingdom Bacillati; phylum Actinomycetota; class Actinomycetes; order Kitasatosporales; family Streptomycetaceae; genus Streptomyces; species Streptomyces sp. NPDC101227. The sequence continues at coordinate 99,236 of NZ_JBIWOD010000002.1, read as the reverse complement.
AGTGCGACCTGACCTTCCTGCTGACCGAACAGCCCGGCACGCACGGGCTGTCGGGCGTGGTGGAGTACAGCACCGACCTGTTCGACGCGGCCACCGTGGAGGGGATCGTCGACCGGTGGCTGCGGCTGCTCCGCGCCGTGGTCGCCGACCCCGGCCGGCGGATCGGCCAGGTGGACGTGCTGTCCGCCGACGAGCTCCATGCGCTGCTGTCGGCCGGCGCCGGCCGGAGCGGGGAGTTGCCGGAGAGCGGCATCACCGCGCTCTTCGAACGGCAGGTACGGGCGAACCCGGCGGCGGTCGCGGTGGTGAGCGGCGAAGTCATGCTCACCTACAGCGAGTTGAACGCCCGGGCCAACCGGCTTGCGCACCATCTGATCACCCGGGGTGTGGGGCCGGAGCAGCTGGTGGCGCTGGCCCTGCCGCGCTCGGCCGAGCTGGTGGTGGCGATCCTCGCGGTCCTCAAGGCGGGAGCCGCCTACGTTCCGGTGGACCCGGAGTACCCCGCCGCCCGGATCGCCTACCTGCTTCAGGACGCCCGGCCATCGCTGCTCGTGACGACGGGCCGGACCGGCGAACTGCCGGATGCGGACCCGGTGGACCGGCTCCTGCTGGACGTCGTCGACCTGGGCGGACTGCCGGACACCGACCCGGAGGTCCACCTCGATCCAGGCCATCCCGCCTATGTCATCTACACCTCCGGATCCACCGGCAACCCCAAGGGCGTCGTGGTCCCGCACCGGAACGTGGTGCGGCTGTTCGGCACCACCCAGGAGCTGTTCGGCTTCTCCCCCGAGGACGTCTGGCCCCTGTTCCACTCCTACGCGTTCGACTTCTCGGTCTGGGAGCTGTGGGGCCCGCTGCTGCACGGCGGCCGCCTGGTCGTCGTGGACCACGAGACCAGCCGCTCGCCCCACCGGTTCCTGGAGCTCCTCGCCCGTGAGCGGGTGACGGTGCTCAACCAGACGCCGTCCGCCTTCTACCAGCTGATGCGGGCGGACGAGGAGGCACCGGAGACCGGCCGTTCACTCGCCCTGCGCACCGTTGTGTTCGGCGGCGAGGCACTGGACCACGCGCGGCTGAAGAGCTGGTACGAACGGCATCCGGACGACGCGCCGCTGCTGGTCAACATGTACGGCATCACCGAGACCACCGTGCACGTGACCTACGCCGCGCTCGACCGGTCCGGCGCCGCCGCAGGACACGTCGGCGCGGCCATCCCGGACCTGCGCACGTACGTGCTGGACGCCCACCTGCGGCCGGTGCCCCCGGGCGTGCCCGGCGAGCTGTACGTCGCGGGGGCCGGGCTGGCACGCGGTTACCTGAACCGGCCGGGTCTGACCGCCGGGCGCTTCGTGGCCGACCCGTTCGGGCCGGCCGGTGCGCGGATGTACCGCAGCGGCGACGTCGTGCGACGGTGCCCGGACGGCAGCCTGCGGTTCGTGGGCCGGGCCGACGACCAGGTGAAGGTCCGCGGCTTCCGGATCGAACTCGGCGAGATCGAGGCGGCGCTCGCCGCGCACCCCGGCGTCGCCCAGGTCGCCGTCCTGGCGCGGCAGGACCGGGCCGACGACACCCGGCTGGTCGCCTACCTGGTGCCCGCCCCGGAGGCCGCACCGCGCTCGGCCGGACTGCGCGAGCATCTGCGGGAGCGGCTGCCGGAGTACATGGTGCCGGCCGCTTTCGTCACCCTGGAAAGCCTGCCGCTGACCGCCAACGGCAAGCTGGACCGGCGTGCGCTGCCCGCACCCGATCTCGCTCCGACGCACACCGGCCGCGCGCCGCGCACGCCGCAGGAGCAGATCCTTTGTGAGCTGTTCGCCGAGGTCCTCGGGGTGGCCGAGGCAGGCGTCGAGGACAGCTTCTTCGACCTGGGCGGGCATTCGCTGCTGGCGACCCGCCTGGTGGCCCGGGTCCGGGCGACCCTGGGGGTGGAGCTGGAGCTGCGCACCCTGTTCGAGACCCCGACCCCGGCCGGAGTGGCCTCCGTCCTGGCGGGCGCCCGCCAGGCGCAGCGGGCACTGGTGCCCCAGCCGCGGCCCGGCAGGGTCCCGCTGTCGTTCGCGCAGCGGCGGCTCTGGTTCCTGCACCAGTTGGAGGATGCCGGCGAGAACTACCACATCTCCCTGGCCTGGCGGCTGTCCGGTCGCGTGGACCGGCGGGCCCTGGCGGCCGCGCTGGCGGACGTGGTGGCCCGGCACGAGACGCTGCGCACCGTCTTCCCGGTGGTGGACGGCGTGCCGTACCAGCAGGTCCTGGACGTCGTGGCGGCCCGTCCGCGGCTGGACGTGAGCCGGACCACCGAGGCCGGGCTGCCGGGCGCGCTGGCGACCGCGAAGGCTCGTCCGTTCGACCTGGCGGTCGATCCCCCGTTGCGCGTCGGGCTGTTCGGGCTGGCGCCGGACGAGCACGTGCTCCAGGTGGTGCTCCATCACATCGCGGGTGACGGCTGGTCGCTGGGCCCGCTCGCGCAGGACCTGACCGCCGCCTACGCGGCGCGCTGCCGCGGCGGGGAACCGCGGTGGGCGGAGCTGCCGGTCCAGTACACCGACTACACCCTGTGGCAGCACGAGCTGCTCGGCGAGGCCACCGACCGGGACAGTCCGTTCGCCCGCCAGGCGGCCTACTGGACCCGGCAGTTGGCCGACCTGCCGGAGCAGATCCGGCTGCCCGTTGACCGGCCCCGCCCGGCGGTCGCCTCGCACCGGGGCGGCGTCGTGCGCGCCGGCCTGGACGCGGAGCTGCACCGCGGTCTGCGCGAGCTGGCCCGCGCGCACGGGACCAGTCTGTTCATGGTGCTGCAGGCCGGGCTGGCGGCGCTGCTGAGCAAGCTCGGTGCGGGCGACGACATCCCGGTCGGCAGCCCGGTCGCCGGCCGGACCGACCAGACGCTCGACGAGCTGGTCGGTTACTTCGTCAACACCCTGGTGTTCCGTACGGACACCTCGGGCGATCCGACGTTCGCCGAGCTGCTGGGCCGGGTGCGGGACACGTCGCTGGCCGGGTACGCCCATCAGGACCTGCCGTTCGAGTACCTGGTCGAAGCCCTCAACCCGGTGCGGTCGCTGGCGCACCACCCGCTGTTCCAGGTCATGCTGGTGCTGCAGAACGCGCCCCGGGCCGACTTCGCCCCGCCGGGGCTGCGCGTCGGCGAGGTGGCACTGACCACGACCACGTCCAAGTTCGACCTGGTCTTCTCGCTGTCCGAGCGGCACGCCGGAGACGGTTCCCCGGCCGGGATCGATGCGTTCGTCCAGTTCGCGAGCGATCTGTACGACCCGGCAACCGTCGACACGATGGTCGCGCGGTGGGTGCGGCTGCTGAGGGCCGCCGTCGCCGAACCGCAGCGGCGGCTCGGCCAGGTCGATCTGCTGTCCGCCGAGGAGCGCCGCGAGCTGCTGCCCGCCGTCGAGGGCGGGGCCGTCGCCGAGAGCGAGAGCGTGCTGGAGGCCTTCGCGGCGCAGGTGGCGGCCACCCCGGACGCCGTTGCGCTGGCCGCCGAAAACGTAACGCTGACGTACCGTCAGGTGAATGCCTGGGCCAACCGGTTCGCGCATGCGCTGATCGCCCGCGGGGTGGCGGCCGAGCAGGTCGTGGCGGTGGCGCTGCCGCGGTCGGTGGAGTTCGTGGTGGCCGTACTGGGCGTCCTGAAGACGGGAGCCGCCTATCTGCCGGTGGATCCGGCGTACCCGGAGTCGCGGATCGCGTTCATGCTGGAGGACGCGCGGCCGAGCGTGGTGGTCGACGACCCGGCGATGGTGGCCGAGGCGTCAAAGTGGCCGGAGACCGAGCCGGTCGTGGCCGTGGACGCCCGGCACGCGGCGTATGTGATCTACACGTCGGGTTCGACGGGCCGGCCCAAGGGCGTGGTGGTGAGCCACGCGGGGATGCGGGCGATGGCGGCGGCGCAGACCGAGCGGCTCGTCATCGACGCCGGCAGCCGGGTGCTCCAGTGTTCCTCGCCGAGCTTCGACGTCTCGCTGTGGGACATCCTCGGCGCTCTGCTCACCGGTGCGGCCCTGGTGCCGGCACCCGCGACCGAGCCGGTCGCCGCGCTGACCGACCCGAGCCTCATGCTCACCCATGCGACGGTGCCGCCGTCCGTGCTGGCGGCACTGTCGCCGGATGCGGTGGCCGTGCCGACGCTGACGGTGGCGGGTGAGGCGTGCCCGCCGGAGCTGGTGGCGCGCTGGGCGCCGGGCCGCCGGATGATCAATGCGTACGGTCCGACGGAGACGACGGTGTGCGCGACGATGAGCGAGCCGCTGTCGCCGGGGTCGGGCGTGCCGCCGATCGGCCGTGCCGTCGCCGGTCTCCGGGCGTACGTGCTGGACCAGCGGCTGGGCCTGGTGCCGCCGGGCGTGACCGGGGAGCTGTACCTCGCCGGCCCGGGCGTGGCACGCGGCTACCTGAACCGGCCGGGGCTGACCGCGGGGCGGTTCGTCGCCTGCCCGTTCGGCGCGGCGGGCGAGCGCATGTACCGCACCGGGGACCTGGTGCGCCGACGTGCTGACGGCCAGTTGGAGTTCCTCGGCCGTGCCGACGACCAGGTCAAGGTGCGCGGCTTCCGGATCGAACTGGGCGAGATCGAGACGGCGCTGGCCGAACACCCGCAGGTGGGTCAGGTCGCGGTGATCGCCCGGAAGGACCAGGCCGAGGACACCCGCCTGGTCGCCTACCTGGTGCCCGCCACCGGCGCCGAGCCCGTGCCGGAGGAGCTGCGCGCCCACCTCCGCGAGTGGCTGCCGGACTACATGGTGCCCGCCGCGTACGTCGTCCTCGACGCCCTGCCGTTGACCGCCAACGGCAAGCTCGACCGACGCGCCCTGCCCGAGCCCGAGTTCACCGGGTCCCCCGTGGGCAGGGCGCCGCGCACTCCGCAGGAGCAGGTGCTGGCCGGGCTGTTCGCCGAGGTACTGGGCCTGACGCAGGTCGGCGTCGACGACAACTTCTTCGACCTGGGCGGACATTCCCTGCTGGCCACCCGGCTGGTGGCCCGGGTCCGGGCGGCCCTGGGCGTCGAGCTGGCGCTGCACACCCTGTTCCGGACCCCGACGGTGGCCGGGCTGGCCGCCGTTCTGGGGGGCGCCGACCGAGCCAGGCTCGCCCTGGGGCGGACGGAGCGACCCGAGCGGGTACCGCTGTCGTCCGCGCAGCGGCGGCTGTGGTTCCTGCACCAGCTGGAGGGCGCCGGACCGATCTACAACGTGCCGCTGGCGTGGCGGCTCTCCGGACCGCTGGACCGGGTGGCCCTGGAGAAGGCGCTCGCCGACGTCGTCGACCGGCACGAGAGCCTGCGCACGGTCTTCCCGGCGGTGGACGGCGCCCCGTTCCAGCAGGTGCTGGCCCCAGGGGCGGTGCGGCCGAAGCTGCGGGCCGTCCCGGCGGACGAGACGGACCTGCCGGAGCTGCTGGCGGCGGCCGCGGGGCGCGGATTCGACATCGAATCCGAACCGCCGTTGCGCGCCGAGCTGTTCGAGGCGGCACCGGACGAGCACGTGCTGCTGGTGGTGGTCCACCACATCGCCGGTGACGGCTGGTCACTGGGCCCGCTGTCGACCGACCTGGCCACCGCGTACGCGGCGCGCTGCCGGGGCGAGGAACCGCGGTGGGCGCCGCTGCCCGTTCAGTACGCCGACTACACCCTGTGGCAGCAGCAGCTGCTCGGCGACGCGGCCGACCAGGACAGTCTGTTCGCCCGCCAGACGGCCTACTGGACACGGACGTTGGCCGACCTGCCGGAGCAGATCCGGCTTCCTGCCGACCGCCACCGCCCCTCCGTTCCCTCCCATTCCGGCGGCCACCTCGCGGTCGAGCTGGACGCCGAGCTGCACGCCGGGCTCATCCGCCTGGGCCGGGAGCACGGGGCCAGCGCCTACATGGTGTTGCAGGCCGCGCTGGCGGCGCTGCTGGACAAGCTCGGCGCGGGAGCGGACATCCCCGTCGGCAGCCTGATCGCCGGCCGGACCGACCAGGCGCTGGACGACCTCGTCGGGTTCTTCGTCAACACCCTGGTGCTGCGCACCGACACCTCGGGCGATCCGACGTTCGCCGAGCTGCTGGGCCGGGTGCGGGAGAACGCGCTGGCGGCGTACGCGCACCAGGACCTGCCGTTCGAGCACGTCGTCGAGGCCCTCAACCCGGCCCGGTCGCTCGCGCGCCAGCCCCTGTTCCAGGTGCTGCTCGCGCTGCAGAACGTGCCCCGCACCGAGTTCGCCCTGCCCGGCCTGAGCTCCGAGATCGTACTGGTGCGGACGCCCGCGGCGATGTTCGACCTCGCCATCCACCTGCTGGAGCGCGGCGGCACCGGCGGGCCGGCCGAGGGCATCATCGGGCGGGTCGAGTACAGCACCGACCTGTTCGACCACGCCACGGTGGAGGCGCTGGTCGCCCGGTGGCTGCGTCTGCTGGCGTCGGTGGTCGCCGAGCCGGACCGGCCGCTGAGCCGGATCGACGTCCTCGCCGCCGACGAGCGGCACGAGCTGCTGGTCGTACGCAACGACACCGCGTGCCCGGCTTCCGTCACCGGCCTGCCGTCCCTGTTCGAGGCCCAGGTCCGGGCGACCCCGGACGCCCCGGCGGTGGTGTTCGAGGACACCGCACTGACCTACCACGAGCTGAACCGCAGGGCCAACCGCCTGGCGCACGCGCTGATCGCACGCGGGGTGGGGCCGGAGCGGGTCGTCGCCCTGCGGCTGCCGCGCTCCACCGAGCTGGTGGTCGCCGTCCTCGCGGTCCTCAAGACGGGTGCGGCGTACCTGCCGGTCGACCCGGACTACCCGGCCGCCCGCATCGCATACATGCTGCAGGACGCGCGACCCGCGGTGGTGCTCGACGACCTCGCGGCCGTCACACCGGTCGACGAGCAGCCGGAGCACGATCCGGCCGTCGCCATGGACACCCGGCACCCCGCCTACGTCATCTACACCTCGGGCTCCACCGGCCGGCCCAAGGCCGTGGTGATGCCCGCCGCCGGGCTGCTGAACCTGCTGGCGTGGCATCACAGGGCCGTCGGTGGCGAACCCGGCACCCGCACCGCGCAGTTCACCGCGATCAGCTTCGACGTCTCGGTGCAGGAGATGCTCTCCGCGCTGCTGTACGGCAAGACCCTCGTGGTGCCGACCGAGGAACAGCGCCGCAGCGCCGAACTGTTCGCCCGGTGGCTGGACCGGCACGGGGTCGAGGAGCTGTTCGCACCCAATCTCGTCGTCGAGGCGCTGGCCGAGGCCGCCGAGGAGGCCGGACTGGAGCTGCCGAAGCTGCGGCTGATCGCGCAGGCCGGCGAGGCGATGCGGCTGGGCGGTGCGGTACGCCGCTTCCAGGCCCGGCGGCCGGGCCGGGTGCTGCACAACCACTACGGCCCCGCCGAGACCCACGTGATCACCGCCTACCCGCTGCCCGCCGACTCCGCCGACTGCCCACTGCCGGTGCCGATCGGCCGGCCGATCGCCAACTGTCAGGTGTACGTGCTGGATTCGGCCCTGCGGCCGGTCGCCCCCGGCGTGACGGGCGAGCTGTACCTCTCCGGGGCGGGACTCGCCCGCGGCTACCTGAACCGCTCCGGGCTCACCGCCTCGCGGTTCGTCGCCAACCCGTACGGTCCGGCCGGCGCGCGGATGTACCGCACCGGGGACCTGGTCCGCTGGCGCGCCGACGGCGAGCTGGAGTTCGGGGGCCGGACGGACCACCAGGTGAAGGTCCGCGGCTTCCGGGTCGAGCCGGGCGAGATCGAGGCCGAGTTGGCCGCGCACCCGGGCGTCGCCCAGGTTGCGGTGCTCGCGCGGGTGGACCGGCCGGGCGAGACCCGGCTCGTCGCGTACGTGGTGCCCACGGCCGAGGCGGGGGCGACGGCTGCGGCGCTGGCGACGCACCTGAGCGACCGCGTGCCGGACTACCTGGTGCCATCGGCGTTCGTGCTGCTGGACGCGCTGCCGCTGACGGCGAACGGGAAGCTGGACCGTGCGGCACTGCCCGCGCCCGAGCCGGAATCCGCCGGGAGCGGCCGCGCGCCGCGGACGCCGCAGGAGCAGATCCTGTGCGAGTTGTTCGCCGAGGTGCTGGGCCTGCCCCGGGCCGCGGTCGACGACGACTTCTTCGACCTGGGCGGGCACTCCCTGCTCGCGACCCGGCTGGTCTCGCGGGTCCGGGCGACCCTCGGCGTCGAGCTGGAACTGCGCAGCCTGTTCCGGACGCCGACGCCCGCCGGGCTCGCGGCCGGGCTGAACGACGCCGGCACGGCGCGGCAGGCCCTGGTTCGCCGGCCCCGCCGCGATCCCATGCCGCTGTCGTTCGCGCAGCGCCGGCTCTGGTTCCTCCAGCAGTTCGGAACGCCGAGCGCCACCTACCACATGCCTCTCGCCCTGCGGCTGTCCGGCGATCTCGACCGGTCCGCGCTGAGTGCCGCGCTCGCCGACGTGGTGGCCCGGCACGAGACCCTGCGCACGGTCTTCCCGCACACCGACGGCGTTCCGCACCAGCGGGTGCTGGACGCCGCCGAGGCCGCCGTACCGCTGGCCGTGCGTGCGGTCGGCGAGGCGGAGGTCCCGGGCCTGCTGCGCGAGGCGGCGGCACGGGCATTCGACCTGTCGTCGGAACTGCCGCTGCGGGCGGAGCTTTTCGAGGTCGCGCCGCGGGAGCACGTACTGCTGCTGGTGATGCACCACATCGCCGGTGACGGCTGGTCCATGGGCCCGCTGGCCCGCGACCTCACCGCGGCCTACGCCACCCGGCGGGGCGGTGGGGCGCCCGAATGGCCGCCGCTTCCGGTGACGTACGGCGACTACACCCTGTGGCAGCACGAGATCCTCGGCGACGAGGACGACGCGGACAGTGCGTTCGCGCGGCAGGTCGCCTACTGGACCGATGCGCTGGCCGGACTGCCCGACCAGCTGCACCTGCCGGCCGACCGGCCGCGTCCGGCCGCCGTCTCGTACCGCGGCGACCTGCTGGACGTCCGGATCGACGCCGAACTGCACGCGGCTCTGGTGGAGTTGGCGCGGCGCACCGGTAGCAGTCTGTTCATGGTGCTGCAGGCGGGCCTGGCCGCGCTGTACACACGGTTGGGCGCGGGAGTGGACATCCCGATCGGGAGCCCGATCGCGGGACGTACGGACGAGGCACTGGACGATCTGGTCGGGTTCTTCGTGAACACCCTGGTACTGCGCACCGACACGAGCGGCGACCCGACATTCGCCGAACTGCTGGGACGCGTACGGGAGACGGCACTGTCGGCCTTCGCGCACCAGGACGTGCCGTTCGAGCACCTGGTGGAGGTCCTCAACCCGTCCCGGTCGCTGTCCCACCACCCGCTGTTCCAGACCGGGCTGGTCGTACAGAACGCGCCGGGCGGCGACTTCGAGCTGCCCGGCCTGACGGCGACCGGGATGGCCGTGCCCACCGGGACCTCCCGGCTCGACCTGACCTTCGGCCTGGCGGAGCAGCACGGTTCCGATGGCGCGCCGGCCGGTCTGAGCGGTGCGGTCGAGTACAGCGCCGACCTGTTCGACCGCTCGACGGTCGAGACCCTCTTCGCCCGGTGGACCCGGCTGCTGGCCGCGGTCACGGCCGCTCCGGACCGGCCGATCGGCGGGCTCGATCTGCTGTCCGACGAGGAGCGCCGCGAGCTGCTGCCTGCCGCCGACAGCGGGGCCGCCACCTCGAGCCTGCCGGAGCTGCTCGCGGCGCAGGTGGCGGCGACGCCGGATGCGGTCGCGCTGGTCTGCGGCGATGTCGAGCTGACGTACAGCCAGTTGAATGCGCGGGCGAACCGGTTCGCGCATGCGCTGATCGCCCGCGGCGTCGGACCGGAGCAGATCGTGGCGGTGGCCCTGCCACGGTCACTGGAGTCGGTCGTGGCAGTCCTGGGCGTGCTCAAGGCCGGGGCCGCATACCTTCCGGTGGACCCGTCGTACCCCGAGTCACGGATCGCGTTCATGCTGGACGACGCCCGCCCGACCGCGGTGATCGACGACCCCGCGACGGTCGACGACGGCAACTGGCCCGAGACCGATCCGGAAATCACGCTCGACGTCCGGCATCCCGCCTACGTGATCTACACATCGGGCTCCACCGGCCACCCCAAGGGCGTCACGGTGAGCCACACCGGCGTGCAGGGCCTCGTGGCGACGCAGGTCGAGCGGCTCGGCGTGCTGCCGGGCAGCCGGGTGCTCCAGTTCGCCTCGCCCAGCTTCGACGCGTCGTTCTGGGACCTGTGCAGCGCCCTGCTCACCGGTGCCGCCCTCGTCCTGGCCCCGTCGGAGGCCCCGCTGGAGGCCCTGACGGACCGCCGGCTCGACGTCACCCATGTGACGCTGCCGCCCTCGGCCCTGACGGCACTCGACGGCGCCGACGTCACGGCGGCCACTCTGGTGGTGGCGGGTGAAGCGTGTGCGCCGGAGCTGGTGGCCCGGTGGGCGCCCGGACGCCGGATGATCAACGCGTACGGTCCGACGGAGACGACGGTGTGCGCGACGATGAGCGACCCGCTCTCACCGGGGTCGGGCGTGCCGCCGATCGGCCGACCGGTCGCGGGCTTCCGGGCATACGTGCTGGACGAGCGCTTGCGCATCGTGCCGCCGGGTGTGGTGGGAGAGCTGTACGTCGCGGGCCCGGGCCTGGCGCGCGGGTACCTGAACCGGCCGGGCCTGACAGCCGGGCGGTTCGTCGCCTGCCCCTTCGGCACGGACGGCGAACGCATGTACCGCACCGGCGACCTGGTACGCCGACGCACCGACAACGAGCTGGAGTACGTCGGCCGCACCGACGACCAGGTCAAGGTCCGCGGCTTCCGCATCGAACTCGGCGAGATCGAAGCGGCCCTGGCCGAGCACCCCACCGTCGCCCGAGCCGCCGTCCTCGCACACGACGACCGGCTCGTCGGCTACGTGGCGGCGCGTCCCGAAGCGGTCGTAGATCCGGCGGAGCTGACGGCGTATCTGCGCGACCGCCTGCCCGACTACCTGGTGCCGTCGGCGTTCGTGCTGCTGGACGCGCTGCCGCTGACGCCGAACGGGAAGCTGGACCGGGCGGCGCTGCCCTCGCCCGGGTCGGTGACCACGGCGTCGGGCCGGGCACCGCGTACGCCGCAGGAGCAGATCCTGTGTGAGTTGTTCGCCGAGGTGCTGGGCGCGTCGCGGGTCGGGGTCGACGACGACTTCTTCGACCTGGGCGGGCACTCCCTGCTCGCCACCCGGCTGGTCGCACGGATCCGCTCGGTGCTCGGCGTGGAGCTGGGGCTGCGCGCGCTCTTCCAGGCGCCCACCGTGGCGGGACTGGCCGAGGCGTTGGCCGAGGCCGGCCGCGCCCGCCCGGCACTGACGGCGCAGGTGCGTCCGGAAGCGGTACCGCTCTCCTTCGCCCAGCGCCGGCTCTGGTTCCTGCACCGCATGGACGGCGCCGCCGCGACGTACCACATCCCGCTGGCGCTCCGGCTGACCGGGACGCTCGACGCGGCGGCGCTGGACGAGGCGCTCTCCGATGTGGTGGAGCGGCACGAGAGCCTGCGGACGGTGTTCCCTGAGGTCGACGGCGTACCGTGCCAGCGCGTCCTGGACCCTGCTGCGGCCCGGCCCCGGGTGCGGTTGACCGGGGTGTCGGAGGCCGAACTGCCGGAGCGCCTCGCCGAGTTCGCCCAGAAGCCCTTCGATCTGGCCTCGGAACCGCCGCTACGGGCGGAGCTGTTCGAGGTCGCGCCGCGGGAGCACGTACTGCTGCTGGTGATGCACCACATCGCCGGTGACGGCTGGTCCACCGGTCCGCTGGCCCGCGACCTGGCCGAGGCGTACGCCGCGCGGTGCGAGGACCGGGCGCCGAGCCGGCCGGTCCTGCCGGTGCAATACGCCGACTACACGCTGTGGCAGCGCGATCTGCTCGGCGACGCCGCCGACCCGGAGAGCCGGTTCGCTGGCCAACTCGACTACTGGAAGCGGCAGTTGTCCGATCTGCCGGAGCTGCTCCAGCTGCCGGCCGACCGGTCGCGGCCGCCCGTCGCCCGCTGGCACGGAGGCCATGTCGGCCTGGAGCTGAACCCCGAACTGCATGCGGCTCTGGTGGAGTTGGCGCGGCGCACCGGTAGCAGTCTGTTCATGGTGCTGCAGGCGGGCCTGGCCGCGCTGTACACACGGTTGGGCGCGGGAGTGGACATCCCGATCGGGAGCCCGATCGCGGGGCGTACGGACGAGGCGCTGGACGATCTGGTCGGGTTCTTCGTGAACACCCTGGTACTGCGAACCGACACGAGCGGCGACCCGACGTTCGCCGAACTGCTGGGACGCGTACGGGAGACGGCACTGTCGGCCTTCGCGCACCAGGACGTGCCGTTCGAGCACCTGGTGGAGGTCCTCAACCCGTCCCGGTCGCTGTCCCACCACCCGCTGTTCCAGACCGTCCTGGCCGTGCAGAACGCGCCGATGGGCCGTTTCTCGCTGCCCGGCCTGGAGGTCGCCACCTACGCGGTGGCCACCGGAACCGCCAAGTTCGACCTCGGTGTGAACCTCGCCGAACAGTTCGGGCCGGACGGAAGTCCGGCCGGGATCGTCGGCGCGGTGGAGTACGCCACCGACCTGTTCGACGAGGACACGGTCGCCGCCCTGACCCGGCGCTGGACGCTCCTGCTGGAGGCGGTCACCGCCGACCCGGAGCAGCCGATCGGACTGATCGACCTCCTCGACGCCGACGAGCGGCACCGGCTGCTGGAGTGTGGCAACGCGACCGCCCGTGAGGTGGGCGCCGTACCGGTGCCGGCGGCGTTCGCGGCGCAGGTGGCGGCGACGCCGGATGCGATCGCGCTGGTCTGCGGCGATGTCGAGCTGACGTACAGCCAGTTGAATGCGCGGGCGAACCGGTTCGCGCATGCGCTGATCGCCCGCGGCGTGGGACCGGAGCAGATCGTGGCGGTGGCCCTGCCACGGTCACTGGAGTCGGTCGTGGCAGTCCTGGGCGTGCTGAAAGCCGGGGCCGCATACCTTCCGGTGGATCCGTCGTACCCCGAGTCACGGATCGCGTTCATGCTGGACGACGCCCGCCCGACCGCGGTGATCGACGACCCCGCGACGGTCGACGACGGCGACTGGCCCGAGACCGATCCGGAAATCACGCTCGACGTCCGGCATCCCGCCTACGTGATCTACACATCGGGCTCCACCGGCCGCCCCAAGGGCGTCGTGGTCGGCCACGGCGGCGTGGCGAGTCTGGTCGCCGCCCAGATCGAGCGGTTCGCGATCGAACCCGACAGCAGGGTGCTCCAGTTCGCCTCACCCAGCTTCGATGCCTCGGTGTCGGAGGTCTACACCGCCCTGCTGCGCGGCGCTGCCCTGGTGCTGCCCCCTGCGGCGGATCCGGTCGCCGCGCTGACCGACCCGGACCTCGCGGTCACCCACGTCACCGTGCCCCCGTCCGTCCTGGCCGCCCTGCCGCAGGACGCGCTGACCGTGTCGACGCTGGTGGTGGCGGGTGAAGCCTGCCCACCGGAGCTGGTGGAACGCTGGGCACCGGGCCGTCGGATGATCAACGCATACGGTCCGACGGAGACGACGGTGTGCGCGACGATGAGCGACCCGCTCTCACCGGGGTCGGGCGTGCCGCCGATCGGCCGACCGATCACCAACGCCCGGGTGTACGTCCTGGACGAGCGGATGCGGCCGGTGCCGCCGGGTGTGGTGGGAGAGCTGTACGTCGCGGGCCCGGGCCTGGCGCGCGGGTACCTGAACCGGCCAGGACTGACGGCCGGGCGGTTCCTCGCCTGCCCCTTCGGCACGGACGGCGAACGCATGTACCGCACCGGCGACCTGGTGCGCCGCCGCACCGACAGCGAGCTGGAGTACGTCGGCCGCACCGACGACCAGGTCAAGGTCCGCGGCTTCCGCATCGAACTCGGCGAGATCGAAGCAGCCCTGGCCGAGCACCCCACCGTCGCCCGAGCCGCCGTCCTCGCACAGGAAGGCCGGCTCGTCGGCTACGTCGTCCCGCGCCGGGAGGCGGCCCGGGACGGCGGCCTCGAAGCCGACCACGTGGGCGAGTGGCGGGACATCTACGACGCCCTGCCCATCGTTCCCGAGGAAGCCGCCTTCGGCCAGAACTTCGTCGGCTGGAACAGCAGTTACGACGCGAGCCCGATCCCCGTCGAGCAGATGCGGGAGTGGCGGGACGCCACCGTGGCGCGCATCCTGGCCCTGCGCCCCCGCCGGGTGCTGGAGGTCGGCGTCGGCACCGGTCTGCTCCTCTCGGGGATCGCACCGCACTGCGAGGCCTACTGGGCGACCGACTTCTCCGCCACCGCGATCGACGCGCTGGCCGCCCAAGTGGCGCGGGAGGAGCGGCTGGCCGGGCGTGTGGTGCTGGAGACCCGCCCGGCGCACGACACCGACGGGCTGCCGGTCGGGTGGTTCGACACCATCGTGCTGAACTCGGTGGTGCAGTACTTCCCGTCCGCCGACTACCTCGCGGACGTGATCGACCGGCTGATGCGGCTGCTCGCCCCCGGCGGCGCGCTCTTCGTCGGCGACGTCCGCAATCTGCGGCTGCTGCGCCCGCTGGCGACGGCCGTCCAGCTCCACCGGGCCGACGACGGCGCCGACCTGCCCGCCGTGCGCCGTGCCGTGGAGCAGGCCCTTCTGGTGGAGAAGGAACTCCTGGTCGACCCGGACTTCTTCACCGTCCTGCGCGACCGCGGCACCGTCGGGGCCGTGTCCGTGGAGGTCAAGCGCGGCCGGCACCACAACGAGCTCACCCGCTACCGCTACGACGTCACGCTGCACGAGCAGTCGGCCGCACCGACGGCACCGGCCGCGCCGCAGGAACTGACGTGGGGCCGAGAGGTCGCCGACCTCACGGAGGTGCGCGAGCTGTTCGCCCGGCCCGGCGCGGACCCGGTGCGCATCACCGGGGTGCCGAACCGGCGCGTCGCCCGCGAGGCGGCGCTGGCCCGGGCGGTGCAGAACGGGGACGGCACGCTCGCCGAACTGCTGGACCGGCTGCACGGCCCGGACAACGGCGGCCTGCCCGACCCGGAGGACCTCCGTGAGCTCGGCGACGCACTCGGCCGCCGGGTGGAGGTCACCTGGTCGGCCGGCGCGCCCGACGCCCTGGACGTCGTCATCTCCGGCGTACCGGGAGACGCCCCCGTCGAGGCCTACCGGCCGCTGCGGCCGTCCGGCACCCCGCTGTCCTCGCTCACCAACCGCCCCACCGGAAGCCGCGCCACGGGCGCCCTCGTCGGCGCACTCCGCGACCGGTTGCGCGAGCGGCTGCCGGACTACCTGGTGCCGTCGGCCATCGTCGTCCTGGACGCACTGCCGCTGACCGCCGGCGGCAAGGTCGACCGCCGTGCGCTGCCCGCCCCCGACCTGGGGGGGGCCGCGACCGGGCGGGCGCCGCACACCCCGCAGGAACAACTGCTCGCCGAGCTCTTCGCCGATGTGCTCGGGCTGCCCAAGGTCGGCATCGAGGACAGCTTCTTCGACCTCGGCGGGCATTCCCTGCTGGCGACCCGCCTGGCCGCCCGGGTCCGGGCGGCCTTCGGCGCGGAGCTGGAGGTCCGCACGCTCTTCGAGCACCCGACCGTGGCCGCCCTGGCGGCCCGCCTCGACGGCTCGGTCACGCAGCGGCCCGCGCTGACCGCCCGTCCGCGCCCCGAGAGGATCCCGCTGTCCTTCGCCCAGCAACGCCTGTGGTTCCTGCACCGCATGGACGGGCCGAGCGCCACCTACAACATGCCGCTCGCGCTGCGCCTGGACGGCGCGCTGGACCGTGCGGCGCTGCATGCCGCGCTCGCCGACGTGATTGCCCGGCACGAGAGCCTGCGGACGGTCCTGCGCGAGGCGGACGGCGTGCCGTACCAGCTCGTGCTGAGCGAGGACGAGGCCCGCCCCGAGCTGCCGGTCATCGAGCTCGATGACGTACGACTGGCCGACGGGCTGGCGGCGGGGGCCCAGCGCGGCTTCGACCTGGCCGCCGAGCCGCCGATCCGCGCCGAGCTGTACGCGCTTGCCGCCGACCGGCATGTGCTGCTGCTCGTCGTGCACCACATCGCGGCCGACGGCTGGTCGATGAGCCCGCTCTCCCGCGACCTGGCGACGGCCTACGCGTCCCGCTGCCGGGGCGAGGAACCGCAGTGGTCCCCGCTGCCGGTGCAGTACGCCGACTACACCCGGTGGCAACGCGATCTGCTCGGCGACGCCGCCGACCCGGACAGCCTGTTCGCCAGGCAACTCGCCTATTGGAGCGAGGAGTTGACCGCACTGCCGCAGCGGCTGCAGCTGCCCGCGGACCGGCCCCGGCCGGCGGTGGCCTCCCAAAAGGGCGGCAAGATCGCCGTTCGGCTGGACGCCGAGCTGCACCAGGCGCTGCGGGACCTGGCCACCGCGCGCGGCGCCAGCATGTTCATGGTGCTCCAGGCCGGCCTCGCCGCGCTGCTCACCCGGCTCGGCGCCGGCAGCGACATCCCGATCGGCAGCCCCATCGCCGGGCGCACGGACCAGGCCCTGGACGACCTCGTCGGGTTCATGGTCAACACCCTGGTGCTGCGCACCGACACGAGCGGCGACCCCGGCTTCGCCGAACTGCTCGGCCGGGTACGGCAGAAGGCGCTGTCCGCGTACGCCCACCAGGACGTGCCGTTCGAGTACCTGGTCGAGGTCGTCAACCCGGCCCGATCGCTGTCGCACCACCCGCTGTTCCAGATCATGCTGGCCCTGCAGAACGCGCCATTGAGCGAGTTCACGCTGCCGGGGCTGGCGACCGGCTACCTGGACGCGCCGACCGGCACCGCGCGGGTCGACCTGACGTTCAGTCTGGCCGAGCAGTACCGGCCGGACGGCACCCTCGACGGCATGGCCGGTGCGGTGGAGTACGCCACCGATCTGTTCGACCCGGCCACCGTGGAGCTGCTGTTCGCCCGCTGGGTGCGGTTGCTGCGCGCGGTGGTTGCCGACCCCGAGCGGCCGATCGGCCGGATCGACATCATGTCGGGCGAGGAGCGCCACCGGCTGCTGGCCGAGTTCAACGACACCGCCGCCGAGCTGCCGGAGGCCGCGCTGCCGGAGCTGTTCGCCCGTCAGGTGCGCGCCACCCCGGATGCGGTGGCCGTCGTGGCGAACGGCACCGAGCTGACGTATCGGGAACTCGACCTGCGGGCCAACCGCCTCGCGCGGGCGCTGATCCGCCAGGGCGTGGTGCCGGAGGCGCCGGTCGCGGTACTGCTGGAGCGCTCGGCGGATCTGGTCGTGGCGATCCTGGCGATCATCAAGGCGGGCGGCGCCTACGTGCCCCTCGACTCGCGGTTCCCGCAGTCCCGCATCGACCTGATCCTCCAGGAGGCCGGGGCCGCGCTGGTCCTCACCGATGACGTGCTGACCGCTCTGATCCAGGCCGAGTCCGACTCCTCCGACCCCGAAGTCGGCTGTGAGCCAGGGCAGTTGGCGTACGTGATGTACACCTCCGGCTCAACCGGTCGGCCGAAGGGCGTGGCCGTCACTCACCGCGATGTGGTGGCCCTCGCCCTGGCCGCCTGCTGGCGCGGCGGTGGACACGAGCGGGTACTGCTGCACTCCCCCACCGCATTCGACCTCTCGACGTACGAGCACTGGGTGCCGCTGCTCGGCGGCGGCCGGGTCGTGGTCGCACCGCCCGGCCGGCTCGACCTCGACCTGCTGCACCAGGCGGTCACCGAGCATCAGGTGACCGGGCTGTGGCTGACGGCCGGCCTGTTCCGCCTGGTCGCCGAGGAGCGGCCGGCCCTGCTCTCGGGGGTCCGCGAGGTGTGGACCGGCGGTGACGTGGTCTCTCCGGCCGCCGTCGCGCGGGTGCTGGGGGCCTGCCCCGGCATCACGGTGGTCAACGGCTACGGGCCCACCGAGGCCACGACGTTGTCCACCTGCCACCCGGTGCACACCCCCTCCGAGCACGCCGCGACCGTGCCGATCGGCCGGCCGATGGCGAACGTCCGCGCCTACGTGCTCGACGCCCGGCTGCGGCCGGTGCCGCCGGGCGTGGTCGGCGAGCTGTACCTCGCGGGGGTGGGCGTGGCCCGGGGCTACGTCGGCCGGCCCGGCCTGACGGTACAGCGGTTCACCGCCGATCCGTACGGGCCGGCCGGGGACCGGATGTACCGCACGGGCGACCTGGCGTGGTGGCTGGCCGACGGCACGCTGGAGTTCGCCGGACGGGCCGACCACCAGGTCAAACTGCGCGGCTTCCGGATCGAGCCCGGCGAGATCGAGGCGGTGCTCGCGAGTTGCCCGGGCGTCGCCCAGGTGGCCGTCGTCGTCCGCGAGGACCAGCCGGACGACAAGCGGCTCGTCGCCTACCTGGTGCCCGCTCCCGAGGGTGGGCCCGAGGCGGGCGAGCTGTCGGAGCGGCTGCGCCGCGAACTGCCCGAGTACATGGTGCCGTCGGCGTTCGTCACCCTGGACGTGCTGCCGTTGACCGCGAACGGCAAGCTGGACCGGGCCGCCCTGCCGGCACCCGACTACGGTGCGCCGGGCGCCGGGCGCGGCCCCCGGACGCCGCAGGAGCAGTTGCTGTGCGACCTCTTCGCCCAGGTCCTGGGCCGGGAGCAGGTGGGCATCGACGACAGCTTCTTCGACCTGGGCGGGCACTCCCTGCTTGCCGCCCGCCTGGTCTCCCGCGTCCGCGAGACCCTCGGCGTCGAGGTGGGCCTGCGCACGCTGTTCGAAGCGCCGACCGTGGCCGGGCTCACGGAACGCCTGGTCATGAACGATCCCGACGACGCGTTGGATGTGCTGCTGCCGCTGCGTACGACCGGGAGCCGGACACCGCTGTTCTGCATCCACCCCGGCGGCGGCATCAGCTGGTCGTACAGCGGGCTCCTGAACCACATCGGTTCCGAGTACCCGGTCTACGCGATCCAGGCGCGCGGCCTCGGCCGTCCCGAACCCCGGCCGACGTCCTTCGAGGAGATGGCGGCCGACTACGCCGAGCAGATCCGCAAGATCCAGCCCGAGGGCCCGTACCTGCTGCTCGGCTGGTCCGCCGGCGGGCTGATCGCCCACGCGGTCGCCTGCGAGCTGCAGGCTCACGGCGAGCGGACCGCGCTGCTGGCGGTCCTCGACGCCTACCCGGTGAAGGACGTGGCGTTCGAGGAGGTGCCCGTGCCCACCGAGCGGGACGTGCTCGTCGGCGTGCTCGACTGCAACCTCGACGACCTGGGCGACCGGCCGCTGACCTATGGCGAGGTCGCCGAGATCCTGCGCGAGCGGGGCAGCGCGCTGGCCGGTCTGACGGGGCAGCAGATCGAGGTCGTGGTCCAAATCATGATCAACAACGCGAAGCTGGCGGTCGACTTCGTCCCCGGCACGTTCGACGGGGACCTGCTGCTGTTCAACTCCACGATCGACCGGAGCGGGGACAACGCCGGGCCCGGGACCTGGCGCCCGTACATCACCGGCCGGATCGCCTCGCACGAGATCACCACCCGGCACGACCGGATGACCCAAGCCGGCTCGCTGGCCCAGATCGGACCGGTGCTGGCCGCCAAGCTCGCCGAGGCCACCGGTGACACCCCAACCCGCAACCAGGAGGACTGATTCCCATGACCAACCCGTTCGAGGACCAGGACGGCACCTTCCTCGTGCTCGTCAACGACGAGAACCAGCACTCGCTGTGGCCGCAGTTCGCGGACGTCCCGGCCGGCTGGACCGTCGCGCACGGCCCCGACACCCACGCCGCCTGCCTGGAGTACGTCGAGCGGACCTGGACCGACATGCGGCCCAAGAGCCTCGTCGACGCCATGGACGCCCAGCGGTAGCGCGGCCGACATGACCTCCACCGACACCCTGGACGGGGCCCGCGGCACCGCGGGCCCCGTCCGGCCCGGCGACTTCGCCGCGGCGCTGCACACGCCCGAGGCCCGCCGGGACCCGTACCCGTTCTACGCCCGCATGCGGCGCGAGAGCCCGGTCCACCGCAGCACCCAGGGCATCTGGTACCTCACCCGGTACGCCGACGTCGAGGCGGCCCTGGGAGACCTGCGGCTGTCCAACGACCGGGGCCGGATGACCCGCGCCTACAGCGCGCTCGGCGGCGACCTGAAGGCCTTCAGCAGGCTCACCGACCGGCTCGGCCGGGTGATGAGCAACACCGACCCGCCGGACCACGCCCGGCTGCGCAAGCTGGCCAACCGTGCCTTCACCGCCCGGCGGGTCGAAGCCCTGCGCGACGGCATCCAGCGGATCGTCGACCGGCTCGTCGACGAGGCGGTCGCGGCGGGGTCGGCCATGGACCTGATCGAGGCGGTCGCCTCCCCGCTGCCGCTGTCCGTCGTCTGCGAGCTCTTCGGCATCCCGCCCGAGGACCGCCCGCAGGTCAAGAGCTGGTTCCGCCGCTTCGGCCGGCTCACCGAGGACATCGACAAGTCCGAGGCGGCGATCGAGCAGTACGAGGAGTACCTCGCCCGGCTCGTCCGCCGACGCCGGGCCGACCCGGGCGACGACCTGATCAGCGCCCTGGTCGCGACGCAGGCGCAGGACGACCGGCTCACCGACTCCGAACTGCTGTCCACCTGCTTCGTCCTGATCACCGCGGGAGACGAGACCACCACCCACTTGGTCGGCAACGGCACGCTCGCCCTGCTGCGCCACCGCGACCAGCTGGCCCGGTTGCGCGAGGACCCGGCGCTGATCCGCACGGCGGTCGACGAACTCGCCCGCTACGACACGCCGACCCAGGCGATCGTCCGGGTCATGGCCGAGGACGTCGAGATCGGCGGGCAGACGCTGCGCGAGGGCGAGCTGGTGTACCTGGTGCTCGCCGCGACCAACCGTGACCCCGAACGCTTCGAGGAGCCCGACCGGCTCGACCTGTCGCGCCCCGGCAACCGGCACCTGAGCTTCGGCAACGGCCCGCACTTCTGCCTCGGCGGTCCGCTGGCCAAGCTCCAGGCAGAGGTGGCCATCGGCACGCTCGTCCGCCGCCTCCCGCAGCTGCGCCTCGCCGAGGGGGCGGCCCTCGAATGGCGGCCCAACCCGTTGCAACGGCGGCTGAGCGCCCTCCCGCTCACGTACTGACACCTGAACGATGACGAAGGAGAACTGACCATGGCCCGAGAGTTCAAGGCCGGCTACGAGCAGGACCTGCCCGCCACGCCCGAGCAGGTCTGGAACGCGGTCGCCACCGGCGCCGGCAACCTCGGCTGGCTGTACCCCATGGAGGTCGAGCCGCGCGTCGGCGGAAAGGTCACCCGGTCCGACGGCACCGTCGTGGCGTGGGAGCCGCCGCACCACTTCGCCGTGCGCGTGTCCATGGACGACGGATTCTCCAACACCCTCACTTACCGGATCGAGCCGCGCGACGACGGAACCAGCCACCTGCGGATGGGAATCCACTGGGTGCACACGGGAGTCGTCGACGAGCACTGGGACACCAAGGCGGACGCGGCAGAGAAGCACGTCGGCTTCTACCAGGACGGCCTCGCCACGTACCTGAGGCACTTCGCCGGCCGCCCCGCCGTCTACGTCAAGGCCGACCGCGGGGAGCGCACCGACGACCCCGCCGACTTCGCCGCTCTGCGCCGACGCCTCGGCCTCGCCGACGACACGGCCGTCGGAGACCGGCTGTCGCTCGACCTCCCGGGTGCGGACGGCGGCTCGGAAGAAGTGGTCGTGGACTGGCTCAGCCCCGACTTCGTCGGCCTGCGCGGCCCGGACGCGGTGTACCGGTTCTTCAACGGCAGCTCCTGGAACTGGCCGATCTGGCTGGGCCACCACCTGTTCGCCGAGGACGCGGACGAACAGCAGGCCACCAAGGCGTGGAACGCCTGGCTCAACGGCGCCTGACGCGTCGCCCGACACGACCGAAGGACCTCTGGTGGAAACCTTGCTCTACGCCGCCGAACTCGTCCAGGAAGGCGGTACCTACAAGCTCGTCGTGCAGGACGTGGTGCGGGACACGGTCCAGGTCACCCCTGTCCCCAAATCCGCGGTGGACAAGCTGCCGACCTTCCTGTCGGTGCTGAGTTCCAAGCTCAGCACCGCACCGGCACGCGGCCGCCGGTAGACGTCTTCCGACGTCGCGAGGCCGGTGCCGTCCGGAGCTGCTGCGCCGGACGGCACCGGCCTCGTCCATGGGCGCCCGTGTCCGGGAACGCCCCCGTATGGAGGTCACTCGGTGATGGTCACACAGGGGAGGCCGACGCTCTCGCCGCCGCGGAAGCCTTCCGCGCACAGCCGGGTGCCCGCCGGGAAGTGGCGCTGAGGGTACGCCTGATCGCGGTAGGTGCGGAACGCGTCGACGTCCTCGACCTTGGTGTCGGCGCCCCACCCGTTGGTGGTCCACACGCGCGCGGAAATCCTGTGGGGCCGGTTCGTGTTGACGACCGAGACCTCCACCCTGCCCAGATAGGTCCCTGAGTCGTAGGTCTCAATACAGACGGCGTTGTTGCACCACTTGCCGGCAGCCGTCGCCGGCGGCCCCGCGGCGAAGACGATGCCGACGGCTGCGGCCGTCGCCCCGATACCTGTGACGATCTTCCGAAGGGCAGTCATACCCAGGCCAACGAAGGCTCCGCTTCCTTGTTACGCCCAGCCGGCGGCGCGCGTGTCCGTGGCCGAGAAGGGCACCGGCCCCGGCGACTGAACACTCGTCACATTCAGGTGAGGCTAACCTTACTTAAGTCGATAAGGGGAACTCCGCGGACCACGATCAAGGAGTGAACATGGGAAACCTCAGCGGAAAGGTCGCACTGGTCACCGGCAGCAGCCGGGGCATCGGGCGAGGCATCGCCGAACGCCTGGCCCGGGAGGGCGCGCTGGTAGCCGTGCACTACGGCAGCAACGAGGCGGCGGCCGAGGAGACCGCCGCGACCATCGCCGAGACCGGTGGCCGGGCGTTCACCGTGGGCGCCGAACTGGGCGTTCCCGACGACGTGGACACGCTCATGGCCGGACTGGAGTCCGGACTGCGCGCACACGGGGAATCGACGATCGACATCCTGGTCCACAACGCGGGGCTCAACCTCATGGGGCGGCCGATCGAGGTTCTCACCCCTGAGGAGTTCGACCAGATGGTCGCGGTCAACATCAAGGCACCGTTCTTCCTCACCCAGCGGCTGCTGCCACGGCTGCGCGACGGTGGCCGGATCATCAACATCTCATCCGTCTCCACCCGTATCGCCTCCTTGCACGGCATCGGTTATCCGCTCACCAAGGGCGCACTCGAAGTGTTCAGCCACACCCTGGCCAAGCACCTCGGCCCCCGCGGGATCACCGTGAATTCCGTCGTCGTCGGATTCACCCGCACCGACATGACCGCCGGCGTGCTGGCCGACCCGGCGAACCTGGAGCGCAACATCGGCCTGACCGCCCTCGGCCGGATCGGCCAGGTCCCGGACATCGCCGACGCGGTCGCCTTCCTGGCCTCCGACGACGCGCGCTGGATCACCGGCGCCAAGATCGACGTCACCGGCGGCGTCAGCCTGTAGCAACCTCAACCACGGCGCCGCAGCGGGCGGGGCGCACCGGAACCGTTCTGATCCCGCTCCGCAGTCACGGGCCGCTCCGGCGTGCCTCCGGCCGAACGAATGAAAGCCGTCGGCGTCCCCGGGCGTAGCGGCCGAGGGCCGACTACGGTGTTTTTCGGTGGGGGTGAAATATCTACCCAGCTGTGCACACAAGAGAGGGTTCACACATGCCCCCTGTAGTTCCTCCCTTCCTCATCGGCCTGGTCACGGCTCCTCTGATCAAGAGAGTGGCGAAACCGCTGGTGCGGGGCATCATCAAGACGTCGGTCGGCTTGACCCTCGAAGTAAGGCGTGCGGCCATCGAGGCGGGCGAGGAGATCCAGGACATCACCCAGGAAGTGGCTGCCGAGAAGCTGGCGAGTTCGGCTCGCACGCGTCGCGTGAAAGTCGACGGTGAGGTAGCGGCGCAGGGTGCCCCAGCCGGCTGAAGACCGGCGGTCAGCGGGAAACGGGGTGCACGGCGCTTGCCCTGTCCCACGACGTCCACCGTGCGAGGGTGACGATCGACGGCTGCCCGTAGTCTGCGCCCCCGGCGCCACGGCGGCGCGGGAAGCGGTGGAGCGGTGCCGCGCCGTCGACTGAATCGGAGCACCGCATGTGGTGGGACATAGTGATCGCGATCGGCGCGGGCCTGCTCGCCGCGTGGCTGGCTCTGCTGATCGCGTTGCTGCTGATCCGCCCCAAGGGCGCCCTGCTCGCCGAGGCCGTACGGCTGCTCCCGGATCTGGTGCGGCTGCTGCGCCGCCTGGCCGCCGACAAGACGCTGCCCCGGGGCGTACGGGTCCGGCTCGGCCTGCTGATGGTCTATCTGGCCTCGCCCATCGACCTGATCCCCGACTTCCTACCGGTCATCGGCTATGCCGACGACGCCATCATCGTTGCGTTCGTCCTGCGGAGCGTCGTACGGCGGGCCGGGATCGAGGCGGTACGCGCTCACTGGCCCGGCACCGACGACGGCTTCGCCGCGCTGTCCCGCCTGGCCGGACTCCCACGCGCCGCCGACGGGACCTGAGCGACCACCGACCGGGAACGGCGGCGGACACTCGCCCGTTCGGGCGGCGGAGCCGTCGCCGCTCCCCCGGCCCCGACCGGGAACTGGGCCAGGTGCACATGGACGAGATGGTGGAAGTCGCTGCTGAAGCGCCGGCGTTCCACACTGCCCAGCCGCGGCGTGGCCGGCACCGCGTCGGTGCCGAACGGCCGCCCGTTGATCGTCCACATCCACCGCTCGTCCTCGCCGTCCGTGCCGTGCGTGCGGCGGAAGTCGAAGACGCGCACCGGGAGCGTGCCGCTCGGGGAGAGGGGGCGAAGGAGGCCAGGCGGGCGGCACCCTGACACCGCCCCCAGAGTGTCCCTGCCCCGCCCGTTCCCCGCCGGCTGAGCGCGCCGGAGGTTAGCCCCACCACGACCTGACCGGGTAGCACGATCGTCCCGCGGGGTCGCCTCCCGAGATGCTGGGTCCGGCACAGGCAGCCGGTCGGCAGCCGGTTTCCGCGGATTCCGTAGGAGTTGACTCGTGCGTGAGCAGGCATGGCAGAGGTTTCGTTCGTCCGGGCGGCGGAGTGGTCGGCGCAGAGTCGTGCCGGCCGCGGTGGCCCTCGGCGTCATGACGATGGGCGCCCTGGCGCCACCCTCGGCGTTTGCCGCCGCCGGGCCGGACTCCGTCCGGAAGGGCCTGAACACGCTGGTGCACACCGACGGTGTGCCCGCCGCGCTGGCGAGCGTCCAGGGCCTTGGCGGCCGCACCCGTACCTTCACCGCGGGGGTCGGTGACCTGGCCACCGGCGCGGAGGTGCCCCGGGACGGTCAGGTCCGCATCGGCAGCAACACCAAGACGTTCACCGCAGTGGTCGTGCTGCAACTGGTCGGTGAAGGGAAGATCGGCCTCGACGCCCCGGTTCACACCTATCTGCCCGGCCTCGTCCGCGGGGACGGGATCGACGGACGCCGCATCACCGTTCGCCAGCTCCTCCAACAGAACAGCGGACTTCCGAACTACAGCAAGTACCTCAGCGACGACATCCGCTCCTACGACCCCCGTGAGCTCCTCGACCTCGCTCTCCAGCACAGGGCCGACTTCACCCCCGGCGCGAAATGGTCCTACAGCAACACGAACTACCTGGTGGCCGGCCTGATCGTCCAGAAGGTCACCGGCCGCCCGCTCGCCGAGGAGATCGACCGGCGCGTCATCGAACGCATCGGACTGCGCCACACCTACTTCCCCGCCCCCGGCGAGCTGACGATCCGGGAGCGCCATCCCAGGGGCTACTACCAGGATTCGGCAGGCGGGCCGCTGGTCGACGCCACGGAATGGGACCCCTCCTGGGCCTGGGCCGCGGGTCAGATGGTGTCCACCGACTCCGACCTGAACCGGTTCTTCACCGAGCTGCTGGCCGGTCGCCTCCTCCCGAAGGCTCAGCTCGACCTGATGCGCACCACCGTCCCCGCCGGTTACCCCTTTCCCGCCGGTGCCCGGTACGGGCTGGGAATCGTGCGTACGCCGCTGTCGTGCGGCGGGGTGTACTGGGGCCACGGCGGCAGCATGACGGGATACGAGACCCGAGGCGGCGCCACCGAGGACGGCCGCGCCGCCCATGTCGCGGTGACCCTCCAGCCGAGCCAGGCAACCAAGGAGCGCATGGACGGTGCGGTGGACACGGCCCTGTGCCGCTGAACCACCCGCCCGAACGTTCCGTCACGCCGCAGGTGGTCTTGGCGCGGCAGGTGCCGCAGATGCCTTCGCGGCAGGAGTGGGGGAGGTGCAGGTACGCCTCGTCGATGCCGTCGAGGCCGTGGGCGGCGGCCAGTTGGCGGATGCGGTCCTCGGTCCGGCGGCCGCGGAGTTCGGGGGCGGCGGCTTCGGAGCGGCTGAGGACGTGGACGAGGCGGAGCCGGTCGCCGTGGGTGGCGGCGAGGTGGTCGAGTTCCTCGCGGAAGATGGTGGATCCGGGATCGCGGTTGCCGTAGAGGAGGGTGCAGCGGTTCCAGAACGGCGCGCAGCCCTTCGGGCCGGTGGCTCATCGGAGTCGCAATCCGACGTACGCAGCGCCTCTACGGCAGGAAGAGCGATCACGGCCAGGGTGACCACCCCCCACAGGAGGCACCCTGGCCGAGATCGCATACGGGGGGACGGTCACGGCCACCCGTATGCAGTACTGCGTCGCAGGGTGCTGCCGCGTTACCGGCCAAGCGATACGTCCGGATTGCGCGGCGGCGGGAGCCGGCGGCACGGCGAACTCCCGGGCAGGCGAGGTGAACGCCGTGCCGGCGCCGGTGTCACCAGCTGATGGCGTCGTCCATCGACTGCTGCCAGTACGTGACCTTGAGGGAGTCGTCGATGTGGACGCCCTTGGCGGGCAGTGCGGGGTGGGCAGCCGTGCCGACGCTCTCGTTGCCGGAGGGGCCCTGGAAGTAGACGGCCAGGGACTTCTCCGTACGGCCGTGGGCGCCGCTGCCGTCGGCCGCGGACAGGGTCACGGAGGCGTAGCCGGACTCGCCCGGCTTGAGGGTGACGACGGCCTGCGGGTGGGAGTCCTCGATGGCCGGCGGCACGGACTGGGCCTCGCCGAAGCGGACGGCCGGGTAGCCGTAGAGATAGCAGGTGCTGCCGCCGGTGTTGGTGACCGTGAGCAGCATGTGGTTCACGGGGCGGTTCAGGGGGGCCGCGACCGTCTTGGTGTTGGAGCCCTGGCATGTGACGGCCTTGCCGCGGCTGCCGTTCTTCCCGTTCCCGGACGCCGCGGAGGTCTTCGCCGCGGGCGCGTTCGCGGCCGGCTTCGAACCGGCGGGCGCGGGATTCGGGCCGTTGTGGGAGGAGGAGCCGGAGCCGGGCGACGCGGTGGCGGCGGCGTTCGCGGACGAGCCCTCGTCGCGGACGCCCGAGGCGTCGTTGCACGCCGTCAGGGTGAGGGCGGCGAGCGCGCCGGCCGCGGCGGCGGTCAGGAGGCGAGTGCGGGAGTTGCGGAGGCTGGACATGTGGCTGAGCCCTTTCGGTGGTGCGGTGGCTGTGGTGCTTGGATGACCGAAGCTTGTGTGGTGATCCGTCCCAGCCGCCACGCATGCCGGGCAGTTGGGGACGCCGGAACGCGAAAACGGGCTTTGACCAGGGGAAATGTAAGCGGCCTGGAACGCGGGAATGGGACGCGCCGGGCCGCAGGGGAAGGGGAACAACGGTGTCAGGGGCGACAGGGGCCACGGGAGCGACGGGGACCGCCGGGGATGCGGACGCGTTCGCGGAGTTGCTGCGGGGGCTCAAGGAACGCTCGGGGCTGAGCTACGGGGCGCTGGCCAAGCGGCTGCACATGAGCACGTCGACGCTGCACCGTTACTGCAACGGCAGCGCGGTGCCGGCCGACTACGCGCCGGTCGAGCGGCTCGCCCGGGTGTGCCGGGCCACCCCCGGGGAACTGATCGAGCTGCACCGGCGGTGGATTCTGGCCGATGCGGCGCGGGGACGTAAGGGGCCGGGGCCGGGGCCGGACGGGGTGGTGCGCGGCGCCGGGTCGGGGAAGCCCAAGGCGGCGAAGGACACCGCCGGTTCGGGTGAGGGGCTGCCCGAGGTGGCGGGTGGGATGGAGCAGGCGCCCGTGGGCGCTGAAGGCCGCGAGCCCGTCGGAAGTGCTGCACCGGTTGTCGGCGGCGCGGAACCGCCCGCTCCCGGTCGGCCCCGTCGGCGCCGCACCGCGCTCATCGCCTCGGTCGCCGCGGCCGCCGTTCTGGGAGCCGTCGTGCTCGCCGTGAACCTGCCGTCCTCCGGGGGCGACGGCGGTGGCCGGAAGGCCGCCGTGGCCACCGGCACCGGTACCGACGCCGGCACCGGCCGAGCGACCGACAAGCGGCCATCCTCATCGGCTTCTCCTTCCCCGTCCCGGAGCGCGAAGTCCGGCAAACCCTCCGCCTCGGCGTCGGAGTCCGCCGCCCCCAACAGCGGGGGCGCCGCCGAGCAGTCACGCGGCGTACCGGTCAACGTCGCCACCCGCCCCTACATCTACGACACCCCGTGCAGCCAGCACTTCCTCGTCGACAGCGAGCCCGCGCAGGTCGGCCCGCCCGCCCCCGAGCAGGATGCCCCCCGCTGGGCGGCCGCGTACGGCGCGGTCTCCTCGGGGGAACAGCGCGTCGCCCTCACCGTGCAGGGCACCGGGAAGGACACCGTCGTCCTGGAGGCGCTGCACGTACGCGTGATCGCGAAGGGCGCCCCGGTCGCCTGGAACGACTACGCGATGGGTGTCGGCTGCGGCGGCCGCGTCGAGACCAAGTCGTTCGACATCGACCTCGACAACGGCAGCCCCACCGTCGGCGTCAAGAACGGCCAGCGCGACTTCCCGTACAAGATCAGCGAATCCGACCCTGAGGTCTTCTACGTCACCGCCCACACCAAGGCGCACGACGTCCGCTGGGAGCTCGCCCTGGACTGGTCCAGCGGCGACCGCCACGGCACCGTGCGCATCGACAGCAACGGCACCCCCTTCCGCACCAGCGGCGACGCCGGCCGCCCCGGCTACGACTACCCGTTGGGCGGCAGCGAGTGGATCAAGCGGGAGAACTAGCCACGAACGCGCCGCAGAACGGGCACCGCGCCGAGCGGTCGTGGCCGTGCGTGGGGCCGGCAGACGGGAACTCCCCGGCCCCTTCGCGCGTTGCGGAGAACGACCTGATCGTTTGATGTGTGACACGACGGCGGGGCCGTCGTCGGGAGATGAGAGCACCCCATGGCCATGGTGGGCCTGTTCTGGATCGCCGAGGGCGACGTGTACGTGGGCGCGAAGCCGTCCGGTCTGGCTCCCGGGGTGCGCCTGACCCCCGAGGGCGTGGTGTCCCTCGGTGACGGGCAGTCCGGCTTTCATCTGTGGGAGGACGTGCATGCCCTGACGGTGGCGGACGTCCCCGTGAAATCCCTGAAGCGGCAGGTCGGCGCGGTCAAGGACCTGGCTGTGGGCACGGTGCTGGAACTGGCTCTGTCGGCGGGCCCGGGCCGGGTGGGCGATGCCCCGCCGTTGATGACGGTGCGCGTGGAATCACCCGACGGTGACCACGAGTTGGCGGCCTACGTCGCCGCGGCCGTCGGCTACTCCCAGGCGGAGGTCGACCTCTCCCGCGCCCTCCTGTCCCGCCTCACGGAGGGCGCCGCGACGATGGCGACGACGCTGGCGGCGATGTCGCAGTGGGGCCGCGGGTGGGAAGGCGGGTCGCCCCGGCGGGCGGAGCGGGAGGGGTTGTTGCGGGAGTGGGTGGGCTAGTTCCGGGTGCGCGTGCGCTCGGCCACCGCTCCATGGCGTACGCCCTCGCTTCGCTCCGGGCATCCCGCCTACGGCCTTGGCCGCTCCGGTACCGCGGCGGCGTCGGGTCGTAGGAAACGGTGGAGGATCAGGCGCAGCATGGGCAGTTGACCGGCCGGGCTGAACGACGGATCGGTGGCGGCGCTGGTGTAGAGAGCGGCGATGAGTGCCATGACCCAGGCCGCGGTGTCGTCCGGGTCCAGGGCGGGGTCGATCCGGCCGCTCGCGGCCGCGCTCCGCAGCAGGGCGGTGACGGTGGACCGCTCCTCGTCGTTGTCGCGGCTCAGCAGCGCTTCGAGCTCGTGGTCGCGGTGGGCCTGGATCATCGCCTCCATGACGAGGGCGGGGACCAGTGGCTGCGTAGCGGGGGCCGCGAGAAGGTCGACGGTGTCGAGAAGGGCGGTCCACGGGTCGTCGGCGGCACGCGCGGCGGCGAGGCGCTCGGACTTGCCGGCGCCGTCGTGCTCGTCGTCCTCGAAGACGGCGTGAAAGATCGCGCGCTTGTTGGGGAAGTAGTGGAACAGGTTGCCCGCGCTCATGCCGGCGGCCTTACAGATTTCGGCCGTGGTGGTGCGCTCGAAGCCCTTGGTGGCGAAGAGCTCGGTTGCGGCGTTGATGATGTGCCGGCGCCGCGCTCGGCGCTTGGCCGGGTCGACCGTTCTCATCGCGGGCTCCTTCTGGTCGGCTCTTCTCTTCGCTTCCCCTAATAGTAGATCGAGCGCTCGGTTTATGATGCCGGCCAGGGTGGAAACGAAGGGGGAAACATGGACATGAGCAAGAGGCTTGGACAGGAACCGCAGGTGGATCCGCCCACCGTGCTCGGTCGTTCGGCGTGGGGCACCGCGTGCGTCTACGTCGTGTTCGTGCTGGTGGGAACGGGTGTCGGCCAGCTCGCCGGCCTCCTGGCCGACTGGCTCGTGACGCTGCCCTGGGCGCCTCTGCAGGGGCCCGCCCGGCTCCTCGCGTCGATCCCAGGACCTTGGTGGCTGCCCGCTGCGGGTGCGGTGGCGGGGCTGGTGCTCGGACTCGTCGCGCAGCACGAGGAGTTGGTCGTTCGCCTGACGGACGAGCGTGTGGTGCTCCGCCGCAAGGGCCGGGACCGGGAGTTCCCGCACGAGGCCATCGCCACGGTGTGCCGGGACGGCAAGCAGCTCGTCCTGCTCGGCCACGACGGCGGGGAGCTCACGCGGGAGGAGTGCGACCTGGATGCCGGCCGCGCCGCCGACGCCTTCACCGGGCACGGCTATACGTGGGCGGACGCCGATCCGCACCAGGGCGAGTTCCGCCGCTGGGTCCCGGACGCTCCCGAACTGCCGGAAGCCGCAAACGCCTTCCTCAAGGCCCGCCAAGGTGCCCTGGAGAAGAAAGGGCCGTCCGACGACGACGTACGAGAGCTCCGCGACGAACTGGCCCGCCTCGGCGTCGTCGTGCGGGACGAGAAGCGACGTCAGTACTGGCGGACGTTCCGGCAGGCGGGCCCGCCCGGGGAATGAAGGGCTCGGGTGGGGGGCTCGGGCACCGGGCTCGGACGCCGGGCTCAGATGGCGGGGAACGCGGCCGGTACGCCGAGCGTGCCCGCGACGGCGCGCCAGATGGCGGCCTGGGCGGCGGGGAGGTCGATCCGCGGGTCGTCCAGCATCAGCCGGATACCGAAGCCGTCGCTCAGCGCCAGCAGCAGCGTGCTGGTTTCCTCGACATCGCAGTCGGTGAACTCGCCGGAGTCGATGCCCCGGCGGATGGCCTGGCTGATCCATGCGTGCAGCTGGTCGTAGAGGTCGACGGCGAGGTGCTGGGCGGACTCGTCGCGCAGGGCCCTGACCCACAGCTCCTGCCACAGGCGCCAGTCCTGTCGCAGTTCCGGGTCCGTGGGGAGCATGTTGTGCAGGATGCGGGCGAGGACCACGGAGGCGGGCACGGTGTCCGCATCGCGTTCGAGCTCCGTGCCGGTCTGGGCGAAGGAATGGGTCATCGCCTCGGCGAAGAGCCGCTCGCGGTTCTCGAAGTGGTAGTGCAGCAGGGCCGTGGACACTCCGGCGTGTTCCGCGACCATGCGCATGCGGATCTTCTCGAAGCCGACCTCGGCGATCACTTCGCACGCGGCGGAGAGGATCCGTTCCCGCGTTTCGAGAGTGCGTTCAGCCTTGGCCACGTGAGTGCTCCCCGGGTCGGTGTCGGTGTTCGGCGGGCTCCTGGGGCCCGTCTCCTTCCATCTTCCCGCATCGTCTTCCGCGGACGTTCTCGCGCATCGCCTCCACCGGTCGTCGTGGCACGCTCAGCCCGTCGTGGCAGGTCAGTCATCGGTAGTGGTGGAAGCCGCGGCCCGACTTGCGGCCGAGCAGTCCGGCGTCGACCATCCGGGCCAGCAGCGGCGGAGGCGCGTAGCGCGGCTCGCGGAACTCCGCGTAGAGCTGCTCGGCGATGGCCCGCGTCGTGTCGAGGCCGATCAGGTCGGCCAGCGCGAGCGGGCCCAGCGGATGGGCGCAGCCCAGGCGCATCCCCCGGTCGATGTCGGCCGCCGGCGCCACGCCGGACTCCACCATCCGCACCGCGTCCAGCAGGTAGGGGACGAGCAGCGCATTGACGACGAAGCCGGCCCGGTCCGCGGCCTGTACGACCTGCTTGCCCAGGACGTCGGCGGCGAAGGCCCGCGTCCGGCTGACGGTGTCCTGGCCGGTCAGCAGGGAGGGCACCAGCTCGACGAGGGGCAGCACCGGAACGGGGTTGAAGAAGTGCAGGCCGATGACCTGCTGCGGGCGCCTTGTCGCGCCGGCCAGGCGGATGACCGGCAGGGACGAGGTGTTGGTGGCCAGGATCGCGTCCGGACGCCGTACCGTCGCGTCCAGCCGCGCGAAGACGGCCAGCTTCGCGGCCTCGTCCTCGGCGACGGCCTCGACGACCAGATCGCGGTCGGCCAGCGCATCCTGGTCGGTGGTGACGGTGACCCTGGCGAGCGCGGCGTCCCGTTGCCCGGCGGAGAGCTTGCCGGCCGTGGCGGCGCGTTCGAGCGAGCGGGCGATCCGGTCCCGTCCGGCGTCCGCCGCGCGCGGGCCGGTCTCGACGACGAGCACCTCGCGGCCCGCGCGGGCGCACACCTCGGCGATTCCGGATCCCATCAGGCCGCAGCCCACGACCCCGATCCGTTCAACAGGATTCTCGGACAACGGTCCTCCTCGGAAAGTGTGCTGACGGCCTGGCGGTAGAGCGTGCGGCGGGTGCCGCGGGACGGTCCGGCGTGCCCCGGGGGGCCGGGGCACGCCGGAGCCGTCAGGGGGCGGTGGGCAGCTGCAGTACGCCCGTGCCGCGCTTGATCAGTTCGCCGGCGATGATCAGGCGCTGGATCTCGGAGGTGCCCTCCCAGATCCGGTCCACCCGCAGTTCGCGGTAGAGCCGCTCGACGGGGTACGAACGGTCATAGCCCCGGCCGCCGAAGATCTGGACGCAGCGGTCGATCACCCGCCCCGCCGCCTCGCTCGCCGCGAGCTTGGCGATGGCGGCCTTCGCGTGCAGCGTCTTGCGGTCGGCGGAGCCCTCGTCCACCTCCCAGGCGACCTGGTGGGCGTAGGCGCGGTTGACCGCGATGTCGACCGCGCAGTCCGCGAGCATCCCCTGCACCAGCTGGAAGTCCGCGATCGGCGAACCGAACTGCCGGCGCTCCACCGCCCAGTCCCGGGCCAGCCGCAGGGCCCGCTCCGCGGCGCCCGTCGTACGGGCCGCGATCATCAGCCGCTCCTCGGTGAACCAGGAGCGGGTGATGTCGTAGCCCTTGCCGATGCCGCCGAGCACGGCGTCCTCGGGAACCCGGACGTCGGTGAAGGTGAACTCGGGGTGCTCGTAGACGAAGGTGTGCATGAAGCGCGGCACCCGGGTCATCTCGATGCCGGGGGTGTCCTTGTCGACGAGGAACAGCGTCGGTTCGCGGTCCGGGCCGGCCGCGGCCAGGACGATCATGAAGTCCGCGTGGTCGCCGACGGTGACGAACCACTTCTCGCCGTTGAGCGTCCAGCCGCCGTCGGTGCGCGTCGCGGTGGTGGCGAGGTTCTGCGGGTCGGACCCGGCGCCGGGCTCGGTCACCGCGTAGCAGTCGCGGCGCTCGCCGCGGATGACCGGCTCCAGGAAGCGCGCGCGCTGTTCGGGCGTGCAGAAGCGCAGGGCGTTGGCGGGACGCCATACGGTGTCCCACAGCGCGCCCGTGAGCTGGCCCAACTCCTCCTGGACGATGGCCTGTTCCAGGATGGTGAGGCCTGCGCCGCCCCACTCCTCCGGCATGTTGACGGCCTGCAGGCCGCTGGCGAGGACGGCGTCGCGGATCGCCGCGTGGTCCTGGGGCGTGAGGCCGTTGTTCTCCTCGCAGTCGGTTTCGTAGGCGGTGAGGGTCTCGGTGAGCTCGCGGGCGGTGCGCTTGAGGTCCGCCTGGCGCGGGGTGAGACGGAAGTCCATGTCAGTCCTCGGAGGTCGTGGTGGGCCGGGCCGGGATCGGGCGGCGGTTCAGGGCTGGGGGAGGTTGAGGGCGCGGGTGCCGCGCTTGATGAGCTCGTTGGCGATGATCAGGCGCTGGATCTCGGAGGTGCCCTCCCAGATCCGGTCCACCCGCAACTCGCGGTAGAGCCGCTCGACGGGGTACGAACGGTCATAGCCCCGGCCGCCGAAGATCTGGACGCAGCGGTCGATCACCCGCCCCGCCGCCTCGCTCGCCGCGAGCTTCGCCGTGGAGGCCTTCGCGTGCAGCGTCTTGCGGTCGGTGCCGGGCTGATCGGCCTCCCAGGCGACCTGGTGGGTGTAGGCGCGGTTGACCGCGATGTCGACCGCGCAGTCCGCGAGCATCCCCTGCACCAGCTGGAAGTCCGCGATCGGCGAACCGAACTGCCGGCGCTCCACCGCCCAGTCGCGCGCCAGTTGCAGGGCCCGTTCCGCGGCGCCCGTCGTACGGGCGGCGATCATCAGCCGCTCGTCGGTGAACCATTCCTTGGTCAGCTCGTAGCCGTTGCCGACGCCGCCGAGGACGTCGTCGTCGGGGACGAAGACATCGGTGAAGGTGAACTCCGGGTGCCCGTTCACGGCGGAGTGCATGAAACGGGGCACCCGGGTCATCTCCACACCCGGTGCCTGCTTGTCGACGAAGAAGAGGGTGGCGGCCCGCTCGGGGCCCGCGTCCGCCTGCACCAGCAGGAAGTCGGCGATGTCGCCGCAGGTCACGAACCACTTCTCGCCGTTGAGCAGCCAGCCGCCGTCGGTGCGGGTGGCGGTGCTGGTACCCGATCCCGGGTCCGATCCGGCGCCGGGCTCGGTCACCGCGAAGGCGTCGAAGCGCTCGCCGCGGATGACGGGGAGCAGATACTTCTCCCGCTGGGCCTCGGTGCCGTACGCCAGGACGTTGGCCGGCCGCCAGGGGATGTCCCACAGGCAGTTGGTGACCTTGCCGAATTCCTCCTCGACGATGACCTGGTCGAGGAGGGACAGTCCCGGCCCGCCCCACTTCTCCGGCATGTTGATGGCGTAGACGCCGGCGTCGATCGCGGCCCGGGTCAGTTCGCGGACGGTTTCGGCGGGCAGCGGTCCGCCGGCCTCCTCGGACTGGTTCTCGTACGGATACAGCAGCTCGGTGTACGCGGCGGCGCGGGCCTTGAGATCGGCCTGTCGGGGGGTGTAGCGGAAGTCCATGTCTCCTCCGGAGCGGCGGGCGTGCGTGGGCGGGTCAGGGGATGCGGGGGCGGGGTCAGGCCAGTACGGCGCGGGCGTCGAGGGCGAGGGCGCCGTCGGGGCGGACGAGCAGCGGATTGACCTCGAGCTCGGCGATCTCGGGGTGGGCCGCGGCGAGCGTGGTGATGCGTTCGATGACGGCGGCCGCGGCGGCCACATCGACGGCGGGCCTGCCGCGCACGCCCCGGAGGAGCGGGGCGGTCCGCAGCCCGGCCAGCAGCCGTTCGGCGCGGGCCGCCGGGACGGGCGCCAGCGCGAACGCGACGTCGTGCAGCGCCTCGGTGAGCACGCCGCCGAGGCCGACCATGGCGACCGGGCCGAACCGGGGATCGCGGTTGACGCCGACGATCAGCTCGACGCCGTCCGAGAGGTCGGCCATCGCCTCGACCGAGTAGGAGGCGGCGCCGAGCCGGGCGTGCATGTCCCGGAAGGCGGCCAGGAGGGAGCTGCGGTCCGGCAGCCCCAAGGCGACCCCGCCGGCGTCGGACTTGTGCAGGAGGTGGAGCGCCTTGAGCACGTACGGGCCGGGGAACGCGTCGGCGGCGGCGAGCAGTCCGGCCTCGTCGGTGATCTCCCGCGCCTCGGGGAACGGCACTCCGGCGGCGCCGAGCAGCGTGCGTACGCCGTGGTAGCCGGATGCGCGCAGCGGCGGTTCCGGCGGGGGCAGCGGGCGCACGCCGGGAGCGCCGCCGGGCCCGGGGGCGGTCAGCGCCTTCAGTGCGCGGGCTGCGTCCTCGGTGGCGGCGAAGACCGGGACGCCGGCCGCGGCCAGCGTCCGGCAGCTGGGCGAGTCCGGGAACATCGACTGCACCACGAGGGGTTTGGCCGTGGTCGTCGCCCGGTCCGCCATCCGGCGCGCGGTCTCCTGCTCGCCCGCGGCCAGCGCGCCGCCGCCGCCCGCGGTGCCGGTCTCGGCCGCCGGGCCGCCGCCCAGGCCGCCGGTGGCCGCCGAGTAGCCGCCGAAGTACCCCGTGAGCAGGACGGAGTCGATCTCGTCGAGCGCGAGCAGGGCGTTGACGGTGTCGCCGTAGGAGTGCGGGTCCTGCTCCCCCATTCCGGCCAGGTCGACCGGGTTGCCGACCGCGGACTGCTCCCACAGCTGCGTGCGGAGCTGCCGCTGGGCGTCCGCGGTGAGTTCGGGGACGGCCAGCCCCGCGGTCTCGGCGGCGTCGGCGGCGATGGCTCCGTGGCCGCCGCCGTCGGTGCAGACGGCGGTGCGGCGGCCGGCGGCGCGCCGACGGCCGTTCAGCGCGGCGAGGACGACGGCCATCTCCCGTGGGGTGCCGACCAGTTCGACCCCGGCGTCGCGGCAGGCGGCGGTCACGACGTCGGCGGAGGTGGTCAGGGCGCCGGTGTGGGACTGCGCGCTGCGGGCGGAGGCGGTGCCCCGTCCGGCGGTGAGCAGCACCACGGGCTTGCCGGCAGCGGCGGCGGCCTCGGCGAAGGCGCGGCCGTCACCGAAGTCCTCGGCGTATACGGCGATGGCCCGGGTGGCGTCGTGCCGGGCGGCGTCCTCGACGAGGTCGACCAGGGTGACATCGGCCTGGTTGCCGAGGGAGACGAAGCGTGCGAAGCCCAGGCCGTGGGGCGCGCAGCGGAGTTGGAGTTCGAGTGCGAGATTGCCGCTCTGGCTGAGGAGGGTGATGTCACCCGGCGCGAAGCGGTCCGAGGCGAGGTAGAGCTCGGTGGTGTTGTCGGCGATGCCGAGGCAGTTGGGGCCGACGAGGACGGCGCCGGCGGCGCGGACCCGGGCGGCGACGGCCTGCTGGCGGGCGAGGCCGGCGGGGCCGGTCTCGGCGAAGCCGGCGGTGATGCCGACGAGGGCGCGGGCCCCGCAGGCCAGTGCGTCGTCGACGGCCGCCTCGAACCCGGGGCCGGGTACGGAGATCACCACCAGGTCGACGGGTTCCCCGATGGCGGCGAGCGAGGTGGCGGCGGTGCGCCCCAGGACCGTGCCGCCGCGGCGGTTGACGAGATGGACCGGGCGGCGGCCGGGTGCCCGCAGCGCCTGGGCGGCGACCGCGTGCCCGTACTTCGCCGGGTCGTCGCTGGCTCCGACCACCGCGACCGACTTGGGGTCGAACAGGGCCGACAGATCACGTTCCATGGTCACCTCGCCAGTCGGAGCGCGGAGTTGGGGCAGGCTGCGACGGCGTCGCGGGCGGCGTCCTCGGCGGGGCCGGGTGCGGGCTCGGTGACGACGGAGGCGTAGCCCCATTCGTCGAGGTCGATGAGCTCCGGTGCGGGTTCGTGGCACAGGCCGTAGCCCTGGCAGCGGGTGGAGTCGAGCTGGAGTTTCACGGACGCTTCCTTTCAGCGGGAGCGGGGAGCGGTTCGCTGGTGCGGCACGGCGGGGCCGGCAACGAGGGGGACGGCGACGGTGAGCCCGCCGGCCGACGCCGCGCAGGCGGGGCAGGGGGCGTCGAGGTGGGAGCGGACGAGGTGCGGGAAGGCGCGCAGCAGGCTGCCCGCGGTGCCCGCCGCGGCGTCGAGCAGGCCGCAGGCGCCGCGGCCGGGCAGCGAGGTGGACCAGCGGTTCAGCCGGTCGGCGAGGTCGGGGGCGGCGGTGCCGGTGGTCAGCGCGCCGACGGCTTCGCGGATGGCTCCGGTGCCCGCGACGCAGACGCCGCACTGGCGGGCGCTTTCGGCGGCGAGATGGGTGAGGGCCGCGGAGGCGAGGGCCACCGGGCACTCGTCCGGGGCGAGGAAGCGGAGCGCGCCGCAGCCCAGTGCGGTGCCCGCCGCCGCGAGGGCGTCGGGGTCCAGGGCGAGGCCGAGGCGGCCGGGGCCGATCAGCCCGCCGAACAGCCCGCCCATCAGGGCACCGGACGGCTCGGCGTCGCCCTGCGCCGCGGCGAGGCTGCGCAGGGTCTGTCCGTAGGGGACCTCGGCGAGCAGCGGTTCGGCGGCGCCGCCGGCGAGCGTGACCAGGGTGGTGCGGGCCGTTCGGTGCCGCTGGTCCGGCCGGGCGGCGATGAGCGCGATGCGGGCCAGCGTCTCAACGTTGGCGACGAGGGTCGGTGCGTCGCCGACGCCCCGTTCGTGGGGCCGGGGCGGCTTGGCGGTGGGGAGGGCCGGACCGCCGTTGATCCGCCGGACCACGGCGGTTTCCTCTCCGGCGACATAGGTGTGCGGGGTTTCGACGACCTCCACGGGCAGCCCCGGTGCCCGTTCGGCGAGCGCGCGGCGGACGCGGTCGCCGGCCGTGGGGTCGGAGAGGTAGACGTAGCCGCGGTCCGCGCCGGTGATCTGCGCGGCGCGCGCCAGTCCGTCCAGGACCAGGTGCGGGCGGGCCCGCAGCAGCCAGCGGTCCTTGACCGAGCCGGGCTCGCCTTCCTCGCCGTTGGCGACGACGACAGGGCGGGCGCCGGCCTGGTGGCCGGCGTCGCGGACGGCACGCAGTTTCGCCGCGGTGGGGTAGCCGGCGCCGCCGCGGCCGCGCAGCCCGGCGGTGGCGATCAGTTCCAGGAGTTCGGCCGCCCCGGTCGCCGTGCCGTAGCCGCCGGTGGCCGTGTACGTCCCGGCGTCCTCGGTCGTTCCCGGTGCCGGGCCGAGCACGGTGGGGGTTCCCGGCCGGGTCAGGGAGTGGGTCCGGGTCATCCTCGGTCTCCGTCCGGTGCGGCGGCGCGCAGGGTGCGCACCGCGCCTTCCAGGGCTGTGCGGTCGGCCGTCGTCCGGCCGTAGCCGGGGCCGGGGAGGCCGATCAGCATGCGGTGGTGGTCGAGCACGACTTCGGCCGCGAGGAGCGCGGCGTGCCGGTCGCCGGGGCGGGAGCCGTCGGCGACCTCCGTGACCAGGCGCGTCACCTCGGCGAGGTAGCGCAGCCAGCCGCGCTGGGTGCCGTGCAGCACCAGGCGCTCGACGCGGCTGCGTTCGGCCCGCGTCGCCTGTGCGGGTACGTCCGCCGTGTGCGCGGCGGCGCGCAGCGCGGCGACGGTGGTGGGCAGTTCCCGTTCCGGCTCGGGGGTGAGCCCGAGCCAGACCAGGCTCCGACGACCGCTCATGCGTGCCTCCGGGGAGAGGGTGGGGTGCCGGCACGGTGCGGGCCCGGGCGCCGGGTGACGGCGGGGGCTCGGTGCCGGGGTGAGGTGCCGTTGTGGGGTGCGGCGGAAGGATCGGGGCGCGGGGCGCCCGCTCGCTTCGGTCCGTGCTGCGAGGCACCGGAGCGGCGTCTGCACTAAACTAACTAATCAATTAGTCAGGACACAAGTCTTGACTTCACCGAACCCCACCACCACTCTGACTGACTAATTAGTCAGCACGGGATCCGGTATCCGCCGGCACCTGGCGCCCAGCGCGCGCCCCGCCGCCTCCGCCCCCCTACGCCCGTGCGGCACAGAGGAGCTATCCGATGCACCCCGAAGCCACGACGGAACCCCCGCAGCAGGACTCCCCCGGACACGCACTGTCCGCCCGCCACTACACCGATCCGGCCGTCGCCACCGCCGAGACACGGAGCATCTTCGCCCGGTCCTGGCAGCTCGTATGCCACGAGTCCGACCTCCCGGCCCCCGGCGCCCGGCTCGCCGCCACCGTCGCCGACCGTGAGGTGCTGGTCGTGCGCACCGAGGACGGTTCCCTGGCCGGCCACCTCAATGTGTGCCGGCACCGCGGCACCCGCCTGGTCTCCGCCCCCGAACCGGGCGGCAAGGCCATCCGCTGCCCGTACCACGGCTGGACGTACAAACTCGACGGGCGCCTGGTCGGCGCGCCCGAAGCGCGGCAGATCCCCTGCCTGGACAAACCGGCTCTCGGCCTCTTCCCGGTCCGGATCGAGTCGTTCCTCGGTTTCGTCTTCGCCAATCTCGATCCGGACGCCGTGCCCCTCGCCGAGCAGTGCGCCGGGCTGGCCGAGGCCGTCGGCCACTACGCGGACGCCGACCTGGTCCCGGTGGGCCGCAGCCGCATCCACGACCTGGCCGGCGCCGAGGTGCAGGAGGCCAACTGGAAGGTCGCGGTCGACAACTACCTGGAGGGCTATCACGTACCGGTCGCCCATCCCGGGCTGATGCGGCTGCTCGACTACCAGGGCTACACCTGCGAGATCGACGCCTCCTACGCGCTGTTCGCCTCGCCGCTGCGCGACAAACCGTCCGCCAACTGGGCCGAGCGGCTCTACCAGCGCCTGGCCTCCCCCATGCCCGGCCTGGCCGAGGCCGACCGGCGGGTCTGGCGGTACGCGGTGATCTACCCCAACACACTCATCGACTTCTACCCCGACCATGTGCTTGCCTGGACCGCCATCCCGACGGCCGTCGACCGGGTGGCCGTCCCCGGTGCCTTCTACACGCGCCGCGGGGCCGGTCCGCGCACCCGGCTCGCCCGCCGGCTCAACATCCACATCGGCTGGATCACGAATGACGAAGACGCCGAATTGGTGGCCCGGGTCCAAAAGGGCCTGGGCACGCCGGGCTTCGAGCCGGGCCCCTTGTCCCGCCGGGAGGCCGCGGTCGGCTGGTTCGCCGACCGGGTACGCACCGACCTCGGTGACGCGATGAGCTGACCCACGCCATCGAGGCAGCCGTACGAGCCGTCCCCCTCGGCGCGCCGCCCCACGCGCCACGGCCGACCGGTCTGCACGGAGGGCAGGGCCTTCGTGCATCCGTGACCGCGCCCTGAAGCAGCGCTCATCCCCTACGGAGAGGACACCGATGTCCCCCGAGGAATCCCCACCCCCCTCCCGGCGCGCGTTCGTGCGCTCGGGCGCCGCCGCGGCCCTCGGCCTCGGCCTCGCCGGCTGCGGCTTCATGCCGGAGGGCCGCAACGCCTTCGGCGACCCGGACCGGCCGATCGACGTCAAGGTCGACGGCGACCTGGTGTATTTCAACTGGGCGGACTTCGTCGCGCCCGCCGTCTTCGACGGTTTCGAGAAGGAGTACGGCGTCAAGGTCATCCAGTCGAACTTCGACTCGATGGAGGGCATGGTCGCCAAGCTGAACGCCGGAAACCGCTACGACATCATCTTCCCCACCGCGAAATGGGCCCAGCGGCTGACCGCCGGCCGCCGGCTGCGCCGCATCCACCACGACCGGCTCACGCACGCCGACGCGGTGTTCGGCCACTACCGCTACTTCGCGGACCCCTGGTACGACCGCCACTCCGCCCACACCGTCCCGTTCACCATGTACAAAACGGGCATCGGCTGGCGCAAGGACCGGATCGGGGACGATCTGAGCGACTCGTGGGACGACCTGTGGAACCCCCGGGCCAAGGGCAAGGTCTTCGTCCTCGACGACCGCGACGAGGTGCTCGGGATGGCCGCGCTGAAGCTCGGCCTGGACCTCGGCACCTCCGACGCACACGACCTCGCGAGGATCACCAGGACGCTGCAAAGCCTGCGCCCCCGGCTGCGCGGCTTCTCCAGTGACAGCTACAACAACCTGCTCAACGGCAACGCGGTGATGACCCAGGCCTGGAGCGGGGACATGGCCGCGATGCTCGGGCAGGCCAAGGACCCGTCCGTCCTCGGCTTCGAGGTCGCCCGGGAGGGCGCGCCGATCAACTCGGACTGCTACGCCATCCCCGCCAACGCCCGGCACCCCGGTACGGCGATGCTCTTCATCGACTACATGCTCCGGCCGGAGAACGTCCGGCGGAACATCCGCTACATCGGCTACCCCATGCCGGTCCGCGGCAGCGAGGACGTCTACGCCGCGATCGTGAAGCCGTTCCCCCAGTGCCTGGTCGCCCCCGGCGACCTCAAGGCCGAACTGTTCTTCCGCAACGCCTCCTCGAAGGGCGAGCGGGCCCGCGACACCGCCTGGACCCACGTGAAAGCCGGCTGACATGGCACAACGCACCCCCTCTCCCTCCGGGGCACTCCGAGCGCCGCACCGGCGCGCCGCGTCCGGCACCCGGCTGTGGACCTGGCTCATGCTCCCGGGCACCCTCTGGATGACCGGATTCCTCATCGCCTCGCTGGTCCTGGTGGCCACCCTGGCGCTGGGCACCACCGACCCCCTCGGCAACCCGCGGTTCGGGTTCGACCTCGACAACATCCGGGCACTGGCCGACCCCGCGTACCGCATCGTGCTGCTGCGCTCGCTGGGATTCGCCCTGATCGCCTGCGTGGTGTGCCTGGTCGTGGCGTACCCGGTCGCCTACTTCATCGCCCTGCACGGCGGGCGGTTCAAGAATCTCCTGATCGCCGCGATCGTCGTGCCGTTCTTCGCCAACTACCTGGTGCGGATGTACGGCTGGTCGGTGGTCCTCTCGGACGGCGGCCCAGTACTGAAAGTGCTGCGCGCGGCCGGGCTGGCCGACGGCCACACCAAGATCCTGCAAAGCGGCGTCGGCGTCATCGCGGGACTCGTCTACGGCTTCATCGTCTTCATGATCATCCCGCTCTATGCGGCGCTGGAACGCATGGATCTCTCGCTGATCGAAGCGGGCCGCGATCTCTACGGAGGGCCGCTGCGCACCTTCGTCTTCGTCACCCTCCCGGCCACCCGGCAGGGCGCGGCCGCGGGCGCGGTGCTGGTC
This sequence comes from Streptomyces sp. NPDC101227, assembly GCF_044767545.1. NCBI lineage: Bacteria > Bacillati > Actinomycetota > Actinomycetes > Kitasatosporales > Streptomycetaceae > Streptomyces > Streptomyces sp. NPDC101227. Next base: position 56,312 of record NZ_JBIWOD010000002.1, on the reverse strand, counting down.
TTCCTGCCCGCCATGGGTGACTTCGTGAGTGCACAACTGATGGGAGGCCCGGACCAGATCATGATCGGCAACCTGATCCAGGACAAGTTCTTCCAAGGCCAGAACTGGCCGCTGGGCTCCGCCCTGACCATGCTGATGATGGCGGTCCTCTTCATCGGGATGCTCGGCTATCTGCGCCGGACCCGCAAGGACGAAGCGGAGGCCACTCGATGAGGCTCCGCCCGCCGCACCGGCGGCGCCGCCGCGGCACCGACCGCAGGCCCCGCGCCGCCCTGGCCGTCACCGCCGTCTTCTTCCTCCTCCTCTACCTGCCCATCGGCGTCGTCGTTCTCTTCTCCTTCAACGCCCAGAAGTCCCTCACCGTCCTCAAGGGCTTCAGCTTCCGCTGGTACTCGGCCTTCTTCCACGACAACGTCCTGATCGACTCGCTCGGCATGAGCCTGCGGGTCTCCCTGGTGGCCATGGCGGGGTCGGTGGTGCTCGGGGTGGCGCTGGCCCTGGGCCTGGTGCGCTGCCGCACCCGGCTCGGGTCGCTGGCCGGCCTGATCATGCTCGTACCGCTGATCACCCCGGAGATCGTCACCGGTGTCGCCGCGATGCTGCTCTTCAAGGGCCTGGGCATCACCCTCTCCTCCGGCACGGTGATGCTCGCCGAGATCACCTTCTCCATCTCCTATGTGACGGTGATCCTGCGTTCGCGGATCGCCGCCCTCAACCCGGAGGTCGAGGAGGCCGCGATGGACTTGGGCGCCACCCGCTGGCAGGCGCTGCGGCTGGTCACCCTGCCCGCGCTGCTCCCCAGCATCCTGGCCGCCGCGATCCTCGTCTTCGCCCTGGTCTTCGACGACTTCGTCCTCGCCTACTTCACCACCGGCGTGGACCCCCAGCCGCTGTCCGTCCGTATCTACTCGGCGATCCGGTTCGGTGTGCAGCCCACCATCAACGCGGTCGGAACGCTGATGCTGGCCGGCTCCATCGGCCTCGTCGGCCTCGCCCTGGCCATACCGCGGCTGTTCGGCCGCCGCGGTGGCCTCGATCTGCTCTCCGGGAAGTGACCCATGGCCTCTTCGAACTCCCCCTCCCTCGCCCCCTCCCCCGGCGCGGCCCCCGCCGACGCCCGGCCCGCCGTCCGGCTCGACCACATCAGCAAGAGCTACGGCGCCTCCTGCGCGGTGCAGGACCTCTCCCTGGACATCGCACCCGGTGAGTTCTTCTCCCTGCTGGGACCGTCCGGCTGCGGCAAGACCACCTCGCTGCGGATGATCGGCGGATTCACCGACCCCACCTCCGGGTCCGTGCTGCTCAACGGTGCGGATGTGACCGCGCTGCCGCCGGACAAGCGCAACGTCAATACGGTCTTCCAGAGTTACGCCCTCTTCGACCACCTCTCGGTGGCCGACAACGTGGCCTTCGGTCTCAAGCGCAAGGGCGTGGGCCGGACCGAGATCCGGGAGCGGGTCGCCGCCATGCTGGAGCGGGTGCAGCTCGGCGGCCTGGGTGACCGCAGGCCGCGCACCCTCTCCGGGGGCCAGCGCCAGCGGGTGGCGCTGGCGCGCGCCCTGGTCAACCGCCCTCAGGTCTTGTTGCTCGACGAGCCGCTGGCCGCGCTCGACCTCAAGCTGCGGCGGCGGATGCAGGTCGAGCTCAAGCAGATCCAGCGCGAGGTCGGCATCACCTTCGTCTTCGTCACCCACGACCAGGACGAGGCGCTGACCATGTCGGACCGGGTAGCGGTGATGAACGAGGGCCGGGTCGAGCAGTGCGGGACGCCGGAGGACGTCTACGAGCGGCCCGCGAGCCGCTTCGTCGCCTCCTTCATGGGCACCTCGAACCTCGTCCCGGGCACCTACCGCGCCGGCGAGGTCGTCCTGGACTGCGGGCCCGCGCTGCCGGTCGGGAAGCGGAGCGGGATCGCCGACGGCAGCGGCGTCAGCCTGTCGATCCGGCCCGAGAAGATCTGGCTCTCCGACTTCGAACCGGACATGGCCCTGGTACGCGGCGTGGTCCGGGAGACCGTCTACTCCGGCCCCACCACCACTTACCTGATCGAACTCGCCCCCGGCGTCACGGTGTCCGTGCTGGAGCAGAACACCGACCGCTCGCGCATGGAGGACCGCTGGAGCGGTGGCGAGAGCGTGGAGATCGGCTGGCGGCCCGAGCACTGCCTGGTCCTGGACTGACGTCCGCCCGCCCGCAGCCGCCCACCGACAGCAAAGGAACGCTCCCCCATGAACCACGACGTCATCGTGCTCGGCGCCGGCCTCGCCGGTCTCGCCGCGGCGCGGGACCTGCGCGCGGCCGGCGCCGACGTCCTCGTCCTCGAAGCCCGTGACCGGGTCGGCGGACGCGTCGAGCAGGCCGTGCTGCCCGGCGGCCGGCTGGTCCAGCTCGGCGGAGAGGTGGTCGGCCGGGCCCATCACGCCTATCTCGCGCTGGTCGCCGAGCTCGGGCTGAGCCTCGTCCCCAGCTATGTGGCCGAGCCCGGCCGGATGGTACGGGCCACCGCGGAGGGCATCTCGGCCGGCGACCCTCCGCACTGGTTCGGCCCCGGCGACGACGCAGGACACCGGCGGGTGACCGACGCGTTCGTCGCGCTGGCTAGGACCGTCGATCCCCAGGATCCCTGGTCGCACCCGCACGCCGAGACCCTCGACCGGACGTCGGTCGGCGACTGGCTGCGCTCCGAAGGGGCGAGCCCGGCCGTCGTACGGCTGTGGGAAATCGGCCAACTCGCCCTCGCCGACGGCTCGTGCGAACGCACCTCGCTGCTCGCCGCGCTGCGCAAACACGCCGCCGTACCCGGTGACGACGCCTACGCCTACGAGGACTGGGAGGGCCTGCGGGTGGCCGAGGGCTCGGCGACCGTGGCCCTGCGCATGGCCGCCGAGCTGGGCCGACGGATCCGGCTCGGGGCGCCGGCCGAGCAGGTCGCGGTGGCTCCGGAAGGCTGCCGGGTGCGGCTGCGGGACGGGGAGACGGTGACGGCCGGCGCCGTGGTCAGCGCCCTGCCGGTCGGCCCGCTGCGTTCGGTCGCCGTCACTGGGGTCTCCGCCGCGCGGCTCGCCTCGTTGCACCGTCAGCGCCAGGCCGTCGCGGCGAAGTTCGCGGCCGCCTACGACAAGCCCTTCTGGCGCGGCCTGGGCCTCAACGGCCTCTCCGAGTGCGAGGGCGTGCTCGGCAGCACCTGGCCGCAGAGCGAGGGCGTCCTGTCCGCGCTGATACCGCCCGAACGCTACGGCGTGCTCCTGGGCATGCCCGAGGCGGTCCGCGACCGCGAGCTGCTGCGCGACGTGGCCCGGCTCTACGGTGACGAGGCCCTCGAGCCGTTCACGTCGTATCTGCGGCTGTGGGGCACCGATCCCTGGACCCAGGGCTATGTCACCCAGTGGAACCCCGGGGACGTGATGGCGGTCGGCCCGCTGCACGGCACCCATGAACCGCCCTTCTACGTCTGCGGATCCGACCAGTGGGTCGCCGGCTACATGGAGGGCGCGGTACGCACCGGCCGGGCGGCGGCGCAGGAGGTGCTGCGCCATGGCTGAGACCGACGCACCCGCTCCCTTGCTCAACCACATCGCGGGGAAGGACCGCCCGGCGGCCTCCGGCGCGACGATGGAACTGATCGACCCCGCCACCGGTGAGGTGCACGGCAGCGCCCCGCGCTCCGGCGCATCCGACACCGACGCCGCCTGCACCGCGGCGGAGACGGCCTTCGCCCGCTGGTCGCTGACCACTCCCGCGCAGCGGCAGCGGGCGCTCCTGCGGGTCGCCGATGCGCTGGAGGAACACGCCGATGCCCTGGTGGCCGCCGAGGTCGCCGACACCGGCAAGCCCCCGGAGCGGTTCCGGGAGGACGAACTGCCCGCGATCGCCGACACCTTCCGCTACTTCGCGGGGGCGGCGCGCAATCTGCCGGGAGCGGCCGCCGCGGAGTACACGGAGGGCCGCACGTCGCTGCTGCGGCGCGAACCGGTCGGCGTCTGCGCGGGCATCACCCCCTGGAACTATCCGCTGATGATGGCCTCGTGGAAGGTCGCTCCCGCCCTCGCGGCGGGCAACACCAGCGTCCTCAAACCGGCCGACACCACCCCCTCGTCCGCCGTACTGCTGGCCCGGATCGCGGCGGAGCACTTGCCGCCCGGCGTGCTGAACGTGGTCTGCGGGGACCGCGACACCGGGCGTTCCCTGACGGCGCACCCGGTGCCCCGGCTCATCGCCGTCACCGGCAGCGTCCGGGCCGGCCGGGAGATCGCCGCCGCGGCGGCCGGTGACCTCAAACGCGTGCATCTGGAACTGGGCGGCAACGCCCCGGTGATCATCCATGACGACGTGGATGTGGCGGCCACCGCGGCCGAACTCGCCGCCGTCGCGTACTACAACGCCGGCCAGGACTGCACCGCGCCCACCCGGCTGCTGGTGCACCACCGCGTGCACGACGCCTTCGTGGCCGCCTTCGCCTCCTGCGCCCGTTCGCTCCGGACCGGGCCGCCCGGCGGCCCGCCGGCGGACTACGGCCCGCTCAACAGCCGCGCCCAACTCGCCTCCGTGGCAGGCCTGTTGAGTCGCCTGCCAGCCCATGCGGAGGTGGTGACGGGCGGTACAACGACGGGGCGGCGGGGATGGTTCCACTCCCCCACCGTGGTCGCGGGGGTACGGCAGGACGACGAGATCGTGCAGGAGGAGATCTTCGGACCGGTCGTCACGGTGCAGCGCTTCACCGACGAGGCGGAGGCCCTGCGGCTGGCCAACGGGGTGCGCTTCGGTCTCGCGGCAAGCGTGTGGACCGGCACCCATGACCGCGCCCTGCGGGCCACCCGGGCCCTGCACACCGGGATCGTCTGGGTGAACACCCACGGCACCACCGTGTCGGAGATGCCGCACGGCGGGGTCAAGCACTCGGGTTACGGCAGCGATCTGTCGCTGGCGGGCCTGCTGGACTACACGCAGGTCAAGCACGTCATGCTTTGACTCCTCCCCCTCCTGCAGGAGGGGGATTCCTGGCTCACGTCGCCTGCGGCCCGGCGGGCTCACAGGTCTTGCACGATCAGCACCAGCCGGGTTGAAGACCGGCCCGGATCAGCATCACGCGGGCGGAGTTCTTGTCCCTGGGCGAGACGGCTCCGCACGCGGTGCAGGCATACGCCCTTTCGGAAAGAGGTAGTGCGTGCTTGGTTTTCGCTCCGCACTGCGCACAGTCCATCGTGGTGTGCGCGGGGTTCACCAGGTGCACGATGCGCCCGTGCTTGCGGGCCATATCGACCAGGGCCTTCTTGGTGGCGCCGATCGCGGCGTCCGCCGCCTTGCGGGCCATCGTGGACTTCGCCAGGAACTTCGGGCGGAAGCCCTCCACCGCCAGGACGTCGTGGTCGCGCACGACCTTCTTGGCCCATTTGCGGCCGGTGTCCTGCCGCTGCCGGGCCACCTTCCGATGCAGCTTGGCGGTCTGCCGCTTCGCCTCGCGGTATCCCTTCGATCCGGCCTGCCCCTTGGCCGGTCGGCGCCGGGCCATCATGCGCTGGTAGCGGGCGAGTTTCTGCGCGGCCGTGCGGCCGTGTTGCAGGTGGGGAAGGTCGTGGGTATCGCTCGTGGTGGTGGCGGTCTCCTTGACGCCCCAGTCGATGCCGATCACCCGGCCGGTTTCGGGCAGGTGCTCGGTGGTCGTCGCGACGACGAAGGACGCCCACCAGTGACCGACCGCATCCCGGTACACGCGCACACTGGACGGAGCCTGCGGCAGCTCACGCGACCACACCGGCCGTGCCACGATCCCGCTCGCCAGGTGCAGGCGGCCGTCCCTGAGGCGGAACCCGCGCTGGGTGTAGTTCAAGCTCGGCAGCGCCTCGCGCTTCTTCTTGTACCTCGGCATCCCAGCACGCTGCCGCATCGGCAACCGGGCCTTGATGTCCTTCAAAGCCTTGCTCCGGGACTTGGCGAAGTCACGTACGACCTGCTGCTGCGGGACCGAGGACCCCACGCGCAGCCACGGCGTCACGCGCCGCGCCTGGGTCAGCATCTTGTCGAGCTGGGCCGGGCCACAGGTCACCTTCTCGCCCGTCGCCCGGTTGTGCGCATGCACCGCCCTCGACTTCGCGACGGACTCATTCCAGATCCAGCGGCACCGGTCCCACTCCGCTTCGAGCGCGGCCCGCGCACCGGCGGACACGCGAAGACGGTACGTGTACCGGGCATGCCGGGCATCCCCGTCCCTCGTCGCGTCCGTCGTCATGAACCCGAACCTATCGGGGAGGACTGACAGTTGAGACGTCTTAATCCAAGCGGGCTTGCTCACCCCGTCCCGTGGTGGACGACCAATCGCCCTGGTATCGATTGACCTTCCCCTGCCCTGCTCCGCACGAGTCCGATTCGCCCCCGCAAGCGGGAGGCACCCCCACCCCCGGCTTGACGGCCGGGGCACCCTCGGAGGGAACCCTGTGAGCCGCGGCGGAGCCCGGGGGCCGGAGGCACGGGCCGACATGGGCATGCCGCCGGCCGCATCCCTTTCAGCCCCGCTCGCGGACCGGCAGGGTGCATGCCCCAGAGATAGAATTGCATTCCGGATCGACCCACGCGGTGTGCGAGGAATACTCGACCCGGCGAACGGCGCAGGCCTTTTCGCGGCCGCGGAATTTTCAGGAATGCTGCCTTCTTTGGAATTATTCTTTGGAATGCAGCAGATTTCTCCGGAATATGGCCGGCGCCGTGGAGCCGGGTGGAGCGATTCGCGGAATGGGTGCCACGCATGCACGATGCCAGGTTCGACACCCTCGGCGATCTCCCTGAGCCGGGCGGCGAGGCGTACGCCACTGTCGACCAACGGGGTGTGCTGGCGAGCTGGAGCGCCGGCGCCCAGCGCCTGCTCGGCTATCTCGCGGACGAAATCCGGGGGCGACACATACGCGAGCTGCTGTACGAACGCGCCGACGGCGCCCGTCTGGTCGCGCGATGCCGGGCGACGGAGACCCCCTTCATCGGGCAGGCGGCCCTGCGTCACCGGGACGGCAGCCGGGTCGACGTGGGCATGTGGGCCCATCTGCTCGAGCCCGCCGGCGGCGAGCCCTGCTGGCTGATCCGGGCGGAGCACGCCGCCGACGTGCGCCGGCAGAGCCTCGGCCGCGCGCTCCTGCGGGGCCTGTTCACCGAATCACCTTTCCACATCGACGTATTCGACACCCAATTGCACTTCATCGCGCAGAACGCCCGCCGATTGAAGAATTTCGCGGACCATGATTTCGTCGGCCGTACCATGCGCGATGTGGCACCGGCCGGAATCATGGACATGGAAACGTTCGATGCCCGCCAACGCCAGGTCCTGGATACCGGAGAGGCGCTGGTGGCCACCGAAGTGCGCACCCATCCTCTCGGCGCCCCGGAGCGGTACCAGGCCTTCTCCGAGACGATCGTTCCGCTGCGCAGCGGCGCCGGAGAGACGATCGGACTGGCGCACATCGTGTTCGAGATCACCGACCGGGTCCGGGCCCGGGAGCGGCTGACGCTGCTCAACGACGCGAGCGCGAAGATCGGCAGCACCCTCGATGTCCTGCACACGGCGCAGGAACTCACCGATACGGTCGTGCCGCCGTTCGCCGACCATGCCTACGTCGACCTGCTGGAACCCGTGTTGGGAGGCGAGGAACCCGTCTCCGGACCGATCCCCGTGGAGCTGCCACTGCGGCGTGCGGCAACGTCACGCATCCCCGAGGACCCGGTGAAGACGGTCGGCACGGGCGAGACCGACCCCTTCGCTTGCGGTCCGGCTTCCCTGTTCCACCAGGCCTTGGCCGGCGGTGAACCCCTGCTGCTGACAGGTGAGGAGGTGCTTGCCGAACTCTCCGCGGTCGATCCCCGCCGGGCCGCGGCGACGCGCGAGTACGGGGTCCATTCGTGGCTGCTGGTGCCGATGTTCGCGCGGGGTGCCGCGCTGGGTGCGGCGGTCTTCATGCGCTCCCGGGGCGAGCACGCCTTCGAGCTGGACGATGTGCTCCTCGCCGAGGATCTCGTGGCACGTGCCGCCGTGTGCATCGACAACGCCAGGCGGTACACGCGGGAACGGACGACGGCGCTGGCCCTGCAACGCAGTCTGCTGCCACAGCGGATGCCCCTGCTCGGCGCCGTGGAGGCGGCGTCGCGCTATCTGCCGGCGAGTGGCAGTACGGTGCTCGGAGGCGCCTGGTTCGACGTGATCCCGCTGTCGGGCGCGCGGGTGGCGCTGGTGGTGGGTGACGTGCCGGGGCACGGTCTGCATTCGGCGGTGACCATGGGGCGGTTGCGCACGGCGGTACGCACCCTCTCGGATCTCGATCTCTCGCCCGAGGAATTGCTCATCCACCTCGATGACCAGGTCAACCGGTTCCAGGCCGAGCATGGTGAAGGCCGCGCGGGCGGGGCGGCCGGCTCGACGTGCCTGTACGCGGTCTTCGACCCCCTCACCCGGCGATGCGCCATGGCCCGCGCGGGCCATCCGCCCCCCGCGCGGGCCGCGGCGGACGGGTCGGTCCGGTTCCTCGATCTGCCCGGCGGTCCCCCTCTCGGTCGCGGCGGAGCGACCTTCGAGTGCGGCGAGGCGACCGTGACCGACGGGGATCTGCTCATCCTCTACGCCGACGGCCTGGCGAGCCCGCAGGACCGGAGCGCCGAGCCCGCCCCCGCCTGGCTCCGCGAGGCCCTGTCCGATCCCCGGCTCACTGCCTCGCCCCGGCTCGACGGCGTCTGCGACGCGGTGATCCGCCACCTTCCGTCGCCCCGACCGCAGGACGACGTGGCCCTGCTCGTGGCGCGGGTACGCGGCCTGGATCCGGACCGGCACATCACCTGGGAGCTCGCGGCGGAGCCCGAGACGGTGAGCGCGGCACGGCGGCTCACCACGCAGAAGCTCGCCGAATGGGGCCTGGGGGACCTGGAGTTCACCACGGAACTCATGGTCAGCGAGCTGGTCACCAACGCCATTCGCTACGGCGCCCCGCCGATCCGGCTACGGCTGATCCGCGACCGCAGCCTGATCTGCGAGGTCACCGACGGCAGCAGCACCTCGCCCCATATCCGCCGCGCCCAGGACACCGACGAGGGAGGTCGCGGGCTGTTCATGGTCGCGCAGTTCGCGCAGCTCTGGGGCACCCGTTACCACACCCGCGGCAAGACCATCTGGGCCGAGCAGCCCCTGCCCGAGGGAGACCCGGTGCTTCACCCGCGGTGATCTCACCACCGGGGCCCACACCGGCCCTGACCTGCTCGGACTCGGAACGGCCTCGTCGCGCCGCCGCCTGGCGAGCCCCCGCGGGCCAGCAGACAATGGAGACCGGAGCCAGATGGCGGCCATCAGGCGACGGCTACGCCGGTCATCGTCCGGGAGGTAGTGATGCGTCAAACCCATCTCACCGGGGAGTCGGCCGACTACCTCGGCGCCCGCGAGGAGCTGCGGCAGGCCGAGATCGAGCTGATGCGCCACCGTGAACGCGTCGCCGACCTGCGCCGCCGGCTGCCGCTGGGCCCCGTGATCGACGACTACGAGTTCGCGGAAGGCCCCGCTGACCTGGAGGCCGGCGACGCGCCGGTGACGACCGTCCGGCTGAGCGAACTGTTCACCCGGCCCGGACGCGACCTGGTCATCTACCACTTCATGTACGGCAAGCGGCAGACCCAGCCGTGCCCCATGTGCACGATGTGGATCGACGGGTTCGACGGCATCGCTCAGCACGTGACGCAGAACGTCGATTTCGCGATCGTCGCCGCGGCCGATCTGCCCGTGCTCCGCGCGTACGCCCGCAGCCGGAACTGGACGCATCTGCGCCTGCTCAGCGCCGGGTCCAGCAGCTTCAAATACGACCTCGGCAGCGAGGACGCCGAGGGCAACCAGGACTCGACGGTCTCGGTGTTCACCCGCGACGGCAACGGGTCGGCGCGCCACCTCTACTCGGGGCACCCGCGGCTGTCCGACGACATCGAGCAGCGAGGCATCGATCTGCTCAGCCCGGTGTGGCACATCCTCGATCTCACCCGCCGAGGCCGCGACGACTGGTTCCCCTCGGTCGGCTATCCGTCCTGACGCGGCCCCTGGTGCCACCCCCGCGCTCACCCGCCGGTGTGCCGCGCCGAGCCCACTCCGGCGTCCAGGTCTCCTCCTCTTCGCTGCGGCCGGAGTAGGCGGAAGTGAGGTGCTCGCGCAGCGCGGTGAGGGCCGGGTGCGGGTTGTCGGTGCGCCAGATCAGTGAGTGCGGGTAGACCGGGATCGGGTCACGCAGGGGGATGCGGCGGAGGTCGTGGCCATCGGGCCAGACGAGGGGGGTCTGTTCGCTGACGAAGGTGGCCAGCGTCGAGGAGTCCGCGATCGTGTCGAGGAGCGGCTCGATGCCGAAGTTGGGGCCGACCGAGTCGATGGTCAGCCCGAACGCGGCGGCCAGGTCGTCGTAGTACGCGGCCCACTCGGTTCCGGGGACGTTGCCGGGCATCCAGATACGGCGCCCGGCGAGCTGGGCGAGGGCGACCGAGCGGGCGGCCGCGAACTCATGGGCCGGTCCCGTGAACAGCTGAAGGGGCTCGTCGAAGACCGGAGTGGCCTCGATGCCGTCGGGGAGCTGCCGTCCGGGCACGATGACGGCGCGGAAGGTGGCGTCGATCGTCCCGGACCGGACGGCGGCGATGGCCGTGTCGGCATCGAAGAGGGTCACCACATCGAGATCGGTCTCCGGGTGCGCGCGATGGAAGTCGCGCAGCAGACCTGCCACCGAGACCCGTCGGCCGATCACATCGACGCGCAACGCCCTGCGGCCGGGACGCACGGAAGCGGCCGCCCGCTCCTCGGCCTGGAGGAGAGCCCGGGCGTAAGGCAGGAACGCCTGCCCGTCGATCGTGAGCCGGGCGCCACGCGCCGCGCGGGTGAAGAGCTTCACTCCCAGGTCCTTCTCCAGCACGGCGATGCGCTTGGAGACGGCCTGCTGGGTGATCGACAGCTCGGCCGCGGCCTCCTGGAACTGGCCGGTATCCGCAGCAGCGATGAAGGTGCGCACGGCGTTGAGATCCATGCCGGCGATTCTATGCACACAGCCATGGGTTGTGGGTTTGTTTGTTGCTGTTGGGCGAGAGGTAGCTGCTTGTTCCCGGTACATGCCCGGTACGTGCCCGGTACGTGCCCGGTACGTGCCCGATACTGAATGCTCGCGTACCGTCTCCACACAACGATAAGTTGATTCTGCTGCTCGGACGCGCCGGATATGCCGAGCGTGGCGGCCAGGCGGCCGCAGAGCCATTACTTGATGACGACTCCGCCCGTGATCCATCCACCAGCGCCTAAGCTTCCGCCGTGAACGACACCACGCATGGCATACGGATCAGATCGGGCAGCCTGGCCGACGCACCGGCCATTCTGAACATGCTCGACTCCGCGGTGGCCTGGATGAACGCACGCGGCAACACCGAGCAGTGGGGCACGACACCGTATTCACAGAAGCCCGGCGGGGTGGCGCGGGTCGAGCGGTACACGACCGAAAACGCCCCGTACATCGCGGAGTTGGACGGAAGCGCCGTCGGAGCGCTGGTGCTGGACCGCGGGCCCAGCCCGCAGATGCCGATCGCGCCGGCCGAGGAACCCGAGCGGTACGTCCGGCTGCTGGTCTCCGACCGACGGTACGCCGGTCGCGGCATCGGGGCGGCGCTGCTGGCCCATGCCGCCGAAGAGACCCGGCGGGCCGGCGCGGAACTGCTGCGGGTCGACTGCTGGGCGGGCGGCGGGGGCGAACTGGTCGCGTTCTACGAGCGCAACGGTTTCCTTCCCACCGACCGTTTCCTGGCCCAGGACTGGCCGGGACAGGTGCTGGCCCGGCGGGTCGGCTGACGCGGCCCGTGGAACTGCGTCAGGTGCGTTATTTCGTGAGCGTGGCCGAGGAACTGCACTTCGGGCGCGCCGCCGAGCGGCTCCACATCGTCCAGCCGACCGTCAGCCAGCAGATCCGGCGGCTGGAGCGCGAGTTCGGGCTGGAGCTCTTCGACCGCACCACGCGTACCGTGGCGCTGACCGCGGCGGGCCGGGCCTTTCTGCCGCACGCCCGCGCCATCCTGGAGGCCGAGCGCGCGGCGGCCGAGTCGATGTCCGTTCTGCGGACCGACCGGGAATCGGCCCTGCGGCTGGGCACCGCCGTCGGGCTGGGCACCCGCCTGGACGCCGTGTTGGCGGCGCTGGCCGAACGGGCTCCCCGGCTCATGGTCGAACTGATCAGCGCGCCCGCGGCGAGCCGGCTGCGGCAGGTCCGCGACGGAGAACTGGACGCCGCCTTCCTACGCGGCGTCGCCCACAGCCCGGGTCTGGAGCTGCTCCCGTTGTGGCGCGACGTCCTGGTCGCCGCCCTGCCCGCGCGGCACCCCCTGGCCGCGCAGCGGGAAGTCGCCCTCGCCGACCTGGCCGAGATGCCCCTGCGCATCGCGTCCCGGGAAGCCAATCCGCACCTGTTCGATGCCGTCGTGGGCGCCTGCCGGGCGGCCGGATTCGAGCCCGTCATGGGCCCCTCGTTCACCACCGACCAGGACACCCTCGCCGCCATCGCCTCCGGCAGACCGAGCTGGGCGGTCTACTACGCGGTCCAGGCATGGATTCAGCCGGCACCCCGCATCGCCTTCCGGCCGTTCACCGAACCCGCTCCCGCCGTACGGACCTTCCTGGCCGTGCGCCCGGATCCGCCGTCCCGCCGGCTGACCGCGCTCCTGGACGCCTGCGGTGACGGCGACGGAGCGGACTGACCGCCTCCGCCCCCGCCTCCGAAAACCCGGCGGATCGGCAGCCCGGCGGCCCGGCTCAGGACTGTGCCAGATAGCCGGCGAGGGTGCTGCGGGTGCGTTGGAGATCGTCGATGCGCTTGTCCGTGGCCGCCAGCTCCCGGTCCAGGAGGGCCCGCAGCTCCGCGCACCAGTCGAACTCCGGCCGGTCGCCCCGGGCGCACGGCAGCACGGAACGGATCACCTCGGTGGACAGGCCCGCGGCCAGCAGGGCGCGGATCTTGCGCACGGTGACCACCGAGTCCTCGTCGTATGCGCGGTAGCCGTTCGGTCCACGCATGGCGTCAAGCAGCCCCTGCTCCTCGTAGTAGCGCAGCAACCGCGGGCTGACCCCGGTACGCCGGGACAACTCCCCGATCAGCATGTGACCCGTCCCCTCCGATGTTGACCTTCTCATTGATGTGAAGGCTTAACGTCGCGCCATGAGCAGGCATTCCGCGCCGGGCCGCTCGGATGGTTGCCCGGAGGACCGCTCGGAGTGCTACTCGGAGGACCGCTCGGGGATCCACCCGAATTCGTACTGCTGGAGTGACACATGACCTCGTTTGTTGTCCCACGTGACGGCCGGGCGGCGACCGACCGCTCGTTCCTCTTCGTCCTGGGCAGCTCCCGCCCCGACGGCAACACCGAGATCCTCGCGCGGGCCGCCGCCGAGCAGTTGCCCGCGGAGATACCGCAGCGCTGGGTGGACCTGTCCGCGCTGCCGTTGCCGGACTTCCAGGACGGACGGCACGAGACCGACGCCTTGCCGGGCGGGGAGAGCGAGGAGACGCTGCGCCGGGCCACTGTGGAAGCCACCGACATCGTGCTCGCCTCGCCCTTGTACTGGTACACCCTCTCCGCGGGGACCAAGCGCTACCTCGACTACTGGTCGGGCTGGCTGACCGCCCCCGGCTCGGACTTCAAGGAGCGGATGGCGGGGCGGACCCTGTGGGGCGTGACCGTCATGGCGGACCGTGACGAGGCAGTCGGTGACGGGCTGGTGACCACCCTGAACAACTCGGCGGCGTATCTGCGGATGCGATTCGGCGGGGTGCTGTTCGGCAACGGTTCCCGGCCGGGCCAGGTGCGGGCCGACGAGCGGGCGGCGATCCGCGCCAAGACCTTCTTCCAGCGTGCGGCCCCGCTCGCCCGGTTCCCCTACGAGGAAGGAGCCGGGGAGCGGTAGCCGACGCGACTCGGCGGGGTCGGGGAGCGGCGGGCCACGCTGCGCATCGCCCCTGTGCCACGGCCTGGGCGTCACGAGGACCTCACGTCATTGCCGTTCTCCGCGGAGGATGCCCTTTCGCGCTGCGTCGACTTGTGCCTATACAGCCTTGGAGGATCACGAACTCCACACGACGGCACTCTGGAGGACAGCGCCTTGGACGAGGCATCGCACGACGCATCGCATGGCACATCGCACGACGCATTGCATGGCACGGCGGACGACACTTGGGACGACACGCCGGATGGTAAGAGGTCGAACTCGGCGGACTTTCCCGGGCAGTTCGCGCGCACCCGCCGCTTCTCGCTCGGGGTGCCGCGGCAGTTCACCGTCTCCCCCGACGGACGGCGGGTGCTCTTCGTACGGACGGGGTCGGGCACCGACCCGGTCGGTCGGCTGTGGCAGTACGAGGACGGCACGGAGCGGGTGCTGGCCGACCCGGCGCTCCTGGTGGGGACCGGGTCGGAGGTGGTGCCCGAGGAGGAACGGCTGCGGCGGGAGCGGGCGCGGGAGCGTTCCGTGGGGGTGGTGGCGTATGCCGCCGACGGCGCCGCGCAGCTGGTGGCGTTCGCGCTGTCCGGGGCGCTGTGGGCGGTGCGTACGGACGGCGGCGCGCCGTTTTCCGTACCCGCGGCCGGTCCGGTGGTCGACCCCCGCCCCTCCCCCGACGGGCGGGTCATCGCCTACGTCAGCCGTCGGTCCCTGCATGTCGTCGGCCTGGACGGCGCCGACCGGCAACTGGCCCGCAGCGAGGGGGCGGAAGTCGGCTACGGGCTCGCCGAATACACGGCCGCCGAGTCGATGGGCCGGTCGCGCGGCTACTGGTGGGCGCCGGACAGCCGCCGCCTCCTGGTGGCCCGGGTCGACACCTCCCCCATGGAGCGGCGTTACCTCAGCGATCCGGCGAACCCGGCGAAGCCCCCGCAGGTCATCCGCTACCCGGCGGCGGGCACCGCGAATGCGGAAGTGACCTTGCAGCTGGTGTCGCTGGACGGGGAGCGGGTGGACGTGACCTGGGACCGGAAGGCGTACGAGTACCTCGTCGACGCGGGCTGGGACGCGCACGGTCCCTTCATCGCCGTACAGAGCCGTGACCAGCGCACCCTGCGCACCCTCGCGGTCGATCCGGCGACCGGCGCCACCGCGGTGCTCCACGAGCGGACCGATCCCGCATGGGTGGAGCTCGTGGCCGGCACGCCGGCGCGTACCGCCTCGGGCGCCCTGGTGCTGCCGGAGGACACGGACGACACCCGGTATCTGACCGTCGGCGGCCACCGCGTCACGCCCGCCGGGCTGCAACTGCGCGCCGTCCTTGGCGTCGAGGGCGAGCGGGTGCTGTTCACGGCGAGCGAGGACCCGACCGAGACCCATGTGTGGCGCTACGAGCCCGGCCACGGCGTCCACCGGCTGAGCCGGGACCCCGGCAGGTACGGGGGCGCGGGGCGGGCCGGCACGGTCGTCCTGGCGGGGGCCGGGCCGTGGGGCGCCGAGGTGACGGTCGTACGCGGCGAGGCCGGCGGGTACGCGCCCGTGGCCGCCCTCGCCTCGCTCGCGGAGGAACCGCTGGTCACCCCGCGGCCGCTCCCGCTCTCGCTCGGCGAACGCAAGCTGCGCGGCGCCCTCTACCTCCCGTCATGGCACACGGAGGGCACCGGGCGGCTGCCGGTTCTGCTCGACCCGTACGGGGGCCCGGGCATGCAGATGGTGGGGCGCGACCGCGGCTGGCCCGCGTGTGTGTCGCAGTGGTTCGCGGAGCAGGGGTTCGCGGTCCTGGTGATCGACGGCCGCGGGACGCCGGGACGGGGCCCCGCCTGGGAGAAGGCCGTGCACGGCGACCAGCTCACGCCGGCCCTCGAGGACCAGGTGGACGGGCTGCTGGCCGCCGGGGAGCGGTTCGGCGACCTGGATCTGGCGCGGGTGGCGATCCGCGGGTGGTCGTTCGGCGGGTTCCTGGCGGCGGCGGCCGTGCTGCACCGGCCCGACGTCTTCCACGCGGCGGTGGCCGGCGCCCCACCCACCGACATGCGGCTGTACGACACCCACTGGAAGGAACGGTTCCTGGGCCACCCGGACACGCACCCGGAAAACTACGCGCGCTCCTCCCTGACCGGCCACGGCCACCGGCTGTGCCGCCCGCTGCTGCTCGTCCACGGGCTCGCCGACGACAACGTCGCGGCCGCGCACACGCTGCGCTTCTCGGCGGAGCTGCTCGCTGCGGGCAAGCCGCACACGGTGCTGCCGCTGCCCGGGGCCACCCACTCGCCCACCGACGACGCGGTCAACGAGAACCTGCTCCGCTTCCAGCGCGATTTCCTGCTCGAGGCGCTGCGAACGGGCCGGGGATCGGGCGGGGGCGAGGGTTTGAGCGCGGGATAAGGGTTTGAGCGGGGATTGAACGGGGGCGGCGGCCCGCCCGTATGCCCGTGTGGAACGCAGAAACCCAAACCCCTGGCGAACCCACCGGACATCGGAGGCGGACATGGCTCGAGAGGCATCGGCGGACCCGGCGATATCGGAGCGGGCGGCATCGACCCACACGGCATCGGGGCGAGCGGGCGGGCCCTCGCGGCGGACCGTCGTCGCGGCGGCCGGCGCGGCCGGGCTGACCGCGGCCCTGGCGGCGTGCGGCACCGGCAACTCGTCCGAAGCGGGGGCCACCCTTGCGAAGGCGTCAGAGATCCCCAAAGGCGGCGGCAAGATCTTCAAGGCCGAGCAAGTGGTGGTGACCCAGCCGAAGGACGGCGAGTTCAAGGCGTTCTCCGCGGTCTGCCCGCACGCCGGCTGCCTCGTCGGCGAGATCACCGGCGGCACCATCAACTGCCTGTGCCACGGCAGCAAGTTCGACATCGCCGACGGCAGCGTCAAGCACGGTCCCGCCACCACGGGCCTGTCGACGGCCAAGGCGAAGGTCGAGGGCGGCTCGGTGACCCTCGGCTGACGGCACGGCCACCCGGACGCCCGCCGGGGCCGCATCGGCCCGCAGCGGACCGTTCCGCCGTCACCCCTCCAACGGCAATCCGAAGCGCACGGCCGCTGCCGGGGCGCCGAAGTACGCCGAGCCCGTGCCGGTCAGGCCGGCCGGGCCGCCCGGCAGCCGCCAGACCATCCCCGTGCCGTTCTCGCCGTCGGCGGTGGCCGCCAGGTCCGCCCGGCCGTCCCTGTCGGTGTCGCTCAGGAGCAGCGCCGCACCGAAGCGGTCACCGCTCTCGGCGGCGCCCGGCACTCCCGGACTGTCCTGCGTGAACATCTGCGCGCCGGCCGTCGTCACACCGTCCGATGAGCCGTGCAGGACGGTCACCGCGCCCGCCGACCGCACGGCCGTGGTTCCGGAACCGAGCGTCTCGCCCGGAGCGCCCACCACGAGATCGCCGAAGTGGTCGCCGTCCACGTCGCCGATGGCTAGCGCCGCGCCGAAGGCGTCCTCGGGCTCGGCCGTCCCGGGTACGCCTTCGGTGTCCTGGTCCAGGCCGACGGCCGGCCGCCCGGTGCCGGGCCCGGCCGGCGCGCCGTAAACGACCGTGATCCCGCCGCCGCTACCGACGGCCAGGTCCGCCCTGCCGTCGCCGTCGAGGTCCCCCGACGTGAGTCCCTTGCGTCCGGCGGAGTGCGCGCTCTGCGGCAGCCCCTCGACCCGCGCTCCCCCGGCGAGTCCGCCCGGTGCGCCGGCGAACCACCAGATGCCGCTGGAGATGTCCGCGTCGTCCTCGGGCCGCGGGTTGGCCTCGGCGAGCAGATCGGCTCGCCCGTCCCCGTTCACATCGGCGGCCCGTACGGCGTCGATCCACTCGCTCCCCTCGGGGAGTCGGTGCACCGTCACGCCGCCGTTCGCCCCGGCACGGGTGAACGGGCCCTTGAGCACCCGCACCCCGCCCTCGTGGCCGATGGCCAGATCCGGGTGCCCGTCGCCGGTGAAGTCGGCGGCGGCAAGCGTCGCGCCGACCGCGCTGTACGGTCCCTCGGGGTCCGGCGCACCGGTCGGCAGCGGGCTGCCGGCGGCGAGCCCGGACGACCCGCCCCACAGGACGGTCACCGAACCGGCCGCCCATGGGGCCGTCCCCACGGTCTCGGACGGAATCCCCACCGCGAGGTCGCCGAAGCCGTCCCCGTCGAAGTCCGCCGCGGCCAGCGCCCGGCCGAAGCCGTCGCCGTCCTCATCGTGCCCCGGTACGCCCGGCGACTCCTGGCCGATGACGGCGCGCGTGCCACCGAGGCCGCCGGCCGCACCGTACAGCACCGTGATCCGCCCGGCTCCGCCGTCCGAAGCGGCGACCACGTCTCCGTACCCGTCGCCGTTGAAATCCGCACGCAGCCCCGGGGGCGAGGCCGCCGCATCACCGGTCTGCCACCCCACCAGCCCCACGGCGAGCAGCCCTGAACAGGCCATCGACATGATCGTGCGCGCCGTGCCCATGTGTAAGTCCCCCGTACCGGGAGCGGCCGAGGGGACGGACTCCCGAGTCCGACCGCTGATCCGACCGCTCATCTGCCTGTTGATCCCACTGCTCCGTTGGCTCTCGTACAGGGAGACCTACGAGGCCTCGTAGGGGTTGTACGCCGGGCTCGGCCGACGCCACGGACGGTGCCCGGACGGGACCCGAACCTGCTGGCGCGCCGGGTGGCAGGCCTCCCCTCCAGGCGTCTTCCCCAACTCCTCGCGAATTTCCGCGATATGACCACGGTTTCCTCACATGCCTGCCATCATCTGTTCACCATTGAACTAAGGGGGCCGGTATGTCTGCACCACAGGGACCAACGGGGGGTCAGCCTTGGCAGCCGCCACCTCCCTGGCAGCAACCCCAGCCACCCGAGCGTCGCGGGCGGGGCAAACGTGTGGCCGCGTATACGGGGACCGCGTTGCTCGCGCTGTTCATCGGTGTGGGGATCGGCGGATCAGGAGCCTCTGCCGGAAAGGCCACGGCAGCCGGTTCTCCCCATCCGGCGCCCACCGTGACCGTTACGGTCACAGCGACAGCAACGGCGACGGCGACGGCAGCACCCCGGCCTACGGTGACGGTCACCGGTAAGCCCCGGCCAAAGGTGACGGTGACCGTCACGGCATCGCCCAGGGCGAAGGCCGAGGCGGACCGGCCGACTTCGCCGTCCGGTACGTCCGGCGGCTCGTCGGGCGATTCGGGCTCCACCGGCGGCGGCTCGTCCAGCGGCGCGACGGCCCGGTGCCGGGACGGCTCGTTGTCGTATTCGGCACACCACCAGGGCACCTGCTCGCATCACGGCGGTGTGGCGGTCTGGTACCGGTGAGCCTCGAAGCGCCTTCGTCGCCGGCGCTCCGGCCAGGGCAGCGATCATGGCGAACTCCGCCTGGAGCACGCCGAGTTCGCTCGTGGGTGATCACCTCAGGGCGTTGATCGCGGACGTCTGGGCGCCGCGCTCCCGGTCGGGGCGGTCTACGCCGGGACGGGGCGGCCGCAGCCGGTGTTCACGGCCGTAATGGCCGGTGCCTCCTGGCTGGTGCCTCCTGACTGGTGGTGACCGCGGCAAGAAATCGATACTCCAGGGGTGAACTGGGGGGCGAGGGCGCGGCGTTGCCGGTCTTGCGGGACCGGCTGACCATGCTGGGCGTGCCGGCCGTCACCTGCGTCGCGGTGCGCGTCGAGGTGGTCATCGCGCCGTGTGCGCTCGCGCTGGTGCCCTGTCTGACGCCGGTGCCCTGTCCGGCGTCGGCCGTGGCCCGGCGCGCCCCGTCGCGCCCTGGTTCAGCGGGCGCGGCGTGGCCTTTTCCAGCAGGTCAGGACGTCGTCGGTGGTGGCGATGGTGGCCACCAGGGCGAGCGTGTGGCGGACCATCGCAGGGGTGTATTCGGCGGGCACTCCGGCGATGGCGTCCGCCGGTACGACGGTCGTGTAGCCGAGGTTGACGGCGTCGAACACGGCGTTGGGGATCGCCACATTCGCCGAGACCCCCGTGACGACCAGCGTCCGGCACCCGAAATTGCGCAGCAGGGCGTCCACGTCGGTGCCGGCGATCGGGGAGAGGCCGTGCAGCCTGCGCACCACCAGGTCATCGTCCGAGACCGGGATCGGATCGGCGACGCGCACCGCGCCGGACCCGATGGTCTGCCGGACGGGCAATCGCTCGGCCGCCCTGAACAGGCGGGCGTTGCGGCTGGCGCCGCGCCCGTCGGGACGGCGCTCGGCGATCGCGTGCAGCACCTGCACCCCGGCCTCGTGGGCGGCCGCCACCAGGCGGGCGACATTCGCCAGCGCCCCCGACTTGCGTGCCGCAGCGGCGAGTTCGGGCAGCGCGCTGTCCGTACCGACCACCCCGCGCTGGCACTCGACGGTGAGCAGCACCGTGGTGGCCGGGTCCAGTTGCTCGATGAGTCGCGCGTTCGTCGGCATGGGCGATCCCCTCCTGTGCGAGGCGCGCGAGGCTAGCCGCCATTGCTTCCGTTAGGAAGAGCCCCCATGATTCCTCCGTGGTTTCTGACGCAGGGTCAGGGGCGGACGGCCACGGCACGGGACAGCACGGACCGGTCAGGCATATCGCAGTCAGGAACGGCCCAGTCAGGTAGGGCCCAGTCGAGTACGCGACGGACGGCAACGGAGGCGATGACGGATGGCGGACACCCAGCGGCGCGGGCGCCGGATCATGATGACGCGGGACGAGCTCGACGCGTTCCTTGCGGCGCAACGGACCTGCCGGGTCGCGACGGTCGGCGGGGACGGCGCGCCGCACGTCGGGGCGCTGTGGTTCACCTGGGACGGTGCGGCGCTGTGGCTGTACTCCATCACCCGCAGCAAGCGGTGGGCGCAACTGCGCAAGGACCCGCGGATCGCCGTGGTCGTCGACGACGGGCACGAGTACGGGGAGCTGCGCGGCGTCGAGCTGGCGGGCGAGGCGGTGTTCATCGGCGAGGCGCCCCGTACGGGCGAGCCCTGCCCCGAACTGGCCGGCCCGGAGCGGATGTTCGCGGCGAAGTACTTCGGCATGGACACCATGCCGCACGACGGACGGCACGCGTGGCTGCGGCTGACACCGGATTCCCTCGCCTCGTGGGACTTCCGCAAGATCCCGGGGTGATCCCCGGCAACGGATGTGGGGCCCGGCCCGGCATCGAACCGGTCATGGGCCGGCCCCGGAGCCCCGCTTCCGGGGAGCCGGCCTCACGTCACACCGGGATCACGTCACACCGGGATCGCACCGTCCGGGATCGCACCGTCCGGGATCGCGCATCCGGACCTCGCACGGTCCGAGATCACATCCTCGGTCGCGCCGTCAGAGATCACATTGTCAGTGGTCTCTGCCAGAGTGGAGTGGTCAGCCCATTCTCCGCCGTCACAGGTGCGGGAGCGGGGTGGTTCGGCCGCCACGGGCCGGGCACCGACGATGCGAAGGAGATCCGATCCGGTGAACGTCCTCTTCCCCGCGCTGCACGACGCTTCGCCCGCCCCCGCGCTGCGCTTCGGCGAGCGCGCGCTCAGCTACCGCCAACTGGCCACGGTGGCGGTGCCGCTCGCCGGGATGATCGGCGGCGAGACGCGCGTGGCGATCTGGGCGACACCGACGCTGGAGACCGCGGTCGCCACGGTCGCCGCGCTGCTCGCCGGGGTGGCCGCGGTGCCGGTGAATCCCAAGATCGGCGAGAGCGAGCTGGCGCACATCGTGGCCGACAGCGCGCCCTCGCTCGTCCTGGCCGCATCGGGCGACGATCTGCCGGCGACGCTCGCCGCGCTCCCCCGTATAGACGTGGCGGCCGCCGAGCCCGAGGACGGACCCGAGCCGCTTCCGGTCCCGTACGAACCGGTCGACGAGGCACCGGCCCTGATCGTCTACACCTCCGGCACGACGGGACCGCCCAAGGGCGTCGTCCTCCCCCGGCGCGCCATCGCCCACACCCTCGACGCGCTGGAGGACGCCTGGCAGTGGACCGCCGACGACGTCCTCGTCCATGCCCTGCCGCTGTTCCACGTCCATGGCCTGATCCTCGGCATCCTGGGTCCGCTGCGCCGCGGTGGCAGCGTCCATCACCTGGGGCGCTTCAGCACGGACGCGGTCGCCCGGGAGCTGTCCGCAGGCGGCACGATGCTGTTCGGCGTGCCGACGATGTACCACCGCCTCGCCGTCGAGGCCGGGCAGAACCCCGCGCTCGCCAAGGCGCTGTCCGGGGCGCGGCTGCTGGTCTCCGGTTCGGCCGCGCTGCCGCTGACCGATCACGAACTGCTCGCGGCGGCCTGTGGGCGGCGGGTGATCGAGCGTTACGGCATGACGGAGACGCTCATGAACACCAGCGTGCGTGCGGACGGCCCGGATGCCACCGGGACGGTCGGGGTGCCGCTGCCGGGGGTGTATGCCCGGCTGGTGGACGACGCGGGGCAGGCCATCGAGGCGAGCGACGGCGAGACGGTGGGCGAGGTGCAGGTCCGCGGCCCAAATCTGTTCGTCGAGTACCTCAACCGCCCCGATGCCACGGCCGCGGCGTTCGACGGCGGCTGGTTCCGTACGGGCGATATGGCGGTCCGTGACCCTTCGGGGAATTACCGCATCGTCGGCCGCAAGGCCACCGACCTGATCAAGAGCGGCGGCTACAAAATCGGCGCGGGCGAGATCGAGAACTCCCTCCTGGCGCACCCCGGTGTCGCGGAGGCTGCGGTCACCGGTGAGCCGGACGAGGACCTCGGCGAGCGGATCGTCGCCTGGATCGTGGCGGAGACCGGCCCGGACGCCGGGCCACCGCCTTCCGCCCAGGAGCTCGCCGACCACGTCGCCCGCCAGCTGGCGCCGCACAAGCGGCCCCGCGTGGTGCACTTCCTGGACGCGCTGCCGCGGAACGACATGGGCAAGATCCTGAAACGAGAGCTCCATGCATGAGTCCGGCGCCGCTGCCCCGATGCCGAGCATGCGACTGACGGCCCGTCAGGCCATGGCGGCGGTGTCGGATTCGTATGTCGAGCTGAGGGCGCCCGAGGGCGCGGAGCCCGGCCGGCCGGACGGCCCGCTGGGCTGGCCCGGCTACGACGCCTCCCGGGACCGGGCGCGCGCCCGGACCGGCGAGGACGAGTCGGTGGTCGCCGCCCTCGCCACCATAGGCGGCACCGAAGTCGTCCTGCTGGCCTTCGAGTTCGGCTATCTGGGCGGCTCGCTGGGCGAGCGTACCGGCGACCGCCTGGAGGCCGCGTACACCGAGGCCCGGGAGCGCCGCCTGCCACTGGTGTCGCTGATCGCCACGGGCGGCAGCCGGATGCAGGAAGGGATGCGGGCGCTGGCCCAGCTCCAGCGGGTGGCCGGGCAGTCCGCGCTGCACCGCGCGGAGGGGCTGCCGGAGATCGCCGTGCTGCGGGATCCGACGACCGGCGGCGGCTGGGCGACGCTGGGCGCGGGCGCCGATGTGATCCTCGCCCTGCCCGGCGCGCAGATCGGCTTCGCCGGCTCCCGGGTGCGCCCGGCGGACGCCGACCCGCACGCCTACTCCGCCGAGGGCCAGCTGGCGGCCGGGCAGATCGACGCCGTCGTCCCGCCCGACCGGCTGCGTGGCGCGCTGCAACGGTGGCTCCATCTGCTGGGTGGAACGGGACGGTCGGCGGCCGGGAGCGCGCGCGAACCGGTACCACCGCCGTCCGCGCTCGGCCTGCCTGAGCTGCCGGAGACGGGCCGGAGCGCGGTGGCCCGCGCCCGCGACGCCCGGCGGCCGCGTGCCGAGGCATATCTGCGGGCGTACTTCGACGATCGGGAGGAGATCAGCGGCGACCGGTGCGGCGGCGTCGACAGCGGCATACGCTGCGGCTTCGGCCGTCGCGGCGGCCGGACCATCGCGTTCGCCGCGCAGTGCGGTACGGCCACCCGCCCGGCCGGATTCCGTACGGCGGCCCGGCTGGTCCGGCTCGCGGACCGGCTCGGCATCCCGGTGCTCACCCTGGTGGACACCCCGGGTGCCGCGAATGACGCGGAGGCCGAGCGGGCCGGCGCCGGCGCGGCCATCGCCGATGCCTTCGCCGCGCTGGCCGCGGCCCGTGTGCCGATCACGTCGCTGCTCATCGGCGAGGGCGGGTCGGGAGGCGCGCTGGCCCTCGCCGCACCGGGCAGTCTCTGGGCGACCCCGGACAGCTACTTCTCGGTGATCGCCCCGGAGCTGGCCGCCGCCATCCTCAAGCGCGACCCCCAGGAGGTGCACCACACCGCCGACCAACTCCACATCCGCCCGCAGGACTTGCTCGACCTGGACATCATCCGCGGCATCGTCCCACCGGCCTGACCGGAGCCCCGGCCACCCGCCTGCGTCGTCGTCTCAGGAACCCGAGACGGCCTTCCCCGCCACCTGGAGCGCTGCGACGGCGGCGCGGATCGAGGGTCTGCGGTCGGCGTCCGCGCGCCAGATGGCGTAGACGTGGCGGCGCATCGTATGCCGTACGGGCACCACGCTCACCCCCTCCGGCACGGGTCCGCGGCCGAGGCGCGGGGCGACCGCGACACCCAACCCCGCCGCGATCAGGGCGAGTTGGGTGTGATGCTCCTCGGCCAGATGGGCGATGCGGGGCTCCACGCCGTTGCTGCGCAGGGTGAACATCAGCCAGTCATGGCAGAACTCGGCCTGCGGCCAGGAGATCCACTCGTCATCGGCGAATTCCTCCAGGTCGACGGAGCTCCGGCGAGCCAGCCGGTGGTCCGACGGCATCGCCACATCCGCCGGATCGTCGAGCAGCGGAGCCTTGGCCAGCCCCTCGGGCAACGGCAGCGGCCGGTTGTACCAGTCCAGGACGACCGCCAGATCGAGGTCGCCGCGCACCACGCCGCGCACCGAATCGTCGGGCTCCAATTCCCTCAGCCGCGCGCGGAGTTGGGGGTACTCGGTGCGCAGGGCGGCGAGCGCGGCCGGGAACAGCCCGCGGGCCGCGGTGGGGAAGGCGGCGAGCCGGAGATCGCCCACGGCCTGGCCGCGGTGCGCCTCCAGCTCGGCCTGCGCCAGCTCGACCTGCGAGAGGATGCGCCCCGCATGTTCGGCGAGCAGCCGTCCCGCGTCCGTCAGCCGCACCCCGCGGCCGTTCTTCGCCAGCAGCTGCTGCCCGGTCTCCCGCTCCAGTTTGGCGATCTGCTGCGAGACCGCCGAGGTGGTGACATGCAGTCCCTCGGCTGCCGCACTCACCGAACCATGGCGGGCGATCGCGCTCAGGGTCCGTAGACGATCCAGGTTCAACACATAAGCAATGCTACGCGATACCCGCCACAAATTCTCGCTTGTGCTAAGAAGTGGAGGTCAGCATCGTAGAGGGCATGAGCACCGCCACGGGCCCTGACACCGCCGCCGCCCGCACCACGCCGCCTTCCCCCGCGACCACCGACGCCCCGGTCACCGGCAAGGCTCCGGTTCGCCCCGCCCGTCACCGGACCCTCGGCTGGCCGGTCCGCTTCGCCCTGCTCTGCCTGGTCTGGGGCTTCAGCTTTCTGTTCATCAAGGTGGGTACTCAGGGCTTCACGCCGGTTCAGTTCACGCTGGGCCGCCTGGCCTGCGGTGCGCTCGTCCTACTGGTGATCCTCGCGATCAGGCGCGAGCGGCTGCCGCGTTCCCCCCGGATCTGGGGTCATCTGACGGTCTCCGCATTCATCCTCAACGTCCTCCCCTTCACCCTCTTCGCCTACGCCGAGACGACCATCCCCTCCACCCTCGCCGGCATCTGCAACGCCACGTCCCCCCTGTGGGGCATGGTGCTCTCCCTCGTCGCGCTCTCCGAGGACCGCCCCACCCGGCGCCGCGTCGCGGGACTCGGCCTCGGATTCCTGGGTGTGCTCACCGTTCTCGGCGCCTGGCAGGGCTTCTCCGGTACGGACATGGCGGGCACCGCAATGGCACTGGGCGCCTCGCTCTGCTACGCAATTGGCTGGATCTACGTCCGCCGCACGCTGGCCGGCGTCGACCACTCCCCCGCCGCCATGACCGGCACCCAGCTTCTGCTGGCCACCCTTGAACTGGCCGTCGTGGCGCCCCTGTTCACCTCCCTTCCGACGTCGTTCCCGATCGCTCCGCTGCTCTGCGTCTTCGCGCTCGGCGCCCTGGGCACCGGCTTCGCCTTCGTCCTCCAGTACCGGCTGGTCGCGGAGATCGGCCCCACCACGGCCCAGATGTGCACGTACTTCATCCCCGTGATCGCCACCGCCGCCGGCGTGGCCCTCCTGGACGAGCAGCTGAGCTGGAACACCCCGGTCGGCGCCCTGATCATCCTCGCCGGCGCCGCCCTCACCCAGAGCAAGCCACGACGCAAGGGCTAGCCCCCGGGCCTTGGCCCCGGCTCCGGCCCTGGCCCTGGCCCAGACCTCAACCCTCGATCACCGATGCCACTTCCGCGGAAGGCCCCCGAACCCCGACTCGGGGGCTCTTCGCTGCCCGCCCTCACCCGGGCCCCACGCCCTCAGAGCCGCCACTCGCCCTCCTCGTCCGCCCGCATCAGGAGCTATCGAGCTGTCGCAGGGAAGGATCCGGCCGCACACCGCACGCCTCTCGGCGCATCGGGCCTCGCTGCCTCGCTGCCTCACTCATACCGCCGCGCCTCCCCCACGCCCGTGGCCGCGGCGACGGCGTCCGCCACCGGCTCGATGTCGTCGTCGGTCAAGCCGGACACGGTGATCCGGATACCGGGCGGCGACTGCATCCGAAAGCGCGCGCCGGGCGCCACCGCCCAGCCGGAGTGCAGGAGCCGCGCGACGGCGCCCGTTTCGTCGGGGACCGGCACCCAGACATTCATTCCGCTGCGCCCCCGCGACCGGACTCCACGCTCGGCCAGGGAGCGTATGAGGGCATCCCGCCGGCGGTCGTACGCCCCGGCGACGCGCTTCGGATCGATGACGGCCGTGCGCCAGAGGTGGGCGACCGTGTTCTGGAGCAGATGGCTGACCCAGCCCGGCCCCAGGCGCTGTCTCCCGCGCACCCGGTCCAGGGTCACCGCGTCGCCGGTGAGCACCGCGAGGCGCAGGTCCGGGCCATAGGCCTTGGCCGTGGAGCGGACCAGCACCCAGTGGTCGGTGACGCCGGAGAGCGGATGGAGCGGGACGTCGACGATTCCGTGGCCGTGGTCGTCCTCGACGAGAAGGACGTCGGGATGGTCGGCCAGGAGGCCGCGGAGTTCGGTGGCACGGGCGCGGCCCACCGCCGCTCCGGTGGGGTTCTGCGCCCGGTCGGTGATCACGACGGCACGGGCGCCCTCCTGGAGCACACGCGCCAACCGCTCGGGGACCGGGCCTTCGTCGTCCACCGCGACCGGCGCCGGGCGCAGCCCGAGCGCCGGGATCAGATCCAGCAGACTGCCCCACCCCGGGTCCTCGACCGCCACCGTGTCACCGGGCCGCAGATGGACGGCGAGCACCCTTTCGATGGCGTCGAGCGAGCCGCTGGTGACGGCGATCGGGGCTTCGGGCACGCCGTCCCGGACGAAGGCGGCACGGGCCAGCGCCTCGAGATCGTCATCGACCGCGGGCGCGCCGTAGAGCGTGGGCCGCCGGGCGCTGCGCGCCGCCGCCTCGGCCAGCGCATCCTCCAGGGAGGGCAGCAGCGCCGGATCGGGATTGCCGTCCGAGACCTCCCGTACGCCCGGCGGCGCCTCCACCCGCAGCGCTTCCCGGGAGGTGCTCGCGGGTCTGGGGCGCACCCGGCTGCCCCGGCGGCCCGCGGTTTCGATCACACCCCGGTCCCGCAGCGTCCGGTACGCGGACGCGACCGTATTGGGATTGACCTCGAGATAGACCGCCAACTCCCTCAGCGGAGGCAGCACTTCGCCTGGTTGGAGCTCACCCGCACCGACGGCTCGCTCGACGCTGGCGGCAATCTCCGATGCGCGCCGCCCTTCGATCCGATACTCTCCTAGCACAAACTTGATTATGCACTAGTGCAATGGAGAAGGCAATGGCACACGAGGAATCGGCACGGGACACGTCGTATGCGCCGACCGGGCGCACTGTCCCCACCCGCGCCCGCGAGCGCGCCGCCTATGACCACGAGACGGTGCACGCCATCCTCGATGCGGGCTATCTCTGCCACCTCGGCTTTGTGCGCGACGGAGCCCCGGTCGTGCTGCCCACGCTCTACGGCCGCGTCGGCGACCGCCTCTATCTGCATGGTTCGACGGGCTCGCGCCCGCTGCGCGGGGCCGGCGAAACGGCAGGTGAGGCCGTCGACCCGGGCCTGCCGGTCTGCGTCACGGTCACCCACGTCGACGGCCTCGTGCTGGCCAGGTCCGCATTCCACCACTCCATCAACTACCGCAGCGTCGTGGTCCACGGCACCGCCCATCAGGTCGTCGACCCGGACGAGAAGACGGCCGCCCTGGACGCACTCGTCGACCATGTGCTCCCGGGCCGCGCGGCCGACTCCCGGCCGGGCAACGCCAAGGAACTGGCCGCCACCGCGGTGATCCGCCTCGACCTGCGGGAGGTCTCCGCCAAGATCCGCACCGGCGGCCCCAACGACGAGCCGGAGGATCTCGGGCTGCCGTACTGGAGCGGCGTCCTGCCCGTGGCCCCGGTGTACGGCGCCCCCATACCGTCCGACGATCTGGCGCCCGGCACGCCCCAGCCCTCATACCTCACCGCCCGCTGAGGAGTCGCGATGCTGATCCATCCCTGGGACGCCCCCACCGATGACGCCGAGTGGCAGGACTGGCTAGCCGCGCACGACTTCGGGCAGCTGGCCGTCAACGGCGCACCCGGCGATCCGCCGATGGTGCAGCCGACGCACTTCGCCTACGACCCGGCCCGCCGGGAGGTGATCACCCACCTGGCCCGCCCCAACCCCATCTGGCGCGCGCTGGAGGGGCGGCCCGCGGTCCTGCTGAGCGTGGTGGACGACTACGCCTTCATCCCCGGCCCCTGGCAGGCGGAGGAGGGCGAGCCGCCCGAGCACGGCGTCCCGACCAGCTTCTACGCCGCGGTCCAGCTGACCTGCACCGCCCATGTCGTGGACGACCCGGAGGCCAAGGCCGCGCTGCTGCAGCGCCAGATGGGCCACTTCCAGCCGGAGGGCGGCTCGGCTCCGGTCGCCGCGGGCCAGGCGCCGTACGGCCGGCAGCTCTCCGGCCTTCGGGGGCTACGGCTCGAAGTGCTCGAGGTGAGGGCCAAGTTCAAGTACGCGGGCAAGCGGAGCGAGGCCGTCCAGCGGCGCATCGGGGAGCGCCTCGCCGAGCGGAACGGCCCCGGCGACGCGGCGGCCCGCGGCCACCAGGAGCGCCGCCGGGCCGCCCGGTCCGCTACCGCGCCCTGAGCCGGCGCGCTGCCCGGCCGGCGCCGAACGCCGGCCGGGCACGCCGGTCAGCCCGCCACCGGCAGGACGGCCGGTTCCACGCCCGCCGAAGCCCGCCGCACCTCGGCCACCGCCAGCGCGGCAACGGCCGTCAGCAGCACCCCGGTTCCGATCGCCGTGGTCATCGTCAGCCGCTCCCCGAGGAAGAGCACGGCGATGGCCGCCGCCGACACCGGCTCGAGCAGCAGGATCACGGACGCGGTCGCGGCCCGCACCACTGCCAGCGCCGCGAAATACAGCACATACGCCAGCGCCGTCGGCACCGCGGCGACATAGCCCAGCAGCAGGAGGCTGCGGCCCAGCCCCTGCGCCTGGGGCCACAGTCCCTCCGCCGCCGCGAGCGGCAGCAGGCAGAGCGCGCCGACCGCGAAGGTGCTGATCGTCGACGCGTAGGGATCACCGCTGCCGCCCTTGCCCAGCCGCCGCGTGATCAGCGTCACCGCGGCACACCCGGCGGCGGACAGCAGGGCACAGCCGATGCCGGCGGGCCGGACCGTCGCGCCGCCCCCGCCGAGTACCAGGACCAGCAGCCCGGCCACCGCACCGGTGACCGCCAGGACCCCGCCCGCGCCGAGCCGTTCGCCCATCATCACGCGCGCACCGACGGCTATCAGAACGGGCGCCGCCCCCATCGTGACGACGGTGCCCACGGCCAGGCCGGTGTCTTCGACGGCGGCGAAGTAGGCGGTCTGGAAGACGGCGAAGCCGATGCCGGTGGCGGCGATCCGCGTGATGCGGCGGCGCACCGGCTCATAGGGGGCGGCGCCTGCGGCCGTGGCCCGCTGGCGGCGCAGCAGCGCCCGCACGGTGAGCAGCAGTACCAGGCCGCCGAAGGTGCGCCAGAAGCTGATGGCGAGGGGGCCGAGCCCGCTGCCCCGGTAGAGGAGGGCGGCGGTGGCACCGGCCGTGCCCCAGACGATGCCGGTGAAGGTGACGTACAGCAGCCCCCGGCCCACGGGCAGGGCGGAGGAAGGTGTGGCATGCATGAGAGAGGTGCTCCGGGAAATCCAGGACGGCGCGATGCGCCGCGGAATGGTCGCGTGGTCCCGTGTGCAGGCAGCGACGATCGGCTCGGGAACTCGCCCGAGCCAGGGTTTCCTCGGAGGCCGCCGCCCGCCTTACGCGGCGGGAGGGGGCAGCACAGTCAAACGCATGATCGACAGCTTACGGGGCGCATGAGCCGACCGACAAGCCGTCCCCCGCAAGGGCCGGATCGGAGGCACCCGACGACGGGTCCTTCGGCTTGGCCGACTGCGCGATGAAGGCGCCGACCAGCACCACCACCCCGCCCGCGATCTGCGGCGCGGACAGATGCTCGCCGAGCAGCACCCAGGCCAGTACGGTCGCGATCACCGCCTCCAGACAGGCCACCACCCCGGCGACCTGGGGCGAGAGCAGCCGGATGGAGACGACCCCGGTCAGGTAGGCGGCCACCGTGGCGATCAGCACGATCCAGCCGAGGAGCAGCACCGCGGGCACCTGGGTGCCGTTCATGCCGGCGCTGCCGCCGAGCACCTGCCAGTGCATGTTCCAGGGGCGGGCGATCACGGTGAGCACCGCGGCGCCGATCAGCAGGCCGTAGGCGATCACGCCGATCGGGTCGGCCGTGTCGTCGCCGTCACCGCCATGGTCGGACAGCACGAAATAGCCGACCTGGCAGCAGGCCGCGCCGAGCGCGAGGGCCAGGCCGATGACGTCGAAGCTCAGCCCGGACCACACCTCGACGACGCAGGCCAGGCCGCCGACGGCCAGGATGACGCCGAGGGCCGCGGCGCGGGTGACGGGCCGTTTCTGGACGAAGCGCACCCAGCCCAGGACGAGGGCGGGCGCAAGGTATTCGATGAGCAGCGCGACGCCGACGGGTATGCGGGATATCGAGGCGAAGTAGCAGGCCTGGACGCCGGCCACGGCGAGCAGCCCGAAGCCGACGAGCAGGGCGGGCCGGCGGCGCGGCAGCTCGCGGTGGCGCCAGGCGAGCGGCAGCATGACCAGCGCGGCGCCGGCCACCCGCAGCCAGGTGACGTGCAGGGGCTCGAGACCGGCCTCGATCAGGGGCTTGGCGGCGACGCCGGACCCGCCGAACGCGAGGGCGGAGAGCAGCGCGATACCGAGGCCGGCGCCGCGCCCCCGGGGCGCGCTCCCGCCACGGGCCGAAGTTGCCTGGGGGGTCCCGGTGGACCCTGGTGCTGCTGGGCCGATACCGGTGGCTGGACCGGCGGGGCTCCCCGAAGACGCGTGCATCCGCTCATCATGACAGCCGCCGTCAGCAGCACCACCCCCGAGACCCCTGTCGCCGCCGCGTCACTCCTGGCCGGAGCCGTCCCCGTCCAGGCGGGCGGCGAGCAGGGCGGTGTCCACGGAGGCCCGGTGCAGGACCTCGACGGCCCGGGATTCGGGGTCGTCCACCAAGGCGGCGAGCAGATCGAGGCAGCCGGCGCGGTTGGCGTAGCGGGCGTGCGCACGGTCGAGCGCGCCGTCGAGGGCTGCGGCCGCGGCGGGCGACCACCCGGGGACGCCGCCCTCGGTGACCGTGGGGACGGCGCCGGAGTCCTCGACCGTGCCGTGCCATTGGAGTCCGTAGCCGATGCTGCGCTGGACGAGGTAGCCGAGCAGCCGGGCGATCTGGGGGCCGCCGTCGAAGGCACCGCGGACCGCGGGGTCCGATTCCAGGAGGCCGTGCAGCAGATGCGCGGTGTCCACCTGGCGGTCGCCGTCTCGGGTGGCCCTCCTGCGGGCGGCGGACACGACGGATGCCAGCTCCACGGTGAGCTGGGTGTCGAGGTCCACCTGGGCGGGGCCGTCGCCGCCGCTGTACGCAGTACGGTTTTGCACAGTCCCACCCCACCAGCCGCTGCGGCTCGGAGCATCCCCGGCGGGAAGCATTTGCGCATCCCACCCTGGTTGGGGATGACCTCCCGGCATCTCATCCTTACGGAGGAGATAGCCGGAAATCGTGGAAGCCGGGCATTTGGGTGCCGGGCGCCGTCTTGTGCGCCTGGCAGGCAACCGGAAAGCGCCCCGCGCACGTCCTTCCCCGACAGGCTCGGCGACGCCCCCACCGGACACCGTCCGCCCACCCGCTCCCTGTCCACCCCGAACTCCTCCGTGGCGAAGGATTCCGATGGCCACCCGCCCGCTGCTCTTCCTCGATATCGACGGTGTGCTGAACCCGGTGCTGCCGTCCCCCGGTTTCACCGCGCACGATCTGCTCGATCACACCGTGCTGCTCTCCGCGGACCACGCCGACTGGCTGCGCGAGCTGTCCGCGGGATACGAACTCGTCTGGGCCACCACCTGGGAGCACCACGCGAACACCCATATCGCTCCGCTGCTGGAGCTGCCCGAGCTGCCGGTCGTCGCCTTCACCGGCTATCTGAGCCGTCCTGATGACCCGCAGTTCGAGGGCCCTGACACCCTGCTGGCCCGCAAGTGGGCGCCGATACTGCGCTTTGCGGACGGGCGCCCGTTCGCCTGGATCGACGATGTGATGCCCGAGAGCCTGGTACGGCGCAGTCGCTGGCGGCCGGACCGGCTGCTGATCCCGGTGGATCCCGCGCGCGGGCTGCGCCGCCATCATGTCGACCGGCTGCTCGCGGCCCCGCCTCGGCCGCGGCTCTGCATGAATCTGACGGCACATCAGGAATGAAGGCCGTCGGTATTGAACCTTCGCCGCCTTGGGGCTACGTTCCGCGGCACCAGCCAGGGACAGTCACCGAAGGGGTGGTCGCATGGCCGAAGTCACCGCTCAGGCCCGCATCGAGGCGCCGGCCGAGCAGGTCTGGGACCGGCTGACCGACTTCGACTCGTACGGACAGTGGAACGCCACCCACACCGCCTTCCCCAAGGGCGGCCCCGAAACGCTCGAAGTGGGCGCGGGGTACGAGGAGAACATGAAGCTGATGGGCTTCCCCGCCGAGGTGGCCTGGACCGTACGGGAACTGGAGCCGGGCCGCCTCCTGGACATCAAGGGCAAGGGCCCGATGGGCGTCAACCTGGGGATGCGCTACGAGCTGACGCCGGACGGCGGGGCGACGACGCTGCGGATCGAGGGGGCGTTCACCGGGGCCGCGGTGTCCCTGATGGCGGGCAAGCTGAAGGACTCGGCGAGCGCGGCCCTGAACGAATCGCTGCGCAAGCTCGCGGGCCTGGTGGGCTGAAACGGGGCGCGCACCACACCCGGCGCGCGCCCCGCTCCCGCTCAGTCCTCCTCGGCAAGGATCAGATACAGCTCCTTGCGCGCCTTGTTGACCACCGCCATGGCCTTCTCCCGCTGCTCGGCGCTGCCGGTGGCCCACACCTGACGGAAGGCCTCGACCAGACCACCGCCCGCCTTGCGGATTTCGTTCATGGCCTCCCAGTCGACGCCGCGCCCGGCGTCCTCCCAGGGGGCGTCCGAGCCGCCCTCGGCCTCGGCGCGGCCGGCCTCCGTCAGCGAGAAGAGCTTCTTGCCGCCCTCACTGGCGTTGGTGATCAGCCCCTCGTCCTCCAGGAGCTGGAGCGTGGGATAGACCGAACCGGGGCTGGGCTTCCATGCCCCGCCGCTGCGCTCGGCGATCTCCTGAATCATTTCGTAGCCGTGCATCGGACGGTCCTTGAGCAGCGCCAGGATCGAGGCGCGCACATCGCCGCGCCGCGCCCGGCCGCGCGGCCCGCCGCGGCCCCGGCCGCCGCCGAAGGGCGGCCCCCCGAAAGGCGGCCCGAAGCCGCCGAACGCGGCCCTCCGCCGCTCGAAGCCGCCGGTGAATTCGGCCCAGCCGCCCGGGCGGCCGGGTCCGCAGCGCTCGTGACGGTGCTCGTGTCCGTGCTCATGGTTGCTGTCGTGGTGATGTCCCTGGGAACGCATGGCGAACGTCCTTCCTGCCGATTCCGGCAGTCGCTTTTGCAGCCACGCTTGCTCGCGCAGCCGTTACTGAACCGCCATCGTTGACCGATCGCGATGCTTCAACGATATATCGGAATAGTTCGTCGAACAAGCCCTTGAGTGAACGCCCGGATGTCCGTGACAGCGGAGGAAGCCTTCGGCGGCGTTCCAGGGGACGAGAGGGCAGCCGCCTGGAGGCCGGGGCGCCTCGCTACTGTCAGGTCGCATGACAGACGCCGGCACCACTCCCAAGCAGCGCTTCCTCGTCCAGCACGACTACGGCATGGGCGGATGTTGGTGGTGGGTTCTGGCAAGGTCGCCTCGGGAGATCCTCGAAACGTTTGCGGAGGTCGAGGTCGTCGATGACGCGGCGTGGGTCCGGCAGGCCGAGTCCTGGGAATTGGACGAGGCCGACGTCGACGGGCCGAGCACGCCCGTCGGCCTGGACGGCCTGCGGGAGAAGCGCGAGGCGCAGCGGGGCCGCCCGGGGTTCGGTGCTCTGGCGGACCGGAGCATCGTCCACTTGCGCCGCCGCTGGGACGGCGAGGACGACGAAGACCCGACCGTCTACCTGCTGGAGGTGGGACGGGACGGGCGCCGGCTGCGGCAGGTGCGACTGCCCGAGGACGGCACCGCCTTCAAGAGCGGCCCGGACGACTGGGCCCTGAACCCGCCCATCGTTGACCTCTTCGAGCCCGGACTCGTCGATCTGGAGATCAGCCGCGACGAGTTCGAGGCGCAGTGGGGCCGTGCTCGCCACGACGAGTTCGAGTAGTCCGTGCGCGGGGACCGGGAGCGCTCACGCCCCGCCCGCCCGGTCGGCCTCCGGTGGCGGTCGCTGCCACGTCAACGCCCCCGGACCCCGGGCGTCCCGTTCCGGTCCAACATCCCGGAATTGGCCTTGGCCTGCGCTTCGGTGGCCCCTCTACGCTCGCGGTCATGAGGATTCGCATCGTCGACGCCTTCAGTGAGCGTCCCTTCGCCGGCAACCCCGCAGGAGTCGTGCTCCTCGACTCCGAGGCCTTCCCCGACGACGCCTGGCTCCAGCAGGTCGCCGCCGAGGTCAACCTTTCCGAGACCGCGTTCGCACACCCGCTGCCCGCGGGCGGCGACGCCGACTGGGCGCTGCGCTGGCTCACCCCGGCCGTCGAGGTGAACATGTGCGGGCACGCCACATTGGCCACCGCCCACGTCCTGCACACCACCGGGGCCGCGACCGGCACGGTCCGCTTCCGCACCCGCAGCGGAGTGCTGATCACGACCACCGGGGACGACGGGTCAATCACCATGGACTTCCCGACGGCACCGCTGACCCCGGTGGAGGTGCCGCCCACGGTCGCCGGGGCACTGGGTGCCGAGATCCGGTCCGCGCACGACACCGGCCCCGACGTCGGCGATCTGCTGCTCGAGCTGGCGGACGAGAAGTCCGTACGGGCGCTGTCGCCGGACCTCAGGGCGCTGGCCGGGCACGGCGGCCGGGGCGTGATCGCCACCGCGCGCGCCGAAGACCCCGACAGCGGCTACGACTTCATCACGCGCTGCTTCTTCCCCTACGTGGGCATCGACGAGGACCCCGTGACGGGCAGCGCGCACACCGCGCTCGCCCCGTTCTGGTCGGCGCGCCTGGGCCGCGACGCGCTGGTCGGACTCCAGGGCGGCGCCCGCACCGGTTTCGTCCGGACGGAGCTGCGCGGCGACCGTACGCTGCTGACCGGCAGCGCGGTGACCGTCATCGACGGCGAGCTGCTCACCACCGGCTGAGCCCGTCCCCGGGCGCGGGGGGGGGGGGGGGGGGGCCGCCCCCCCCCCCCGCGGGGCCCCCCCCCCCGGGGGGGGGGGGGGGGGGGGGGCCCCCCGCCCCCGGCCCCTCTCACGCCGTCGGCAGCCACCCCACCCGGCC
The DNA here is from genome assembly GCF_044767545.1 of Streptomyces sp. NPDC101227. Taxonomy (NCBI): domain Bacteria; kingdom Bacillati; phylum Actinomycetota; class Actinomycetes; order Kitasatosporales; family Streptomycetaceae; genus Streptomyces; species Streptomyces sp. NPDC101227. The sequence goes on along the minus strand of NZ_JBIWOD010000002.1, from coordinate 20,347 downwards.
GGCCAGCAGCGCGTAGCCGAGGAACGCCACGATGTCGATGAGGGCGTGCGCGGCGACCAGCGGACCGACGCGGCCCCACCGCCGGTAGAGCAGGACGAAGATCACGCCCATCACCATGTTGCCGAGGAACCCGCCGACGCCCTGATAGAGGTGGTACGAGCCGCGCAGCACCGCGCTGGCCGCCAGCGCCGCCATCGGGGCCCAGCCCAACTGGCCGAGCCTGCGCAGCAGATAGCCGACGACGATGACCTCCTCCACGACGGCGTTCTGCACCGCGGAGGCGATCAGCACCGGGATCTTCCACCACACCTCGGGCAGCGCCTCGGGAACCACCGTCAGATTGAATCCGGCCGCCCGCGCGCCCAGATAGAGCAGCAGTCCGCTGCCGCCGATGAGCGCGGCCACCCCCACGCCGCGGCTCAGATCGAAGCCGGGCCGCCGCCGGTCGAAGCCGAGGGCGCGCAGGCCGCCGGCCCGCTCCCGTAGCAGGAAGTGCGCCACCAGGGCGACGGGCACCAGTGCGGTCGCGATACCGAACAGCTGCCAGGCCAGATCCAGCCATGGCCGGCCGGGCGCATGGGACGCATTGAGCGTGGCCGCCTGGTGTTTGAGGGCGCCGGATCTGGTCACCGAGCCGATGAAACTGATGAGCGCCGACACCGCGCTGGCCCCGAGCGAGAGGGCCAGCACGAGCAGCGTCTCATTCCTCAGGATGCTCCGGCACGGCTCCTCCGCGACCCCCGCACCCCGCCCCGCACCAGGCCCCTGACCTGGAACGTCCGCATCAGCCAGGGGACTTGTCTCCGACTCCACGCTTCCTCCACTTCCGCAATACCGCCTCTTCACCACCACCGCCCCGCTAGGGTCTCGAAAGCAGGTACGAAGATCGCGCGCGACAGGCCGGGGACGGGCGCCATCCACGTGGCGCGTTTTCTCTCCCCATCGAATCCCGATCGAGTCCGGGACATCGGGCTCCGAGCATCAGGAGAGGCGCTACCGCAATGGGACGACACAGCTTGCCCGATCCGTCCGCGCCGGAGAGCACGGGGGCCCACCCCGGCGCCTTTCCTCGATCCTTCGGCTCCGAGCCGGCACGGGGGTCCCGCACCCGCACCGTCGTCATCGCCACCGCCGTCGTCCTGGCCATCGCCGCCGGTTCCGCCGTGGCGCTGCGCAGCGATCTGCTGCCGTTCGGCAAACCGTGCGACGGCGAGTCGGTGCGGCTCCGGGTGTTCGCCTCCCCCGATATCGCCCCGGCGATCGACAAGGTGGCCACCCGGGCCCGGCGGAACGAGACACGGACCGACGGCAAATGCCTGGACGTCAGGGTCACCTCGCGGGCCTCGTACGAGGTGGCCGATTCTCTCGGACAGCGGCCGGCGAAACCCGGATTCCAGGTCTGGATACCCGACTCCAGCCTGTGGGTGGACCGCGTCGGCACCGAGAGCGGCACCCGGCTGACCGCCGTCGGCGCCATCGCCTCCTCGCCGATCGCGCTGGGCGCCGTCCCCTCCGCCGCCAAGTCACTGGGCTGGCCGCACAAGACCTACAGCTGGTCCGAGCTGACCCGTGCCACCTCCACGGACGACCGGCTGCGCCTGGGCGTCGCCGACCCGGCCCGCAGCGCCACCGGACTGCTCGCGCTGGCCCGTATCAACGCCTCCAACGCCAAGGCCGCCAAAGACGCCAACGACTCCACGGACCCCGACGGCGACTCCGACACCCGTACCGCTGCCGCGGCCAAGCTCCTCTACGAGCGGGTCGCGGACGGCGACAACCAGGTGCTGGCCACCCTGCCACGCGACGGCTCCGGTGCCGAACAGGGCAATCCGCGCCGCAACCAGGCGCTGCTGCTCTCCGAACAGGCCGCCCACGCCCACAACACCGGCCCGGACAACGGCCCCGACCTCGATCTGTTCTATCCCAAGGACGGCACCGCCCGGCTCGACTACCCGTACACCCTGGTGGACGGCGACGCCCTGAACGTCGACCAGACCCGCGCCGCCAACCGCTTCATGACGCTCCTGGGCGGCGCCGCGGGCCAACGCGAGCTGCGCGAACAGGGCTTCCGCGGCGGCAACGGCAAGGCGGGCGCCGAGCTGACCCGCGCGGCCGGCGGCCGGGACCCGCAGCCGTACACCGCGGACCCCGCCGATCCCCCGTCGGCCAAGGAACTCCAGGCGCTGCTGGGCATGTGGACGATCACGGTGCAGAGCGCCCGGATCGCGACGGTCGTGGACGCCTCGGCATCCATGGGCAGCGCCGTCCCCGGCAGCGGCGGCCAGTCCCGGATGGAGCTCGCCAAGAATTCGCTGCTCCAGGCGCTCGCGACGTTCACGCCCGAGGACGAGATCGGGCTGTGGAAATTCGCCACCGCCCTGGACGGCGGCAAGGACTATGTGGAGCTGTCCCCCACCAGCCGCCTCGGCGACCCCGGCGAGCACGGCGGCACCCACCGCGAGGACCTCGCCGCCGCCTTCAGCTCGCTCGCCCCCGTGCCCAATGGCGCCACCGGGCTGTACGACACCACGCTGGCCGCATACGAGAAGGCCTGCGAGACCTACGCGAGCGGCAAGTTCAACTCCCTGGTCATCGTCACCGACGGCGCCAACGACGACTCCAGCAGCATCGAACTGGAGGCGCTCGTCCGCAAGCTCGAGAAGCTGTCCGACCCGAAGCGGCCGGTACCACTGATCGCCATCGCGATCGGCCCGGAGGCCGACAAGTCGGCCCTGGACCGCATCGTGGCCCCGACCGGCGGATCGGCGCACCGCGTCAACGACCCCTCACAGATCCACCAGGTGATCCTCAAAGCCATCATGACGGCGGGCATGAAGGGCCCGCACTAGGCGGCATCGACGAAGACGCCCCACAGCACCCCAGCCCCCACCCTCAGCCCCCGGGCGCCCCTGGACCGTGCCTAGGCACTCTCGACCCTGTGCCGCGCCCCCGGTACGGCCGGCCCCGTCCCCGCCGCCCAGGCCACCGGCCAGGTGTGCACCGGTTGCCCGGAGTGCATCAGCTCGCTGTAGCGCCGGGTCATCGCGCCCAGCGCGGCGTCCCGGTCCAGGCCCTGCCGCAGCGCATGGTGAAAGGCCGCGGCCTGCCAGGACGCGCCGTTCACCCGTCGGGCGCAGCGGTCCTCGATGATTCCCAGATACAGGTCCCGGTCGGCCGGCTCCACGCCCCAGGCGTCCAGTCCGGCCGCCGCCAGGGGCAGCAGTTCCTCGCGTACCAGCCGTACGGCCGGAATCTCGGCGAGGGCGCCGGAGCGGCCGGAGCGTGGCCAGTGGAGGCAGGCGTCGATGCCGTAACGGCAGGAGGTGTCGAAGTTGTCGGCCGCCGTGGCGAACGGCAGGCGTTTCCAGATGGGGCGGGGCTCGTCGGCCAGCGCCCGCACCAGGCCGTAGTAGAAGGCCGTGTTGGCCATGACGTCGGCGACGGTGGGGCCGGCCGGCAGGACCCGGTTTTCGACCCGCAGGTGGGCGACGCCGTCGGCGACCCCGTAGACGGGGCGGTTCCAGCGGTAGACCGTGCCGTTGTGCAGCACCAGTTCCGCCAGGTCCGGTACGCCGCCCTCGTCGAGGATCCGCAGCGGGTCCTGCGCCCCGGGGATCGGCAGCAGCGGCGGGAAATACCGCAGATTCTCCTCGAAGAGGTCGTACGCGGAGTCGATCCAGCGCTCCCCGAACCAGGTGCGCGGGCGGACCCCCTGGGCCTGGAGTTCGGGCGCGCGGGTGTCGGTGGACTGCTGGAAGACCGGCGGCCGGGACTCGCGCCACAGTTCGCGGCCGAAGAGGAACGGCGAGTTGGCCCCGATGGCGACCTGTACGGCGGCGATCGCCTGCGCGGCGTTCCAGACGGCGGGGAACCGACCCGGAGTGACCTGAAGGTGCAGCTGTACGGACGTACAGGCGGCCTCCGGCGCTATCGAGGCCGAGCGGGAGACCAGATGCTCGACGCCCTGTATGTCGATCGCGAAGTCCTCGCCGCGGGCCGCCCGCATCTGGTCGTTCAGCAGCACATAGCGGTCGATGGCGGAGAGGTTGGCGGCCGTGAGATCGGTGGCGGCCATGGTGGGCAGAATACCGATCATCACTATCCGGGCGGCTACCTCGCGGGCTTTTCTGTCGGCGTAGGCGAGGCTCGTACGGAGTTCCTCGGCGAGCTGATCGAGGACGCGGCCGGCCAATCGGTGCGGCGTGATGTTGACCTCGAGACTGCACTGGGCGAGTTCCGTCTGGAAATCCCGGCTCGCGATGCGTTCCAGAACTTGAGAGTTCAGCATTCGGGGCAGTCCGTCCGCGCCCGCGAGATTGAGTTCGATCTCCAGGCCGATGAGATTCTTTGGCCGGTCGAACCTCTTCTCCGTCAGCATCCTCCGCAATCCCGCAAGACACTCGTGAAGCTTTCTTCGATAACGCTCCCGGTCAGCCAGGTCCATCCCGTGCGCGGCGACCTTCTCCCCCATCGAAGGGTCCTTCCTCGATCGAGCGAACGGCCCGCGATCACGGGCTGGTTGGGGCCGTCCCCGACACCACCGGGGCACGGGCTACGGTCGATGATGCCCCAGCAATCTGATCGATAACGCCTCGCAGGCACCCCGGTACCGATAGGCTCGAAGTGACGGAGAGTCCGGACCCGGCAGGGCATACCCACGGCATGCGCCAAGGGCATATCTCGGCGGCCATCGCCATACGCATTTCTCTTGTGAGAAACACCGACGAGATCCGGCCTACCGCTCCCGCGGACAAATACGAGGTGGCGTAGACAAAGGCCCGCGCAAAGGGGTGAAAATCGCCCCGAAGAAGGGTCTGGATTCCGCCTTGCCGGAAATCCGCAAGACCAGTAGCCGAAACATTTTCAGAACATACGTCGTATAAACTCCGCACACGAGGCAGAGAGTTGGCGCCCAGTGCTGCGGTGTTCTCACCGGCACTGGGGCACTGCGGCTGACCCACCGGGGCTGCCGCTCCGGTCGGCCATGCTCTGGCCCCGCATGCTGACAGCGCCGTCCGCACCTGCCCGGCTTCACCGTGTCTCCGAAGTGAGAGGCGACCCACCATGCCGCTGCACCTCCCCCCTGCCCCTGCGCCCGCCCTGCGCAGCGTTCTCGCCGCCCTCGGCTCGCCCACAGCCGTCCGCGAAGCCCCGAGCTCAGCCCTGCGCGCCCATCACGGCCCGCTCAGCCCCGACCGTCCGCTGCCCGTCCACGTCTGGGACGACGTCAGCCGCGCGGGCGGCTCGCCGCGCACCCGGCTGGCCGGCTGGCGCTTCCTCATCCGCAGCGGGGAGCGCGCCGTGGCGGCCGCCGAGGCGATGCTCACCGCCGACGGCTGGACGTTCTCGCACTTCTGCGGCGGCCCCTACGTAGGCGCAACCGAGCAGGCGCTCCAGCAGGCGGAGTCGCTCGCCGCGCCGTACCAGCCACGGCTGCTGTCCGTACCGGAGCTGTACATGCTCACGCTGTGGCTGCATCACGACACCGCCTCGGACGGCGCCGCCGGCCTGCCCGACCCCGGTGATCTGCTGGTACCGCTGGCGCCCGCCCCGCCCGGAATCGCCCCGCACCTCCCGCAGCGCGTCGCCGATCTGCTCCCCCGGCTCACCCTCCGCCTCGCCCCCGGCCCGCTGCTGGACTCCCCGGCCGCCTGACCGCGCACGCCGTCGCCCAGCGCTGCGCCCCGCGCCCCTTTCCGGCCGCGGGGCGCAGCGCTGTGCTCACCCGGGCGGGCCAGTAAGACGAAACACTCCCAACCCCCTTGGGCAAGAATGCAATTGAACCGCCCGCACGGGTGATGCGTCCTTATCCGGTGAGTACCACTGCGGCCAAATCCCTGCGGAAACCCTTCCGTGGGGCAACACTGGGACCAACCGATGGAAACGGGGGAGCGGCCATGACCATCTCATCGAGCCGCACGACGACGTTCACACCGCAGCGAAAGACAACTTCCATGTGTCAGCACCAACCTCCTTGCCCGTCCGCCGACTCCAGCGACCGGGAAGCCGCCCATCCCGTGGCGCACCACCCCGAACAGGGCTGGAGCCTGCTGTGCAACGGCGTCCTGCTCTTCGAGGACACCGGTGAGCTGCTGCCGGACGGGCAGGTCATCGCCCCGCACCGACCGCAGGAACGGGTCGCCAGCGTGGCCTGACCGTCAGCGCCTGGCAGTACAACAGGGCCCCCGGCAGATCTGCCGAGGGCCCTTGATGTGTACGGACGAGCCGTGCGACCGGCGTACGGATACCCCGTACGGCTGAATCAGCTGTGGTACTCGTCCAGCGGCGGGCAGGAGCAGACGAGGTTACGGTCACCGAAGGCACCGTCGATACGACGCACCGGCGGCCAGTACTTCTCCGCGGCCACGACACCGGCCGGGAAGGCGGCCTCCTCGCGGCTGTAGGGGTGCGACCAGTCGCCGGCCAGCGCGCCCGCGGTGTGCGGGGCGTTGCGCAGCGGGTTGTCGTCCTTGTCCCACTCCCCCGTGCCGACCTTCTCGATCTCCGCGCGAATGGCGATCATCGCGTCGCAGAACCGGTCCAGCTCGTCCAGGTCCTCGCTCTCGGTCGGCTCGATCATCAGCGTGCCGGCCACCGGGAACGACATCGTCGGCGCGTGGAAGCCGTAGTCGATGAGCCGCTTGGCGACATCGTCGATGCTCACGCCGGTCGCCTTGGTCAGCGGCCGGACGTCGATGATGCACTCGTGCGCCACCAGGCCGCCGGGGCCGGTGTAGAGCACCGGGTAGTGCGGCTCCAGGCGCTTGGCGATGTAGTTCGCGCTCAGGACCGCGACCTGGGTGGCGCGCTTGAGGCCCTCGCCGCCCATCAGGCGGACGTACGCCCAGGAGATCGGCAGGATCCCGGCGGAGCCCCAGGGAGCCGCGGAGATCGGTCCGACGCCCGTCTCGGGGCCCGCGGCGGGCTGCAGCGGGTGGTTGGGCAGGTACGGCGCCAGGTGGGCGCGGACGCCGACCGGGCCGACACCGGGGCCACCGCCGCCGTGCGGGATGCAGAAGGTCTTGTGCAGGTTGAGGTGCGAGACGTCGCCGCCGAACTTGCCGGGCTCGGCGAGGCCGACCAGCGCGTTGAGGTTGGCGCCGTCGACGTAGACCTGACCGCCGGCGTCGTGCACCGCCGCGCAGATCTGGGTGATGTGCTCCTCGAACACGCCGTGGGTCGAGGGGTAGGTAACCATCAGGACCGCGAGCTCGTCCCGGTGCTTGTCGATCTTGGCGTGCAGATCGTCGGCGTCGACCTCACCGTCCTCGCCGGTCTTGACGACGACGACCTTCATCCCGGCCATGACGGCGCTGGCGGCGTTGGTGCCGTGCGCCGAGGAGGGAATCAGGCAGACGGTGCGCTGCTCGTCACCGTTGGCGCGGTGGTAGGCGCGGACGGCCAGCAGACCGGCCAGCTCGCCCTGGGATCCGGCGTTCGGCTGGATGGAGACCTTGTCGTAGCCGGTGACCGTGGCGAGCCGCTCCTCCAGCTCCTGGATGAGCGTCAGGTAGCCCTGCGCCTGGTCGGCGGGTGCGAACGGGTGCAGCTGACCGAACGCGGGCCAGGTGACCGGCTCCATCTCGGTGGTGGCGTTCAGCTTCATGGTGCAGGAGCCGAGCGGGATCATTCCGCGGTCCAGCGCGTAGTCCTTGTCCGCGAGCGTGCGCAGGTAGCGCAGCATCGCGGTCTCGGAGCGGTACTGGTGGAAGACCGGGTGCGTGAGGTAGTCGTCGCCGCGCAGCAGCTGCTGCGGCAGCGCTTCGGCGGCGACGGCGTCCAGCTGCTCGACATCGCCCTGGACCCCGAAGGCGCCCCAGACGCCGGCCAGCTGCGCGCGCCCGGTGGTCTCGTCGCAGGCGATGCCGACCAGGTCGGCGTCGACCAGCCAGAGGTTGACGCCCGCCTCGCGGGCCGCGGCGACGACCTCGGCGGCCCGGCCCGGCACCCGTGCCGTGAGCGTGTCGAAGTACGCGTCGTGGACGATCTCCACGCCGCCCGCGCGCAGGCCCTCGGCCAGGACGGCGGCGTAGCGGTGGGTACGCCGGGCGATGGTCCGCAGGCCCTCGGGGCCGTGGTAGACCGCATACATTCCGGCCATCACGGCGAGCAGCACCTGCGCGGTGCAGATGTTGCTGGTGGCCTTCTCGCGACGGATGTGCTGCTCACGGGTCTGCAGCGCGAGGCGGTAGGCCTTGTCGCCGTCCGCGTCGACGGAGACGCCCACCAGGCGGCCGGGCAGGCTGCGGGCGAACTTCTCCCGTACGGCCATGAAGCCGGCGTGCGGCCCGCCGAAGCCCATCGGGACGCCGAAGCGCTGGGTGGTGCCCACCGCGATGTCCGCGCCGAGCTCGCCGGGCGAGGTCAGCAGCGTAAGGGCCAGCAGGTCGGCGGCGACGGTGACGACCGCGCCCAGCTCCTGAGCCTGCGCTATGACGGCGCGCGGGTCACGCACCGCGCCGGAGGCGCCCGGGTACTGCAGCAGCACGCCGAAGACGCCGCGTTCGGCGATCTCCGCGGGAATGCCGTCGGACAGGTCCGCGACGACGACCTCGACGCCGGTCGGCTCGGCACGGGTCTGGATCACCGCGATGGTCTGCGGCAGACAGTCCGCGTCGATCAGGAAGACACCCTCCTTGACCTTGCCGACGCGGCGGGAGAGCGCCATCGCCTCGGCGGCGGCGGTGCCCTCGTCCAGCAGGGAGGCACCGGAGGTGGGCAGCCCGGTCAGGTCGGCGACCATGGTCTGGAAGTTGAGCAGCGCCTCCAGACGGCCCTGCGAGATCTCCGGCTGGTAGGGCGTGTACGCCGTGTACCAGGCCGGGTTCTCCATGACGTTGCGCAGGATCACCGGCGGGGTGAACGTGCCGTAGTAGCCGAGGCCGATCATGGAGGACAGGACCTGGTTACGGTCCGCGAGGCCGTGCAGTTCCTTGAGGACCTCGGCCTCGGTACGGGCCTGCGGCAGGCCGAGCGCCTCGGCGCTCTTGATCACGTCGGGGACGGCGGTGGCGGTGAGATCGTCCAGCGATCCGAAGCCGACCTGCGCGAGCATCTTCGCCTGCGCCTCGTGGTCGGGACCGACGTGCCGGCGCTCGAAGGGCGTACCGCGCTCCAGCTCGGTCAAGGAGATGCGATTGGTGGTCATCTGCGGGGGCCTCCTGGTCACTGCGACCTACGAGGGGCACCACGGCGCGGGTGCCCGGACGGCCTCCCCCTCTGTCATCTCAACCTGAGAGCTTCACCGGTCCGCAGGCTGCGGCCCGGCTTTCACCGTCGGTGAGGACGGGTCCCGGCATTGAGTTCGCCGCGGCCCGCCCTGCTTTCCAGAGTGACCTCGTCCATGCGGTACGGATGCCTGAGAGATTCCGGGGAGGATTTGCTCCTTCGGCGCCCCCGCCGCGAACGGCAAGGGACTCTCCCGCATGGGGTCAGCGGCCATTCGAAAGCCTACCAGCGCACCTGTCGGGGGAACTTTCGAGTGGCCGGGGCATGAAATGTGCCGTTTGGTAGTTGTCACATGACAGTTGCGACCACAAGGAGGGGCAGTGCACACCGATATCGATCCCCGGAGCCTGATCGGCCGCAAAGCGTTCGACCGGAACGGCACCAAGATCGGGACCATTGACGAGGTATATCTCGACGACGCGACCGGCGAGCCCGAATGGGCGGCCGTACGCACCGGCCTCTTCAGCCGGGACGCCTTCGTCCCCCTTGAGCCGAGCGAGCTGGTGGACGAGGGGCTGCGCATTCCCTACGACCGCAAGCTGATCAAGGACGCCCCGGACTTCGGGGTGGGCCGCCATCTCTCACCCGAGCAGGAGCTCCAGCTCTACCACCACTACCGGCTGGATATCTCCTCCCCGGACTCCGACCCCGTTGCGTCCCCGGGCGACAAGGACTTCGGCAAGATCGCCGGCTCGGAGGACTGACCGGCCCCCGGCTCCCCGCCCACCAGCGGCAACGGCTCCCCCGGCCGCAGCGCCGGGTCATCGACGGCAAAGGTCCGCACCCGTCCCGGTGCGGACCACGGCTGTTCAAAACGTACGGTCACTCTGCCCACCCCACTGCCCTGCACCCAGCCGGCACCGAATTCGTCGTGCACCACATCGAGCCCCGGATGCCAGCGGCGCGGCCGGTCCTCCTCCGGCTCCGGCTCGCCCTCCCCGCCCGCCACCGGCGCCGCCGCCCTGGCCGCCATCTCCTCGGCCTCCTGCTCCGTCGCCAGCTGGGCGAACAGATCCTCCTGCGTGAAGTCGGCCAGCCCGCTCACCCCCACCCCCAGCAGCCGCACCCCGCCCGTGGTGTCCACCGTCTCCAGGAGCCGCGCCACCGCCTCCCGTACGACCGCGGGGTCGTCCGTCGGCCCGCGCAGCGTCTCCGACCTGGTAAGCGTCGAGAAGTCGTAGTTACGGACCTTGATCACCACCGTACGACCGGACCGTCCGGCCTCCCGCAGCCGGTGCACACAGCGCTCGGCCAGCCGCACCAGCTCGGCCCGCACCCGCGTCCGGTCGGTGAGATCGACCTCGAAGGTGTCCTCGACCGAGATGGATTTCGCGTCCCGCTCGGCCACCACCGGGCGGTCGTCCCGGCCCAGCGCCATCGCATACAGCCCGGCGCCGTGCGATTTGCCCAGCAGCCGCACCAGCTCGTCCTCACCGGCCTCCGCGGTCTCGGCGACCGTATGGATCCCGGCCCGGCGCAGCGCCTCGGCCGTCGCCGGCCCCACCCCGGGCAGCGTCCGCACCGGCATCGGCCCCAGCAGCTCCCGCTCCGTACCGGGCTCGATCACCACCAGACCGTCCGGCTTCGCCGCCTCGGACGCGATCTTCGCCAGCAACTTGGCGCCCGCGAGCCCCACCGAGCCGGTCAGGCCCGTGGCCTCCCGGATGTCCCGCCGCAGCCGCTCCCCCACGGCCCGCACCGCGGCCGCCTCGGGCGCGACCCCGCCCGCCTCCAGGTCCACGAACGCCTCGTCCAGGCTCAGCGGCTCCACCAGCGGCGACAGCGCATGCAGCAGCTCCATCACCGTCTCACTCACCTGGCGGTACAGCTGGAAGCGCGGACTGAGGTAGGCGGCATTGGGACACAGCCGCCGCGCCTGAGCCGTCGGCATCGCCGAGCGGATACCGAAGACCCGCGCTTCGTACGACGCCGTGGCGACCACCCCGCGCGGCCCGATCCCGCCGACGATCACGGGCTTTCCGCGCAGGCTCGGCTTGGCCGCCTGCTCGGCGGAGGCATAGAACGCATCCATGTCCAGATGCAGAATCGTCGGCGCGGATCTCACATGACCGATCCTCCCGCACACCACTGACAATCGGCCCGCTGCCGGGCCGGGGGCCGCGTGCGGGGCTCAGCCGGCCCGGTTGCGCCGTCGCGCCAGCTCGTCGCGCGGGTTCTTCCCCACCAGCGTCTCGCCGGTGTCCAGCCGCTCCCCGTGCAGCTCGGAGAGCGCGCCCTCCACGTCCCGCAGCACCACGCCCACCGCGATGCCGAAGACGCCCTGACCGCCCTGGAGCAGATCCACGACCTGGTCGGGCGAGGTGCACTCGTAGACCGTGGCGCCGTCGCTCATCAGCGTCATCCGCGTCAGATCGTCCAGCCCGCGCGAACGGAGGTGCTGGACGGCGGTGCGGATGCTCTGCAGCGAAACGCCGGTGTCCAGCAGCCGCTTGACGATCTTGAGGACGACGACGTCCCGGAAGTTGTACAGCCGCTGGGTGCCGGATCCATAGGCGGGGCGGACACTCGGTTCCACCAGGCCGGTGCGCGCCCAGTAGTCGAGCTGCCGGTAAGTGATCCCCGCCGCCGCACAAGCCGTCGGACCGCGGTAGCCGATGGCCCCTGCCGCGCAGTCCCCCGACACCGCGGCGGGCTGTGCCGGTGTGCGGTTCACTGCTGCATTCGGGTGGAGCGGCAACGCCCCTTCCGCCGCCGTACCGTCACCGGTGATTGCCACGCCGCCCTCCGTCCTCCACGTCCCGGACGGGACCTGCCTTATCGACGGTATGCAGTCACTCGGGGTGCGTCAACGATCGCCGCGCTCGCCACGCCGAGTGATAATCACCCTACGAGTGGTTTCTCGTGACCTCGCGCGGGGAACGGCTAAATAGTTTGGCCGGAATCAGACGTATCTGCCGACCGGGTTCACTGGCTGCTGCTGCCGAAGTCCTCGGGCGAGATCTGATCGAGGAACTCGCGGAACTTCTCCACCTCGTCCTCCTGCTCGTCCGGAATGGCGATGCCCGCGTCGTCCAGCACACCGTCGGTGCCGAAAATCGGCGTCCCGGTGCGCAGTGCCAGCGCTATGGCGTCGGACGGACGCGCGCTGACCTCGACGCCGCTGGCAAAGACCAGTTCGGCGTAGAACACTCCCTCGCGCAGATCCGTGATGCGGACCTGCGTCAGCTCCTGGCCCACCGCTTCCAGCACATCCTTGAAAAGGTCATGCGTCAGCGGCCTGGCAGGGACCATGCCCTGCTGGGCAAAGGCGATGGCGGTGGCCTCCCCTGGCCCGATCCAAATGGGCAAGTAGCGATCGCCTCCCACCTCCCGCAGGAGCACGATCGGTTGGCTGGAAGGCATTTCCACCCGGACACCCACGACGTCGAGCTCGTTCACACAGCAACCCTAGGACGTGCCCGGCAGGTTTGGGTAGTCGGGCAGTCATTTGCTCATGTGAGGCGGACCTTCAGCGCGGCCTCGACCAGTGCCGCATGGAGCCGCACCGACAGCGTTGCCAGCTCCTTGGCCGTGGCCTCCGCATGGGCCCTGGTCTGCGGATTTCGGTGCCGCCGGAGGGGCGCCACGACCTGCTCCACCAGGCCCGCCTCCCGCTCGGCGGCCGCCTTGACGGCCCGCAGATGCCGCGGCTCGAGACCAAAACTCCCCAGCTCGGCGACCAGTTTCGCCACCGTGACAGCTTCGCTGTCGTAAGCGCCGTCCGCGCCCGGTACGACGAGCCCGTACGACTCCCAGTCGGCGAGCGCCGCCTCGTCCACCTCGGCGGCCTCCAGCAGCTCGGCCCGGCTGACCCGGGCGGCCGCCGGACGGTCCTCACCGGGCTCCCGCATGCCCGGAACCAGCTCCCGTGAGGAAGTGGCCTGGGCCGGCAGTTGCACCTGCTCACCGCGCTCCAGGGCGTCCAGATGCTCCCGGATGACCTTCAGCGGCAGATAGTGGTCCCGCTGCATCCGCAGGACGCCCGCCAGCCGCTCGACGTCGGCCGCGGTGAATTTGCGGTACCCGGAAGGCGTGCGCGTCGGCTCGACCAGCCCCTCGGCCTCCAGGAAGCGAATCTTGGAGATGGTGACCTCGGGAAATTCCTCGCGCAGCAAAGTGAGCACCGTACCGATGCTCACCGGCTTGCCGTCCGAGGAGGCGGCGCCGGAGGACCCGGCACCGCCCGTCGGTGATTGGCGCATATGCCTTCCCTGGCCGGTCAGATTCCGGCGCCTCGCTGGCTCGCGTAAAAGACCAGCCGGAACTTGCCGATCTGGACCTCGTCGCCATTGGAGAGCGCGACCGAATCGATCCGCTCACGGTTGACGTACGTGCCGTTCAGGCTGCCGACGTCGGAGACCGTAAAGCGCCCGTCCGGGCCTCGGCGGAACTCCACATGGCGGCGCGAGACCGTCACGTCGTCGAGGAAGATGTCGCCCTGCGGGTGGCGGCCGGCCGTCGTCAGCTCACTGTCCAGAAGGAAGCGGCTGCCGGAGTTCGGCCCCCGGCGGACGACCAGCAGCGCCGAACCCATCGGAAGGGCGTCGACGGCAGCCTGAGCCTCGGGCGACAGGGACGGCATCTGGGTCTGGCCCGTCGCCTCCGCGTCATAGGCCTCGATCCCCGAGATGGAGATGGTCGAGGTCGTCTCGGACGCGCGCTCAGGCTGTGCGCCCGGGCGCAGCGGCGCACCACAGTTGGAGCAGAACCGGCTCGCCTCGGCGTTCCGGTGCCCACACCTCGTACAAACCGGCAAAGCCAACCCTCCACCCGTGGATGAGGCTGATGGTCCCTGGGAACCTATGCGGCCGGACCCGGAGGGGTCAACAGAACCCGCGCCGGACCCCCCGGACGGACCGCTGACCTCGTCACGGAAGAGCGGACGGTCCTCGCCCGCACCGCTCTCATCGGGCCGGCCCGCGGCACGATGCCGCGCCGAGCCGCTGCCGCCCTCCTGGCGGGCGCTCTTGCCGAACAGCTTTCCAAACAACTTCACGGGCGATTCCCCTTGAACGAAACAGACCCGCCCGTGGGGCAGGACGAACCCTCGATGCATACTCCGGCCGATCCGGACATCCTGTGAACGTCCGTGGCCTGCAGACAGTTTCCACCACACACCACAATCACGGTGCGCCGACCCCCCGCTACCTCATGCCCTCCCCGGGCCATGGACATATCTGGACACCTCACTGCGAAGACGACCGAGCGTAGTCAGGCCGCTTCGCCTCCCGCAAGGCATCCACAATGATCTTCTTCTGCCGGGTCACAGACACCTTGGCCTGCTCCTTCTCCAGCGTCTGAACCACCCCACCGGGGATGTTCAGCGCCGGCTCGAGGTCCTCCGGTTTGCCGATGACCTTGAAGCGGTAAGGCTGTGTGACCCGTTTGCCGTCGATCTCCACGCCGCCGCTGACATCCGAGAGATAGGTGTTGGCGACGACTCGTACGTTATTGACCTGGATGGCCTCGGCGCCGGCCGCTCGCAGCTCCTGGATGGTGTCCAGCAGCTTGTCCGCCTCGACCGAGTGCGTCGGGTCGTCGATGGTCAGGTAGATGCCGGGCCCTTGCGCCGCGACGGTCCCGGCCAGCACGCCCAGCTGCTGTTCCTTCTCCACGGTCTGCTTACGGGCCTCCTCGGCCTGGTCCGAGCTGTTCTCCAGCTCCGTCTTCTGCCCTTCCAGGCGCCGCTGCTCGTCCGTCAACCGCTGGGAGCGATTGTCCAGTTCATCCAGAATGCGCACAAGGTCCTCCTGGCGCGCACCCCGCAGCGCACTGCTGTCACTCGTGGAACGTACCTGAATCGCCAGGCCGAGGCCGAGAATGAACAGGAGCAACGCAACGATCAGTTGAGCCCGGGTCAGCCGCGGCGGCCACAGGCTCGCGGCGAGCCGCTGCCGGCCGTTCTGCGGCTTTCCCGCGCCCCCATCTTCCCCTTCCGGGGCAGGGGCGGCGGCGTCTGCCGGTTTGTCGCCGTTCTGCTGCGCGTCGTCCGCTTTACGCCCTTGCGTCCCCTCCTCGGCCGCCTTGGGGGCGGGCCGGCTTTCGGGAGGCATCGGCCGCCGGTCGGCAGGGCTGCGGTCCTGCCGGGACTCCGGCTTCTTCTCCGGCTCCGGGGTCTCGTCCGTTGCCATCCGCCTCACGCCCTGAAGACGTGCCGGCGAATCGCGGCAGCGTTGGAGAAGATCCGGATGCCCAGCACCACGACAACACCGGTGGAGAGCTGGGCGCCGACACCCAACTTGTCACCGAGGAAGACGATCAGCGCCGCGACGACGACGTTGGAGAGAAAGGAGACGACGAAGACCTTGTCGTCGAAGATGCCGTCCAGCATCGCGCGCAGACCGCCGAAGACGGCATCCAGCGCCGCGACGACAGCGATCGGCAAGTAGGGCTCGACCACCGTCGGCACCACGGGTCGGACCACAAGCCCGACCACGACTCCCACGATGAGGCCCAGTACGGCGATCACGATGTGCCCTTCCCTGTGTCGGCGCCGTCCGCCTTGGCGGCACCGGCCTGCGGCTTTGCGGTACGTACGGTCAAACTGGGCGCGGGCGGCAGCGTGACCTCGCTCTCTGCGGAAAACCTGGTGCGCACGCCGTAGTTCTCATGCAGCACGTGCAGATACTGACCGTCGACGCTGTCCTGGAACGCGGTGCTGAGCCGCTGCCCGTCCCCCACCGCCAGTACCGTATAAGGAGGTACCAGTGGCTTGTTGTCGACCAGTATGGCGTCTCCCGCGGCTCTGATCGCCGAGAGTGACGTAAGCCGCTGCCCATTGACGGAGATGGCCTCCGCGCCGGACTCCCACAGGCCGTTGACGACGCGTTGCATGTCCCTGTCGCGTACCCGCCCGGTGTCGGAGAAACCGCTGCTCTCCCGCGGCCCGCCGCCACTGGACGCCGCGTCCTTTGCGTCGTCCACCACAAGTTTCACGCCAGGTCCGGTCACTTGGGTCGAACCGGACAACAGGGCCAGCAGTTCGGCCTTGTCGCCGCCATGGGTCTTCAGCGCCTCGCGCTGCATCCTGCTGACCTCGTCCCGGGTCGCGTCCACCCGCTTCTGCTGCTTGTCCGCCTCGCCGGTGCCCTTCTGGATGCGATGGATGAGCTCTTCGCGTTCCTTGGCGAGCGTCGGTGCCGATATCCGCGCCTGCGCGGCGCCGACCGTGACGACCACCGCTGCCAGCACCAGGCCGGCCGCCAGGCCCAACTTCGCCCGCAGGGTGCGCGGCAGACCGCGCACGCCCGCGGCGGACTTCCGCGCGGCTGCCTCTGCGTACCCGTCGTCGAGGCTGTGATCCATCACATTGGTCAGCAGCGACATGGACGCGTCGGGACGCACAGCCGGCTTGCTGGGAGTGCTCCGATCGGGGCGCTGCTGCGACATGCCGCACATCGTCGCACGTCGGCCGCGCAGTCTCCCAATGGCCCCACCGGCGTGCCCGATCGCGGGCACGCCGGTGGGCCTGAGCTCAGCGCCCTGCGCTGTCCACCACGGCCGCCCACTCGTCCAACAGCTGCTGCGCGGAGGCGTCGTCCGGCCCCTCAGCCCACAGATGCGTGACCGCCTCTGCCGGGTCGGGGAGCACCAGCACCCAGCGGCCGTCCGCCTCCACGACGCGTACGCCGTCGGTGGTATCCACGTCCCGGTCGCCGGCCGCCTCGACCACATGCCGCATGACCAGGCCCTTGACCGCCCACGGCGTGGCAAGGTCACGGCGCAGCACATGCGCCCGCGGGATCCGCGCGTCGATCTGGCTGAGCGTGATCTGGGTACGGGCCACCAGGCCGATCAGCGTGACGAATGCGGCCGCGCCGTCGAAGACGGCGCTGAACTCCGGAATGATGAAGCCGCCGAGGCCGTCCCCGCCGAAGACCGTGCCTTCCATCCGGGCCACCCGGGCCAGATCGTCGGGCGACGTGGTCGTCCACTCCACCTGCGTCCCGTGGTACGCCGCCACCTGCTCGGCGATACGGGTCGTGGTCACCGGCAGCGCCACCCGCCCGCTGCGCCGCTCGGCCGCCACCAAGTCCAGCAGCACCAGCAGCGCCCGGTCGTCCTCGATGATCCGGCCGCGCTCGTCCACCAGGGACAGCCGCTCGCCCACGGGGTCGAAGCGCACACCGAAGGCGGCCCGTGCCGACGCCACGATCTCGCCGAGCCGGACGAGCCCGGCGCGTCTGGCATCGGCGGTCTCGGTCGGCCGGGACTCGTCAAGACCGGGATTGATCGTCAGCGAGTCGACGCCGAGCCGGCCCAGCAGACTGGGCAGGACCAGTCCGGCGCTGCCGTTCGAGGCGTCCACGACGACCTTCAGCCCGGAGTCGGCGACGCCCGTGGTGTCCACCGCGCGCAGGACGGAGCCGGTGTAGGAGTCGAAGACGCTCGCCGGGAACCGCAGATCGCCGATCTCGCCGGGGAAGGCGCGGCGGTATTCCTGACGGGCGTAGACCCGGTCGAGCTTGCGCTGGCCGGCCTGCGAGAGGTCGGCGCCGCGCTCGTCGAAGAACATGATGTCAACGGAATCCGGCACTCCGGGCGTCGTACGGACCATGATGCCGCCCGCGCTGCCCCGGGCGGTCTGCTGCCGGGCGACCGGCAGCGGGACGTTCTCGAGGTCTCGCACGTCGATGGCGCTCGCCTGCAGCGCGGAGATCACCGCGCGCTTGAGCGCCCGCGCGCCACGCGAGTGGTCGCGCGCGGTCGTGACCGTGGAGCCCTTCTTCAGCGTGGTGGCGTACGCGCCGGCGAGCCGTACGGCCAGCTCCGGGGTGATCTCGACGTTGAGGATCCCGGAAACCCCACGCGCGCCGAACAGATGCGCCTGGCCGCGGGATTCCCAGATCACCGAGGTATTGACGAACGCGCCGGCCTCGATCGTCTTGAACGGATAGACCCGCACATTCCCCTGGACGATCGACTCCTCACCGATGAGGCATTCATCGCCGATGACCGCGCCGTCCTCGATCCGCGCGGCCCGCATGATGTCGGTGTTCTTGCCGATCACACAGCCACGCAGATTGCTGTGCTGCCCGATGTAGACGTTGTCGTGCACCACCGCCCGGTGCAGGAACGCCCCGCTCTTGACCACCACGTTGGATCCGACAACGGTGTGCTCACGGAGCTCCACACCGGCCTCGATCTTGGCGTAATCGCCGATATACAGCGGCCCGCGCAGCACCGCATCCGGATGCACTTCGGCGCCCTCGGCGACCCACACCCCCGGCGAGATCTCGAAGCCGTCGATTTCGACGTCGACCTTGCCCTCGAGCACATCGGCCTGGGCCTTCACATAGCTCTCGTGAGTGCCGACGTCCTCCCAGTACCCTTCGGCGACATAGCCGTAAATCGGCTTGCCTTCCTTCATGAGCTGCGGGAAGACATCGCCGGACCAGTCCACCGAAACGTCGGGCTCGAAGTAGTCGAATACCTCCGGCTCCATGACGTAGATGCCGGTGTTGACGGTGTCCGAGAAGACCTGACCCCAGGTGGGCTTTTCCAGGAAGCGCTCGACCTTGCCGGCCTCGTCGACGATGGTGATACCGAACTCCAGCGGGTTCGGCACCCTCGTGAGGCAGACCGTGACCAGGGCGCCTTTTTCCTTGTGGAAGCGGATCAGGTCGGAGAGATCGAAGTCGGTGAGGGCGTCACCCGAGATGACGAGGAATGCGTCGTCCTTGAGGGCTTCCTCCGCGTTCTTCACGCTGCCCGCGGTGCCCAGCGGCTTTTCCTCGTTGGCGTATGTGAGCTCCATTCCGAGCTCTTCCCCGTCGCCGAAATAGTTTTTGACGAGCGAGGCAAGGAATTGAACGGTTACGACGGTCTCACTGAGACCATGCCGTTTCAGCAGCCTCAGCACATGCTCCATGATCGGCCTATTGGCCACGGGCAGCAGCGGCTTGGGCATGCTTGACGTCATGGGGCGAAGGCGTGTGCCCTCACCGCCCGCCATCACAACGGCCTTCATGTCGGAAGCGTCCTCCTCTAAGAGACGACGGTCTTGCCGACTTCACTTGTCCAGATCGCCCACTGTTCTTGTACTCACGTACGGGCGCCGGGCCTTGGCACAATCTGCCGGTTCGGCGAGCTCAGTCGGCCGTGGCGTCCGCCCTGATGAGCCGACGGACCTGTACCACGTAGAGGATCCCTGCCCACCAATAGAGCGCCGTACCCCAACCCGCGAACGCCCATCCGAAAATGGCAGCGAGTGTGTGAAGCCAGCCGTTCCCGACGCTCAGCAAGAGCAGCGGGAAGGCATACATCAAGTTGAACGTAGCCGCTTTGCCCAGGAAGTTCACCTGGGGAGGGCCATACCCGTGACGGCCGAGGAATCCAACCGCGATCAGCAGCATCAGTTCGCGTGCCAGCAGAGCCGCGGTGAGCCAGATCGGCAGGATCTCGCGCCAGGTCAGTCCGACGAGGGTGGAGAGGATGTAGAGGCGGTCGGCCGCGGGGTCAAGGATCCGGCCAAGGCTGCTGATCTGGTTCCAGCGCCGGGCGAGCTTGCCGTCCAGATAATCGCTGACGCCGCTCAGGGCAAGGACCAGCAATGCCCAGGCATCGGCAGACCTCGGGCCACCAAATTCCGGCCACAGGATCAACCACAGGAACACCGGGACGCCGACCAGACGCCCCATGCTCAGAATATTCGGGATGGTGAGGACGCGATCCGTCTGAACCTGCGTCTCCTGGACCTCCACCGCGGAAGCCTCCTGTGAAAAATGTGCCGACGATACCCTCGACCTTACCTGCCCCGCCGGCCGCGCCGCGCCGCGGGTCCCGGGTCCGGGAAAACGCGAGAAAGCCCTGCCGGGAACCAGGTTCCCAACGGGGCTTTCTCTTAACATTTGTTCGGCGGCGTCCTACTCTCCCACAGGGTCCCCCCTGCAGTACCATCGGCGCTGAAAGGCTTAGCTTCCGGGTTCGGAATGTAACCGGGCGTTTCCCTAACGCAATGACCACCGAAACACTATGAAGTTAACCAACCGGAGCATGACTCAACAGTCGTTACTTCAGAACCTACACAGTGGACGCGAGCAACTGAGGACAAGCCCTCGGCCTATTAGTACCAGTCAACTCCACCCGTTACCAGGCTTCCATATCTGGCCTATCAACC
>NZ_JBIWOD010000001.1:467452-842088 GCF_044767545.1 Streptomyces sp. NPDC101227 | reverse complement strand
ATCGACGCCCTCGATGCGGTTGCCGTAGAGGGCGTTGAAGGTGGTGCAGCCCAGCGACTTGGCGAACTCGATCGCCACCGGCACGTTCGCCCGGAACCTCTCGGACTCCTCACCCGGCACGGACAGCGCGCCGCGGTCGGGGCCCGGCAGCCGCCCGGCGTAGAAGTTCAGCCCCACCAGCCGGGTCCCCGCGTCGTTCAGCGCCTCGCGCAGCGCGTCCAGCTCGGCCTGCTCGGGGACCGGGGCATCCACCCACGGCCACCACAGCTCCACCGCCGTGAAGCCCGCCGCCCGCGCGGCCGCCGGCCGCTCCAGCAACGGAAGCTCGGTGAACAGAATCGACAGGTTGACGTTGAAGCGCGTGTCCGTGAAACCCATGGAGGTCCGGCGCCCCTTCCGAATAGCGGATTTGTGTTTCTGTTGTACGGGATAGTGGCGACGCCGGGCGCGGCGGTCAAGCGCGCCCGGCACACCCTTCGGATCGAGTCCGGCGTCAGACCTTGAGCGGCTTGATCGCGGTGGGCGCGTGGCCCGGCTCGGTCGCGATCTCCTCGAACTCGGTGACATCGCTGATGTCGGCGGTCTTGCTCATCGCGATGTTGGTGATGCGCTCCAGGATCGCCTCGACGACGACCGGCACGCGGTACTCGGCGGCGAGCTTCTTGGCCTCCTCGAAGGCGGCACCCAGCTCGTTCGGGTCGGTGACCCGGATCGCCTTGCAGCCCAGCCCCTCGGCGACCTTGATGTGGTCGACGCCGTAGACGCCCAGCTCGGGGGAGTTGATGTTCTCGAACTCCAGGTTGACCTCGAAGTTGATGTCCAGGCCGGCCTGCGCCTGACGGATCAGGCCCAGGTAGGAGTTGTTGACCAGGACGTGGACGTAGGGGATGCGGTGCTGCGCACCGACCGCCAGCTCCTCGATCATGAACTGGAAGTCGTAGTCGCCGGAGAGCGCGACGACCGGGGACTCCGGGTCGGCGGTGGCGACGCCCAGCGCGGCCGGGATGGTCCAGCCCAGCGGGCCGGCCTGGCCGCAGTTGATCCAGTGGCGCGGCTTGTAGACGTGCAGCATCTGCGCGCCGGCGATCTGCGAGAGGCCGATGGTGGAGACATAACGGGTCTCCGGGCCGAAGGCCTTGTTCATCTCCTCGTAGACGCGCTGCGGCTTCATCGGGATGTTGTCGAAGTGCGTACGGCGCTGGAGTTCGGCCTTGCGCAGCTGGGTGGAGGCGGCCCACTCGCCGCGGTCAGGCAGCTTGCCCTCGGCCTTGAGCTCCTTGGCGACCTCGACGAACAGCTCCAGCGCGGCCTTGGCGTCGGAGGCGATGCCGTAGTCGGGCGCGAAGATCTTGCCGATCTGGGTGGGCTCGATGTCGACGTGGACGAACTTCCGGCCCTTGGTGTAGACGTCCAGCTTGTAACCGGTGTGGCGGTTGGCCCAGCGGTTGCCGATGCCGAGGACGAAGTCCGACTCCAGGAAGTTGGCGTTGCCGTAGCGGTGCGCGGTCTGGAGGCCGACCATGCCGGCGTTCAGCTCGTGGTCGTCGGCGAGGATGCCCCAGCCCATCAGGGTCGGGATGACCGGGGTGCCGGTCAGCTCGGCGAACTCGACCAGCAGGTCGGAGGCGTCGGCGTTGATGATGCCGCCGCCCGCGACGATCAGCGGGCGCTCGGACTCGAGGTAGAGGGAGAGCGCCTTCTCGATCTGGGCGCGGGAGGCGACCGGCTTGTAGACCGGCAGCGGCTGGTACGTCTCGGGGTCGAACTCGATCTCGGTCAGCTGGACGTCGATCGGCAGGTCGATCAGGACCGGGCCGGGACGGCCGGAACGCATCAGGTGGAAGGCCTGCTGGAAGACGCCGGGGACCTGCGCGGCCTCGAGGACCGTGGTCGACGCCTTGGTGACGGGCTTGGCGATCGAGGCGATGTCGACGGCCTGGAAGTCTTCCTTGTGGATCACGTTGGTCGGCGCCTGGCCGGTGATGCACAGGATCGGGATGGAGTCACCGATCGCGGAGTACAGGCCGGTGATCATGTCGGTGCCGGCCGGGCCGGACGTGCCGATGCAGACACCGATGTTGCCCGGGTTGGTCCGGGTGTAGCCCTCGGCCATGTGCGAGGCGCCCTCGACGTGCCGGGCGAGCGTGTGGTCGATGCCGCCGCCCTCCTTCAGCGCCTTGTAGAAGGGGTTGATCGCCGCACCCGGCACGCCGAAGGCATTGGTCACGCCCTCGCGCTTGAGGATCTCCACCGCAGCGCGGGCGGCTGTCATACGAGGCATCGAGTACTCCTGGCGTCGGCCTGTCAGGGGCATGTTCCGGCGCGGGGCCGGAGGAACCGAAAGCTTCTTAATTCCGTATCATGGAATCAATGTTTTGCTTTATGGAAGAAACGTAGAGCGAGTCGATCCGCTCGTCAAGAGCGCGCCGGACGCGGGATCGCGGGCGCCACGCAAAGAGCCGCGCCCCGGGCAATTGCCCGCGGCGCGGCTCGGCGACGTTCGGTGACTTACGGAGTGACCTGCTCAGGGCCACCGGCGGCGGCAGCCGCGCGACCGCGGCCGCGGGAAGGCGCGGCGGCGCCGACGCAGGACACCGCCCGGCAGCGAGGAAACCGGATGGCGTTCCGCGTGACGCGGCCTGCGATCACGGTGCGGGGGTACGCGGGTGCATGCCCGGGGCGCGCGCCCGGTAACGGCCTCCGCTCCCTGCGCATGGGGCAGGCCACCACGCAAATCGCCCTGGCGAACGGCCAGTTCAACCCGTAATGTGCCCGATGGCCCGGTGCCGGTCCGACCTTCAACGCCTGCTGGAGTCGCTACACACGGCGGACGGGATCGAGCTCGTGCGCAACATCGCCAACCGCGTCTGGCCCCGGCCCCGGCACGCGGGCGGGGCGGGGGCGCCTCAGAACCGCCGGGCCGACTCCTCCGCGTGGGCCATGCGCCGCAGGCTCAGCAGCACCGGTTCGTACAGCACCGTAAGCGCGACGGCCGCCTCGATCTGGCCGGTCGGGGTCGGCTGCTCCTCGACCATGTCCAGGTCGGTGACTGCCAGTTGCGCCGCCAGCCGCCCGTACGGCAGCAATTGCTCGGTGTCGCAGGGGTAGCCGAGCCGGGCCAGCGCGGCGACCGATTCGACGAGCCGCCGGTGGGCGGGCTGGAGCAGCCCTTCGCGCAGGTAGTACTTGATCGTGGCGGTGGACACACCGCTGCGCTCGCTCAGCTCCGCCAGCCGCATGCTCTTGCACCCTCCCTTTGGATAGGCGCACTATCCTAATTTGGATAGTATCGCTACCCAATGGGGGCGGGGAGTTTCATGGGCATTGCACCGGCATCCGAGCGACGGGTCACGGCCGCCGCGGAGGGCGACGCGGTCGTCTTCCTCTCTGGCACGAGACGTACATCGTCCCGGCCGGTCCGGGTGCGGCATGGCGAGTCGGGCCCGTGGGCCGACGCGGGGAGCGGGCGGCGCAGCGGCTGGCGAGCGGGGCCGCTTGAAGAAGCGATCGGATGGTGCTCTGACCAAAGGGCAGCAAGCGTGTGAGGCGACGTGGCGGTAAGCCCCCAAGAATCTCCCCCACGCCGTCCGAGGCCTCCGCGGGGGCACGTCCTGAAGGCCTCCGTGAGGCACGCACGGGCCTCACTCCCGGTGGAGTGGGGCCCATGTGCACTCACGGCGAACTCTGCGCGTCTCGCCGGGGAGTTGCCCTACCGGATCGGCATCCCCGACAGCGTCCGGGCGATCACCAGCCGCTGGATCTCGCTGGTGCCCTCGAAAATGGTGTAGATCGCGGCATCGCGGTGCATCCGCTCGACCGGGTACTCCCGGGTGAAGCCGTTGCCGCCGAGGATCTGCACGGCCTGGGCGGTGACCTTCTTGGCGACCTCGCTGGCGAAGAGCTTCGACATGGAGCCCTCGGCGGAGGTGAAGGGCTTGCCGGTCACCGCCATCCAGGAGGCGCGCCACACCAGGAGGCGGGCGGCGTCGATCTGGGTGCGCATATCGGCCAGCTGGAAGGCGACGCCCTGGTTGTCGATGATCGGGCGGCCGAACTGCTCGCGGGTCTTCGCGTACTCCAGGGCCTCTTCATATGCGGCCCGGGCGGTGCCGACGGCCATCGCGCCGACCGCCGGGCGGGACGCCTCGAAGGTGGCCATCGCGGCGTTCTTCACCCGCTCACCGCCGGCCTTGGCCTTCTCGTGGGCGCGGGCGAGGCGCTCGTCGAGCTTCTCCTTGCCGCCGAGCAGGCAGTGACCGGGCACCCGGACGTCCTCCAGGACGACCTCGGCGGTGTGCGAGGCGCGGATGCCGTGCTTCTTGAACTTCTGGCCCTGGGTGAGGCCCGGGGTGTTCGGGGGGACGATGAAGGAGGCGTGGCCCTTGGAGCCCAGCTCGGGATCGACGACCGCGACCACGACATGGACGTTGGCGATGCCGCCGTTGGTGGCCCAGGTCTTGGTGCCGTTGAGCACCCACTCGTCCTTGGCCTCGTCGTAGACGGCGCGGGTGCGCATCGAGGCGACGTCCGAGCCCGCGTCCGGCTCGGAGGAACAGAAGGCGGCGACCTTGACGTCATTGGCGTCGCCGTACATCTGCGGCACCCAGGTGCCTATCTGCTCCTCGGTGCCGTTGGCCAGCACGCCGACGGCGGCGAGGCCGGTGCCGACGATCGACAGGGCGATGCCGGCGTCGCCCCAGAACAGCTCCTCCATGGCCATCGGGATGCCCAGGCCGGTGGGGTCGAAGAACTGCTGGGCGTAGAAATCCAGTGAATACAGGCCGATCTTGGCGGCTTCCTGTATGACCGGCCAGGGAGTCTCCTCGCGCTCGTCCCACTCGGCGGCGGCGGGGCGCATGACGTCCGCGGCGAAGCCGTGAATCCAGTCGCGGACTTCCCTCTGTTCGTCGTTGAGCTCCATGGTGAACTCGGCCATGACCCCTCCTGCGCTTGCGGTCTTTCGCATGTTACTTGCGGTAACGAGAGTGTGTTACTCGCCAGTAAGGGATGTCAACTCCCCGGGGTTCGAATTCGCCGTGGAGATCGGGTGTTACGTTGCGCGAGCGCCACGGAGTCACGAGGGTGGGAGCACGACCATGGAAAACACACAGCACAGCGGCCGTCGGCAGACGGCGACCGAGCGCAGACGACGGGAGCTGCTGGAGGCCGCGGAGCGCATTGTGCTGCGCGACGGCCCGGACGCGTCGATGAACGCCATCGCCGCCGAAGCAGGCATCACCAAGCCGATCCTCTATCGGCACTTCGGCGACAAGGGCGGGCTCTACCGCGCGCTCGCCGTACGGCACACCGACGCCCTGCTGGCCAATCTGCGCACCGCACTGGACGCCCCGGTCCTGCGCCGCGACCGGGTCGAGGCCACCCTCGACGCCTATCTGGTCGCGATCGAGACCCGGCCGCAGGTGTACCGCTTCCTGATGCACCCTTCCGACGAGCAGAGCCAGGGCGAGTCCGGCTTCGACGTGGGGCGGCACTCCGCCCCGCTGCTGCGCAGGCTCGGCGAGGAACTGGCGAAGGTGATCGCCGACCGCCTCGACCTCGGCCCCGAGGGCGAGGAGCGGGCCCGGGTATGGGGCCACGGCATCGTCGGCATGATGCATGCGGCCGGCGACTGGTGGCTGCGCGAGCGACCCTGTTCCCGCGAGAAGCTGGTGCAGCATCTGACGGATCTGCTGTGGGGACAGCTGGCCACCGTCAAGGACCTGGCGGGCGGCCCCGGGTTCTGACCGTCAGCGGCCGGACTCCCCCGCGGAGGCGGCCCAGGGCGCGCGGGCGGCCGCGCGCAGCGTCCGTCGCCGCCGCAGTCCGGTCAGGTGGTCGACGTACAGACCGCCCTCGAGGTGGTCGCACTCGTGCTGGAGACAGCGGGCGAAGAAGCCGGTACCGGTGACGGTCCTCGGCTCGCCGGTCGCGCTGAGCCCTTCCACAACGGCGTGGTCGTGGCGCGGCGTACCGGCCTCGAGACCGGGCAGCGACAGACAGCCCTCGGGTCCGCGGATGACCGGTCCGTCCGCCTCGACGAGCCGGGGATTGACGAGATGCCCGAGATGACGGCGGTCCTCGTCGTCGGGGCAGTCATAGACGAAGATCCGCAAGGGGACGCCGATCTGATTCGCGGCGAGACCGACGCCGCGCGCGGCGTACATTGTCGCGTACATGTCCTCGATCAGCCGGGCGAGCTCGCCGTCGAAGGCCGTGACCTCCTGGCAGGGCTCGGTCAAGGCCGGGTCGCCCAGGAGGCGCATGGGGCGCGGGCGGCCGGTGCTGCCGGGGATCGTACGGGAGCGCATGGGCTCCAGCGTACGGTCCACAGAGCACCCTCCCGGTCATACCGGATGTCGCGCCACGGGTGGCGGGGTTCGGGCCCGCGGCCGGATCTCGATAGGCTGATCCCCGACCGAAGCCTCCGTACCGGTCATCGGCTGCGGAGGAGGCGTTCCCCCGGCAGCCACGCGGCAGGCGGGCGCCGGATGCAAGGAGGATCAAGGACGATGGCAGGCAACACGGAGCCGCTGTCGCCGCGGGCCAAGCTGGCCGTGACGGCGGGCAAGGCCGCGGCGGCGGTATCGCGCGCGGCGGGCCGCGGCAGCGGATCGGTGATCGGTGGCCGGGTGGCGCTCAAGCTCGACCCCGACCTGCTGGCCCGGCTGGCCCGGCATTTGGACGTCGTCCTGGTGTCGGCGACGAACGGCAAAACGACCACGACGCGGCTGATCGCCGAGGCGCTGCGGGCCAGCGGCCCCGTGGTCTCCAACGCGCTCGGCGCGAATATGCCGGCGGGCATCACCTCCGCGCTGGCCGGCGGCTCGGACGCCAAATACGGCGTCATCGAGGTGGACGAGAAGTACCTCGCCGGTGTGGCCCGGGATGTCACGCCGAAGGCCATAGCGC
Organism: Streptomyces sp. NPDC101227; assembly: GCF_044767545.1. Lineage (NCBI taxonomy): Bacteria > Bacillati > Actinomycetota > Actinomycetes > Kitasatosporales > Streptomycetaceae > Streptomyces > Streptomyces sp. NPDC101227. Next base: position 835,179 of record NZ_JBIWOD010000001.1, on the reverse strand, counting down.
TGCTGAACCTCTCCCGCGACCAGCTCGACCGCGCGGCGGAGACCCGGATGCTGGCCGAGCACTGGCGCGAGGGCCTGTCCGGTTCCAAGGCGCTGATCATCGCCAACGCCGACGACCCGCTGATCGTCTGGGCGGCCTCGTCGTCCGCGAATGTGGTGTGGGTCGCGGCCGGGCAGGAGTGGAAGGACGACGCCTGGTCGTGCCCCTCGTGCGGCGGCGTGATGCAGCGGCCGGGCGAGGACTGGTTCTGCGGCGAGTGCGGCTTCCGCCGGCCGACGCCCAGCTGGGCGCTGTCCGGCGATCATGTCCTCGACCCGCACGGCAGCGCCTGGCCGATCAAGCTCCAGCTGCCGGGCCGCGCCAACAAGGCGAACGCCACGACCTCGGCCGCCGTCGCCGCCGCCTTCGGGGTGCCGCCGCAGGTCGCCCTGGAGCGGATGTACAGCGTGCAGGCGGTGGCAGGCCGCTATGACGTGGTCACGTTCCTGGAGCGGGAGCTGCGGCTGCTGCTGGCGAAGAACCCGGCCGGCTGGCTGGAGACCTTCTCGCTGATCGACCCGCCGCCGACCCCGGTGATCATGTCGGTGAACGCCCGCGGCGCGGACGGCACCGACACCTCCTGGCTGTGGGACGTCGACTACACCCGGCTCGCCGGGCACCCGATCTTCGTACTCGGGGACCGCAAGCTGGACCTCGCGGTACGCCTCGAGGTCGCCGGGCTCGAGTTCCAGGTGTGCGACAACATCGACGAGGCCGTGCAGATGGCGCCGCCCGGCCGGATCGAGGTCATCGCCAACTACACGGCCTTCCAGGACCTGCGCCGCCGCGTGGGCAACTGAGTGCGGTCCACCGACCTTACAAACAAGGACGAGCGAGCATGAGTGACAACAGCCTGCGCCTGGTGTGGATCTACCCGGACCTGCTGAGCACGTACGGCGACCAGGGCAATGCGCTGGTGGTGGAGCGGCGGGCGCGTCAGCGCCGGCTGGACGTACAGCGCCTGGACGTGCGCTCCGACCAGCCGATTCCCACCTCCGGGGACATCTATCTGATCGGCGGCGGCGAGGACCGGCCGCAGCGGCTGGCCGCCGAGCGGCTGATCCGCGACGGCGGACTGCACCGCGCGGTCTCCAACGGCGCGATCGTCTTCTCGGTGTGCGCCGGCTACCAGATCCTGGGCCACGAGTTCATCAACGACCTCGGTGAGCGTCAGGAGGGCCTGGGGCTGCTGGACGTGGTGAGCACCCGCGGCGAGGGCGAGCGGTGCGTGGGCGATGTACTGGCCGATATCGACCCGAAGTTGGGCCTGCCGCCGCTGACCGGTTTCGAGAACCACCAGGGCGTGACGCATCTGGGCGAGACCGCCAGGCCGTTCGCCAAGGTGCGCTTCGGCAAGGGCAATGGCGTCGGCGACGGCTATGAGGGCGCGTACAACGACACCGTCTTCGGCACCTACATGCACGGCCCGGTGATGGCCCGTAATCCGCACATCGCCGACCTGCTGATCAAGCTGGCGCTGGATGTCAACGCGCTGCCGCCGGTGGAGGACCGCTGGTACGAGGCGCTGCGCCAGGAGCGGATCGCCGCGGCGACGCAGCCCGCCTGAGCACCCCCCGCGCTCATCCGTACGCCCGCAGTCCCGCACTGCGGGCGTACGTGTGCCCGGGGCCCCCGCGCTTGTAGGGTGAGCGGGATCCAACCGGACGACGGGGTCCGGGTCTCCGGTTGAGTTGCAGAGGGTTTTTCAAGCAATGCGTATTGGTGTCCTCACCTCCGGCGGCGACTGCCCCGGCCTGAACGCCGTCATCCGGTCCGTCGTCCACCGCGCCACCGCCGATCACGGCGATGAAGTCATCGGCTTCGTGGACGGCTGGAAGGGCCTGCTGGAATGTGATTACCGCAAGCTCGACCTGGAGGCCGTCGGCGGCATCCTGGCGCTCGGCGGCACCATCCTCGGGTCGTCGCGGGTACAGCCCGCCCATCTGCGGGACGGCGTCGAGCGGGCCCGCGGCCACGTCGCCGAGCTGGGCCTGGACGCGATCATCCCGATCGGCGGCGAGGGCACGCTGAAGGCGGCGCGGCTGCTGTCGGACGCCGGGCTGCCGATCGTCGGCGTACCCAAGACCATCGACAACGACATCGCCGTCACGGACGTGACCTTCGGCTTCGACACGGCGGTGGGCGTCGCCACCGAGGCGCTGGACCGGCTGAAGACGACCGCCGAATCGCACCAGCGGGTGATGATCGTCGAGGTGATGGGACGGCACACCGGCTGGATCGCACTGCACTCGGGGATGGCGGCCGGTGCGCACGCGATCGTGGTCCCGGAGCGGCCGTTCGACATCGAGGAGCTGACGGCGCGGGTCGCCGCGCGGTTCGACGCCGGCAAGAAGTTCGCGATCGTGGTGGTCGCCGAGGGCGCCAAGCCGCGCGAGGGCTCCATGTCCTTCGACATCGGCGGCAAGGACATCTACGGCCATGAGCGGTTCGCCGGGGTCGCCCGGCAGCTGTCCGTCGAGCTGGAGAACCGCCTCGGCAAGGAGGCCCGCCCGGTCATCCTCGGCCATGTCCAGCGCGGCGGTACGCCCACCGCGTACGACCGGGTGCTGGCGACCCGCTTCGGCTGGCACGCCGTCGAGGCCGCGCACCGCGGCGACTTCGGGATGATGACCGCGCTGCGCGGCACGGACATCACGCTGGTGCCGCTGGCCGAGGCCGTGGAGAGCCTGAAGACGGTGCCGGCGGAGCGGTACGACGAGGCGGAATGCGTGCTGTAGTCCTTGTTGCACGGCGCCGCGACACGGCGCCGTATGACGTTGTCCGACCTTGTACGAACCGCCCCCGGCCGATGCGACGGCCGGGGGCGGTTCTAGTCTTGTCGCCGGAGCATTGGTACGAATCAGGAGCGAGCGGATGCATCACGGCGGGCACGGCATGGACGGCATGAACATGGATCTGCCGCCGTTCACGCTGGGGCGGGGGCTGGAGTTCGGCGGTGATCCGTTCTTTCTCGTCGGCTGCCTGCTGGGACTGCTGCTGTACGGCTGGGCGGTGCTCCGGCTGCGGCGGCGGGGCGACGCATGGCCGGTGAGCCGGGTCGTCGCCTGGGCCCTGGGCGTGGTGTCGGTGGCCCTGGTGATGTGCACCAAGCTCAACGACTACGGCATGGCGATGTTCAGCGTGCACATGGTGCAGCACATGGTCGTCAGCATGCTCTCGCCGATCCTGCTGCTGCTCGGGGCGCCGGTGACGCTGGCGCTGCGCGCGCTGCCGGCCGCCGGGCGTGGCCGCAAGGGCCCGCGGGAACTCCTGGTGGCGCTGTTGCACAGCCGCTATATGCGGATCATCACGCACCCCGCGTTCACCATCCCCCTCTTCATCGCGAGCCTGTACGCGCTCTACTTCTCCCCGCTCTTCGACTTCCTGATGGAGTCCCGGGCCGGGCACATCGGGATGATGGTGCACTTCCTCGCCGTCGGTCTGGTCTTCTTCTGGCCGATCATGGGCATCGACCCGGGCCCGCACCGGCCGGGATATGTGATGCGGATGCTGGAGCTGTTCGCGGGCATGCCGTTCCATGCGTTCTTCGGCATCGCGCTGATGATGGCCTCGGAGCCGATGGTCGACACCTTCCTGCACCCGCCGGCCTCCCTGGGGATCGAGGCGCTGTCCGACCAGACGGCCGCCGGCGGCATCGCCTGGGCGTTCAGCGAGATCCCGTCCGTGGTGGTGCTGATCGCCCTGGTCTTCCAGTGGTACAAGTCCGAGAAGCGCCACTCGCAGCGCACCGACCGGGCCGCGGACCGCGACGGCGACAAGGACCTGGCGGAGTACAACGCCTATCTCGCCTCGCTCAACGCCCGCGGTCAGTAGGCGACGCCAGCTAGCGGTACGGGCCGCGGCCGGGGACGATGGTCCCATGGCCGCGGCCCGTGGCACATGAGCGAGCTCAGCGAGCGATCATTCAAAGGTGCGCGCTGAGCGAATGCGAGGCCTCGCGAAGCGAGGTTTCGGCATGAGTTCCGGGCTGCCATGAGGAGGTTGCGGGTATGCCCGGATCTGCCAAGACGATGGCCGTGTGCACGGTGGGCGCGCTGGTGGTCGCGACCGCCTACACCGTGGCCCTGGGGGGCAACGGCTGGCTCTGGTTCCTGTGGGTCGTACTGGCTTCGGTGACGGTCGGCGTGGTGGCGGGCCGGCGGGTCTGAGCGTGGAACGCCGGCCCCGGCGCCTCAGAAGCGGAAGACCGGCCCGGTGTCGGAGTCCATCACACAGGCATTGGGGAACGATTTGCGCCAGGCCACCGGGCGGCCGCGCCACTCACCGGTCGCCGCGACGGTCACCGGGTCGTACTGCTTGGTGCACGGGCGCGGGTCCCCCGGCAGCGCGTCGAGGTCGCCGTCCGCCTCCGCCAGCACCGCGCAGGCGGCCGCGCCGTGCGGATGGGTGCCGCGGGTGTCCGGGCAGTTGAGCTGCACCCCGCGGATCCAGGTGTCGCCGGCACCGGACACCGTCAGAAACAGGCCACGGTCGCGCTCGGGCTCCGCGGCGCCCGCGGGCCGGCCCGGGGCGACGGCCAGCGCGGAGAGCACGGCGGCGGTGAGCGCGGCGGCACGGGGCAGGCGGCGGGCCTTGGGCATGCGGTTCTCCTGAGGGTGGCTCGGTGGGATCGAGCGCGGGTGCACGCGTGCCAGCGCACCCCGGCCCACGCCGGTGGGCAAGCGGCCACGCCGAGAGGTCGCCCGTAGGGAGGACCGGTACGGCCCGCCCTGGAGGCGCCGCAAGGGGTGCCGCTCCCCTGCCCCGCCCGGGTGCGGGACGGCACTCCCCCACCCCTTGTCCCTTCTGTTCCATCCCACCCCTGTCCTGCCGCCTCCCGGCCACGGACCGGCCGCGCGGCCCGCCTACGCTGCCCGTATGTGGAGAGACATCGCAGGCCGGGCGTTCCCGGAGGCCGAGTTCCGCGCGCCCGCCGATCCGGCCGCGCTGTCCGCGGCCGAGCGGCGCCTGGGGTGCACCCTGCCGCCCGAACTGGTGGGTCTGCTGCGGGAATCCGACGGCATCGTGGGGCCGTACGGCGTGGATGCCGTCTGGCCGCTGGAACAGCTGGTCCGGAACAACCTGCACTTTCGGTCGGACCGCTCCCTCGCCGGCCTGTATATGCCCTTCGATGCCCTGCTCTTCTTCGGGGACAACGGCAGCGGTGACCAGTTCGCCTTCGTACAAACGCCGCCGCGCGCCGACATCTTCGTATGGGAGCACGAGGACGACAGCCGGCGGTGGGTCGCGCGGGATCTGACGGACTATCTGGGCCGGTCGCTCGCGGAGGACGGGGACGACTGGTATCAGTAGCGCGAGGACGGCGGCGAGGATCTCGGTGAGGCGGCGGCGATGCGGAAGATCATCTTGATGATGTCGGTGTCACTCGACGGATACATCGAGGGACCGGAGCGCGACATCGACTGGCATCTGGTCGACGACGAGCTGCACCGCCACTTCAATGACCAGCTCAAGGGCATGGGTGCGTTCCTGAGCGGACGGGTCACCCATGAGCTGATGGCCGGGTTCTGGCCGACCGCCGACGCCGATCCCGCAAACGCCGGGCCCATGGCCGAGTTTGCCGGTATCTGGCGGCACATGCCCAAGATCGTGTTCTCCCGGACCCTGGAGCGGGCCGAGTGGAACACGGTCATCAAGCGGGAGGTCGACGCCGAGGAGATCAGGGCGCTCAAGGCGCAGCCGGGCGGAGATCTCGCGCTCGGCGGTGCCGACCTCGCCGCGGCCTTCATGGCGCAGGGGCTGATCGACGAGTACCGCATCTATGTCCATCCGGTCCTCATCGGACGGGGCAAACCCCTGTTCCCGGCCTCGGACACCCGGGCCGGTCTCCGCCTCGCCGAGGCCCGGCCCTTCGGCAACGGCGTCGTCCTCCTGCGCTATCAGGCGGCGGCCGACGCCCGCTGATACGGACCCCTCGCGCCCTCTTCGGGCGGCGGCTACTCTGCGTCGGCACGGTAACTACGGGGAGGCCGACGGGTGTTCTACCAGCTGCTGAAGTACATCGTTCTCGGACCCTTGCTGCGGCTGGTGTTCCGGCCGCGGGTCGAAGGGCTGGAGCATGTGCCGCAGGAGGGGGCAGCGATCATCGCGGGGAATCATCTGTCGTTCTCCGACCATTTCGTGATGCCCGCGATCGTGCCGCGGCGGGTGACGTTTCTGGCCAAGGCGGAGTACTTCACGGGGCCGGGGCTGAAGGGGCGGCTGACCGCGGCGTTCTTCCGGGGCGTGGGGCAGATTCCGATCGACCGGTCGGGGGGCCGGGCCTCTCAGGCGGCGATCTCGTCGGGGCTGTCGGTGCTGCGCAAGGGGCGACTGCTGGGGATCTATCCCGAGGGCACGCGGTCGCACGACGGCCGGCTCTACAAGGGGCGTACCGGGGTTGCCGCGATGGCGCTCAAGGCGGGGGTTCCGGTGGTGCCGTGCGCGATGATCGGCACGTTCGAGGCGCAGCCAACAGGACGGCGGCTGCCGCGGGCGATGCGGATCACCATCCGGTTCGGGGCGCCGCTGGAGTTCTCGCGCTACGCCGGGATGGCGGACGAGCGCACCGCGCTGCGGGCCGTCACGGACGAGATCATGTACGCGATCCTGAAGCTGTCCGGGCAGGAGTACGTGGACCTCTACGCTGGCGAGGCGAAGGCCGCGGCACAGACGGAGGCCAAGGCACGGGCGCAGGGGCGGAAGGGGCATGGCGCCGGGGGCTGAAAGTTCTTGCGTCGGGCTTTCTTGGCTTGAGCTTTCTTGCGCCGGGCTTTCTTGCGCCGGCTTTCATGCACTGGTGCTTCTTGCGCTGCGTGTTCCTGTGCTGAGCGTTCCTGCGTTGCGTGTACTTGCGTTGCGTGTTCTTGCGTTGTGGCTTTCCTGTGTCTGGCCTGATTGTGCCTGGCCTGCTTGTGCCGTGGGCGAACCGGGCTGTGGGGGCGCCGGGCGGCCCGTACGGTCCGCAGCATGGTGACGGGCAGCGCAGTGGTGATCGGGGCGAGCGGACAGATCGGGCGGGCGGCGGTACGGGCGCTGGCGCGCGACGGGTGGGAGGTACGGGCGGCTTCCCGGCGCGGTGGCCGCGATGAGTCCTGGCCCGGGGAGGTCCGTTCGGTGGCGGTGGACCGCGAGGACGACGCGGCGCTGGCCGGGCTGGTCGGCGAGGGCTGCGATGTGCTGCTGGACTGTGTGGCGTACGGGGCGGAGCACGCACGGCAGTTGGCGGGGCTGGCGGACCGCGTCGGATCGGCCGTGGTGATCTCCAGCGGGGCGGTGTACGAGGACGAGCGGGGGCGGGGGTTCTCGACGCTGGGCACGCCGGAGGGGGCTCCGGTCTATCCGGTGCCGATTCCGGAGTCGCAGCGGACGGTGGCGCCGGGCGAGGGGGATTACGGGGCGCGGAAGGTGGCGCTGGAGCGGGCGCTGCTGGCGCAGGGGGCGCGGCTGCCGGTCACCCTGCTGCGGGCGGGCGCGATTCATGGCCCGTACAGTCCGTTGCCGCGCGAGCTGCACTTCGTCAAGCGGGTGCTGGACGGCCGCCGGGTGCGGGTGCTGGCGTACGGCGGACGCTGCCGCTTTCATCCGGTGCATGTGGAGAACCTGGCCGAGATGGTGCGGCTTGCGGCGCGCCGGCCGGGAGCGCGGGTGCTCAATGCGGGGGACCCGCAGGCCCCGACGGTGGCGGGGATCGCGGTGGCGGTGGATGCGGCGATGGGCGCGCCGGCGAGCGAGATCGTGACGGTGGAAGGTGCGCCGCCGTCGGCGGATGTCGGTGATACGCCGTGGTCGCTTCCGGAGCCGGTGGTGTACGACATGACGGCGGCGGAGCGGGAGTTGGGCTATCGCGCGGTGACCAGTTATGAGGCGTCGCTCCCGGGAACGGTGGCCTGGTTGGCGGATCGGGTGCGAGGGCGGGACTGGCGGGCGGTGTTTCCGCTGCTGGCAAGGCACTCGGGGGAGACGTTGTTCGGGTATGCGGCGGAGGACCGCTGGCTGGCCGGGCGGGGCGCATAGGGCCCGGGCGGACGGGCGGATATTCCGTCGTGCGCCGTGCCGCCGCCCCCGTATCTTGATCGTCATGATGAATCGGATACAGGGGTGCCGACGATGAGCGCCCGGCTGCGCGGTATGGCGCAGGAGACGGAGCGCATCGTCGCGGCGGGTGCGTACCACGCACCGAGCGGGCGGCTGGTGGAGATCGCGGCGGCGGTCGAGCGGGCGCGGGCCGGGACCCGGCTGTACGGGCCGGAGCCGGTCGCCGTCGAAGGCTCGGGGGCGGGCGCAACCACCGGCGCCCGGACGGCATTCGAGGTGACGGGGGAAGGCAGTCTGACGGCGGGCCGACGGCTGGCCGAGGCGGGCGGCGGGCCGCTCGCGGTGCTGAACTTCGCTTCGGCGCGCAATCCGGGCGGCGGCTATCTCAACGGCGCGCAGGCGCAGGAGGAGGCGCTGTGCCGGGGGTCGGCGTTGTACACCTGTGTGCGGGAGGCGCCGGACTTCTATGCCGCGCACCGGGCCGAGCCGAGCCCGTTCTACAGCGACCGGGTCATCCTCTCCCCCGGTGTGCCGGTGTTCCGTGACGACCGGGGTGTGCTGCTGGAAGTGCCGTACGAGGCAGGGTTCTTGACGGCGGCGGCGCCGAACGCGGGGGTCATCGCGCGGCAGCGGCCGGCCGAGGCGGGCCGGGTGGCGGGGGCTCTGACGGGCCGCGCGGAACGGGTGCTGGAGGTCGCGGCGGCGGGCGGGCACCGTCAGCTGGTGCTCGGCGCGTGGGGGTGCGGGGTGTTCCGTAATGAACCGGCGGATGTGGCGGGCGCGTTCGCCGCGCATCTGCTGGGCTCCGGGCGGTTCGCCGGATGGTTCGACCGGGTGGTCTTCGCCGTGCTGGACCGGCGGGCGGACTCGCCGACCAGGGCGGCGTTCGGGGCGGTCTTCGCGGCGTGAGACGCACCGCGGGCGGCCGGGCAACTTCCCGGCCACCCGCGGTGTTCTCCCAGACGTGAGGGAAAAAGGCGTGTCAGGGAGCGACCGGCAGGTCGGAGGCGCCCTTCGTGGTGGCCTTCGCCGTCTGCTTGGCCGGCTGCGGCGTGGCGTGCGGGGCGCACGTCACGTCCTCGGCATCGATCTTGCCGTCGACGAAGTACGCGTCGACCCGGTCGTTGATGCAGGGGTTGACGAGGCCGGTGACGCCATGCGATCCGGCGTCGCGCTCGGTGATCATGCGGGAGCCCGCGAACCGCTTGTGCAGCTCGACCGCGCCGTCGTACGGCGTGGCAGCGTCACGGGTGCTCTGCACGATCAGCACGCTGGGCAGGCCCTTGCCGGTCTTGACGTTGACCGGGGTCTGCTGCTTGGCGGGCCAGGTGGCGCAGGGCAGGTTCATCCAGGCGTTGGACCAGGTCATGAACGGCGCCTGCTGGTGGATGCGCGTGTTGTCGCGGTCCCACTTCTTCCAGCTGGTCGGCCACTTGGCGTCGGTGCACTCGACCGCCGTGTAGACGGCGTTGCCGTTCTCGGAGGCGATATTGCCGGCCTTGTCCGTCAGGTCGGGCGCGGCGTTCTCGATCAGCGGCTTCTCGTCGCCCGCGGCATACGCGCTCCAGACCTGGGCGACCGTGGCCCACATGGAGTCGTAGTACGGCGCGTTCTGGAAGAAGCCGGTGAGTTCGGCAGGGCCGACGACGCCGCCGATCGGGTTCTTCTTGGCGGTCGCGCGCAGCTTCTCCCAGGCCGCCTGCACCTTCTTCGAGGTGTCGCCGAGGTGGTAGGTCGCGTCGTTCTTGGCGACCCACTTCTTCCAGTCGCCCCAGCGCGTCTCGAAGGCCACGTCCTGGTCGAGGTTGGCCTGGTACCAGACGTTCTGGCGGGAGGGGTTGACGACGCTGTCGACGAGCATCCGGCGGACATGGTCCGGGAAGAGCGTCCCGTAGACGGCGCCGAGGTAGGTGCCGTAGGAGACGCCCAGGTAGTTGAGCTTCTTCTCACCGAGCGCGGCGCGGATCACGTCCAGGTCGCGGGCGGTGTTCGGCGTCGTCATATGCGGCAGGAGGCCGTCGCTGCGCTCGGCGCAGCCGTCGGCGTACTCCTTGGCGAGCTTGCGCTGCGCGAGCTTGTCGGCCTCGCTGTCGGGCACCGGGTCGGCCTTGGGGGCCTTGACGAACTCCTGCGGGTCCATGCAGGAGATCGCCGCCGAGTGGCCGACACCGCGCGGGTCGAAGCCCACGAAGTCATAGGCCTTGGCGGTCTTGGCCCACAGCGGGTTCTTGGTGGTGATGCGGGCCGGGAACCTCATGCCCGAGCCGCCGGGACCGCCGGGGTTGTAGACGAGGGAGCCCTGCCGCTCCTCCTTGCCGCCGGTGCTGACGGCCCGGTCGACGGCGATCTTGATCGTACGGCCGTTGGGCTTGGCGTAGTCGACCGGGACGGTGACATAGCCACACTGAATCGGAGCCTTCAGGCCCCAGTCGGCAGGACAGTCCTTCCAGTCGATGCCCGCCTTGGCTGCGCGCGCGGCGGCGGTCTGGACTCCGCGCGCTTCGGCCGATCCGGGCTTGTGGGTTTCGCCCGCGCTGGCGGGCGTGGCGGCTATCGCGCCTGCAATGAGCGTGCCGGTCACCAGAGTGCCGGCAGCGCCGAGCGCTGCTGTTCGTCTCACGTGGTGGATCCCCCTGCATGGTGCGCCGCTTGTGGCGACGGTGATCACAGAGCTGCTACAGAGGGATCCTGTCGTCTCCTGTCCCCTCCTGAACAGGTTTGACCACCATTTCTTTACCAATCCGTAGGATTAGCGGGGTTGTCGGCCGGCTGCCCGCGCGACACCGGGAGTTCGTCTGCGCTGCCCTGCCGCATTCCTGCCGGGGTCGGGGACCGCCGCCCGGTCGTTCGGGCTTTCGCCTTCGGCGAGTCGGGCAGGCGTGGCGCAGCCACGCCGAGCCGGCCGAAGCGGTCCGGATGCTCGGACGGTGGTGGCTTTCCGGCCAGCCCCGGCCACCCCCGCTCGACCTCAAAGAGCCTTCGGCGAGGCGGATCCCGGCGCCTTCGCCACCCCCGAGCCGCTGCGGCGGTGGGCGTACCGCGGCCTCGGCCTCCCCGGCTCGCGAGCCGCCTTGGCCGGATGGCGGGTAGCGGACGACGGCGTACGAGGGCCCACACCGCTTCTGCCGTATCCCGCATCCGCGGGCGGTGGCGACGGCGCCGACGACGCGCCCGGCGGGCCCCGGCCAGAGCTCCCGACAACACATTTCGGCCAACAGGCCCCGGACGACGGGGCGCAGGCAACAGTTCGCAGGCAACTCGTCGCAGACAACGGGCCGTCGGGGGGCGAGAACACGTCAATTGCCGCCCACATGTCCTTCAGGCATGTGCCGGACCCACCGGCTTCAGTAACCTTCCGTGCAGGCTCTCCCACACACCGCCACGAGGGAGAGCCTCCACGTTTTCGCTTTGCGCGGCCCGTACGAGCCGTCCAGGAGGAGATCCGAAGTGCCCGGTATCGATCAGGTGTTGGCCCAAGCGATGGGGATCCCCGGCGTTCTGGGGGCCGGGCTGATCGACTGGACCAGCGGGCTGACACTCGGCACGGCCGGGCGGGCGCCGCACGATGATCATGAGGCGGCCGCCGCGGACACCGCCGAAGTGGTCCAGGCGGTGGTGCGCAACGCGACCTTCGACACCGGGGGCGGCGGCGGTCCGGAGCTGGAGGACCTCATCATCACGGCGGCGGGAAGCTACCACCTCATCCGGTTTGTGCACACCGCCTTCGACAGCCAGACCTACCTCCACCTCTGGCTGGACCGCGAGCAGGCCAATCTGGCCATCGCACGGTTACGGCTGCGCGATCTGGCGGCGGAGCTGGTCGCGGCCTGACGACGACGCCGACATGACCGTGCCCATATCGTCCCGCCCGGTGGCGTCCGGCGGGCTGCTCGACCGGTTCGCCGCGGAACGCGTCACCGGCGCCCTGCGCGGCCCGAACGGCTGCTTCTATCTCCGCGACGGCGCCATCTACTGCGTCGAGGGCGCCACGGCACCCGGGCTCGACGCCCGGCTCAGCGCGGCCGGGCGACTGCCCGCGGACTGCTGGCAACATGCCCTCGAAACCGCGGGGCCGGCACACCGAGGCGGCCAATTCCTCGTCAGTGAGGGGTGGTTGACGCAGAGCGAGCTGGAGATCTGCCATCTGGGCGCGCTCCTCGACGCCGCGTTCTTCGCGCTGCCGCTGCCACCGGAGACCACCTCGTTCACACCCGGCACCGCGCACTGGCTGGGTGTCGTACGGGGGATCAGCGCCGCCGCCCTCCAGCAGGCGACGGCCCGCCGCCGGGCGCTGCTCGACCGGCTGGACCCGTGGGCGGCGGTCGATGCCTCGCCCGTCGTCCCCGTCATCCCGGCCCGGCCGGGCCGCCACTCCCCCACCGAAAGGCAGCGCCGGCTGCTGGAGCGCGCCGACGGCCGGCACACGCCGTACGAGCTCGCCCGCGCGCTGGGCCAGTCCGCCTTTATGACGTTGCTCGACATCCGCCGCCTCGCCGCGGCCGGACTCGTCCGGGTGCCCACGGCACCGGCGACGCTCCCCCGGCGGCTCCCCGGGGCCCGTACGGCAGCCCGGACCGGGCCCGCGGCGGACGCCCCCTCGCCGACCTGGCAACTACCGGTTGCGGACATGCTGGAGACCGCCGACCCGGATATTGCCCTCCTTGTCCGACTGCGTACGGCGCTGGAGGAAAACCTGTGAACCCCTACCCACGCGAAACCCGGCCATGAGGCACGTACTCGGAAAGCGTGCCGCGAAGAGAAGGATTCGAAGAACCAGGAGACTCATGACGATCGAACCCGATATACGGGATGAACTGCTCGCCCTGCGTGATCAGGTACGGCATCTCCAGGGCGGAATGGTGGCCAGTGCCGACGGCATGGTCATCGCCCACGATTTACGGGATATCGAACCGGACGGCCTCGCCGCGCTCACCGCCGCGGCCATCGGGGTCGCCAAACGCCTCACCGAGGCTACCGGGCAGGGCACGTTCGAGGAATCCCTCACGCGGGGCACCGGCGGCTACATCGCGGCCTATTCGGCCGGCAGCCGCGCCGTCCTGACTGCCGTGGCGGGCCCGGACACCAATGTGGGCCGACTGCATCTGCAGGCCCGCCGGACGGCCGCCCGTATCGGCAGCCTGATGGACAACTCCCACCGTGCGCCACTCAGCGCACCGAAGAACCACAGCTGACTCACCGCGAAAGGTCTGTATTTCCCATGGCACAAATGGAAGCCGCCCTCACCGATGCGATGGCGAGCATTGAGGGCGCCATCGGCGTCGCCCTTGTCGACTACACCAGCGGAATGGCGCTCGCCACGCTCGGCGACAACAATGCGCTGGACCTCAATGTCGCCGCGGCCGGCAATACCGATGTGGTACGCGCCAAGCTGCGCACCATGGAAATGCTGGAACTCCAGGGCGCCATCGAGGACATGCTCATCACGCTGACCGCGCAGTACCACCTGATCCGTCCGGTGACGGGAAAGAACGGCGCCGGGCTCTTCCTCTATCTGGTACTGGACCGCAAGCGCGCCAATCTTGCGCTGGCGCGCCATCGCCTCGCCCGGCTAGAGGCCGAGCTGGAGGTGTGACCGCGCGGCCTCGTCCAGGAGGCGCCGCAGCCGCAGCGCGTCCGGGGCGACGGCCGTGACCAGGGCCGCGGGGCCGGCGAGCGGGGCGAGGACGCCCTGGCCGGTGCCGTCGGCCGCGTTCCCCAAGAGCTGTACGTCGACCGGCTTCTCGTCCCACTCGGGCCGGATCACGAGCAGTTGGCCGGTGGCGCGGTGACCGCCCAGCACGGCCGCGGTGTCCCAGCCGGGCACGCCCGGCCCGTAGGCCGTCTCCTGGTCCAGCAGGGTGCGGCCCGCGCGGCGGACCGTGAGGCGGCTGCGGAGCGTCCCGGGCCGTTCGCCGCTGCGGCCCAGGACCTGCTCTTCGCGCAGGACGAGGCGGGCGGTGGGGGCGAGTTCGACGGTGGTGGTCATCCGGAGATCACTGCTCTCGGCGGAGATCAGTGGTTCCGGGAGCCAGTCCAGCCGGGCGCCGTCGGCCACCGTCAGCCGCACGTCGAACGTGGCGTGTTCGCCGCCCCGCCCCGGCAGCGCGACGGTGGCCGCGGCGGCCGTGATGTGCAGGGCCGCGCCCTCCTCGGCCACCGCCTCGATGCCCAATCGGTCGCCGCCGAGCGGAGCGCTCATGGCACCGACGACACACACCCGGGCCTGATGGGCCCCCGAGCGGATCCGGCGCAGCGCGAACGGTCCGGCGCCGTCGAGGACCGGGAGGCGGGTGGTGCCTCCCCCGGCGTCGGCGCGGGCGACGATACGGGCGGTGGCCCGCAGGCCGGCCGCCGAGGGGCCGTCCTGCGGGCGGGCGGGTGCGGGGACGGCGAGGCTCATGCGGCGCCCGCGGTCCAGTGCGCCAGCTGGTGACGGACCCAGTCGGAGACGGGCCGGACGCCGTCCTCCGACTTCAGGGCGGTGAAGGCGACGGGGAGTTCACCGCGCTGCGCCTTGGCATCGCGGGCCATGCCCTCGAGGTCGACGCCCACGTACGGCGCGAGGTCGGTCTTGTTGATGACCAGGAGGTCGGAGTTGGTGACGCCGGGGCCGCCCTTACGGGGGATGTCGTCGCCGCCCGCGACGTCGATGACGAAGATCTGGGCGTCGACCAGGCCCTTGGAGAAGGTGGCGGTGAGGTTGTCGCCGCCGGATTCGACGAGCACCAGGTCCAGTGGGCCGACCGCGTCCTCCAGGTCCTCCACCGCCTCCAGGTTGGCGGAGATGTCGTCGCGGATGGCGGTGTGCGGGCAGGCGCCGGTCTCGACGGCCGCGATGCGCTCGGGGGGCAGCACGGCCTCGCGGAGCAGGAATTCGGCGTCCTCGCGGGTGTAGATGTCGTTGGTGACGACAGCGATGGACAGCTCGTCGCGCAGCGCACGGCACAGCGCGGCGACGGTGGCGGTCTTGCCGGTGCCGACCGGGCCGCCGAGGCCGATGCGCAGGGCACGCCGCCGCCCGTCGGTCCGCACGGGGTCGGCCGCACTGTAGGTGTGGCGTTCGGGGAAGGTGTCCTTGTGGTCGAGGTGCACGAGGGACTCCGGTGGTTCAGGAGCCGCAGGGGTGCGGCTCGGTGGTCGGGGGAGGTGGGCGCGGGTCAGGACGCGAAGAGCCGTACCGGCCAGGCGGCGTGCTGTTCGGCAGTGATGTCGAGCAGCGGCGCGGAGGCGGCGGGCAGCGCGTCGACTCCCTCGGTGGCGACCCGGGCCGCCGCCTCGGCGCCCCGCTGCGCGACCCGGTCGAGGTCGGCGGCGAGGCGGGCGAGGACGGCGGTGGCGTCGAAGGGGTCCAGGCTCAGCAGCCGGACGGCGGCGGTGGCCGGGCCGCTGATGTTCTCGTACGCGACGGCGTAGGCGGCGTCGAGCGGGTCCAGGCCCGCGGACCGGGCGGCGAGGCCGAGGACGACGGGCTGGTGGGCGCCGCGCGGGCGCGCCGCGGCGAGCGCGTCGAGTTCGGGGCCGGGCCAGGTGGCGCGGGCGGCCCGCATCATCTGCCGGCCGAGCCGCCGGGCGACCTGGCGCAGCGCCGGTACGGGCGTACGGGCGTCGGCGGCGTCGTCCATGAGGAGCGGGTCGCAGCCGGCCGCGGCCGCGGCGGCGAGCCCGGCGGCGACCAGCCCGGCGGTGTGCAGCCGGCCCCGGCAGAAGCTCTCCAGGGTGGCGGCGTCCTTGATGCGTCCCGCCGCGACTGCCGGTTCGGCGCCGCCCGAGTGGGCGTGCCCGCCGGCGGGGAACCGGCCGTCGGCGAGGACGAGCAGCGCCGCGCGGCTCATCGGTGGTGCTCCGGGATGCTCATCAGGACCGTTCAGAAGAGGAAGTACCGCTGGGCCATGGGGAGTTCGGTGGCGGGGTGGGGTTCGACCACCTCGCCGTCGATGGTCACCGTGAAGGTGTCGGGATCGACCTGGACACGGGGCAGCGCGTCGTTGTTGCGCATGTCTGCCTTGGTGACGCCGCGGGTGGAGCGGATGGCCTCGTACGCCTTGGCCAGCGGGAGGCGCTCGGGGAGATCGTCCTCGAGGGCCTGCTGGGAGACGAAGTTGACGGAGTTGCTGCCGGGGGCCCTGCCGGTGGCGCCGAACATCGGGCGGGGCAGGATCGGCTGCGGGGTGGGGATGGACGCGTTGGCGTCGCCCATCTGCGCATAGGCGATCTGGCCGCCCTTGATGACCAGCTGCGGCTTGACGCCGAAGAACGCCGGGTCCCACAGGACGAGGTCGGCGAGCTTGCCGTCCTCGACCGAGCCGACGACGTGGTCGATGCCCTGGGCGATGGCCGCGTTGATGGTGTACTTCGCGACATAGCGGCGGGCGCGGTGGTTGTCGGCGCTGCCGTCCCCGAGGAGGCTGCCCCGGCGCCGCTTCATGACGTGCGCGGTCTGCCACGTACGCATCACGACCTCGCCGATGCGGCCCATGGCCTGGGCGTCGGACGACATGATCGAGATGGCGCCGAGGTCGTGCAGGATGTCCTCGGCGGCGATGGTGGAGGGCCGGATCCGGGACTCGGCGAAGGCGAGGTCCTCGGGGACGGCGGGGTTGAGGTGGTGGCAGACCATCAGCATGTCGAGGTGTTCCTCGACGGTGTTGACGGTGTGCGGCCGCGTGGGGTTGGTGGACGCGGGCAGCACATTCGGCTCGGAGACCATCGCGATCATGTCGGGGGCGTGGCCGCCACCGGCGCCTTCGACGTGGAACGCGTGGATCGAGCGGCCGGCGATGGCGGCGAGGGTGTCGCCGAGGAATCCGGCCTCGTTGAGGGTGTCGGTGTGGATCGCGAGCTGGGCGCCGCTCTCCTCGCAGACGCGCAGACAGGCGTCGAGGACGGCGGGCGTGGCGCCCCAGTCCTCGTGGATCTTGAAGCCGAGGATGCCGGCCCGCAGCTGGTCGCGCATCGAGGCGAGGGAGGTGGTGTTGCCCTTGCCGAGCAGTCCGACGTTGACGGGGAGGGAGTCCATCGACTCGAACATCCGGGCAACGTGCCAGGCGCCGGGCGTGATGGTGGTGGCCTTGCTGCCCTCGGCGGGTCCGGTGCCGCCGCCGACGAGGGTGGTGACGCCGGAGGCCAGCGCCTCGTCCACCTGCTGGGGGCAGATGAAGTGGACGTGGGTGTCGATGGCGCCGGCGGTGAGGATCTTGCCGTTGCCCGCGATGATCTCGGTCTCGGGGCCGATGACGAGGTCGGGGTGGACGCCGTCCATGGTGTCGGGGTTGCCGGCCTTGCCGAGCGCGGTGATCTTTCCGTCCCGTATGCCGACGTCGGCCTTGACGATGCCCCAGTGGTCGAGGACGACGGCGCCGGTGATCACGGTGTCGGGGGTGCCCTCGGCGCGGGTGGCGCGCGACTGGCCCATGGACTCGCGGATCACCTTGCCGCCGCCGAAAACGGCCTCGTCGCCGGCCCGGCCGGGCCCGCCGGAGCGGTCCTCGGTGATCTCGATGACCAGGTCGGTGTCGGCGAGCCTGAGACGGTCGCCGGCGGTGGGGCCGAAGAGATCGGCGTACGCCTGGCGGGTCAGCTCAGCCATCGAGGGTGCCTCCGGTCTCGCCGCGCAGCCCGGCGACGATCCGCTTGCCCCCGATGGGGACGAGTTCGATCTCGGTGGGGATGCCCGGTTCAAAGCGGACGGCGGAGCCGGCCGCGACGTTCAGCCGCATGCCGTGCGCGGCCGCGCGGTCGAAGTCGAGGCCGGGATTGGCCTCGGCGAAGTGGTAGTGGGAACCGACCTGGACGGGGCGGTCGGCGGCGTTGAGGACGGTCATGCGCGTGAGGGGGAGGCCTTCGTTGAGGCGCACCGGCTCGTCGGCGTAGAGGATCTGTCCCGGGATCATCGTCTGCTCTCCCGTGGTCAGTTGATGGGTTCGTGAACGGTGACGAGTTTGGTGCCGTCGGGGAAGGTGGCCTCGACCTGGACGTCGTGGATCATTTCGGGCACGCCCTCCATGACCTCGTCGCGGGTGAGCACCTTGCGCCCGGAGGACATCAGCTCGGCGACCGTACGGCCGTCACGGGCGCCCTCGAGGATGTGCACGGTGAGCAGCGCGATGGATTCCGGGTGGTTGAGCTTCAACCCCCTCGACCGTCGCTTTTCGGCCACGTCTGCCGCCACATGAATCATCAAGCGTTCTTGTTCATGCGGGGTCAGTTGCATACCTTCCACCTCACAGTCTTCCCGCCTGGACGCATTTGCCCAGGTCACAGGCGTGGACACACCTGTGACCTTAGATGTACCACGCAGTAATTAAAGGCGGAGCAAACCGACTTCCAGCACTTGACCATCAAGGGCCTCAGACCGGGAGGCTAGTTCGGCGGGATTTCGGCGGCGTTACACGCGGCGTCACGTTCGCGCCGATTCTCCTGGCGCGAGGTAACACACCGGAAATGCCGCCCGTCACGGCGCCCCAACCGGATTCCCGGCACCGCCCGCGCACCCCGCACCCCCCGACCGAGGGGCGCCGAGGGGCGGTCAGGGGTGGCGAATTCCGTACCCCGAAAGCGTCACCCGACGCCACTGGGCCGGTGGGGCACGCCGCCCCTAATGGCCATCAACTCCCCTAAAGCGGACGCATTCCGCTCCCCGAACACGACTGTCCGGTATCCGCTCTTGACGGTTCGGCGGGTGATCGCGATCCTCATGTGCGCGTCAAAACGCTCCGCATCATCCCCCCACACCAGGAGCCATACTGTGACCCGTTCACGAATACGCCGGGCCGCGCTGGCCACGGGCGCCGCCACCGCTCTCGCCGCCACGCTCTTCACCGCGGCCGGTGCCTACGCCGACCCCGCGCCGACCGCCGCCCCGGACATCGACGTCAAGGCCGTCAAGGCCGATCTGGACCAGCTCCAGTCGATCGCCGACGCCAACGGCGGCAACCGCGCCCACGGCCAGCCCGGCTACAAGGCGTCCATCGACTTCGTCAAGGGCAAGCTGGACCAGGCCGGATTCACCACCCAGGTCCAGGAGTTCGACAACAACGGCGCCAAGGGCTACAACCTCATCGCCGACTGGAAGGGCGGCGACGAGGGCAAGACCGTGATGGCCGGCGCCCACCTGGACTCGGTCGACGCGGGCCCCGGCATCAACGACAACGGCTCCGGTTCGGCCGGCATCCTCGAGGTCGCCCTCGCCGTCGCCAAGTCGGACCTCAAGCCCACCAAGCACCTGCGGTTCGCCTGGTTCGGCGACGAAGAGGACGGCATGGTCGGCTCGCAGGCCTACGTCGACAAGCTCGGCGCCGACAAGTCGAAGATCGACTCGTATCTGAACTTCGACATGATCGGTTCGCCGAACCCGGGCTACTTCGTCTACGACGACGACACCCGCCTGGAGAAGGTCTTCAAGGACTTCTTCGCGACCAAGAAGATCGCCACCGAGAAGGAGACCGAGGGCGACGGCCGCTCCGACCACGCCTCCTTCAAGGACGCGGGCATCCCGGTCGGCGGTCTCTTCTCGGGCGCCGACTACATCAAGACCGAGGAGCAGGCGAAGAACTGGGGCGGCGAGGCGGGCAAGGCGTTCGACGCCTGCTACCACCAGTCCTGCGACACGTCGAAGAACCTCGACGAGAAGGCGCTGGACAACAACAGCGACGCCATCGCCCACGCCATCTGGGAGCTCAGCTCCTGAGCCACCCGTTCCCCCGTACGGTCAGCGTCGGCTGAACCGTCACTTCTCCCGACCCGGTCGCCGATCCCCGGCGGCCGGGTCGCGGTGTTCTGCCGCGATACCGAAGCGCCGTCGTTCGCCCGGAGCGGACGGCAGGTGCCGCACGGAGGAGACCGTGCTGATCACCTGCTCCTCCTCGGCGCCCTCCTCACGCCGCCCCAGCTCTTCGAGTAGCTGCAGGTCAGCGGCGGACACCAGCGCCACCAGGGGCTTTCCGTGGCGGGTGACGACCACGCGCTCACTGCCGTAGACGACGCGGTTGATCAGATCCGCGAGCTCGGCCCGGGCTTGCGTCACCGGAATTTCGTAGGCCATGCTGCCATTCTAACGGGATGTACATCCTGTACATTTTTTACAGAGAAGCAGAAGGAGCAGTCATGCTGCGACCGACGGCCCGCTATGTCCTGCCGGAGTTCACCGAGCGCACCACCGACGGCGTGCGCACCCTGGACCCGTACTCCAAGCTGCTGAGCGAGCGCATCATCTTCCTGGGCACCACGGTCGACGACACCTCCGCCAACGACGTGATGGCGCAGCTCATCCACCTGGAACACGCCGCTCCGGACCAGGACATCTCGCTCTACATCAACTCCCCCGGCGGCTCCTTCACCGCGATGACCGCGATCTACGACACGATGCGGTTCGTCTCCTGCGACATCGCGACGGTGTGCCTGGGGCAGGCCGCCTCCGCGGCCGCGGTGCTGCTGGCCGCCGGCACGCCGGGCAAGCGGATGGCCCTGCCGAGCGCCCGCATCCTCATCCACCAGCCGTCACTGCCCGAGCCGATCGAGGGCCAGGCCTCCGATCTGCAGATCCAGGCGACGGAACTGCTGCGCACCCGCGACAAACTGGAGGAGCTGCTGGCCCTGCACACCGGACAGCCGCGCGAACTGATCGCCAGGGACATCGAGCGCGACAAGATCTTCGACGCCCACGGCGCCCAGGAGTACGGCCTGATCGACGGCCTCACCCGCGGCCGCAAGCAGCCGGCCGCCCAGCTCGGCGCGCGGTGAACTCAGGTGCTGCCACCGGAGCTGCCGCCGCTGCCCGCGCTGACCCGGGCCGAGGGTGAAGTGATCGACCGGTACTTGGAGGTACTGGACCTGTTGGGCCGGATCAATCCGGCGCGCGGAAACGGCACTTACAGCGGCCTGCGCGCGGCTCAGGCACTGGTCGGCAAGGCGGCCGGACTGCGCGACGCGCTGGCGCTGATGCATCAGCGCGGCGAGAGCGAGCTGCATTCCGGGACGCTGACGCGGGCGCTGCGGGTCCTGGACGGCGAACGCCGGGCCCGGCTGGTCGCGGTACCGCCGCAGCCCGAGCCGTGATCCGACACGCGCCCGGCCGAGGAGCCCGTACGGCGTAACAGACGCGCTCGTTACAGGGAGTCGACGATTTGCAGAGCGCACCCGGTTGTCACGCGGCAGTTGACGCGTCACCCCTGGTCCCGGGCTCACCCTCCGCCGACTCCACCTCGTGAAAACCGACATAAGTCACCATTCGGTGTAAATGTGACCAATGTCACGCAGCGCATTTCTTACCGGATTTCGGGCGGTGGCGGCGTGAAGATCCCTCCACGACAAGGCCCCGCCACCGCGACGGGGCGGTCCGGGCGGACGCCTAATCCTGCCGCCGTCCGGATGTCAGGTCGACGCGGTTGGATCGGCAGGAGCGGAGGACCCGAGCACGACGGGGCCCCGGCACTCGTGGCCGAGGGCTCCTTGGGGTGAAGCCGTACGCACGGCCGGGCACTCTTCGCCTGCCCGAACCCGACAGGTCCCCCTTCGCAGGCGGCTGACGAAGGGTTGCGCATGAGCATGCGTGGACATCTGCCGCATCTGCTGGCACGCGCCGGCACCGTTTCCGCCCTCACGATGGTCACGATCACGGGCACCACTGTGGCGCCAGGAGCGACCGCCGACGCCGAGGCGGCCGCCGTCTCCTCGAAGGCCCTGCGGATCGCCGCCTCGAAGCGGGGCTCCCCCTACCAGTGGGGCGCCCAAGGCCCACACCGCTTCGACTGTTCGGGGCTGACTAGGTACTCGTTCAAGCACGCGGGCAAGGCGCTGCCACGGACCGCGGCCGCGCAGTACAACGACACCAGCCATGTCACCCGAGCGGCGCGCAGAAGCGGCGATCTGGTCTTCTTCCATGGCGGCCGCGGCGTGTACCACGTCGGCATCTACGCGGGCAGCGGCCGGATCTGGCATGCGCCGAAGGAGGGAGCGGTGGTCCGGCTGGAGAGGATCTGGAGCTCCGCCGTCTGGTACGGGCGGGTGGGCTGACCTGCGGCGATCGGCAGGTCACGGTCAATTGTCAGTGGCCTTGGGTACGTTGGCGAAGTGACCGGCGAACTGAGCGAGCCATTGATGGCGGCGGCGTGCGGGAGCTTCCCGCCCGCCGCCGGTCCGGTAACCGCGCCGCCCGCGCCGGGGGCTCACGCCGGCCCCGGCGGCTCAGGTGAGGACCAGCTCGGCGAGCAGAATGCCGCCCAGGGCGGTCAGCAGCGCTCCCGTGGTGGCCTCCAGGGCGCGGGACACCCGCGGACGGCGCAGCCAGGCGCCGAGCCGGTCGACGAGCAGCGCCACGGCGGGAAACCACACCGCCGCCATGCCGACGACGATGGCCGCCAGCAGCAGGGTCCGGGGCAGCGCGGGCTGCCCCGCCGGGACGAACTGCGGCAGCAGGCTGAGGAAGAGAACGGGGGCCTTGGGGTTGAGCGCATTGGTGAAGAAGCCCTGGCGCAGATATGGCGCGGTGCCGGGGCCGGCCGTCGGGTGCGGACCGGGGGCCCCGCCCTGCGCGCCGGCCGCCTGCCGGTCGGCCGCAGGGCGGCGGGCGACCGCGATCAGTGCACGGGCGCCGAGATACAACAGATAGGCACCGCCCAGGAGTTGGACGGTCTCGAACAGCGCGGGCACGGCCACCAGCACCGCCGCCAGCCCGGCCACCGCCAGCGCGGTGTGCACGAGCAGTCCGCCCGCGACCCCGAAGGCGGTCGCCACCCCCGCCCGGCGCGAGGCGAGTGCGTTGCGCACCACGACCGCGAAGTCCGCGCCCGGCATGGCGACCATGCCCGCGGCGATGCCGGTGAAAGCCATCAGATGTCCGTCCATGACAGCAGCATCGCCCGTCGGAGCCTTTAATAGGTATTGGCAATCTCCTGGGTCAGCCTGAAGAGGTTCTTAAGGGAGGCGGGTCTCTGTGTACGACCCCACGCGGCTGGCCGCCCTGGTGGCCGTGGCGGAGGCCGGCTCGATCACCCGGGCCGCCGAGCGGCTCGGCTACACCGCGCCCGCGCTCTCCCAGCAGCTCACCAAGCTGGAGCGGGAGACGGGGACGGCGCTGCTGGTGCGCCACCACCGCGGCGCCCGGCTGACGGCGGCCGGTGAGCTGCTGCTCGTACGGGCCCGGCGGGTGCTGGACGAGCTGGACCTGGCGCGGCACGAGCTGTCCCGGCTGGCGGGGCTGTCGGGCGGCCGGCTGCGGGTGGGCACGTTCGAGACGGCCGGTACGCATCTGCTGCCGCCCGCGCTGAGCGCGTTCCGGCGGGCCCACCCGGATGTGGAGCTGAGCGTGACGGAGTTCGTACCACCTCAGGAGATGACGGCGGTGGCGCTCGGCGAGGTGGATCTGGCGCTGACGCATGAGTATGTGCCGGGCGAGGCGGTGCCGGTGCCGGACGGGGTGCGGCTGGCGCCGCTGCTGACCGAGGAGCTGGTGCTGGTCACGGCCCCCGGGCATGCGCTGTCGGCGGGCAGCGGGCGGCTGGCGCTGTCGGAGCTGGCCGGGCAGCCGCTGGTCAGCATGGCGCCGGCCAATCCCAACCGGCGCGCGGTGGAGGCGGCGCTGGCGGCCGCGGGGGCGAGCGTGGCCGTGCGCTGCGAGTCACCGGGCTACGGGGTGGTGTGTGCCCTGGTGAGCGCCGGCCTCGGGGTGGCGGTGGTGCCGCAGATGATGGCGACCGGTTCGGTGACCCCGCTGGGCATCCGCCCGCTGGATCCGCCCGAGCTGCACCGCACGATCTCCGTTGCCTACCGCGCGGGCGGCGGCACCCCGGCCGCGGACACCCTGCGGGCCCTGCTGCACGGCGCGTTCACCCGCAAGTCCGGGGCGCCATGACGGGTGACGCGCCCCTGCGGCGCGTCAGCGGACGCCGACCGTCCACGGCATCGCGATGCTGACGGTCTTCCCGCCGCACGCGGTGGGCACGACGCTCAGCCGGCCGCCGGATTCCGCCGCGAGCGAGCGGATGATGACCATGCCGCGTCCGTTGTCCTGCTGGACGGCGGCGGGCAGCCGCCGCGGCCGGCGCGGGTGGCTGTCGGTGACGCCGATCCGCAGCAGCTGCGCGCGGTCGAGGCGGAGGGCGACGGTGAAGGTCGGGGACTGGCCGAAGGTGTGCTGGACGGCGTTGGTGGCGAGCTCGGAGACGATCAGGCGGACGGCGTCGGCGTACTCCGTGTCGGCGGGCAGGCCCCATGCGGCGAGCACCTCGAGCACATGCCTGCGGGCGAGGGATACCGAGGCCGGGGCGCTCGGCAGGGTGAGTGAGGATTCCTGGTGGTCTGCCATCGTGACGCCGTCCCTTTCCCGCCGGGGCCGTGGCGGATGTCCGCCGGGGCCCCGGGCCGGTGCTGTGCGCGCCAGAGTGTCACCCTTGCCGACGGTGTTGCGGCCGATCCACCGAGATGTGCGGATATATGTCGCCCAATGCGGTGAACTCTGCGACACAAGACGGCATTTGGGCTGCCAGAGAGGCTCAGGTCGGCGGTGCGGTCGCGGTGATCACGGCCACCGCCGTGTCGACCTGCTCGCTCGTCAGGTCCGCCCGGGCGGTGAGCCGCAGCCGGGAGATCCCGTCCGGAACGGACGGTGGCCGGAAACAGCCGACCGCGAGTCCCGCCTCCCGGCAATCGGCCGCCCAGCGGACCGCCTTTTCCGGAGAGGGGGCCCGTACGGAAACCACGGCGGCATCCGGCCGTACGGCCACCAGACCGGCCGCGGTGAGCCGGGCGTGCAGCTCCCGGGCCACCCCGCGGACCCGGGTGGCGCGCTCCGGTTCGCGGTGCAGCAGCCGCAGCGCCGCGAGCGCGCCACCGGCCGCCGCCGGGGCCAGCCCGGTGTCGAAGATGAACGAGCGGGCGGTGTTGACCAGATGCTCGATGACCCGCGCCGGGCCGAGCACGGCGCCACCCTGGGAGCCGAGCGATTTGGAGAGCGTCACGGTGGTCACCACATCGGCGTCCCCGGCCAGTCCGGCGGCCGCCATCGCGCCGCGGCCCCCCTCGCCCAGGATGCCCAGGCCGTGCGCGTCATCGACGACGAGGGCCGCGCCGTGTGCCCGGCAGGCGGCGGTGAGGGCGGTCAGCGGCGCGGCGTCACCGTCGACCGAGAACACCGAGTCGGTGACGGCGAGCGCCCGGCCGTCGTGGCCGCCGAGCGCTTCGCGTACGGCCTCCGGGTCGGCGTGCGGGACGACCGCCGTACGGGCCCGCGAGAGGCGGCAGCCGTCGATCAGGGAGGCGTGGTTGCCCGCGTCCGAGACGACGAGGGTGCCCTGGGCGGTGAGTGCGGTGATGGCCGCGAGGTTGGCGGCGTAGCCGGAGGACAGGACGAGGGCCGCCTCGAAGCCGCAGAACGCGGCGAGTTCGGCCTCCAGCCGGGCGTGCAGTTCGGTGCTGCCGGTGACCAGCCGGGATCCGGTGGCGCCGGCGCCCCACTGGCGGGCGGCCCGGGCCGCGCCATCGGTGACCTCGGGGTGCCGGGCGAGTCCCAGGTAGTCGTTGCCGGCGAGGTCCAGCAGCGGGGAGTCGGCGGGCCGCGGGCGCAGCGTACGGACCAGCCCGGCCCGCCGGCGTTCGGCGCGCGCCTCGTCGATCCAGTCGAAGGCCGCGCCCCGCGTCCGCCGGGAGGGCTCGGCGGGCGTCGCGGGCGAGGCGTCGCGGAGCGGCGACGGGGCGGAGTCCTGAAGCATCGGCGTCCTTCGTCTGGCGGCCTCGTCCATCGGCCTCGATTGTGGGCTGTCGATAGACGTTAGCGGTCGTTCCGCACGGCCACGGTGTGGCGATACACACACCCCGAACACGCCGTGTTGTGGGAATCCTCCTTGGCCGGGGGCGGTGGCGTACGTCAGGATCAACGCCATGGACCTGTTGAACACGCTGGTGGACAAGGGACTGCGGCGCGAGTTGCCGACCCGCGAAGAGGCGCTCGCCGTGCTGGCGACGTCCGATGACGAACTGCTCGATGTCGTGGCCGCGGCCGGAAAGGTACGCCGCCAGTGGTTCGGGCGGCGGGTCAAGCTCAACTATCTCGTCAACCTCAAGTCCGGTCTGTGCCCTGAGGACTGCTCATACTGCTCCCAGCGGCTGGGGTCGAAGGCCGAGATCCTCAAGTACACCTGGCTCAAGCCCGATGACGCCTCCAAGGCGGCCGCCGCCGGGGTGGCCGGCGGCGCCAAGCGGGTCTGCCTGGTGGCCAGTGGCCGCGGGCCCACCGACAAGGACGTGGACCGCGTCTCGGACACCATCTCCGCCATCAAGGAGCAGAACGAGGGCGTCGAGGTGTGCGCCTGTCTCGGCCTGCTCTCCGACGGCCAGGCCGAACGTCTGCGCACGGCGGGCGCCGATGCGTACAACCACAACCTCAATACCTCAGAAGCCACTTACGGCGACATCTGCACCACACACGACTTCTCCGACCGGGTCTCCACGGTCCAGCAGGCCCAGGCGGCGGGCATGTCCGCCTGCTCGGGACTGATCGCCGGAATGGGCGAAAGCGACGCAGACCTGGTCGATGTGGTCTTCGCGCTGCGCGAGCTGGACCCGGACTCCGTCCCGGTGAACTTCCTGATCCCCTTCGAGGGCACCCCCCTCGCCAAGGAATGGAACCTCACGCCGCAGCGCGCGCTGCGCATCCTGGCAATGGTCCGGTTCGTCTGCCCGGACGTGGAGGTACGGCTCGCCGGTGGCCGCGAGGTGCATCTGCGCAGCATGCAGCCGCTCGCCCTGCACCTGGTCAACTCCATCTTCCTCGGCGACTACCTGACCAGCGAGGGCCAGGCCGGCAAGGACGACCTGGCGATGATCGCGGACGCCGGGTTCGAGGTCGAGGGCACGGACACCACGACGCTGCCGGAGCACCGTACGGACGCGGAGCAGGGCACGGACGCCGTACCCGAGCCGGCCGCCGAGGTCGCCGCCGCCACGGTCGCCGCGCCCCCCTCCGACGAGACCCGCCGGGACCTGGTCTCGGTGCGCCGCCGCGGCGCCGGTACCGACCTTCCGCCCAATGCCTGAGCCGGCCCTCACCCCTGGGGAACTCCTCTCACTCGACCGGCAGCACGTCTGGCATCCGTACGGGCCGATGCCCGGCCGCGCCGAGCCGCTGCTGGTCGAGTCGGCGTCGGGCGTACGGCTGCGGCTCGCCCGGCCCGTCGAGGGGCGGGACGAGCTGGTGGACGGCATGTCGTCCTGGTGGTCGGCGGTCCACGGCTACAACCACCCCGTGCTCAACGACGCCGCGCGCGGCCAGCTGGAGCGGATGAGTCATGTGATGTTCGGCGGGCTCACCCACGAGCCCGCCGTACGCCTGGCGAAACGTCTGGTCGACATCACCCCCGAGCCGCTCCAGCACGTCTTCCTCGCCGACTCCGGCTCGGTGTCGGTCGAGGTCGCCGTCAAGATGTGCCTCCAGTACTGGCGCTCGGTCGGAAAGCCGCGCAAACAGCGGCTGCTGACCTGGCGGGGCGGCTATCACGGCGACACCTGGCAACCGATGTCCGTCTGCGACCCCGAGGGCGGGATGCACGAGCTGTGGCAGGGGGTGCTGCCGCGGCAGATCTTCGCGGACGCACCGCCGGCCGGCTTCGACGCCGCGCCCGACCCGGCGTACGCGGCGCATCTGCGCGAGCTGATCGCCCGCCACGCCGAGGAACTCGCGGCGGTGATCGTGGAGCCGGTGGTGCAGGGCGCGGGCGGCATGTCCTTCCACTCCCCCGAGTGGCTCCGGGTATTGCGCGAGGCCTGCGACGCCCACGGCGTCCTCCTCGTCCTCGACGAGATCGCCACCGGCTTCGGCCGTACGGGTGCCCTCTTCGCCGCCGAACACGCCGGCATCTCGCCGGACGTCATGTGCCTCGGCAAGGCCCTGACCGGCGGCTATCTGACGCTCGCGGCGACGCTGTGCACTTCGGAGGTCGCCGACGGCATCTCCCAGGGCGAACTTCCCGTCCTGGCCCATGGCCCCACCTTCATGGGCAATCCGCTCGCCGCCGCCGTCGCCGATGCCTCCATCGACCTTCTCCTGTCCCAGGACTGGGCGCGGGAGGTCAAACGGATCGAGGCGGGGCTGCGGAACGGCCTGGCGGCGGCCGAGGACGTCGCCGGGGTGCGGGAGGTACGCGTCCTGGGCGCGATCGGCGTCGTCCAGCTCGACCATGCGGTGGACATGGCGGCCGCGACCCGGGCGGCGGTCCGCGAGGGCGTCTGGCTGCGGCCGTTCCGGGACCTGATCTACACCATGCCGCCGTACATCACGGGTGACGACGATGTGGCGCGCATCTGCGCCGCGGTGTGCGCCGCGGCGCGCGAGGGCTGACGGCGACGAGCCGCAGGGGCGAGCGGCCGCGAGGCCGAAGGAGAGAGGCAAAGAAATGTCGGTGCTGTTCGTAACGGGCACAGGCACGGAGATCGGCAAGACCGTGACCACGGCCGCGATCGCCGCGGCGGCGCTCGCCGAGGGCCGTTCGGTGGCGGTGCTCAAGCCCGCCCAGACGGGGGTCACCGCGGACGAGATGGGCGATGCGGCGGAGGTCGCGCGGCTGGCGGGCGCGGTCACCACGGCCGAACTCGCCCGCTACCCGGACCCGTTGGCGCCCGCCACGGCCGCGCAGCGGGCCGGCCGGCCGCCGGTCCTCCCCCACGAGATCGCCGACGCCACCGCCAAACTGGCCGCCTCGCACGACCTGGTGCTGGTCGAGGGCGCCGGCGGTCTCCTCGTCCGCTTCGACGCCGACGGCAACACCCTCGCCGACGCTGCCCGCCTGGCAAAGGCCCCCGTCCTGGTGGTCGCCCAGGCGGGCCTCGGCACCCTCAACACCACCGCCCTGACCGCCCTGGCCCTGCGCGCGTACGGCCTCCACTGCCCCGGCGTCGTCATCGGCAACTGGCCCGCCGAGCCCGACCTCGCCTCCCGCTGCAACCTCGCCGACCTCCCCGCGGCGGCGGAAGCGCCGCTGCTGGGCCTGATCCCGGAGGGCTCCGGCGCCCTGCCTCCCAGCGCCTTCCGCACCGCGGCGCGGCAGTGGCTGGCGCCCGAACTCTGGGGTGCGGGGCCGCTGCGCCTTCCGTCGTAGCGTCGCCGGCGACGTGAACAACGGCGCCGGGCAAGGGTGCTGAACCAAGGCACTGAACAGAGGCATGGAAACAACGGCGCTGGACAAAGGTGCTCAACAAAGATCCCGCCCGCGGCAGACTGGCCGCATGACCTCATCGGGCCCCAAGGCCGACCTTCGCTCGTACCTTCAGTCCGCCCGTGATGCCCTGCTGTGGAAGCTCGAAGGGCTCTCCGAGTACGACGTCCGCCGCCCGCTGACGCCGACCGGCACCAACCTCCTGGGCCTGGTGAAACACGTGGCCGGCGTGGAGCTGGGTTACCTCGGCGACACCTTCGGACGGCCGTCCGGCGAGCCGTTGCCCTGGCTCGAGGACGGTGCCGAGTCCAACGCGGACATGTGGGCCACCGCCGCCGAGTCACGCCGGCACATCGTGGAGCTCTACCGCCGGGCCTGGGCACACGCGGACGCGACGATCGACGCGCTGCCGCTGGACACGCTCGGCAGAGTGCCGTGGTGGCCGAGCGGCAGGGACGAGATGACGTTGCATCACGCCGTGCTGCGCGTGATCGCCGATACCCAGCGGCACGCGGGGCACGCCGACATCCTCCGGGAACTCTTGGACGGTGCCGTCGGGATGAACAAGGGCAAGGACAGCATGGCGCCGGGCGACTCGGCGTGGTGGGAGAACCATCGAGGCCGCCTGGAGCGTGCGGCTCGGGAAGCCGACCGGGACGCATGACGTCGGAGGGGCCGGAGAGACCGGAGAGACCGGAGGGATCAGAGGGAGGGGACGACGCCCGCGTCCCCACGTCCTGACGCCCCCGCGTCCTGGCGTCCCGCATCCCCCGTATCGGCTGATCCGGTCGCCACAGTTCCCAGAGCCGGACTGAGGTCGGATCATGGGAGGAGGCGGAGACGGGACGGCGGCTGGCGGTGTGCCGGCCTCGGCCGGTTCAGCGGCGAAAGGGGCCCATGATGTTCCAGCGCAGAGGCATCCCTCGGGCCACCGTGCACCACCCGGTCTTCGCCCGGCTGTATGCACGCTGCTGCGGGCCGGCCGCCGACCAGCGGCTGGGGTTGGCAGCGCTGCGGGACGAGTTGCTGGTCGGGGCCACCGGGCGGGTGATCGAGGTCGGTGCGGGCAGCGGGCTGAACTTCGCGCACTATCCGGGGAGGGTCTCGGAGGTGGTGGCGATCGAGCCGGAGGCCACGTTGCGGGCGGCGGCCCGGACGGCCGCGGCGCAGGCGGAGGTGCCGGTGGATCTGGTGCCGGGGGTCGCGGAGGCGCTGCCGGTCAAGAGCGAGGCGTTCGATGTCGCGGTGGCGTCGCTGGTGCTGTGTTCCGTACGGGATGTGCGGCGGGCGCTGGCCGAGCTGCGGCGCGTACTGCGGCCCGGCGCCGAGCTGCGGTTCCTCGAGCACGGCCGGGCGCCGGAGCGGGGGCCGGCGGCGGTGCAGTGGGCGTTGGACCGTACGGTCTGGCCCTTGCTGATGGGCGGCTGTCACACCTGGCGGGATCCGCTCGGGGAGATCCGGGCGGCCGGGTTCGAGGTGGTGCGCGTACGGCGGTTGAAGGTGCCGGAGCGGGGGCCGACGCTGCCGTCGTCCCCCATGGTGCTGGGGACGGCGCGGCGGCCCATCGACTGAGCGGCGGTGCGTCGGCCGAGGCCGGGCGTTCACGCCGCCCAGGTGCGCAGTACGTCGGCGATGGCGCGGACGTCCGCGGTGCCTTGCTTGACGAGGCGGGCGAGTTCGCGGACCTGCTCGGGTGAGGTGGCGATCTTCAGGCCGCTGGCGACGAGATAGCCGTAGGCGACGGCGGTCGCGAACATCGCGTTCGAGCGTTCCAACGCCGGTACCTGGAGGAGGAGTTGGAGCAGGGCCGCGGCGCGGTCCTGGGGATCTGTGTAGACGGGGACACCGAATATCTCCGCCTCGTGACGGCTGACGGCGGCTACCAGGGCGCCCCAGTCGGTGACTTCGGGGTCTCCGGGGGTGTGCCGTTCGGCGATCAGGAGCAGCCAGGCGAGGTCGATGCGCAGGGTGATGTCGGCTCCTGGTGGTGTCTCGTGGGACTCGTAGCGGTCCGCGCCGCGCCGTGGCGGGTGCCTGCCGGACACGCCCTAGGCGTCCGGCTGCCCTTCCCTGTCCGGTGGCGCCGTGTGGCCGGCGGCCGTGCCGGGCTCGGGGGCGAATTCCTCGGTGAAGACCCGTTCGTACTGCTTCATGAAGTCGGCGGCGGCCTCGACGAAGGTCTGGCCGACCTCTCCGGCGTCCCGGAGGACGAGTTCCTCGATATAGCGGTTCACACTCACTCCCCGCTGCAGGGCGCGCTCCCGCGCCGCGTCGGCGGTGGCCTCGTCCACTCGGACGTTCAACTGTGTCTTCGCCACGGTTTCAAGCTAGCGCGCAGACGCTAGCACCGGCAAGCATCCGCCTCCGGACCGCCGGCATCCGGGTCGTCGGCGTCCCCTGCCGGCCGGTCGTCGGCCGTCCCCGGCCAGCCGCGCAGCCCGCGCAGTACGTCCAGGAACGCCCGCTCCGCCGGTGACAGCAGCCGGTCCCTGCGGCGTATGAGGCTGATGGGGCGTGGCTGTGGGGCCGGGGCGGCGGGCAGGACGGTGAGGGTTTGGGCGCGTATCTCGTCGACGACGGCGTGCTCGGAGATCAGGGCCAGACCCATGCCTGCCGCCACGCACTGCTTCACCGCCTCCGGGCCCCAGATGTCGGCGCGCGGCGCGTCGGCCAGGCCCCAGTCGGCCAGTACCTGTTCCTGCAGTTCGCGCGTCTGGGAGCCGGGTTCGCGCAGCAGGAAGCGGGCGCCGGTGAGGTCGTCGGGGCCGATGCCGGGGTGGCGGGCGAGGGGGTGGCCGGGGGCCGCGATCAGGACGAGGCGCTCCTCCAGTACGGACTCGACGACGAAGCGGTCGCCGTGCGGGGTCCCGGCCACGACGGCCACGCCGATGCCGCCGCCCAGCAGCCGCTCCTGGACCGCCTCGTAGTTGCCGACGAAGACATCGCAGTCGATGCCGGGGTGCCGGCGCTGGTAGCGGGCGAGGAGGGCAGGCAGCAGATACGTCCCGACGGTGGTCGAGCCGCCGATGAGGAGCCGTCCGGTCACCAGCCCGCCGACCTGCTGGACGGCGGCGACCGCCTCCTCCGCGAGCAGAAAGACCCGCTTGCCGTACGCGGCCAGGACCTCGCCCTCGGCGGTGGGCCGGGCGCGGGTGCCGGAGCGGTCGATCAGCGTGACCCGGAGCGACTGCTCCAGCCTGCGGACCTGGTTGGAGACGGAGGGCTGGCTCATATAGAGCTTGTGGGCCGCGGCGGAGAAGCCCTGGTGCTCAACGACCTGCATGAAGATCCACAGTCGGTGGAGGTTGAGTTCCATGGCCCTCCCTCGGTGCCGGCGCCCGGCATCCGGGCGGTCCATGATCGACAGCGCGGCGAGCCTAGCCCGGTACGCCGTTCCTGGACAGGGGTCGGACCCGAACGCCGGGATGCGCCCCGGAGGGCGAAGGGCTATGGCCGGTATAGCGATTTCGGTGGTTCTGCCGCGCTCGCGGCCGGTGCTACCCATGAGGGGCGGGGCGGATCCGACCGCCCGGCCGACTTCGATCTCAGGGGTGGATCCGTACATGAAGCATGCCGGTGCCGAGCAGCTGCGGGTGAACGGACGTGACTACGCCTGGCCGGCCCGGCCGGTCGTCGTGGTGTGCATCGACGGCAGTGAGGACGCGTATCACGAACGGGCCGTCGCGGACGGGCGGATGCCGTTCCTGGAAGGAATGCTGCGGCGTGGCAGCGATCTGCGCGCGGACTGCACGATGCCGTCCTTCACCAATCCCAACAACCTCTCGATCGCGACGGGTGCGCCGCCGTCCGTGCACGGGATCTGCGGCAATTACTTCTACGACCCGGACACGGACAGCGAGGTGATGATGAACGACCCGGCGCTGCTGCGCGCCCCGACGCTGTTCGCCGCGTTTTCGCAGCGCGGCGCCCGGGTCGCGGTGATCACCGCCAAGGACAAGCTGCGGCGGCTGCTGGGGCACGGTCTGCGGAACGGGATCTGCTTCTCGGCGGAGAAGGCGGACCGGGTGACGGAGGCCGAGCACGGCATCGGCAAGGTCCTGGAGCGGGTCGGGATGGACCTGCCGTCCGTCTACAGCGCCGAGCTGAGCGAACTCGTCCTGGCCGCGGGCGTGGACGTGCTGGAGCGGGACCGTCCGGAGCTGATGTATCTGTCGCTGACGGACTACATCCAGCACAAGCACGCCCCGGGCTCGCCGGTCGCCAATGACTTCTACGCCATGCTGGACCGCTACTTCGCGCGGATCGATGCGCTGGGCGCCGTTCTGGTGGTCACCGCCGACCACGGCATGAACGCCAAGAGCGACGGAGCGGGCGAGGCCCAAGTGGTGTATCTCCAGGACCTGTTGGACCGCGAACTGGGCGAGGGGAGGGCGCGGGTGGTGCTGCCGATCACCGACCCGTACACGGTCCATCACGGGGCGCTCGGCTCGTATGCGACGGTGCATCTGCCGGCCGCGGTCGATGCGGCGGGCATCGAGGCGCTGGTCGCCGGTCTCGGTGCGGTGGCGGGCATGGCGGCGGTGCTGACCCGCGCCGAGGCCTGTGCGCGCTTCGAGCTGCCCGGGGACCGGATCGGCGAGCTGGTCGTCATCGCCGAGCGGAACACCGTGCTGGGCACCACGCCCGCCCGGCACGACATCTCCGGCTTCACCGAGCCGCTGCGCTCGCACGGCGGGCTGACCGAGCAGCGGGTGCCGTTCCTGGTCAACGCGCCGACCGGGCCGCTGCCCGAGGGGCACCGGCTGCGGAACTTCGACAGTTACTGGGTGGGGACGGCGCTGGCCGCGGACCGGCCGCTGACCGGCTGACCCGGCGCACCGCTCCACACCCGCCCCTCCCCGGCCCCGGCGTGCGCCGAGGTGCGCGCCGGGGCCCCGCCATGCCGCCACCCCCCTCAACTCCCCCGATTCCCCCGTCATGTGACGCCGAGGAGAGGACACCGCCATGGCCGGCCTCGCACCACAGCACGTCCCGCCCGACCCGCCCTCGCCGCCGGTCGGCGCCCGCGGCGCCCGTACGAGCGCGGCCCGCTGGCGCCGTCAGATCTTCGTGATCACCTGGATCGCCTACGCCGGGTTCTACTTCGTGCGGCAGGCGTTCTCCGTCGCCAAGCTGGGGATCCTGGACGATCCCACCGTCCACACCGTGCTCACCGAGCGGGTACTGGGGGTGATCGACGCGGTGTATCTCGCGGCGTACGCCGTGGGCCAGTTCCTGTGGGGCATGTGGGCCGACCGCTTCGGTCCGCGGGTGGTCGTGGCCGGCGGCATGGCGGGCGCGATCGTGGCGTCCTGTTTGACTCCTCCCCCTCGTAAACGAGGGGGATTCCTGGCTCACGTCGCCTGCGGCCCGGCGGGCGCGCAGGTCTTACACGATCAGCACCAGCCGGGTTGAAGACCGGCCCGGACCAGCATCACGCGGGCGGAGTTCTTGTCCCTGGGCCAGACGGCTCCGCACGCGGTGCAGGCATACGTCCTTTCGGAAAGAGGTAGTGCGTGCTTGGTTCTCGCTCCGCACTGCGCGCAGTCCATGGTGGTGTGCGCGGGGTGGACAAGGTGCACGATGCGACCGTGCTTTCGGGCCATCTCCACCAGCGCTCGCTTGGTCGCACCGATCGCGGCATCTGCCGCCTTGCGAGCCATCGTGGACTTCGTCAGGAACCTTGGGCGAAAGTCCTCCACCGCCAAAGCCTCGTGGTCGCGCACGACCTTCTTGGCCCACTTGCGGCCGGTGTCCTGCCGCTGCCGGGCCACCTTGGCGTGCAGCTTCGCGGTCTGCCGCTTCGCTTCGCGGTAGCCCTTCGATCCGGCCTGTCCCTTGGCCGGTCGGCGACGGGCCATCACGCGCTGATAGCGGGCGAGTCTCTGCGCGGCCGTGCGGCCGTGTTGCGGGTGGGGAAGGTCGTGGTCATCGGATGTGGTGGTGGCGGTCTCCTTGACGCCCCAGTCGATCCCGATCACACGGCCGGTCGCGGGCAGGTGCTCGGCCTGGGTCTGGACGACGAACGACGCCCACCAGTACCCGACCGCATCCCGATACACGCGAACCGACGACGGCGCCTTGGGCAACTCGCGCGACCACACCGGCCGCACGACGATCCCGCCGGCAAGATGCAGGTGGCCGTCCTTGAGGCGGAAACCGCGCTGGGTGTAGTTCAGACTCGGCGCGGCCTCGCGCTTCTTCTTGTACCGGGGCATCCCGGCCCGCTGCCGCATCGGCAACCGGGCCTTGATGTCCTTCAGCGCCTTGGCGCGGGACTTCGCGAAGTCGCGTATCAGCTGCTGCTGAGGAACAGACGCCCCTTCGCGCAGCCACAACGTCCGGGCGCGGGCCTCGGTCAGCATCTTGTCGAGCTGCGCCGGACCACACGTCACCTTCTCGCCGATCGCCCGACTGTGCTGGTGGACAGCCTTCGACTTCGCGACCGATTCGTTCCAGACCCAGCGGCAGCGGTCCCACTCGGCTTCGAGCGCGTCCCTGGCCGACGACGACAAGCGAAGGCGATAGGTGTACCGGGCGTGCCCGGCCCCCTCCGCCGCCTGCGCTTGCGTCGTCATACATCCGAACCTACCTGGGAGGACTGGCAGTTGAAATTTCCTGACCAAAGTGGACTACCTCGCCCCGTCGCGGCGCGGCGTATCGGCGGGCGCTGCGCAGCCGCGAGATCTGGCAGGAGATCAGCGCCAAGACGGGGTTGTGGGCGGCGCCGGCCGGCTCGCTGCATCTGGCGCACCGGCCCGACGAGCTGGCGGTGCTGGAGGAGTTCGTCGCGACGACGGAGCCGGCCCGCGAACGCGGCACGGCGATGATCACCGCGGCGGAGGCGGTACGGCGCGGTCCCGCGGTGCGTGAAGAGGGACTGCTCGGCGCGATGTGGAGCCCCACCGAGCTCAATGTCGATCCCCGGCGGGCGATTCCCGCGATCGCGCGGTATCTCGTCGAGGAGTACGGCGTGGAGGTCCGCTTCGGTACGACGGTGCGCGACGTGTCGGCCCCGGTGGTGTCCACCACCGCCGGTGAATGGCGTGCCGACCGGGTGCTGGTGTGCAGCGGCAATGACTTCGCGACGCTGTATCCGCAGGTCTTCGCGGAGAGCGGGCTGGTGCGCTGCAAGCTGCAGATGCTGCGCACGGGGGTGCAGCCGGGCGGCTGGCAGCTGGGGCCGATGCTGTGCGGCGGGCTGACGCTGCTGCACTACGCGGCGTTCGAGGACTGTACGGCGCGGGCGGCGCTGGATGCCCGGATGCGCGAGGAGCTGCCGTTCCACCGGGAGCACGGGATCCATGTGCTGCTGTCGGCGACCGCGGACGGCCGGCTGACGATCGGCGACAGCCACGACTATGCCGCCACCCATGACCCGTTCGCCGATGAGCGGATCAATGCGGCGATCCTCGGCTATCTCGGCGGCTTCGCGCGGCTGCCCGATACGCGGATCACCGAACGCTGGACGGGCTGCTATCCGTCGCTGCGGGACGGCCGTACGGAACTCGTCGTCGATCCGGAGCCGGGGGTGACGGTCGTCAACGGTGTGGGCGGCGCCGGGATGACGCTGTCGTTCGGGCTGGCGGAGGAGGTGCTGGCCACCCGCTGAGCGCCAAAGACGCCGGGCCGGTCACCCGCGGAGGCGTGACCGGCCCTCGGCATGTCGTAAGCCCTGGGCGGCCCGGCAGGCAACCGCCGGGCCGTCGGGTTCAGTAGCTGATGCAGGCCGAGTGCCAGGTGGTGTAGAAGTCCCAGACCTGCGGGGAGCATTCCGGCGGGCCGTACTGGGAGGCCTTGGCGCCGACGTGTGGGAGGTGTGCGTAGGCGCCCACGCCCGGCCGGTTGACGTGCAGCATGCCCGCCTCGAAGCGGTCGACGGCGTCGAAGGCGCGGGACTGGGAGGCGGTGAAGACGGTGCCGGACATCCCGTAACGGACGGAGTTGGCGATCCGCATGGCGTCGTCGAAGCCGTCCGCGTCCACCACGGCGAGGACCGGGCCGAAGATCTCTTCCTGGGCGAGTTCGCTGTCCCAGGGGACGTCGCGGATGACGGTCGGCCGGACATAGCAGCCCTCCGGCAGCCCTTGGTCGAGGGCGCGCTCGCCGCCGCACAGCACCTTGCCGCCGTCCCGCCGCGCCCCGGCGACGGCGTCCAGCGCGGCCGCCATCCGGGCGGTGTCGACGACCGGGCAGATCTGGGAGTCCGGGTCGTCACCGGGGCCGACCCGCAGCGCGGCGACCCGGTCGACCAGCCGGTCCAGGAACGCGTCCCGTACCCGGTGGTCGACGACGGCGCGGCTGGTGGCGCTGCAGCGCTGCCCCGCCTGCCCGAAGGCGCCGTGCACCACCGCGTCCACGGCCCGGTCGAGATCCGCGTCGTCCAGCACGATCAGCGCGTTCTTGCCGCCGAGTTCGAGCTGGGTGCGCAGCAGGCGGTGGGCGCCGCCGGTGTGGATGGCGGTGCCGACGGCGAGCGAGCCGGTGAAGCTGATGCCGGCCACGTCCGGGTGCGCGACCAGCGCCTCACCGGCCGCCGCATCGCCCTGGACGAGGTTCAGCACGCCGTCGGGCAGGCCCGCGCGGCGTGCCGCATCGACGAGCAGGGCCGCGGTGAGGGGCGTGAGCGGGGAGGGCTTGAGGACCACGGTGCAGCCGGACAGCAGCGCGGGGGCGACCTTCCATACGGGGATGGCGAGCGGGAAGTTCCAGGGCGAGACCAGTGCGACGACGCCGAGGGGGCGGCGGAAGGTGTAGGCGAAGGTGCGGTCCTCCTCGGCGGGCGCGGTGACGCCGCCCAGCAGCCGGGCCTGGCCGGCGGTGAAGTCGAGCACCGCGCGGGCGCGGGCGACCTCGCCGCGCGCCTCGCTCAGCAGCTTGCCCTGTTCACGGGTGATCGCCGCCGCGAACTCCTCGGCACGGTCGGCCAGTTGGTGTCCGATCTCGGTCAGGTACGCGGCCCGCCGGATCGGCCCGAGCGCCCGCCAGGCGGGGAGCGCGGCGGCCGCCGCATCGACGGCCCGGTCGGCGTCCACACCGCCGGACTCGGCGAACTCCCCCAGGTGGTCGTGGAGATCGGCCGGATTGACATTGGTCCGGGTCTGGCCCGACTCGGCCGGCGCCCACCGGCCGTCGATGAAGTTCAGCAGCTGGTGCGCCGCCACCGGGTGCCGCTGCGGTACATAGGCCATGGTCTGCCCCTCCGTCGGACGTCTCGGTCCCGGCCAGGCTCACCCACCGCAGGGCCTGAGACCATCCGCTGATTGCGAATGCGGGCGATAGCCGGGGCCTATCGGCGG
Source organism: Streptomyces sp. NPDC101227 (assembly GCF_044767545.1). Taxonomy (NCBI): domain Bacteria; kingdom Bacillati; phylum Actinomycetota; class Actinomycetes; order Kitasatosporales; family Streptomycetaceae; genus Streptomyces; species Streptomyces sp. NPDC101227. Next base: position 796,664 of record NZ_JBIWOD010000001.1, on the reverse strand, counting down.
CGGGAGGCGGCGGCCGCGGGCGCCACGGCCCCGGGCGCCGCCGGGAATGACCAAGTCGGCCACGCCGTCGGGACGACCGTGATTCTCTGGCCGTGACCGATCACGACCCATTCCCACCGCACGCGCTCTCAGGGGGTCCCATGCCGCGCCCGTTCCGCTTCGGCCTCAACATGCTCACGCTCGAGGACAGAAAATCCTGGCGCCGGAAGTGCCGTCACGCCGAGGAGCTGGGCTATGACGTGCTGCTGGTCCCGGATCATCTGGGCATGCCGGCGCCGTTTCCCGCGCTGATCGCCGCGGCGGAGGCGACCGGGCGGCCGCGGGTGGGGACCTTCGTCCTCAACGCGGGTTTCTGGAACCCGGCACTGCTGGCCCGTGAAGTGGCCGGCGCGGACGCGCTCACCGGTGGGCGGCTGGAGCTCGGACTGGGTACGGGATACGTCCGTGCCGAGCACGAGAAGGCCGGGCTGCCCTGGGGCACTCCCGGTCAGCGGGTGGACCATCTCGCCCGCACCATCGAGGAGTTGGACCGGCTGCTCGGCGACCCCGAGCACCTCCCGCGGCCCGCGCAGCGGCCCCGCCCGCCGCTGTTGATCGGCGGCAACGGCCCCCGGATGATGCGGCTGACGGCCCGGCACGCCGACATCGCGGCATTCACCGGCGGCCGGCAGTCATCCGGCAAACCCGAGGGCGTGCTGGAGCTGCTGCCGGCCGAGGAGCTGGCGGCCTCCGTGGCCCGGTACCAGGAGTACGCCGCCGAGCGCCCGGAGCCCGCCGAGCTGAACATCCTCGTCCAGCAGGTGCTGCCCACCGACGACCGCCGGGCCGCCGCCCGGGAGATCGCCGCGCGCGGCATCGGGCTGGACGAGGAGCAGGCGCTGGAGGCTCCGACGTTGCTGATCGGCACGCCCGCGCAGATGGCCGAGCAGCTGCGGGAGCGGCGGGAGCGCTTCGGCTTCTCGTACATCACGGTGCTGGATCCGTTCATGGAGGCGTTCGCTCCGGTGCTGGAGGAATTGACGGGCGGCTGAGGGGCCGGGGAGCCGGTCGTGCGCGGTGATCGCCGGGTTCGACGGGCAGCCGCGGCAGCCGCGGGGCGGAGTCCTCACCGAGCGGTGGGAGCCGACCCGATGACCACCACGCGTGCCCAGGCGGGAGGCGAGTCCGGCACGTAATCGGGATCGTCCTCGTCCCACGACGCGGCGCTCTCCTGCCGGGGGAAGAGACCCACGACCGTCCGGCAGGGTGGTCGCGTGCCGGGCCAGGGCGTCTGCCCGTCGGTCAGGACCACGATGACATCGGGCCGGGGTCGCGCCCGGAGCGCCTTGGCGAAGCCGGTACGCAGATCCGTCCCCCCACCGCCTACCAGCGGGATGCCCTCGGCACGGCACAGTGGGTGCACGATCCGGGCCGCGGCATCGCAGGACAGCACGGTGATCAGATCACGGCGGCCGCCCACGGCGCGGGTGATCGCGGCAACCTCGATGAGCGCGCTGCCCAGTTCGGTGTCACTGACCGACCCGGAGGTATCGATGACCACGGAGACGTGGGGCGGCCTGCGCCGCAGGCTCGGCAGTACGGTGCCGGGTACTCCGGCCGAGCGCCGCGACGGGCGGCCGTAGGTGTAGTCCTCGCCCGCGCCGGCCCCGGAGGCCGCCGAGCGGACCGCCGCGCCCAGCAACTCCCGCCACGGCTGCGGCGGTTGGAACGCCTCCTCCGCCCAGCGCTGCCATCCCTTCGGGGCGTCCCCGGGACGGCCGGTGATGCCCTGCGCCACCCGGAACCGGACCGCGTCCTGTTCGTGAGCGCTCAGCCCGTGGGCGCCGTCCGGCCCCAGGTCCCACTCCCGCTCCAGTCCGTCGGCGCCACTGCCGCAGTCCAGCCAGGCGAGGCCCTGGGTGTGCGGCCCGAGCCGGAACTGGCGCAGGTAGTCCTCCATGAGCTCCCCCTCGGGCAGCCCCAAGGACGCGGGATCGACGGCGCCTTCGGGCCCGATCAGCCCCTCGCCGAACACGTCGTCGTTGATCTCGCAGTCAGCGGCGATGTTCATCCGCAGCCGTTCCCCGGGGCCGGTCAGCCCGCGCTGACGGGCGACCCGGTCACTGCGCCCGTGGTGGTCGCGCAGCAGGTGCGAGACCTCATGCACCCACACCCCCGCCAATTCCTCCACCGGCGTCCGGTCCACGAACACCGGCGAGACATAGCACCGCCAGTGCCGGTCGACGGCCATCGTCGGTACCCGGCGCGATTCCACGGTGTGCAGCGCGAACAGGGCGCTCGCCAAGTAGGGCCGGACCCGGGCGGCGTGCAGCCGGGCGGCGAAGAGCTTGCCGAAGTCCAGTGTCCCCGGTGTGTCCGGCGCGTCGGGTGCGTCCGCCGTCATCGGCCCGCCTTCGCGGCGACCGCGGTCCGGGCCGCCGCCCGGTCCGCCCGCCGGGACAGTGACACCACTCCGGCGAGCTGCTCGATCGACGCCGGCACGTCCCAGTCCTCCTCGCGCAGCGAGGCGAGGGTGGTCGCCGGGACGACCACCAGGTCCGGCGCTCCGGTCTCCACCGCCCGGACCAGGAGCGCCCACGCCGCGTCCCAGCGGGACTTGTCGGGGCGCCGGCGGATCGCGGCCACCACACCGTCGAGCACGGCCTGGCGCAGGTCCCCCCGTTCGGGCAGGACGGCACCCGCCGGGTCGGCCAGCAGCACCTCGGGGTCGGGGAGGTCCATCCGGTCCAGGCCGGCCAGCAGCTCCAGTCCCGGGCCGTCTCCCACGGTGCCCCGGACCAGGAGGGACAGTACGTCACGGGAGGAGCCGGCCGCGGTCGCGAAGGCGATCAGGCACAGGGCCATCTCCCAGCTTCGGGGGGAGGGCCAGGCGCCGCCCCTGCGGGTTTCGCTGCTGGGCAGTTGGTGCACGAGTTTGGGGCGGGCGGCGAGGAGTCCGCACACCGCGCGGCGGGCGAAGTCCACGGCCTCCGGCAACTTCGCCGCGTCGAGCCGGGGCAGGGTTGCCCGGGGCCAGGTGCCACCGAGGCCGCGTACGACGACCTCGTGGTCGTGGGTCCACTGAAGATGAACGAAACGGTTGGCCAGCGGCGGGCTCAGTTCCCAGCCGTCGGCTGCCGAGGAGCGGGGGTTGGCGGCGGCCACGATCCGTACGCCGGGCGGCAGTTGGAGCGCACCGATGCGCCGCTCGAGCACCAGGCGGAGCAGGGCTGCCTGAACGGCCGGCGGTGCGGTGGACAGTTCGTCCAGGAACAGCAGCCCCCGGCCGGCCCGTACCAGGCGTACGGCCCAGTCCGGCGGGGCCATCGGGACGCCTTGCTCGGCGGGATCGTCGCCGACGATGGGCAGGCCCGAGAAGTCGGACGGCTCGTGCACGCTGGCGATCACCGTGGTCAGCGGAAGGTCCAGCGCCTCGGCAAGCTGTGTCAGGGCCGCGGTCTTGCCGATTCCCGGCTCACCCCACAGAAGTACGGGCAGGTCGGCGGCCACGGCCAGCGTCAGGGCCTCCAGTTGGGTGTCGGGGCGCGGTTCGGTGGTGGCGTTGCGCAGCAGGGTCAGCAGCTCTCCGGCGACGTCGAGCTGGGGGGTGTGGGCCGCGTCGGAGGGGGTGGCGACGGCAGCGAACGGGGCGTATGCGTGCATATGTGATCACCTTTGTGTGCGTGAGGGTACGAGCGGGCGCAGGGGAACGGAGCCCCCGGATCAGCTGGACGTCGTGTGACGTGGGTGTGAGCGGTGGCCACGGGGACGGCGGACACCGGGGCGGATGCGGTCGGGTCCGGGTCCGATCAGGCCCGACCGGTACAGCCCGTAGGTGATCCGGCGCCGCGCGGCCGTCTCCAGTGCGTCCCGCAGAGCACCGTCGCGCAGTAGCGCATCGGGGCCCAGCAGGCCCTCGACGACGGCCAGCGCACCGGCGATATCGCCGTGTTCCAGGCGTTCACGGACGCCGGTGAGGCAGTCCGGATGACGGTGCGCCTCGTCGATCGCCCGCAGGCAGGGAAGCGGAGTACCGGTCAGGGCGACCAGCAGTTCCTCCCGCCGGATCTCCGCCGGGTCGTGGTCCAGCGCGGCCAGTACACCGTTGACCAGGCCGATCCGATGCCGAGCTCCCCGGCACTCCACGAGCCGCGGTTGTCCCGCCAGGTCCGGAGTCGGGGACGAGGGGGCCGGCGCATGATCCGGTAGCAGCGCCGAGGCGACCAGCGGGTGCAGCCGATCGGCCTCGATCGATCCGCTGCGGATCAGTTCCAGATCGGGGAGCACCCAGGTGGCCGCGTCGGGCAGGACTGGCGTCGTCGAGGCGCCGCCGTCCGTGGGCGCCGCCGCGATCCGCACGCCGGGCGGCCCGGGACCGTCCCCGTCCGCCACCAGGTCCAAGGCCAGCCGGCGCCGGCCGCCGAGCCGCACGGTGACGGGACCGGCGGGCCGCCCTTCGGCGCGAAGCAGTATCCCCGCCTCGGCCGCCCAGCGGTCAACGGCGCAGCGGCGCCCCGGCGGCACCATCCGCAGCAGCTCGGGGTCCGTCGCGCAACGGCCGTCGGCGGGCGGCCGATCGGCCCCGGACCGGATCCGTAGCTCGTCGGTCCGGCGCGCGTCCCACAGGTGGCGGTGCAGGTCGAGACGGAACCGCCGGTGGGGATGGGGATGCGGATGATGGCGGGCGCCGGCCTCGGAGGGGGATCCGTCCCACAACGCGAGGCTGATCCGCTGCCCGGCATCCGCCCAGGCCGGCGGGGTCCGGGCCACGAGGTACACCGGGCGTGCGCCGTCGCGTCCCGCCGCGTCGTACCTGGCCAGAGCGATGGTGATACCCGGGCGCAGCAGTCCGTCGGGAGCGATCCTGGGCATGTGCCAGCGCAAGAGGTCGGGCGCCAGATGGCGGAGATCGGCCCGGACCCGAGCCGCGAGTTCCTGGCCATGGGTACGCGCCAGGGAGCGCATGTGGAGGTCGAGATCGATGCCTGCGGCGGCGCAGGCGCCTGCCCAGTCCCCGGCGCAACGCCGGGCGGTCGCAGTCTCGATCATGGAGGGCGGCACGGCGAACCGGCGCACGCGCAGCCAGAGGGAAAGGCGGGAATCCTCATTCGCGGTCCGAGTGAGCATCAGCACTCACCTTGCGCGAATGGGGCCCCCAATCTGTTAATGGATTGAGTCGTCATCGCGAGTGATCGTATCGCTCGCCGCCGTGAGCCGCCAGGCATTTCCGGCTGGAGCGCGATCGGTCGCGTCCTCGCCCGGGCCGGTCGGACAACCGCACTCCTGGGCAACGCAGTTGGCTGCCGAAGGCTCGGCACGGAAGACTCCGCCTTCAAGGGCCCTCCGCCGCTCCCTGACTCGTCGTCACTCGTCCACGGAATCGGCTCGCCAGGCGCGCGAGCGATCTGCTTGGCTCGCCACATGAGTGATCTCCACATCCGCCACGCCGCCCTCCCGGACATCGACACCGTGCTGGCGTTCTGGCGCGAAGCCGCAGAGGGTACGAGCATCAGCGACGACCACGACGGAGTGGCCCGGCTCATCGCCACGGATCCCGAAGCCCTGATCCTCGCCGAGCGCGACGGCCTTCTCGTGGGGACCGTCATAGCCGGCTTCGACGGCTGGCGGTGCTCCGCCTACCGGCTGGCCGTACACCCGGACCGCCGCCGGCAAGGCGTCGCCACCGCCCTGATGGAAGCGGCGGAACAACGGTTCGCCGCGTTGGGCGGCCGCCGCGTCGACGCCATGGTCCTGGAAGCCAACGAACGCGCCCACCACACCTGGGCCGCGGCCGGCTACCACCGCGAGGACCACTGGCGGCGCTGGGTCAAGACGCTGTAGGCGGCACGCCGCCGGCGGCCGGCGAGGAGCACGGCCGGCCGGGCCGCGGGGGCGGGCTTGGCGGCGGCATCCGGATCGGTCGATGAGGCGCTCAACAGGGGCGGGCTTTCACCATCCCACCAACTTTGCCGATCCTTTACTATTGGAGGGCTTTCGTGACTTCCCTCCCCCCAGTGAAAGGTGTGTGAGCGTCCAGCCATGGACGAGCCTCCCAGTTGCCGGGCCCCCGGCCGGGTGCCCTCCCGACAGAGGGCGAACCTCCCGAACCTGTTCGATCATGGGACGGAGGTGACCCGATGACCGACCTGCTTCTGCTGGGCGTGGCGCTCCTCCTGACCCTGGCCTGTGGCATCTTCGTCGCGGCCGAGTTCTCGCTGACGACCGTCGAGCGCAGCGACCTCGAACGCGCCGCGGAGCGCGGCGAGCGCGGCGCGGACAGCGCCCTCAAAGCCGTCCGCAGCCTCACCTTCCAGCTCTCCGGGGCGCAGCTCGGCATCACCGTCACCGGCCTGGTCATCGGCATGCTGTCCAAACCGGCCATCGCCACCCTGCTGGCGGGGCCGCTCGCCGCGATCGGCCTGCCGCGCTCCGCGGTCGAATCGGTGGCGCTGGTCCTCGCCACGGCGATCTCCACGGTCGTCCTGATGGTCGTCGGCGAGCTGGTCCCGAAGAACTGGGCGATCTCCAGCCCGCTGGCCATCGCCAAGAACGTCGCCAGCGCCCAGCGCGGCTTCAGCGCCACCTTCAAGCCGCTGATCCGGCATCTCAACAACGCCGCGAACCGCATGGTCCGCCGGATGGGCCTGGAGCCCGCCGAGGAGCTGGCCTCCGCCCGCGGCCCGCAGGAGCTGATGGCGCTGGCCCGGCACTCCGCCAAGGAGGGCGCGCTGGAGCCGGACACCGCCGAGCTGTTCGTCCGTACCCTCAATCTCGCCGATCTGACCGCGGAGAACGTGATGACGCCGCGGGTGCAGGTGGTGGCCCTGGAGGTGCAGTCCACGGCCGAGGACATCGCCAATGCGACCCGGGCGACGGGGCTGTCCCGCTTTCCCGTCTACCGCGGCAGCCTGGATGCCGTCGTCGGTGTCGCGCACATCAAGGACGTCCTGACGGTCCCGGCCGACCGCCGTCCCCGGCACCCCGTTTCCGACCTGCTGCGCGAGCCGCTGCTGGTACCGGAGACCCTCACCGTGGACCGGCTGCTGGACCGGCTGTCCGGCAGGCGCACCATGGCCGTGGTCATCGACGAGTACGGGGGCACGGCCGGTGTGGTGACGCTGGAGGACATCGTCGAGGAGGTGGTCGGCGAGGTCCGTGACGAGCACGACCCGCTGGAGACCCCCGACCTCGCCCCCGCCGGTTCCGACGCGGACGGCCGCAATCTGTATCAGGCCGACGGCGCCGCCCGCACCGATCAGCTGGAGCGGATCGGCCTGCGGGTACCGGACGGCCCGTACGAGACGCTGGCCGGGCTGATCGCCACGGAGCTGGGCCGGATTCCGGTGCGCGGCGACAGCGTGGAGGTGGCCGGCTGGACGATGGATGTACTGGACGCGTCCGGGCACCGCGCCGCGCGGGTGCTGCTGCACGTGCCCCTGGCCGACGCCCCCGGGGACGTGGACCCGGAGGCCGGCCGATGACCGCCCTCCAGCTCTTCGTGGGCCTGCTGACGCTGGTCGTCAACGCCTTCTTCGTGGGCGCCGAGTTCGCGCTGATCTCGGTGCGCCGCAGCCAGATCGAGCCCTACGTGGAGCGCGGTGACCGCCGCGCCGCCAGCGTGCTGTGGGGTCTGCAGCATGTCTCGGCGATGCTGGCCGCCGCCCAGCTGGGCATCACGCTGTGCACCCTGGTGCTGGGCGCGGTCGCCGAGCCCGCCATCGCCCATCTGCTGGAGCCGGTGTTCCATGCCGTGGGCATCTCGCACGCCCTGATCCACCCGATCTCGTTCGTGATCGCGCTGTCCCTGGCCACCTATCTGCACATGCTGTTCGGCGAGATGGTGCCGAAGAACGTCGCGCTGGCCGAGCCGGTGCGCAGCGCCCTGTTGCTGGGTCCGCCGCTGGTCGCGCTGACCCGCGCGCTGCGTCCGGTGATCTTCTCGATCAATGCCTTCGCCAATGTGCTGCTCGCCCTGCTGCGGGTGGAGACCAGGGACGAGGTGGCCGCGACGTTCTCGGACGATCAGCTCGCGAAGATGGTGGAGGACTCGCGGGCCGCCGGTCTGCTGGACGAGCGGGCGCAGGAGCGGCTGCGGGACGCGCTGGAGCTGGGCCGCCGCCCGGTCCGGGACGTGGTGCTGTCCGCCGAGCGGGTCGTCGCCGCGCGCATGGGGGTCACTCCCGAAGACCTGGAGCGGCTGGCCGCCCGGTCCGGTTTCTCGCGCTTCCCGGTCATCGACGACAACAGCCGCATCCTCGGCTATCTGCACGTCAAGGACGCGCTGGACGCCACCCCGCGCGATCTGCCGTTCCCGGTCGGCGCGCTGCGCCCGATCGCCCGGGTCAAGTCGGCGACGCCGCTCGACGACGTGCTGACGGCGATGCGCGCATCCCGTACGCATCTGGCCGCGGTGATCGGCGACGAGGGGACGCTGGCCGGGCTGGTGACGATGGAGGACGTCCTGCGGGAACTGGTGCTGCAGCAGCCGCCCGCGGCCTGATTTCCTCCCCCGCAACACCCTTGGCTAACCGATCGGTTAGATTGCTGACCGATCGGTTAGCCGCGTTGCGTACGGCACGGCCGGTCGCGATATCCGTATGCGTCGAGGGGGCAAGGGCACATGGACCGCACAACGTGCTGCATCGTGGGCGGGGGACCGGCCGGAATGATGCTGGGGCTGCTGCTGGCCAGGGCCGGCGTGAAGGTCACCGTCCTGGAGAAGCACGCCGACTTCCTGCGTGACTTCCGCGGTGACACCGTTCATCCGTCGACGCTGCGGCTGCTGGACGAGCTGGGCCTGGGCGAGGCGTTCGCGCGGCTGCCGTTTCCCAAGCTGGAGGACATGCGGGCGCAGATCGGCGGCACGACCGTCGTGATGACCGATATGCGGCGGATCCCGGGCCGGCACAAATACTTCGCGATGGTGCCGCAGTGGGACTTCCTCAATCTGCTCGCGAGCGCGGCGGCCGAGGAGCCGTCCTTCACCCTGCGGATGCGCACCGAGGTCACCGGGCTGCGCACCGAGGGCGGGCGGGTAACGGGCGTGCGGTACGTCGACGAACGCGGCATCGCGGGTGAGCTCGCCGCGGATCTGACGGTCGCCTGCGACGGCCGGGACTCGGTGGTGCGCGGCGCGGCCGGGCTGCGGCAGGACCTCTTCGAGGTGCCGATGGACGTCTGGCAGATCCGGGTGGACGCTCCCTCGGACACCCGCAAGGACGGCCGCGTCTTCGCCCGGTTCGGCGGCGGCCAGGCGGCGGTCACCATGGACCGGGGCACGTACTACCAGACCTCGTATCTGATCGCGAAGGGCCGGGACGCGGAGCTGCGCGGCCGCGGCATCCAGCGGCTGCGTGACCGGCTCGGCGTGCTGTTCGACTGGGACGACAAGGTCACCGGCACGATCGAGTGGGACGACGTGAAGCTGCTGGAGGTGACGTTCGGGCGGCTGCGGCGGTGGCACCGGCACGGTCTGCTGTGCATCGGGGACGCGGCGCACACCATGTCGCCGGTGGGCGGGGTGGGCGTCAATCTCGCGCTGCAGGACGCGGTGGCGGCCGCCCGGATCCTGGCGGGACCGCTGCGCCGCGGCACGGTGACCGTCGCCGATCTGGCGCGCGTGCAAAAGCGGCGGCATCTGCCGATGGCCGTGGTGCAAAGGGCGCAGCAGGCCGAGCACGGGATGATCCGGGACGCCCTGAACGGCACGCTCGACGAGAAGCGGCTGCCGGTGCCGATGCGGCTGCTGCGACGGGTTCCGGCGCTGCGGACGGTCAGCGGGATGCTGGGCGGGTTCGGCGTACGTCCCGAGCGCGCTCCGGCCTTCGCCCGGGTCAGTCACGGCGTTCGATCGCGTTGAGGGTGAAGGTCTCCAGCTCGGCGGCGGCCGCGTCCAGATCGAGGTCGGGGTGGACGAGCCAGTGCGCGATCACCCCGTCGATCGCCCCGCCGATCGCCAGGGCCAGCGTCTGGGGGTTGAACTCCCGCAGCACGCCCGCCTCCTGACCCTCTATCAGAAGCGCGGCGAGGGCCTGCCACCGGCCGTTGGTGTCATGCGAGGACGGCGTCTTGAGCTTGGTGCCGCCGTGGTCGTCGAGCAGCATCTCGGTGATCACGCGGACATGCCGGCGGTTGGCCTGCTGGTAGCCGATCATCGCCCGTACGTAGGCGATGACCGCTTCCCGGGGGCCCGCCGCGCGCGCCAGGCGCTCGGTGACATACGCACTGAACTCGCCCATCACCTGGTCGAGCGCGGCCTTGGTGAGGTTGTCCTTGGAGGCGAAGTGGTAGAGCACCGCGGCCTTGGAGAGTCCGGCCCGCTCGGCGATCGCCGACAGCGAGGTCGAGGGGTAGCCCCGGGTGGAGATCAGGTCGATGGTGCACTCGATGAGCTGCTGCCGACGGGCCCGCTCGGTGAATGTGGGCGCGTGGGGTCCGTCACCCCGGCGGGGAGTCATGGCGCGTTCACCTCTACCTTTCCTCGCCCTCCGGACGACATCCGACCGTACACCGCGTCCGCCGGCCGGACGGTGCGGGATAGGATCACCGCGCCATGAAAATGAATGCCTACTACACCAGTTTCGTCGCGGTCGGCGACAGCTTCACCGAGGGAATGTCCGACGGCCTGCCCGACGGCTCCTACCGCGGCTGGGCCGATCTGCTCGCCGCCCGCCTCGCAACTGTCCCCCAGCCTTCGGCCGGGGGTACCCCCACCTCGCTTCTCCCCCAGCCTTCGGCCGGGGGTACCCCCACCTCGCTTCTCCCCCAGCCTTCGGCCGGGGGTACCCCCACCTCGCTTCGCTCGCCGGGCTTCCGCTACGCCAATCTCGCGGTGCGCGGCAAGCTCATCGGCCAGATCGTCGACGAACAGTGCGGCCCCGCGGCCGCGATGGGCGCGGATCTGGTGACGCTGGTCGGCGGGCTCAATGACGTACTGCGGCCCAAGTGCGATGTGGACCGGGTGTGCGCGCAGCTGGCCGAGGCCGCCGGACGGCTGGCGGAGGGCGGCGGGCAGCTGGTGCTGATGCGCAGCCCGGGGCGCGAGGGGCCGGTGATGGAACGGTTCCGGCCGCGGATGGAGCAGCTGTTCGCGCAGATCGACGCCCTGGCGGCGCGGCACGGCGCGGTGGTCGTGGACCTGTACGCATCGCGGGCGCTGGCCGACCCCCGGCTGTGGGCGGACGACCGGCTGCATCTGAACGCCGAGGGGCACCGGCGGGTGGCGGAGGCCGTCTGGCAGGCGCTCGGGCTGGCCGCCGAGTCGGACTGGGACGCGCCGCTGCCGGCCTCGGTGCCGCCCGGCTGGGGCGCGCGGCGGACCGCGGACCTCCGGTTCGCGCGGGAGCATCTGGTGCCGTGGATAGGGCGCCGGCTCACCGGCCGGTCCTCGGGGGACGGCCGGACGGGCGCCCAGTTCAGCGCCGAGCTGGGCAAAGGCTTCTGGGTCTCCCCCGCCGACCATACGGCCCCCGGCCCGGTGACGGACTGGCAGCGCGTCGGGACGTAACGGCCCGGCGTGTGGGGCCGCGACCGCCCGGCGCGTCGGGACGTAACGGCCTGGCGTATGGGCACGTAACCGCCCCCGCCGCTCAGTGCAGCTCCAGACCGAGCTCCTTCTCCAGCACGGTCGCCTGTTCAGGCGTGACGAGGACGAAGTAGCTGTCGTAGCCGGAATCCTTGAGGCGCACGAAGTCGACCTGGCGGAACCGGCGCGGGTCGTCGCCGGGGTCGGGATCGAGGTGGTGCATGAACTCCATGATCGCCAAGTGGTCGAGGTATTCCTCCGACGCGTGCTCGACCGGCTGGGTCACCAGGACGCCATTGCGGGCGAACTCCAGGACCTCGTCGTACTCCTCGTCCGGACGCAGCCGCACGTCGGTGATGGTGACCGCGCCGTCGGTGAGTGCCGCGGCCTCTTGCAGGATGCCCGCGTAGCTCTCCTCCAGATAGTCGACATCGTCCGCGTGGGCCGATATCGCCACGCCGAACGACGCGAGAGCGTCGGCCACTTCATGGGGTGGCAGCTCCTCGTGCCCGAACTCGGTGTACCCGGCGAGGACGCCGTCGACCTTCTCCCGGGACACCATGCCCATCCGCGCCAGAAGCGCCCCCACATGCGCGTACGTGGACGACCTGAACCAGATCAGCACCTCCCGCAGGCCGCCCGTGCCGTCCTCCGGCTCCCCCGGCTCCCCGTCCGCCGCGTCGCTGCGGAGCAGCTCGCGCAGGCACACCAGCGGAATGGCGGCGCCCCCGACCCGCTTGTCCGGCTGGTCCACGAAGGGCACCCCGGTCCAGGCACTCTCCCGCGAGCCCAGGGCCCCGGGCTCGGCGGCGGGGTCGAGGGGGAGGTACTGCCACACGGCGCCCTTGTTCCGCCGGATGACCTCGCCCACGTACCAGCAGGCGCCCTGCACGAACGGCTCGTCCCGCGCGGCGTCGAATTCCTGCACGGTGGCGAACCGCTGCCGCACCACCGCTTCCAGCCGGCCCAGCGTGTCCGGGTGGAAATTCCACCGCCACGCGCCCTCGAATGCGTCCTCGGCCCACTGGGAGAGCGCTTCCCTGCGCTCGTCCAGCCAGGCCGTCAGCACCGGAGGTTCCGGCAGCGGCTCCGTGGGGTCCACGCGCGGCGTGTGCTCCTTGACCGGCTCCCAGCCCGGGACCTCCTGCCGCCGTGCCGTCACGGCCTGCCGCAGCCGCTCGACCTCCTCGGCGAACGCGGTCCCGGTGCGGACCCGGAGGGCGTACGCGATCAGCAGCCGGGGTGCGACCGGCGAGAGCTCCAGGGCCGGGTCCGGCCGGACGACCGGCTGCCCCGGGAGATCACCGACCGGTCGGGTGTTCCAGCCCCAGCCACCGCCCGCTGTGCCGAGCAGGACCTCGCCGAGGTAGGCCATCGCGCTGTCCACGAACTCCGCCCGCTCCCCCGCTTCTTGCACGGAGTCGTCGTGCTCCAGCAGACGGGCCTCCAGCACCTCCAGCGACGTGGCGGAATAGTCGAACGTGAAGCCCATCCAATGGCCGGCGAGGTGCACCTTCTCCAACAGCAGCAGCCGATACGGCAGATCGTCGATCCACTCCTGAAGCAGATGCCGCGGTGAGGTCTCGTGCGGTGTCTCAGTCACCATGCGGACACAGTAGGGGCGACCACTGACAACGGGCCGCCCTCGCAGACGGCGAGGCGGCAGGGCGGGGTGCGAGGCGTTGGCCAGGCGCCGGCCGGCGTGCGGAATACTGCCGTACACAACTGCTGGTCAAGGGTGGGGGTATGGGTGCGACCGTTGGCGAAGGACGATCCCCGGCAGATCGGACCGTTCGAGATCGTCGGGCTGCTCGGGGGCGGCGGCATGGGGCGGGTCTATCTCGGCCGCACCCCGGACGGGCGGACGGTGGCGGTGAAGACCGCGCGGTCCGAACTCGCCGACGACCGAGGCTTTCGGACGCGCTTCGCCCGTGAGGTGGCCGCCGCCCGGCGAGTGGGCGGGCCGTTCGTGGCGCCGGTGGTCGACGCCGCGCCGCACGACGACACGCCCTGGATGGCGACGGACTACGTGCCGGGCGTCTCGCTGGCCGATGCCGTGCACGACTGCGGACCGCTGCCCGAGCGGGCGGTGCGGCTGCTGACGGCGGGCCTGCTGCACGCCCTGACGGCGGTGCACGCGCACGGCCTGGTCCACCGCGACCTCAAGCCGTCGAACATCCTGCTCACCGCCGAGGGCCCGCGCGTCATCGACTTCGGCATCGCGTACTCCGCCGCGGACACCGCCCTGACGATGACCGGTACCGCCCTCGGCACCCCGGGGTTCATGGCGCCCGAGCAACTCGTCATGACGGGCCCCGAGATTACGGGCGCGGCGGACGTGTTCGCGCTTGGCGGGGTAATCGTGTTCGCGGCGACGGGCGGCGGTCCGTACGGCAGCGCCGAGCCGCAGATCCTCATGTACCGCACCGTGCACGAGGAACCGCGGCTCGACGATCTCCCGGACGGGCTGCGGGAGTTGGCGGCGGGCTGCCTGGCGAAGGAGCCGGAGCATCGGCCTGCCCTCCCCGCGCTCATGGCATCGGCGGGCGCGCCGGGCCCGTACGGCGACTGGCTGCCGGACCCCGTCGCCGTAGAGCTGCGCCGGCTCTCCGCGCAGCTCCGCGACGTCGGGTCCCCGGCCACCCTCGCGCTGCGGCCGCCGGCCGCGCCACCCGCCGACGTCCCCTACCACCAGCTGCCGACCCGCGCGGCGGACGGCGCACCGCCGCTGTACGGCGCGACGCCGCCGCACCCCGTCTACACCCCCGCGCCCCCGCTGCCGCACCCCCCTGACCAGACCCCGCTCCCGGGGCCGAGCCGGCGCCGCGTGCTCGCCGCGCTGTCCGCCGTCGGGGCGGTGGCCGGCGGCGGGGCACTGACCTGGGCACTGTGGCCGGACGGCGGCGGTGGCGGCGCGAGCGCCGGGAACAAGCCCAGCGGCGGCACGAGCGCCACCGGCAGCCCCGGCCACACCGCTCAGCCATCCGGCCGGCTGCCGCAGCAGATACGTGACAAGGGCATCGTCACCGTCGGATCGGACATCGCCTACGCGCCCATGGAGTTCACCAAGGACGGCGTGCCCGCCGGTGTCGACGTCGATCTCGCGAACGCCCTCGGCCGCGAGCTGGGCGTGCGCTTCCGGTTCGAGAACGCCGCCTTCGACTCCCTTCTTGCCGGTCTGTCCGCGGGCCGCTACGACCTGGTCATGTCGGCGTTGACCGACACCAGGGCCCGGCAGGAGGGCCGCGTCGGCGGCGAGAAGACCGGCGGTGGCGTGGACCTGATCGACTACCTCAGCGCCGGGCTCGCGCTCGTCGTCCGCAAGGGCAACCCGGAGGGCATCAAGAACCCCCAGGGCCTGTCCGGCAGGACGGTCGCCGTCCAGCGCGGCACGGTGGCCCGTGACTACCTGGACGAGCTCAGCGGCAACGTCTCCGGGAAGCTGAGGATCCGGGAGTTCGACTCAGGGGCCGAGATCTACGACGACGTCGCCAAGGGCCGGTCCGCGGCCTGTCTCGACGACTTCCCGGTCGCGGCCCTGAGCGCCGCCACCCACTCGGGCGGCGACGTCCTGGAGCGCGCGGGCAAGCAGCTGGAGCCCGTCCCCTACGGCATAGCGGTCGCCAAGACCCATACGGCGCTGCGCGACGCCGTACGGGATGCCCTCGACCGCCTCATCGTGAGCGGCGAGTACGCGAAGATCCTCAAGAAGTGGTACATCGAGGACGGGGCGGTGGAGCGAGCGATCGTCAACGGGGGCCGGTAGGGGCGGACGCCGGGTCGGGGAGAGACGTGAAGCAGGGCTACGGAGCGGCAGAGCGGGCTCACTGTCCGTCGGTCCGCGGCTTGGAGGAATGCACGACCGGGGCCGGGGCTCCGGCCTGCGTAAACCGCCAGTAGACTCTGACCACGTGACTGCTGTGTCTGCGAAGCCTCGCATCCCCAATGTTCTGGCCGGCCGCTATGCCTCCACGGAGCTGGCCGTGCTCTGGTCCCCCGAGTACAAGGTGAAGCTGGAGCGGAAGCTGTGGCTTGCCGTGCTGCGTGCGCAGAAGGACCTGGGTGTGGAGGTCCCCGAGCAGGCGCTCGCCGATTACGAGCGGGTCCTGGAGGACGTCGACCTGGCCTCCATCGCCGAGCGCGAGAAGGTCACCCGGCACGACGTCAAGGCCCGGATCGAGGAGTTCAACGCCCTCGCCGGCCATGAGCAGATCCACAAGGGCATGACCTCCCGCGATCTGACGGAGAACGTCGAGCAGCTGCAGGTGCGGCTGTCACTGGAGCTGGTGCGCGACCGTACGGTCGCCGTCCTGGCGCGGCTGGGCTCGCTGGCCGCCCAGAACGCCGAGCTGGTGATCGCGGGCCGCTCGCACAATGTCGCCGCGCAGGCCACGACGCTGGGCAAGCGCTTCGCGACCGCCGCGGACGAGCTGCTGGTGGCGTACGGACGGCTGGCGGACCTGCTGGCCCGCTACCCGCTGCGCGGCATCAAGGGCCCCGTCGGCACCGCGCAGGACATGCTCGACCTGATGGGCGGCGGCTCCGCGGGCGCCGCCAAGCTCGCCGAGCTGGAGCAGCGGATCGCCGCGCACCTCGGCTTCGGACAGGCCTTCACCTCCGTCGGCCAGGTCTACCCGCGCTCGCTGGACTACGACGTGGTCACCGCGCTGGTGCAGCTGGCCGCCGCTCCCTCGTCGCTGGCCAAGACCATCCGGCTGATGGCCGGGCACGAGCTGGTGACCGAGGGCTTCAAGCCCGGCCAGGTCGGCTCCTCCGCGATGCCGCACAAGATGAACACCCGCTCCTGCGAGCGCGTCAACGGCCTGATGGTGATCCTGCGCGGCTACGCCTCGATGGCCGGTGAGCTCTCCGGCGACCAGTGGAACGAGGGCGACGTCTCCTGCTCCGTGGTCCGCCGGGTCGCCCTCCCCGACTCCTTCTTCGCGTTGGACGGCCTGCTGGAGACGTTCCTGACCGTGCTGGACGAGTTCGGCGCCTTCCCCGCCGTCGTCGCCCGCGAGCTGGACCGCTACCTGCCCTTCCTCGCCACGACGAAGGTGCTGATGGGTGCCGTACGGGCCGGGGTCGGCCGCGAGGAGGCACACGAGGCGATCAAGGAGAACGCGGTCGCGTCGGCGCTGGCCATGCGCGAGCAGGGCGCGGAGCGCAACGAGCTTCTCGACAAGCTCGCCGCGGACTCCCGGATCCCGCTGGACAAGGCGCAGCTGGACGCCCTGATGGCGGACAAGCTCTCCTTCACGGGCGCCGCGGCCGACCAGGTGGCGTCCGTCGTCGCCCGGATCGAGGAGATCGCCAAGCAGCACCCCGAGGCCGCGGCCTACACCCCGGGCTCGATCCTGTGACCCTGGGCCGCTGACGTGCGCTTCACCCCCGAGGAGCTGCAGGCCGCTCGCGACCGCCCCGTCCCCGACGTGGCCGCGAGCGGACTGCGGGTGCTCTTCTGCGGCATCAACCCCGGGCTGATGACGGCCGCCACCGGGCACCACTTCGCCCGCCCCGGCAACCGCTTCTGGCCGGTCCTGCACGCGTCCGGTTTCACCCCTCGGCAGTTGCGGCCGGACGAGCAGGAGGAACTGCTCGCGCACGGCCTCGGCATCACCAATGTCGTGGCCCGGCCGACCGCCAAGGCGGACGAGCTGAGCGCAGCGGAGTACCGCGAGGGCGGGCGGCTGCTGGCCGAGAAGGTGGCGCTGCTGCGGCCGCGCTGGCTGGCGGTCGCGGGCGTCACGGCCTACCGCGTCGCCTTCGGCGACAAGCACGCCGCCATCGGCCCGCAGGAACGCACCCTCGGCACCACCCGGATCTGGGCACTGCCCAACCCCAGCGGCCTCAACGCCCATTGGACGACGGCGACCATGGCCGAGGAGTACGGCCGGCTGCGCGCCGCGGCCTTCAGCGACGACTGACGTCCCTCGGCGGGCCGGGAAAGCCCCGCGCCGCCCGCTCCTCCGCTATCGCCGCCAGCACCTGGCACGGCTGCTCGGGTCCGCCCTGCCCCGCGCCGACCGCCACCCAGCGGCCCGCCGTCCGCCATGTGTGCAGCCGGGGCACCAGGCCGCTCAGGATGTCCAGCGGCGGCGGGACGGGCAGTCCCATTGCCACCCGCTCCAGGGGCCCGGCGAGATCGAGGACCCCGGGCTCTCCCCACCGTAAGGACAGCAGCGCGGTCAGCGCCGCCAGCGCCGCCGCGCAGTCCTCGCGTATCTCCGCGGCATCCGCCGGGTCCGCGTCCCACAGCGGCGCGCCCTCCCACAGCCGCACCACATGGAACCCGGGCCCGCTCTCCCCTTGCGCGGACCGCTCCCGCCGGGCCGGGAAGGCGCGGCCGCGCAACTCGTCGATCGCCGCCAGCTGCTCTCCAGTCGTCATACCGTCAGTAAAGCTCCAGGGTCTGACAATTGGCCTCCCGTCAGGCCCGGCCGGCCCGGCGGGCGGGCGGTGCAAGGGCCGCGGCAGGGCCGCGGCGGGGGTGCGGCGAAGGTGCGGCGAGGGCGTGCCGCTCGTCGCCGGTGGTCCCCTCCGCAACCGAGACGGCCCTCCCCGGCAGCCCCTTCCGCGCCGGTCGGGTCTCGCCGCACACCCGCTGACCGGCTACGATCCGCCAGACACGCGATGCGAGGGAGAGTGACGTTGGGGCGGCTCACGGGTGGGGACCCCTCCCTGCTGCGACGGATCAACTCCGCGGTGGTGCTGCACGCGCTGCGGGCCGCGGACTCCCCCACGCTCACCCATCTCGTCCAGGTGACGGGCCTGTCCCGCCCGACGGTCGAGGGCGTGGTCGAGGGGCTCATCGAGGCCGGGCTGGTCGCCGAGGCGGCCGCCGACGAGGGCGAGGCGCGCCGGCAGGGACGGCCGGCCCGCCGGTTCCGGTTCCGTACGGAGGCGGGCCATCTGCTGGGCATCGAGATCGGTCCGCACCGCATCGCGGCCCAGCTCGCCGATCTGGGCGGGCAGGTGCTGGACTCGGCGCAGCGCCCGGTGGCGGAGACCGCGCCGGCCGACGAGCGGCTGGAGCGGGTCCGTGGCGTGGTGGCCGATCTGCTGCGCCGGACGGGCGTGCCGCGCAGTTCACTGCGGGCCGTCGGCGTGGGAAGTCCGGGCATCGTGGAGGCGGACGGCACGGTGCGGCTGGGGACCGCGCTGCCCGGCTGGACCGGCCTCCCCCTGGGCGAGCGGCTGCGGCGCTCCTTCCGCTGTCCGGTACTGGTCGAGAACGACGCGAACGCCGCCGCGGTGGCCGAGCACTGGAAGGGTGCGGCGGCCTCGTCCGGAGATGTGGTGTTCGTGCTGGCGGGGCTGAGTCCGGGGGCCGGTTCACTGATCGGGGGGCGGCTGCACCGGGGGTTCGGCGGCGCGGCCGGGGAGATCGGGGCGCTGCATCTGCTGGGGCGGGAGGCGACGCCGGAGACGCTGCTGTCGACGACCGGGGAGCCGCTGCATCCGCTGGACGAGGCGCAGGTCGCCGCGGTGTTCGCGCTGGCGCGGGACGGCGATGTCCGGGCGCGGGAGGCGGTGGACCGGTTCATCCGGCGGCTGGTGCACGATGTGGCGGCGCTGGTGCTGGCGCTGGACCCGGAGTTGGTGGTGATCGGCGGCTGGGCGGCGGGCCTGGCCGGTGTACTGGAGCCGCTGCGGGCGGAGTTGGCGCGCTACTGCCTGCGTCCGCCGCAGGTCGCCCTGTCGGAGCTGGGGGAGGCGGCGGTGGCCACGGGGGCGTTGCGGCTGGCGCTCGATCACGTGGAGGGCGAACTCTTCGCGGTGGAGGGCACCGTGACGGGCCGCCGGTAGCGCGATGGCCGCCGGGCCCGTGCCGTGGCCCGGCACGGCCCCGTGCAGGCGGAGGATCGCCGGCCGAGCGGATCAGCCCGCGAGCAGCGCGACCGCGTCGCTTTCGCCGAAGGTGAGGCGGCAGGTGTCGGCGCGGTATGTCGAGACCGCCACGGCGGCGGTGCGGCCCCCGGAGACATAGCGGGTGGTGACGACGAGCACCGGTGCGCCGGGCAGCCGGTCCAGCTGCTTGGCGTCCTCCGCGCGGGCGGAGCCGAGCTCGACGGTGCGGTCCTGGCCCTCCAGCTCCCTCTCCTGCAGGGCGTTCAGGACGGCGCGGGCGCGGGCCGGGGCGTTGAGCGCGGCCACCGCGGAGCAGCCGGGGACCACGGCCGACGGTACGTACAGCAGCTCGGCGGCGACCGGCTGGCCGTGGGTGACCCGGCTGCGGCGGACGACGTGCACCCGGTCGCCGGGCGCCGTCTCCAGGAGGCGGGCGACGGCGGGAGGCACCGCCTCGGTCTCGGTGGCGTCCAGCGGCTGCCAGTCGTCACCGGGGGCGCCGGGCCAGGTGTGCCGGGCGGGGTCCACGGCGACGCCGACGCGGGGCGGCGCGACGGTGGTGCCCACGCCGCGGCGGCGCTGCAGCCTGCCTTCCAGCTCCAGCTGTTCGAGCGCCTGACGGAGCGTGGCCCGGGCGACGCCGAACCGCGCGGCCAGCTCGCGTTCGTTGGGCAGAATCTCGCCGACCGCGAATTCCGAGTCCAGCGCCTCGCTGAGCACGGTCTTGAGGTGCCAGTACTTCGGCTCCGGCGCCGTTTCGAGCTGCGTGGTCCCCACCCTGTCCTCCGCACTGGCCGTTGCCCCGCGGGGCCCCATGGACCGGGCCCGTTCACGGGGCCCGCATCCGGCCGGTCCCCCCGGCGCGCCCGATTATGAGCGTTTCTTTATTAAAGGTTGTTGCAGTATCCCGACGATATGGCCGGTCCACACCTTGGTCAAGACCAATCCGCGAGCGGTTTCGCCGCACGGGTGCCATACGGCGGACGCGCCCGCCGCCCCGCCCGGGCGCTCGCTATCCTGCGGCCATGCTGGCCCTGTTGCACACCTCGCCCGTCCATGTCCCGGTCTTCGACGCCCTGCGCGACGAGGACGCTCCCGGCCTCGCGCTGCGGCACCTGGTACGGCCCGAACTCCTCGACCGGGCACGGGAGCTGGGCCCCGACACGGTGGCGGAGGAGGTTGCGGCGGCGCTGTCCGGGGCGGCCCGCGAGGGGGCCCAGGCGGCGCTGTGCACCTGCTCGACGATCGGCTCGGTGGCCGAGGCGGCCGGTGCCGCGCTGGGCGTGCCCGTACTGCGGGTGGACCGGCCGATGGCCGCGGCCGCGGTCGCCGCGGGCCCGCGGATCGTGGTGCTCGCGGCGCTGGAGAGCACGCTCGGCCCGACCCGGGACCTGATCGCCGAGGAGGCGGAGCGGGCCGGACGCGAGGTGCGGGTGACCACGGTGCTCGTGGCGGGCGCCTGGGAGCGGTTCGAGGCGGGCGATGCGGAGGGCTTTGTGGCGGCGGTCGTCGCCGCGGCGCAGGAGGTGCCGGACGCCGACGCGATCGTGCTGGCCCAGGCGTCGATGGCGGCCGCGGCGGACCGGCTCGCCGGCCCGGTGCCCGTGCTGTCGAGTCCGCGGCCCGGCCTGCGGGCCGCGGCTCAGCTCGCCATGAGGGAAGCCAGCTTGTCGGGGTTGCGGACGATGTAGACCGTCTGGATCCGGCCGTCCTCGACGTCGAACTGGGTGACGCTGTCCGGCGTGCCGCCGCGGTGCGCCAGCAGCGCGATGCCGCCGTTGAGTTCGAGGAGGGCGTATTCCATGCCGGAGGGCAAGGACCTGGTGACGCCGAACAGGAACCGGGCGACCTTGTCGGCGGACTCGATGATCCGCAGCGGGGCCTTGGCCTTGCCTCCGCTGTCCCCCACCAGCCGCGCGTCCGCCGCCAGCAGCTTCAGCAGGCCCTCCAGGTCGTCGCCGGCCGCGGCCGCCATGAGCCGTTCGGTCAGGTCGCGCTGCCGGTCCGGATCGACCTGGAAGCGCGGCTTGCCCTCCTCCACATGCCGGCGGGCCCGTCCGGCCAGTTGGCGTACCGCCGCCTCGCTGCGGTCGAGGGCCTCGGCGATCTCCGCGTACGGATAGCCGAAGGCCTCGCGCAGCACGAACACGGCGCGCTCCAGAGGGGAGAGCGACTCCATGACGACGAGGACGGCGAGCGTCACGGACTCGGTGAAGACCGCCCGCTCCGCGGTGTCGGGTGCGGTGGCGTCGAGGTCCGTGGCGAGGGGCTCGGGGAGCCAGGGCCCGACGTACGACTCGCGACGGGACTGCACCTGGCGGAGCCGGTCGATGGCCAGCCGGGTCGTGATGCGCACCAGATAGGCACGCGGTTCCCGTACCTCGCTGCGGTCGGCGGACGCCCAGCGCAGCCACGCGTCCTGGACGACGTCCTCGGAGTCGGCCACCCGGCCGAGCATGCGGTAGGCCACCCCGTGCAGCAGGGGGCGGTGTTCTTCGAAGACATCGGTGGCAGCGGTCGCGGAATGGGTCGGCACCCTGCCATCCCATCGGGCCGTCGCCGCGTTGTCCAGCGCAAACGGCAGTCGGCGGGCGGTGGATGGCGTGGTGTGCGGCACACTGCCGGGCCTGCGGGACCGCTCACCGGCCACGGCTGGCATCGTGAGTTCCCACGCCCCGGCAACACCGCACGCCTCACCCCCACAGGAGTCCCCTCATGGCCGCCTCGGTCTCCTTCGCCCGCATCCGCCCCGACGACGGGCCGGCCGTCACGCTCGCCTACGAGCGCAAGGGCGCGGGCGAACCCATCGTCCTGCTGCACGGCATCGGCCACCATCTCCAGGCCTGGCGCCCGGTCCCCGACATCCTCGCCGCCTCCCACGAGGTGATCGCCCTGGACCTGCCCGGCTTCGGGGCCTCGCCCGCGCTGCCCGGCGATTCCTCGTACGACCTGGCGACGGTGGTTCCGCTGCTCGCCGCGGCCTTCCGGGAACTGGGCGTGGACCGGCCGCATGTCGTGGGCAATTCGCTGGGCGGGCTGCTGGCCCTGGAGCTGGGCCGGGCGAAGGCCGTACGGTCGGTCACCGCGCTGTCGCCCGCGGGCTTTTGGACGCCGGCCGAGCGCCGGTACGCCTTCGGTGTGCTGCGCGGCATGTACGCGGGGGCGCAGGCGCTGCCGGAGCCGGTGGTGCAGTCGCTGGCCCGCTCCGTCATCGGGCGGGCCTCGCTGACCGGTTCCATCTACGCCCACCCCGGGCGCCGTTCGGCCGAGGCGGTGGTGGCGGAGACCCGGGCGCTGCGCGAGGCGCCCGGGTTCGCGCCGACGCTGGCGGCCGGTCAGACGGTGCGGTTCACCGGCGATGTGCCCGACGTTCCGGTGACCATCGGCTGGGGCAGCCGGGACCGGCTGCTGCTGCCCCGTCAGGGCGTACGCGCCAAGCACGCGATTCCGGGCGCCCGGCTGGTGCGGCTGCCGGGTTGCGGGCATGTGCCGATGAACGACGATCCCGGGCTGGTGGCCCGTGTCATTCTCGACACGGTGGGCTGAGTCCGGCGCTCCGTTACCGGGGCGGGGCACCCGCCGTTCGGGCGCCCGTCACCGTGCGTTCGGGCGCCGGGCATCGGCTCCCGGTACGAACAGCACATCACCAAAGCCGTTTCGACGATGGAGGTTTCAGATGGCGCAGGGATCCGGCGACGGCTTCGGCCGGCGGTCGTTGTTGCGGGGCGCGGCGGCCGGTTCCGGGGTGCTGGCGCTGCCCTCGCTCGCCTGTGCCGCGCCCGCGCAGGCGCGCAGCGGGCGGCCGAGCGCCGCCTGGGGCGTGCAGGTCGGGGATGTGACGACGTCCTCGGGTCTGGTGTGGGTGCGGTCCGACCGGCCGGCCCGGATGGTCGTGCAGACCGCCGCGACGGAGTCGTTCCGGGGCGCCAGGACCTGGCACGGGCCGGTGATCGGGGCCGGTACGGACTTCACCGGGGTCACCTCGCTGCACGGTCTGCCGTCCGGGGAGCAGATCCACTACCGGGTGCTGCTCGCCGACCCGGACGATCCCCGGCGCAGCGGCGAGCCGGTCACCGGGACCTTCCGGACGGCGCCCGAACGGCGCGATCCAACTGGTGCATCGCGATGGGGGTCCCCCCGGACGGAGTCTGGGGGAGATTCCGACTGGGGCGGTGGTGGGCGACGGGCGGGCGTCCGCTTCCACTGGTCGGGGGATCTGGCCGGGCAGGGCTGGGGCATCAATCCGGACCGCGGCGGCTATCGCATCTACGAGGACATGCGGCGCCGTGACCCGGATTTCTTTCTGTGCAGCGGCGACAACATCTACGCCGACAACCCCATCCTGGAGCGGGTGACGCTGCCGGACGGGCGGATCTGGCGGAATGTGACGACCGAGGAGAAGGCGAAGGTCGCCGAGACGCTCGGGGAGTTCCGGGGCGCGTTCCGCTACAACCTGCTGGACGACAATCTGCGCCGGTTCAATGCGCAGGTGCCCACGATCACCCAGTGGGACGACCACGAGGTGCACAACAACTGGTATCCGGGCCAGCTGCTCGACGACGACCGGTACACCGTCAAGGACGCGGATGTGCTGGCGGCGCGGTCGCTGCGCGCCTTCAGCGAGTACTTCCCGATCCGTACGCTGCGGGCCGACCGTGGGGGCCGGGTCTACCGGGTGGTACGGCACGGCCCGCTGCTGGATGTGTTCGTCCTGGACATGCGCCGGTACCGCAACGCCAACTCGCCGGGCCGCCAGACGGATGACCCGCAGGGCATTCTCGGCGCCGAGCAGCTGCGCTGGCTCAAGCGGGAGCTGTCGCGCTCGCGTGCGGTGTGGAAGGTGATCGCCTCCGATATGCCGCTGGGGCTGGTGGTTCCGGACGGCAAGACCGACTTCGAGGCGGTGGCGCAGGGCGATCCGGGCGCTCCGCTGGGGCGTGAGCTGCAGTTGGCGGAGCTGCTGCGGCACATCAAGCACGAGCGGGTGACCGGCACCGTATGGCTGACGACGGACGTCCACTACACGTCGGCGCAGCACTACGCACCGGAGCGGGCGGCGTTCAAGGACTTCGCGCCGTTCTGGGAATTCGTGTCCGGGCCGCTGAACGCGGGCGGTTTCCAGTCGCTGAAACTGGATGGAACGTTCGGCCCCGCGCAGCCGTTCATCAAGGCGCCGGACCGTGCCAACACCTCCCCCGCGGAGAGTCCGCAGAACTTCGGCGAGATCGACATCGACGGGGGCAGCGGGGAGCTGACGGTGCGGTTGCGTCAGGAGGGCGGAGAGGTGTTGTTCAGTAAGGTGCTGCAACCAGGACGGGTAGGGCAGTAGGGACCAATGCGTCGATTGCGTCTTTTACCCGTCGGACACAAAGTGTTGGCGATCAGGCAACACCGGTCGGCAAGGCTGTCTGCATGACTGAAGCCTCCTCTGCCAATTCCGCCCGCCGCCATCACTGGCGCCGGGAAGTTGTCGAGCTCGCCGCCCTGTTCACGGCCGTGGCCGTGGCGGACGTGGTGGCCAATACCGTCGCGCACGGCCCCCGGGGCCCGGTGCTGCTGTGCGCCTCGGCGGTCGCCCTGGTCGCCACGGCCGGATTCCACGTCTGGTGGTCACGCCGCCACGAAAACGCCCCGCCGCCGACCGATACCGGCGCCACGGCGCCGTCCTCCGCCGGGCGGCCCGCCGTGGCCGCCGAGCAGGAGACGGCGCTGTGGCGGATGCGGACCACGGTCCGGGACGAGCCGGGCAGCCTGGCCGCGCTGTGCACGGCGCTGGCCGGGGAGCGGGTGGACATCCTCAGCCTCCAGGCCCACCCGCTGTCCGACGGTACGGTCGATGAGTTCCTGCTGCGCGCGCCGGCCGCGCTCGCGCCCGAGGAACTGACCCGTACGGTGGCCGGCGGGGGCGGCGCGCACACCTGGCTGGAGCGGGCGGACACCCACGATCTCGTCGACGCGCCGGCCCGGATGCTGAGCCTGGCGACCCGTACGGCCCTGGATTCCGCCGAACTCCCGCTCGCACTGCGCCAGTTGCTGGGGCGCTGCACGATCCACTCCGTTCCCGCGCGTTCGCTGCGCGGGCAGCCGCTCGCCGAGAAGGTGCCCGCCGAGGGCGTGCTGGCCGAGCACACCATGAAGTTCCGCGACCCCTCCGGGGGGTCCTTGACCATCGAAAGGCCGCAGTTGCCGTTCACTCCCACCGAGTTCGCCCGTGTGCGCGCCCTGGTCGACCTGGACGCCAGGCTCGGTCAGCGGGTGCCGCCGCGGCGTGATGTGCTGACGCTGCCCGAGGGCAACGAGATCACCATCCGCCGCGCCGACACCAGCGACCAGGCAGCGGCCCGCGAGATGCACGACCGTTGCTCCTCCGCCACGCTCGCGCTGCGCTACCACGGTCCGGTCGCCGACGCCGACCGCTACCTGGGGCATCTGCTCAGCCCCCGGTTCGGCCGGACCCTCGCGGTGGAGACCGCGTCCGGCCGTCTGGTGGCGCTGGGTCATCTGCTGTGGGACGGCGACGAGACCGAGGTCGCGCTGCTGGTCGAGGACGCCTGGCAGCAGCGCGGCATCGGCGCGGAGCTGCTGCGCCGGCTGGTGGCGATGGCGGCCGAGGCGGGCTGCGAGAGCGTGTACGCCATCACCCAGGCCTCCAACACCGGGATGGTCGCGGCGATGCGCGGTCTGGGGCTGCCGCTGGACTACCAGATCGAGGAGGGCACGCTGGTGATCACCACGCGCCCGGCGGGGGTGGCCGCCCCGTCGCCCGCCCTCGAGACCGTACGGGTCCAGGACGGCCCCGGCCGTCGCTGAGCAGGTCACCGCGGGGCCGGCCGGGCGCAGTGACGCCCGGCCGGCCCCGCGCCGTTGGGCCCTCAGCCCGCGCCGTTGGGCAATGACGACGCAAAGCGACAGGAACGTCCGGCCTATTGTTGGTGACGCGGCGGGGTGATCCGTACGAGGATGGCCCGCATGTCCAACACCACTTCTTCCGACGGCGGCCCCTTGCCCCGTCAGATCGCCGATGCCTATGTCGACGCCCTCGTCGACCTGGACCCCATCACCGGCACCTTCCTCGGCATCGCCGAGAGCTCCGGCAAGCTCCCCGACTTCTCACCCACCGGCCAGGAAGCGCTGGCCCAGCTGGCCCGTACGACGCTGGAGAAACTCACCGAGGCCGAGGCCCGGCCGGGCGCGGACAGCTCCGCCGAGCAGGTCTGCGCGCGCCTGCTGCGGGAGCGGCTGACCGCGGAGCTGGCGGTGCACGAGGCGGGCGAGGGCCTGCGCACGGTCAGCAACCTCAGCTCGCCGCTGCACCACGTCCGCGAGGTCTTCACCATCACGCCCGCCGAGACGGACGAGGACTGGGCGGCGATCGCCCGGCGGCTGCGGGCGGTACCGGACGCGCTGGAGGGCTACCGCGCCGCGCTCGACGCCGGTCTCAAGCGGGACCTGCCTGGCGGTCCGCTCCAAGTCACCACCGTCATCGGGCAGTTGGACGAGTGGATCGGCGAGGACCGCAGCTGGTTCGCCGAGTTCACCGACCCGGGCCCCGAGGTGCTGCGCGCCGAACTGACCGCGGCGGCCGACGTGGCGACCGGTGCGCTCGTGGAGCTGCGCGACTGGTTCCGGGACAGCTATGCGCCCGCCGTCGCGGGCGCGCCGGACGTCGTCGGCCGGGAGCGCTACGCCCGCCTCGCCCGCTACTACAACGGCGCCGACCTCGACCCGGACGAGGCGTATGCGTACGGCTGGTCCGAGTTCCACCGGCTGCTGGCCGAGATGGAGACCGAGGCCGAGAAGGTCCTGCCCGGCGCGAAGACGCCGTGGGAGGCGCTGGCCTGGTGCGATGAGCACGGCGAGGCCGTCGAGGGCGTCGAGGAGACCCGGCAGTGGCTCCAGTCGCTGATGGACGAGGCCATCGACGCGCTGGACGGCACCCACTTCGAGCTCGCCGAGCGGGTGCGCCGGGTGGAATCGCGGATCGCCCCTGCGGGCAGCGCCGCGGCCCCGTACTACACCCAGCCCTCGCTGGACTTCTCCCGCCCCGGCCGCACGTGGCTGCCGACGATGGGCGAGACCCGCTTCCCGGCCTACGACCTGGTGTCGACCTGGTACCACGAGGGCGTGCCGGGCCATCACCTCCAGCTGGCGCAGTGGGCGCATGTCGCCGACCGGCTCTCCCGGTACCAGACGACCGTGGGCATCGTCAGCGCCAACGCGGAGGGCTGGGCGCTGTACGCCGAGCGCCTGATGGACGAGCTGGGCTTCCTGACCAACGCCGAGCGGCGGCTGGGCTATCTGGACGCCCAGATGATGCGCGCCGTCCGGGTCATCATCGACATCGGCATGCATCTGGAGCTGGAGATCCCGGCGGACTCCCCCTTCCACCCGGGCGAGCGCTGGACGCCGCAGCTGGCGCACGAGTTCCTGGCGCGCCACTGCAGCCGCCCGGCAGACTTCGTCGAGAGCGAGATCATCCGTTACCAGGGCATGGCGGGCCAGGCCATCGGCTACAAGCTCGGCGAGCGGGTCTGGCTCCAGGGCCGGGAGGCGGCCCGCGCCCGGCACGGCGCGGACTTCGACCTCAAGGCCTGGCACATGGCGGCGCTCTCGCAGGGCTCGCTGGGCCTGGACGATCTGCTGAGCGAGTTGTCGGCGCTGTGACCCCGCGGCGGGGTGGGCCGGGGCAGGAGCCGTTGACGGTTGCTCTCGGTGGAGTGCCGATTCCGGCCGCTGCTAAGGTCCGTCGATGACCACGGACCCCGCCCCGCCGCTCTTCCTGCTTCCCGGCGATCCGCTGCGCCCCCGGCGTACCGACCCGCACTTCGCGGCCGAGGCCGCCGCGGCGGGGGCGGCCGGGGCGACGGCCGCGGTCCTCGACCATGAGGCGCTGCTGGCCGGGGACGCGGCGGCAGCGGTGTCCCGGGTCCCCCGCGATGCCGGGCCGGTCTGGTACCGCGGCTGGATGCTGCCCGCAGAGCGCTACGCCGCGCTGGCCGCGGCCCTCGCCGCCCGCGGCGGCCGGCTGCTGACCTCCCCCGCCGCGTACCGCACCGCCCATGAACTCCCCGGCTGGTACGAGGCGTTCCGCGCGCTCACCCCGGACAGCGCCTGGCTCCCCTGCGCACCCGGCCGGGCCCCGCAGGAGACGGAACTGGCCCGGCTCGCCGGGACGTTCGGCGACCGTCCGCTGATGGTCAAGGACTGGGTCAAGTCCCGTAAGCACGAGTGGGCGGAGGCGGCCTACGTCCCGAACGCCGCCGACACCGCCCGCCTGACCTCGGTCGTGGAGCGCTTCATCGCCCTCCAGGAGGAGTTTCTGACCGGCGGTGTGGTGCTGCGCGCCTTCGAGGACTTCACGCGGGCGGTGGGCGAGGCGCGGGTGTGGTGGGTGGACGGTGAGCCGGTGCTGACCGGCCCGCACCCCGACACCCCCGGGCTGCGCCCTGCCCCCGACCTCGCTCATGTGGCGCCTTTCGTAAGGGAGTTGGGCCCGCGTTTCCTGACCACGGATCTGGCGCTGCGTGCGGACGGCGTCTGGCGGGTGGTGGAGGTCGGCGACGGCCAGGTCAGCGGACTGCCCGCGGAGGCGGACCACCGGCCGTTGTTCGAGGCGCTGGTCGCCGCGGGCACCGGCTGACCGCCGACGCCCGGGGCCTCGTCGACCGTACGTCCTCGTGTACCGGACGCGGCTCCGCTCCGCGGCCCGGCTCAGCAGCCGCAGTCCTCCGCCCCGAGGGGCGCGGTCAGCGGGTCGGCCGGGCGTCGTTCCGTGCCCTGCCAGGTGGCCACCTCGTACCCCTCGCGGATCCAGTACTCGATGCCGCCGAGCATCTCCTTGACGCGGTAGCCGAGCCGGGCCAGCGCCAGGGCCGCGCGGGTGGCGCCGTCGCAGCCGGGACCCCAGCAGTAGACGACGACGGGGACGGCGGGGTCCAGCAGCTCGTCGGCGTCCAGGGGGATGCGCGCGGTGGGCAGATGGATGGCGCCGGGGACGTGCCCCTGGTCCCAGGACTCGGTGCTGCGGGAGTCGACGACGACGAATTCGGTGGCGCCGGCCGCGAGGGCGCCGTGCACATCGGCGACATCGGTGTGGAAGGCGAGGCGCGCGGCGAAGTAGGCGGCGGCGTCGGCGGGCGCGGCGGGCGGGGTGACGAGGACGGAGCTGGTGGCGGGGGCGACGGCAGGAGCGGGCCCCGGCGTCCGGTTCGTCTCGGTCGCTTCTGTGATCATGGCCAATAACCTATGGTTCGCCGGTCGGGCCGAGAAGTGATGATCACCGGCAAAACCCTTGATCTGCCGGGGATTCCCCTGCTAGACAGCGGGGATGACCGGCTATTCCCCCGACGCCACCGACTGGCGCATCCTCGACGTCCTGCAGCACAACGGCCGCGCGGGCTACGCCGAGCTGGCGCGCGCCGTGAACATGTCCGCCAGCGCCGTCACCGAACGCGTGCGCCGCCTGGAGGACGCCGGGGTGATCTCGGGCTATGCGGCGGTGATCGACCCGGAGCGGATCGGCCTGTCGGTGCTCGCCTTCGTCCGGCTGCGCTATCCGAACGGCAACTACAAGCCGTTCCACGATCTGCTGGAGACCACGCCGGAGATCCTGGAGGCCCATCACGTCACGGGCGATGACTGCTTCGTCATCAAGGTCGCCGCGCGTTCGATGCGGCATCTGGAGGAGGTCTCGGGCCGGATCGGGGCGCTCGGCGCCGTGACGACCAGCGTCGTCTACTCCTCGCCGCTCCCCCGCCGCCCCGTCGGCCACTGACCGGCCCCGCGGCGGGATCCCGCGGGCCGGTGGGTCCCCGCAGCCCGCACCGGCCCGTACGGCTCAGCCCTGCACCCGGTGCCGGACGGTCGAGCCCGACCGGTCCTTGACGACCTCCAGCTGGGCGGGGATGCGCGCACGCAGGTCGGCGACATGGCTGACGATGCCGACGCTGCGGTCGCGTTCGCGCAGCCCGTCCAGGACGTCCAGGACCTCGTCCAGGGTCTGCTCGTCCAGGCTGCCGAAGCCCTCGTCGATGAAGAGGGTGTCCAGCCGGGTGCCGCCCGCCTCGTCGGTGACGACATCGGCGAGGCCGAGGGCGAGGGCGAGCGAGGCGAAGAAGGTCTCGCCGCCGGAGAGGCTGGAGGTGTCCCGCTCCTGGCCGGTCCAGGCGTCGATGACATGCAGGCCGAGGCCGGAGCGCCGGGTGCCGCCGGCCCGTTCATCGGAGTGGACGAGGGTGTAGCGGCCCGACGACATCCTGTGCAGCCGCTCGCCGGCCGCGGCCGCGACCTGTTCGAGCCGGGCGGCCAGGACGTACGACTCCAGGCGCATCCGCCGTTCGTTCTCGCTGGAGGTGCCCGAGGCGAGCCCCGCCAGGCCTGCGATGCGGTCGTGGGCGGCACGCAGCGGGGCCAGTTCCCGGGCGTCGGCCTCCGCACGGGCGGAGAGCCGGTCGAGTTCGCCGCAGCGGTCACGGGCCGCCGCCTGGGCCGCGGCGGCGCTCCGCAGCCGGTGCCCGGCGGCCTCGTGCGCGGTGCGGGCCGCGTCCGGATCGGCGGGGGGCAGCGCCGCCGCGGCGACGGCCTCGGGGTTCGCCAGCTCCGCCGCCACGGCGGCCGATTCGGCCCGCCAGTCGTCGAGGCGCTGTTGCAGCGCCCGCCATTCGCCGCTCTGTGCCAGCGCCTCGGCGGCGGCCTGCGGGGTGTCGAACCCGGCGCGATAGGCGGCGTCGGAGAGCCCGGCGTCGGCGTCCTTGTACCGCTCGGCGCAGGCGTTCGCCGTACGGGAGGCGTCCGCGGCGGCGGCGAGCTGCCCGACCTGCCGCTCCAGCCGGCCGGCGCGCTCGGCCACGCCGGCGCAGTCACCGCGCGCCCGGCTCACCTCCTCCTCCAGCGCGGCCCGCTCGCGGTCCAGCGCCTCGCGGTGCGAGGTGCGGGCGGCGACCCGGCGCTCGGCCTGCTGCCGCTCGGCACTGCGGCGCTCGTACTCGCGCTCCGCGCGGTCGGACGCCTCGCGGGCGGCATGCAGATCGGCGCCGGTCGCGTGGTCGCGGGCGTGGTCCCGGCGCAACTCCTCGGCACGGGCGGCGAGTTCGGCCGTCGCGGCGTCGCCCGCCGTGGCGGCCGCACCGGCCAGCGCCTCCTTGAGCGACTGGCGGGCGGCCTCGGCGTCCCGGCGGATCTCCTCGGCCCGGCGGTGGCCGGCCAGCGCGGCCTCCTCGGTCGCCCGGTCGACATGTCCGGCGCCCGGGCGGGCCGGCTCGGGATGCTCGGTGGCGCCGCACACCGCGCACGCCTCGCCGTCCCGCAGCCCCTCGGCGAGCTCGGCGGCGATACCGCGCAGCCGCCGCTCCTTGAGGTCGAGCCAGCTCTCGTGGGCCGCCGCGGCGCCCTCCCGGGCGCGCAGCAACTCCCCTTCCGCGGCCCGCACTTCGTCACCGAGGGCGTCGCGCCGACGGGCCGCGGCGAGGCGTTCGGCGGCGGGCCGGAGCTCGGCGGCGAGCTGTTCGGCCCGGGTCGCGGCCTCCTGCGCCGTCTCGATGCGCCGCTGGTGGGCCTCGCGGGCGGCGTCCCAGCCGGCCAGCCACTCAGCGGCGTCCAGCAGCGTCTGCTCGTCGGCGCGCGCATCGCGGTCCAGTCCGGCGCGCTCCAGGCCGATGTCGGCGGCCCGCCGCTCGGCCCGCCGGGCCGCCGCCAGCGAACCCAATTCGCCCCTCAGCCGGTGTTCCAGCGCGGCGAGCCGATCGCCCTCGGCCTCCGCGAGTTCCGGCGACAGTACGGCCCTGGCCCGCCGCTCGGCGCCCTGCGCGGCCTCCAGCTCACGCCAGGCGGCGTCGCGCAGCGCGAGGGCCGGGGCGACCTCGGCGGCCGCGCGGCCCCGCTCCAGCCTGCGCCGGACCTCCTCCCGCTCCCCGGCGCGGGCCTCGAGTTGGGCGGCCCGGCGGCGGGCGTCGTCGTACCGGCGCTGGAGCCGGTCCCGCTCGTGCGCCTCCTCCAGCCGCCCCGCAGCGGCCCGTTCCGCCACCTCGGCGGCGCGCACCGTGGCCTGGGCGACCTCCAGCCATTCGCGGGCGCCGACCCTGGCGACGGCGGCCCTGACCAGTACGGCGTCGGCGAATCCGGGCTCACCCGGACCGGCTGCGGTCCGCTCGGCGCCCCGGCTCTGCTTCGGGACGGCGGCCGCCGCCCTCCCCCCGGCACGGCGCGGCGCATCGCGAACGTCCCGCTCCGGCACCGGAATGGACAGGTCGTCGAGTTCGCCGTTCTCCCCGGCCGCCTGCGCCATCCGGTGCGCCAGCGCCAGCAGCCGTTCGTCGCCCGCCGCGACCCGGTCGGCGGCGGACTTGCGCCGCGCATTGAGCTGGTCCTCCAGCGCGGCGAACCTGCGGGTGTCGAAGAGCCGGCCGAGCAGCCGGGCGCGGGCCTCCGCATCGGCCCGCAGAAAGCGCGCGAAGTCGCCCTGCGGCAGCAGCACCACCTGGCAGAACTGCTCCTTGCTCATCCCGAGCAGCTGGCCGATCTCCTCACCGATCTCCTGGTGCGACCGGCTCAGCGCCTTCCACTCCCCCTCGGCCGCGTCGAACTCCCGCAGCCGGCTCTGCGCCTTCTCCCGGGTGGTCCCGCTGCCCCGCTTCTTGGGGCGCG
The DNA here is from genome assembly GCF_044767545.1 of Streptomyces sp. NPDC101227. Lineage (NCBI taxonomy): Bacteria > Bacillati > Actinomycetota > Actinomycetes > Kitasatosporales > Streptomycetaceae > Streptomyces > Streptomyces sp. NPDC101227. The sequence goes on along the minus strand of NZ_JBIWOD010000001.1, from coordinate 763,669 downwards.
ACTGCTCGGGCAGCCGGGTGATCTCCAACTTCCGCTCGGCCACGGTCAGTTCGAGGACCACCTCGGTCAGCGTCAGCGGCTCCGCCAGATCGCTGCGCAGCGCCTGGCCGCTCCCCCGCGCCCCGGGCACCGACCCGTACAGCGCGAAGCACACGGCGTCCAGGACGGAGGTCTTGCCCGCTCCCGTAGGGCCGTGCAGCAGGAAGAGCCCGTCCCGTGACAGCCGGTCGAAGTCGATGACCTGGGTGCCGCCGAACGGCCCGAAGGCGGTGAGGGACAGTCGGTGCAGCCTCATCGCGCCACCTCGTGCACGAGGTCGTCGACACGTACGTCATCGATGGCCGACCGCAGTTCGGCCCGCTCGTCCGCGTCGGCCGCGCGTCCGGCCCGTACGTGTTCCACGAAGTCCTCGGCGATCTCCTGGTCGCTGCGCCCGCGCAGCCGCTGGGCGTAGGAGGCGAGCGAGCGGGCGGGGCCCTCGTCGGGGTCGAAGACGAGGCTGATGATGCCCGGGAAGCGGGCGGCGAGCTTGGCCATCGGCTCGTGCGGCCGGGAGCTGTCGGTGAGCGTCGCCTCCACCCATGCCGCTTCGTGCGCCGCCAGCGCCGGGTCGTCGAGCAGCCACTCCAGCGGCCCCCGGATACGGGCCAGCGGCCGCGGCACCGGGCAGTCCACCCGTTCGGCGGTCACCGTGCCCGCCGCGTCGAGGTCGACGATCCACATCGATTTGCGGTGGGTGGCCTCGGAGAAGGAGTAGGCGAGCGGCGAGCCGGAGTAGCGGACGCGTTCGGTCAGCGTCTGGCAGCCGTGCAGATGCCCCAGCGCGGCGTAGTCGACGCCGTCGAAGACGGCCGCGGGGACGGAGGCCACCCCGCCGACGGTGATGTCGCGCTCGCTGTCGCTCACCGCGCCACCGGTGACGAAGGCGTGCGCGAGGACCACGGAACGGGTGCCCGCGGGCCGTTCCGCCAGGTCGGCGCGTACCCGCTCCATCGCCGCGGCCAGCACCTCGGCGTGATCGGCCCGCCGGGCGCCGAGCTCCTGGCGCACCATGGCCGGTTCGAGATAGGGCAGTCCGTAGAGCGCCACCGGGCCGTGTTCGTCCTCGAGCAGCACCGGGGTGCCGCATGCGGCCGGGTCGGTGCGCAGATGGATGCCGGCCTGCCGCATCAGGCCGGAGCCGACGCCGAGCCGGCGGGCGGAGTCGTGGTTGCCGGAGATCATGACGGTCGGGACGCCGAGGCCGGCGAGGCGGTGCAGCGCCTCGTCGAAGAGCTCCACGGCAGCGAGCGGCGGCACCGCGCGGTCGTAGACGTCGCCCGCTACGAGCACCGCCTCGATCCCCCGGGCCCGGACCGTCTCGACGAGGTGATCGAGGAACGCGCGCTGGGCGGTGAGCAGGCTCACACGGTGAAACGACCGTCCCAGATGCCAGTCGGAGGTGTGCAGGACTCTCACGTAACCGCCCCGGGACGCATCTCTTCTCTTCTCCTCACAGATCCCCGCCACCCGGCGCCGGGGCCGCGCAGGGCCACCGGACGCCGACGACCACGCTAGCTTCCGGCCGCCCGTGGTCCGTCCTCCGCCTCATCTTTTCACCCACGTCAGAGGTCCGGTGCCGGTCTCGGAGATCCGGGAGGTCCCGTCCCGAAATGCGGTCCGATGCCCCGCTCATCCATCCGCGCGGAATAACGGAACGTGACCGGGGTAGATGGCCGCTGCGACCGTGAAAGACGTTGCGCGGCAGGTCAACGCCCGTGACCGGGCGCCGGCCCTGCAGTGATCGTGAGAAGGGATTGACGCTTCGTGAACAGCATCGCGGCGGACCTGATGAGCAGCACCGCGGCCCTTCGCCTGAACCCGTCACCACCCGCGCACGCGGTGACACTGGAGCGCTGCCCGCAGGCGGCGGCCACCGCACGGGACGTCGCCACGCGGTTTCTGGCGGATCTGCGGCCCCCGGTGTACGAGGAGGCCGCCGACACCGTGGTACTCGTCGTCTCCGAGCTCGTCACCAACTCCGTACGGCATGCGGACGGCGCCTCGTGCTCCTTGCGGCTGGCGGTCTGCGGGGACGCCGTGGTGGTGTCGGTGAGCGACTCCAGCCCCGTCCCGCCCGTGGGGCGCTGCCCCGACGTCGACGGTGACGGGGGAGGTTTCGGCTGGCCCATGGTCCGCCGGCTGGCGGTTGCCACCTCCGTGTGTGTCACGCCACGGGGCAAGACCGTGCATGCGCTCATGCCCTTCCGGGCCCTGCGCGGCCGGGAGCCAGGGGGCGGCGCGCCCGCTCGCCGATGACCGACCGGGGCCTCATCGGGGTTCATCGGGGCCCTGTTCCGTCCTTGCCGCGGGCCCGCCGGAAGCGGGCCCGGCCGCCGGTCCGCGCGCCGGTGGCGGCCTGCGCGATATTGCGGGCCATGCCGCCGAAGACCACGGTGTGGAACGGCGAGACGCTCCACCAGTACGCGTGCCCGAGCAGTCCGTGCGGATGGAACAGCGCCCGCTGCCGGTAGCGGGCGCCGCCCGACGCGCCGTGCTCCACCCGCATCTCCAGCCAGGCCAGTCCCGGCAGTCGCATCTCGGCGCGCAGCCGCAGCAGCCGGCCGGGTTCGATCTCCTCGACGCGCCAGAAGTCCAGCGAGTCCCCCACCCGCAGCCGGTCCGCGTCGCGTCGGCCGCGGCGCAGCCCGACGCCGCCGATCAGCCGGTCGAGCCAGCCGCGCACCGCCCAGGCGAGCGGGAAGGAGTACCAGCCGTTGTCTCCGCCGATGGCTTCGATGACCCGCCACAGCGCGTCCGGGGAGGCGTCGACGGCGAGCTCGCGGCGATCGGTGTAGAGGCTGCCGCCGGCCCAGTCGGGGTCGGTGGGCAGCGGGTCGCTCGGCGCGCCCGGCACGGCCGCGGACGACCAGCGGGTGGTCACCTTGGCCTCCCGTACCCGTTGCAGTGCCAGCGACAGCGCGGTGGGGAACGGAACCGGGCGCCCCGGCCGGTCGGGGACGTACCGCGCGATGTCGTGTTCCCGGCAGACGACCTCATAGCGAAGCGATTCGGTCAGCGGCCGGGCGATGGCCTGCGGTACGGGCGTCACCAGGCCGACCCAGTAGCTGGACAGCCGCGGCGTGAGCACCGGCACCGGCACGATCAGCCGTCGCGGCAGGCCGGAGAGCGCCGCGTAGTGCCGCATCATGTCCAGATACGTGACGACGTCGGGACCGCCGATGTCGAAGGCGCGGCTGACCTCGTCCGGCATCCGGGCGGCACCGACGAGATAGCGCAGCACATCGCGGACGGCGATCGGCTGGATCCTGGTCCGCACCCAGCTGGGGGTGACCATGACCGGCAGCCGCTCGGTGAGATAGCGCAGCATCTCGAACGACGCCGAACCGGAGCCGATGATGACCGCCGCGCGCAGGACCGTGGCCGGTACCCCGGAGGCGAGGAGGATGTGCCCCACCTCGGCGCGGGAGCGCAGATGCGGAGACAGTTCCCCCTCCGGTACGTCCGCGGGTGTCAGGCCGCCCAGGTAGACGATGCGCCGCACGCCCGCCGCACGGGCCTGCTCGCCGAAGATCCGGGCCGCCCTGCGGTCGGTCTCCTCGAAACGGGAGCCGGTGCCGAGGGCGTGCACGAGGTAGTACGCGACGTCGATGCCGTCCATCGCCGGACGCACCGTCGCCGCGTCGGTGACATCGCCGCGCACCACCTCCGCGCGGCCGGCCCATGGGTGGTCACGCAGTTTCTCGGGAGAGCGGGCCAGGCACCGCACCCGGTACCCGGCGTCCAGCAGCTCCGGCACCAGCCGCCCGCCGATGTAGCCGGTGGCCCCGGTCACCAGGCACCGGTCGCCGGGTTCCTCGTCGTCGCTTGTCATGCCGCGCCTCCGCCGGGCTCAGGCAGACGCCCGCTTGGTGATGCCGTCCGCCACCTCTCCGAACGACTGCTTCTCCCTCCCCCTACTTCTACTTCCCCGGGGCGGCCGCTCCGCCGGTACCGGCGCGTACGGTGTGGCGCGGCGTGGGCACGGCGCCCGGCCGATGGACCGCGGCGGTGGACGGCGGCTACACCGGCTCGGTATCCGGATCCCCCCGCTCCGCTCCCTCCGCGCCCGTCGCCCCCTCCGTCAGATACTCCTCGCTGATCCGCTTCGGGCCGAACGGCCATTCCTTCTCGTAGCGCGCCCACAGCACAAAGGCCACGACGCCCGCCGCGACCCACGCCAGCGACCACTCGATGGGGTGTCTGCCGGGTGAGTTCCGGTCCGCGTAGCCGTAGATCACCAGCCAGCCGGCCAGCGCCACGATGCTCGGCAGCGGGTAGAGCCACATCCGGTACGGGCGGCGCAGCGTCGGCTGCCGGCGGCGCAGCACGGTGACCGCGGCCACCTGGGCCAGCGCCTGCACGATCACCATGACGGTGGTCAGCAGCTGGATGATGGTGGCCAGATCGGTGTGCCGGCCCAGGAGGAAGCCCGCGGCCATGATGAGCCCCATGGTCAGCAGTCCCAGTACGGGGAAGCGGTGGCGCGGGTGGAGCGTGCCGTACGGGCGGAAGAAGACCCGGTCGCGGGCGGCGTCGTAGGGGATCCGGGAGCCGCCGAGGAGTCCGGCGAGGACGGAGGCGACGGCGGTGACGAGGATGAGCACGGTGACGGCTTCGGCGGGGCCCTTGCCCCAGGCCTTCTCCAGGACGGCGGAGGCGACCGACGAGGACGCCGGGTTGTTCGGATCGAGCATGTCCTGCCAGCGGACGACGCCGAGGGTGCCGATCTGCAACAGCAGGTAGATCGTCATGATGCCGAGGATGGAGCAGATGACGGCGCGCGGGATGGTGCGTCCGGGCGCTTTGATCTCCGCGCCCATGTAGGCGATGGTGTTGTAGCCGAGGTAGTCGTAGATGCCGATGGTCAGGCCCGCCGCGAAGCCGGTCCAGAAGTGGGACGACGTCAGCTCGAAGGCGTGCGCGGGGTAGGTGAAGGCGCTCTCCGGGCTGAAGTGGGTGAAGGCGGCGGTGATGACGAGGACGACGGAGGCGATCATCACCGTCCACAGCACGACGGTGAGCTTGGCGATGCTCTCCACCCGCCGCCACAGCAGCACGACGATGCTTACGGTGACGACGAGGCCGACGGCATCGCCCTGGCCCTGGCTCATGCCCGGCCAGAGGTAACCCAGGTACTGCACAAAGCCGATGACTCCGGTGGACATCCCGAGCGGGACGAAGAGCATCGCCGTCCACACGAACAGAAACGGCATCAGCTTTCCGGTGCGGTACTGGAACGCCTGCCGCAGATAGACGTAGCTGCCGCCCGCGCCCGGCAGGGAGGAGCCCAGTTCGGCCCAGATCAGCCCGTCGGCGAGTGCCAGGACCGCGCCGGCGAGGAAGCCGATGACGGCCTGCGGCCCGCCGAACGCCGCCACCATCAGGGGGATGGTCACGAAGGGGCCGATGCCGCACATCTGGCTCATGTTGATGGCGGTGGCCTGGAACAGTCCGATACGGCGGACGAATCCCACGCGCTCGTCGAGGAGTTCAGGCATGGGCGGCCCTTTCTCGTGCCGACTGTGCTTGCCGGATCGTGGCGGTGCTCGCCGCGCCACAGGCTGACACGCTCGGGAGCCGAGCGCACCGGCTGGGACAGGATTTCCGGTGCCTGCCGCAGCGGTCCCGCCCCCGCCCCGTCACCGCTTCCCCGTCACCGTCCCCCCGTCACAGCTCCCCGTACGCCTCGCCGCCGACCTCCAGCGCCGCAGTCCCGGCCGTCGCATCGGCCAGCCAGGCGCGGAAGCCGTCCAGATCGGCCTCCGGCAGCCCAACCTCGATACGCACATCGGCCCCGTACGTGACCTCGCGCACCGCACGCCCCGTCGTCCGCAGGTCGTTCTCGACCCTGCCGGCCCGCTGGTGGTCGACTCTGACGGTGACCAGGCGGAAGCGCTGCCGGGTGACCGTGCCCAGCACGTCCAGCGCCTCGCCGACGACTCCCCCGTAGGCACGGATCAGGCCGCCGGCGCCGAGCTTGATGCCGCCGAAGTACCGCGTGACGACGGCGACCACATAGCGCATCTCGCGGCGCAGCAGCATCTGCAGCATCGGCACGCCGGCGGTACCGCCCGGCTCCCCGTCGTCGCTCGCCTTCTGGACGCCGCCGTCGGCACCGAGGACATACGCCCAGCAGTGATGCCGCGCCCCCGGGTGCTCCTTGCGGATACGCGCGATGAAGTCCTGGGCCTCGGTCTCGCTCGCCACGGGTGCGAGCGCGCAGAGGAAGCGGGACTTGTTGATCTCGATCTCATGGACACCCTCGCGCGCGAGAGTCCGGTACTGCTCCTGCATCCGACCAGCCTATGCGGCCCCTGTGACACACGGACGCCGGCCGGTCCCGGTGCCCCTCGCCGCGCTGCGGTGTCCGCCGGACGGGGGCCGGGTGCACGGCCAGGCGGCGTACCCGGAGGCTCCGCACGGTGCGTCGGGAAGACGTCCACGCCGCCCATGGGCAGGGTGATCCAGGGCGAAGGCCTTGGTGTTTGCGGGGTCCGCTCGTGCACTCAGGAACGGAACGGCGGGTTGGCGGAGGGCTTCATGGACGAGAGCACACAGTCGGCGATGACGGCGGGCGTTCCGGTGACGGGCGACGACATGCCCGAGCCGCCGCCGGAGGTCATCGAGGCGGCGCGCAGCGCACCCGATCACTGGCTGGCCATGGTCGATCTGACCTGGCAGGGCGAGGGGCCGCCACCGCTGTGGGCGCTGATCGGGCAGTGGCGGTCCGGTCCGACCGGCGAGATCGAGGAGTGGCGGGACAACCCCGAGTACCGGCCGTCGCCGCAGGCGCTGGACTGGGCGGAGCCGGCCGACGCCGTCGACGGAGCGGTACAGCTCGCCGCCACCGGCTACGGTCCGGCTCATGACGTCCATGCGACGCTGGCCCGTGCGGAGGTCTCGGTCCTGGTGACCGCCACCGGTACGCCGCTGGCCGCGGCCTCGCCGGAGGGCACCCCAGTGATCCCCGTCTACACCTCCCCCGGCTACCTCGAGTCGGTGGGACGGCTGCTGTACGACCGGCGGCCGGTCGCCGAGCTCATCGAGCAGCTGCCGCCGGGGCATGCGCTGTATCTGAACCCGACCGGTCCGGTGAGCATGCTGGTGGAGACCGAGCCGCTCCGGGCGGCGATCGCGGCGGCCGGGGCCGGGCAGCAGGCGGAAGAGGGGCAGGAGCCGGCCGCGGGTGCGCTGCGCCCGGGTTCGGCGGCCGCCGGGATCGAGCCGGTGGCCGGCGGCGCGGCGATCGGCAAGCCGGCCCGTACCACGAACGGCAGCCCGGTCGTCGGGGCCGCGGTGGTCGGCGGCGCCAACTGACCCACAAGAACTCGCCCCGCCCGTCTTCCCCTTCGGGCGGGGCGTCTGCGTGTCCGGGAACGTCATCGCCACCGCCGTCGGGCCGGGGCGGGAATCAGCGCGGCCGGCCGTTCGTTGTGCTGCAGCGGGACCATGAACGCGATGAACCCCATGCACGGTGGACTACAGGAGGCAGCTATGTACGGCGACCCGGCGACGATCCGCAGGATCCTGACCGAGCTCGGGGACACCTGGGCCGTCGTGGGGCTGTCCTCGAACCAGCGGCGCGCCGCGTACGGCGTCGCCGACGTGCTGCGGCGCTACGGCAAGCGGATCGTGCCCGTGCACCCGAAGGCCGAGACCGTGCACGGGGAGGTGGGCTATCCGTCCCTCGATGCCGTTCCCTTCCCGGTCGACGTCGTGGACACCTTCGTGAACAGTGACCTCGCCGGAGCCGTCGCCGACGAGGCCGTCGCGATCGGCGCCAAGGCCGTCTGGTTCCAGCTCGGCGTCGTCGACGAAGCCGCCTACGCCCGCACCCGCGCCGCCGGTCTCGCCATGGTCATGGACCGTTGTCCGGCCATTGAGATACCCCGTTTGGCCTGAGTTCCGGGTGCGTTAGCGTCCGTCTATGATCACGCCCCGCGCCGCGCTCCCCGAAGACGCCGCCGAGCTCGTCCGGCTGCGTCGACTGATGTTCCTGGCCATGAACGGGCGTGATGAGCCCGGGAGTTGGGAGCGGGAGGCGGAGGCGGTGGCGCGACGCCAGCTGAGCGGGCCGGATGCGCCGCTGGTTGCGTTCGTGGTGGACGGCGAGGCGACGGGGGCGCCGCATCTGGCGGCCTGCGCGGTCGGGCGGATAGAGGAGCGGCTGCCCGCGCCCGGACATCCGTCGGGGCGCTTCGCGTTCGTCTTCAGCGTCTGCACCGACCCCCGCTACCGCGGCCGCGGCTATGCGCGCGCCACCACGGAGGCGCTGCTGGGCCGCCTCGCCGAGCTGGGCGTCACCCGCGTCGATCTGCATGCCACGGACGAGGCCGAGCCGCTGTACCGGAGCCTGGGCTTCACCGAGCACTCCACTCCACTGTCGCTGGATCTGCGCTCCCGCGCGCGGACCCGGCAGGCGGAGCGGGCCGAATAGCGGCCGGGGAGCCGGAGTTACCCGACGCCCAGCCCGTCCAGGACGGTGACGCCCGGCAGTTCGGCCAGCGCCTTGCCCGGCACGATCAGCTTCCCGCGGCGGCTGCCGCTGCCGATGAGCGCGTACGGGATGTCCGCGACGGCGGCGTCCACCAGCAGCGGCCAGCCGGCGGGCAGGCCGATCGGGGTGATGCCGCCGTACTCCATCCCGGTGTCGCCGACCGCGGTGTCCATCGGCGCGAACGAGGCCTTGCGGGCGCCCAGTTGGCGGCGGACGGTGCCGTTGACGTCCACCCGGGTGTGCGAGAGGACCAGGCACGCGGCGAGGGTGATCTCGCCGCCGCGCTTGCCCGCCACCACGACGCAGTTCGCCGACTGCTGCAGCAGCCAGCCGCCGTGGCGCTCGACGAGGGACTCGGTGTCCGCGATGGCCGGATCGGTGTCCACGTAGCGCAGTTCCTGCACCGGCACGGAGCCGCGCCAGTCGGCGATCGCCGCGGCCACCGGCTCCACCAGCAGGTCCAGGCACTCGGCGGCGGGGCGGACATCGTCGAAGGCATCCATCGGCACGCTCATGACTGTCAAGCTAACAGGCACGGGGCCATCCGGGACGGCCCGTCTCAGGGGATGATCAGCGCCCCGGCGGGATGATCACCGACATGGCCATCTCGACCGGATCCGGATCCGGTCCGTCGTTGCGGTATTCGTGCGCCGCCTTGCCGTCGAAGGTCGCCGAGGCCCCGGCGGCCACCGTGTGCCCCTCGCCGTCCACGACGAGCGCGAGCGTGCCGGACCGGACGTGCATCAGCTCGACGGTGCCCGGGGGATGCGGATCGGAGCGGATGCCCGCCGTCCCGACGGCGGGCGCCTCGCTCGCCCTGGCCGGTACGGCCCTGCTCGCAACCGGCGGCTGAGCGCCCCGGGCCGACGCGGCCGACGGCGGCCCAGAAAGCCTCGTCCGGTACCCGGCTCAGGAAGCCTCGTACGCCCCGTCGGCCGCCGCCCCGGCCTCCTCCGGCTCCCATCCCTCCAGCGCCAGCAGCTGCTCCGGGGTGACGCCCTCGGGGATCGGCACCGGCGTCGGCGTACGCAGCGGCGGCTGCCAGCCCGCCTCGGGGTCCCAGCTGCGGACGACCCTGGCGGGCGCGCCGGCGACCACCGCATGGTCGGGCACCTCGCCGCGCACCACCGCGCCGGCCGCGACCACCACGTTCCTGCCCAGCCGCGCCCCGGGCAGGATGACCGCCCCGGTGCCGATCCAGCTGCCGGCGCCGATGCTGACGGGGTCGGTGCGCGGCCACTGCTTGCCGACCGGTACCTCGGGATCGTCATAGCTGTGGTTGGTGGTAGTGACATACACCCCGGGGCCGAAGAAGCAGTCGTCACCGATCGTCAGCCGGACATCCGCGATCACATGACTGCCGCGGCCCAGGACCACGCCGTTGCCCAGGGTGAGGATGGGCTCCGGGCCGAGATCGAGGTCGGGCATCATGCCCGCCGTGAGGGTCACGTCCTGGGCGATGATGCAGTGATCGCCGATCTCGATCCACGGGTCGCCGAAGACCGTGCCCTGCGGAAAGGCCAGCCGGGCGCCGGCGCCGATCCGGCGGAAGCGGTACGGGCCGGGCCGCTCGGCCGTGACGGCCGCGGTCCGCCTCACCCAGCGCACGCCACGGTGGACGGCGCGCGAGACGGCCCGGCGCCGCCAGGCCGCAAGGGATGAGAACACGTTCTGATTTGACGGCACCCGCACACCGTACTCAGCGCACCGGCCGGCCGGTCGCGCCCGCGCTGTGATCTTCGCCCTACCGGCGGCCGCACCCGCCCGCCGGTGCGGCCGTCGTCTACGGTGCTGTTGGCGCGGCACGGTTTCGGCAAGGAGATACGGACATGGCAGGACGGGCGTTGATTTCAGGGGTGGCCGGCGAGGAGCCGGCGATCGATCCGGCGGCCTTCACCGCGCCCACCTCCGTCGTGCTCGGCGATGTCAGGATGGCGCCGGGGTCGAGCGTCTGGTACCACGCGGTGCTGCGCGCCGACTGCGGCCCGATCGTGCTCGGCACCGACAGCAACATCCAGGACAACTGCACGGTGCATGTGGACCCCGGCTTCCCGGTGACCGTCGGCGAGCGGGTCTCCGTCGGGCACAACGCGGTCCTGCACGGCTGCACCGTCGAGGACGACGTCCTGATCGGCATGGGCGCCACCGTCCTCAACGGCGCGCACATCGGCGCCGGCTCGCTGGTCGCCGCTCAGGCGCTGGTCCCGCAGGGCATGCGGGTGCCGCCGGGTTCGCTGGTCGCCGGGGTGCCGGCGAAGGTCAAGCGGGAGCTGACCGACGAGGAGCGCGAGACGATAAAGCTGAATGCCGCGATGTACCTCGAACTCGCGGCGCAGCACCGGGAGTCGGTCCGGACCCCGGAGGGCTGAGCGTCCCCTGGGGCGCCGCCGCCCTTCCTTCACGTCAAGCGTCCCCGCCGCGTTTCCCTCGATAGATAAGGGCACTCGCCTGTTTGCCGGACGGCCGGTTCTGGCATCGTTGGTCGTCCATAGGACGGCGCGGGGCTGTGCCGTGGACGAGGATGACGGATGAGCGCGTGGGCCGAGGGCCGGCCACTGCCCGAGGTGGTGGGACGGGCCGTTGAGCACGAGCGGCTGTCCGGGCTGCTGGACGGCTCCGCCCTGGTGACGCTCACCGGGGCCGCGGGAGTGGGCAAGAGCGTGCTGGCCCGCGCCGTACTGGACGAACATCTCGCGCGGCACGGCGGCACGCTCATCCGGATCGGCTGCTGGGACGGCCTGGCCGAGGGCGCTCTGACGGACGCTCTGCTCCGGGCCGTCGGCCTGCCCGCCGCCGCGCCGGCCGTCGCCGGTGGCGCCCCGTGCCCGTACGGACCGCCCCACGGCCGGCCCGAGCGGGCGGACCCGGCGGGCGGCCCCGCCCTCGCGGCACTGGCCGCGCACTGCGTCCGCCAGCGGGCGATCCTGCTGCTGGACGACTGCGACCCGCTGGTCGAGGCGTGCGCGCGGCTGGTGCGGCGGCTGTTGCGGGCCGAACCGGCGCTGCGGATCGTGGCGACGTCCCGCCGGACGCTGGGGCTGCCCGGGGAGCGGGTGGTCGAGCTCGGGCCGCTCCCGGTGACGTTGGGCGAGGGGATCGCGGGGGCGGCCGTCGAGCTGCTGGCCGCGCGGACCGGGGCGGCCGCTCCGGAGCTGCTCGTCGCCGTGTGCGAGGCGCTGGAGGGCTCGCCGCTGGCGATCGAACTGGCCGCCGGACAGCTGGACCGGATGTCGCTGCCGCAGCTCGCGGCGCAGGTGGACGCGGACGGCCCGCTGTTCTACTCGGGCCCGGCGCCGACCGCGCGGCACACCTCTCTCTACGCGGCACACGCCGCCGGCTACGCCCTCTGCTCACCCACCGAGCGGCGGGTATGGGCGCGGCTCTCGGTGCTGCCCGGCGATTTCGACCCCTGGCTCGCGGGGTGTGTCTGCGCCAGCAGTGACGTTCCTGCACCGGACATCGACGCCGCGCTGGAACGGCTCCGACTGGCCTCCGTACTGGAACGCGTACGGGAGGGCGGCGGCGCCCCGCAAGACACCCGGGCCGCGTTGCCGCCCCGCTACCGACTTCCGCGCGGCGCCCGGGACTTCGGGCGGAACCAGCTGCGCGAGGCGGGCGAGGAGTCGGCGGCGCTGCGCCGGTTCCGGCAGGCCTGTGCGGCGCTCGCGGCCGAGGCCCAGATCGCCTGGCAGGGACCCGACCAGCAGATCGCCGTCCGGCTGGTGGAGGACGAGCAGCACCATCTCGACGCGGCGCTGACCCGGCCGCCGCAGGACGCGGACGATGCGCTCGGCGCCCTGGAGATCGCGGTCTCGCTGTGGTTCCGGTGGGGCGCGTGCGGCTTCCGCCGCGAGGGCCGGGCGCATCTGGAGCGACTGCTGCTGCTCTCCCGTGACGACACCCCGCTGCGCGCCCGGGCGCTGTGGCTGGCCGGCTGGCTCGCCGCGCAGGAGCATGCGCTCACCGCCGCGGAGGCGCTGCTGGACCAGGCGTGGACGGCGGCCGTGATGCACGCGGACTCCGACGGGCTGGCCCGTATCGCGCATGCGCACGGTGTGCTGGCGCTGTACCGGGAGGACACCGGGGCGGCGGTGGCGTGCCTGGAGGAGGCGGCCGGGCACCGCTCGACGGACCCGTGGTTCGGCCCCGGGCCCGCCCACAGCTGGGCGCTGCTGGCCATCGCGCTGTCGGCGGTGGACGCGGAGGGTGCGGCGGCGGCCGCCCGCCGAGCCTGGGCATTGCGGCACTCCGACGGTGACTTCTGGCTGCACTCCACCATCCTGTACGCCCGCGCCCTCACCGAACGGGCTCATGGCCGTCCGGAGGCGGCGCTGCGCGCCTGCCGCAAGGCGCTGGCGGCCAAGAAGCTCGTCGGGGATCCGCTGTTCATCGCGGGGGCCCGCAATATGCTCGCCGCGCTGCGCCGCGAGGTGCGCGAGGGGAGCTCCGCGCCGGATGCCGGCCGAGGCGTCCGGTGGTGGCGGCGCAGCGGCGGGGTGCGGCCGGCCCCGTTCTTCTCCCGGCTCCGTACGGGCTCCTGAGGCGCCTGCCCCGGTGCGGCGACCGGCCCCGCCGCCGGCGATGACCACACAGCGTGACCGGGCGTTCGCGTTCGGGATGCGGATGCGCCGGGCCGGCCACATCCTGGAGGGCATGAAGCGTGCTCCCGTGATCGTGCACCCGCCCTGCACCGGCGGCCGCCGCGTCACGCTCTACGGACAGGACCTGGGCCGCGCGCTGCGCCGCGGCGACGTGGCCGCGTATCTGCGCCGGGCCGGATTCCCGACCGCGGAGTTCACCTGGGACGACACCCGCCTCATCGAATGGCGCGACGGCGGCCCCGACGTCTGGTCGACACCCTGACCGCTGCGATGACGCCGAAACACCACCGGCCCGGTAGCGAGCGCTACCGGGCCGGTGATCGCATGATGACGGCGCATGCCTGACGACCGTCAGTCGACCGCCGCCGGGACCTGGTCCTGCGCCTGCGCCTCCCGCTCGGCCGCCGCCTTCTTCGCGCGGCGCTTCATGACCAGGAAGGAGCCGAGGCCGAAGAGCAGCGCGGCGACCAGGCCGAGCCACTGGAACCGCCGCAGCCACGACTCGGCGACGATGCCGAGGCTGTAGATGAGCGCCGTGGTGCCGCCGGCCCAGACGATGCCGCCGAGGATGTTGGCGATCAGGAACTTCCAGTACGGCATCTTCAGCACGCCGGCGAGCGGCCCGGCGAAGATGCGCAGCAGGGCGATGAAGCGGCCGATGAACACCGCCCACATGCCCCACTTCTCGAACTTCTCCTCGGCCATCGCGACATGGTCGGGGCCGAAGTGCTTGGGGAACTTCCGGCCGGCCCAGTCCAGCAGCGGCTGGCCCCCCTTGCGCCCGATCAGATACCCGATGGAGTCACCGACGATCGCGCCGACGGACGCGCAGGCGCCCAGCACGAACGGGTTGATGTGGTCCGTGGTCGCGGCGAGGATCGCCGCGCTGACGAGGACGATCTCACCGGGCAGCGGAATCCCCAGGCTCTCCACTCCGATGACCACCCCCACCAGGAGGTAGACGCTCACGGCCGGTACGGTCTCGAGCCACTCCTGGATGTGCAAAGCAGCTTCCTCCACTTGGTGTAGGGCCCCCGTGGGCCGCTGCCCGGCCGCAGATGCCACCGGGCCGGTCATTACCCCCGGCGCGCCGTAACAGCGCGCCCGGGAAGCGTACTCGATCGCCCGGTTCGGACGCGGATCGACGACGGCCCGCCGTGCAGGGCACGACGGGCCGGGAGCGGTCTTCGCCTACTGGCTCACTTGTTGGGACGCAGCGTCCACACAATGGTCATCTCGCCGGTGACGGCGCCGTCCTCACGGGTGATCGTGACCTTCACCGGGAACTCCGGGCGCTCGCCGGCATCCAGGTCGGCGACCACGTCGGCCACCGCCCTGCCGAGCTCGGCGGTCGCGGTGACCGGCCCCATCGCGAGCTTCTTGTAGCCGATCTCGGCGCGTACGGCCAGCGGCACCGCGCGGCCGAGCTGGTCGCCGAAGGCCGTCATCACGATCGCGCCGCTCGCCGACTCGGCGAGGGTGAACATCGCGCCGGCGTGCGGCCCGCCGACGTGGTTGTGGAAGTCGGACTGATCCGGCATGCGGACCACGGCGCGCTCGGCGGTGGTCTCGGTGAACTCGAGGTTCAGGGTGCGCACCATCGGCACGGAGGCCGACATCATTTCGCCGATCGACGGCAGGGTCTCGGAGGACATGGCGGCATGTTACCTAGCGGTAGCTTAGGTTGGGAAGAGAGCGCGCCCCGTTCCACCTCGACGGGCTTCCCGTGCACCCGGAAAACGGCGTGCCGCGCTCCTCCGGCCCCGCATATCGTTGACGCCCATGTGGCCAGGACAACACCGACGAGACCGACGAAGCGCGCACCACCCGATCGCGATACGGCCCCGGCCGGTGCGGTCGTGGTGACGGCCCGCCCCACGTGGGCCGGGCGTAACTTCCAGCTGCTCACCGGCGCCACCGTGATCGCCGGCCTCGGCAGCTCCGGAGCTCACATCGCGACCGCGTTCGCGGTGCTCGCCGCCGGCGGGTCGGCCACCGACGTCGGCCTGGTCGCCGCCGCCCGTACGCTCCCGCTCGTCCTGTTCCTGCTGATCGGCGGCGCACTCGCCGACCGGCTCCCGCGGCATCGCGTGATGGTCGCCGCGAACGCCCTCAACTGCGTCTCCCAGGGCGTGTTCGCGCTGCTCGTACTGACCGGGGACCCGCCGCTGTGGCAGATGGCGGCGCTGGCCGCGCTCGGCGGCACCGGGCAGGCGTTCTTCGCCCCGGCCTCCGAGGGCATGGTGCTCGCCAGCGTTTCCGGCGAGCACTCGGGGCGCGCCTTCGCCGTGTTCCGGATGGGCATGAACGGCGCCAGCATCGGCGGCGCGGCACTCGGCGGAGCGCTGGTCGCCGCCGTCGGCCCCGGCTGGGTGCTGGCCGTCGACTCCGCCTGCTTCGCCCTCGCCGGAGCGCTACGGGCGTTCCTCGACGTCAGCGGGGTCCCCGCGCGCACCCCCGGCGGAGGGATGCTGCACGACCTGCGGGACGGCTGGCGCGAAGTCGCCTCCCGGCGCTGGCTGTGGGCGGTGGTGGTGCAGTTCTCCCTCGTCAACGCCGTGATCGTGGCGGCCGAGGCGGTCTACGGGCCGCTGGTCGCCGAGGAACATCTGGGCGGCGCGGGGCCGTGGGGCCTGGCGATGGCCGCGTTCGGCGCGGGAACGGTCGGCGGCGCGCTGCTGATGACCCGCATCAAGCCGCGCCGCATCCTGCTCACCGGCACGCTCTGCGTCTTCCCGCTCGCGCTGCCCTCCGCCGCGCTGGCCGTGCCGCTGCCCACCGCCGGGCTGACCGCGATCATGTTCGGTACCGGCATCGCCATCGAGGTCTTCTCGGTGACGTGGATGATGGCGCTGCACCAGGAAATCCCCGAGGAGAAGTTCTCCCGGGTCTCCTCCTACGACTGGTTCGGCTCCCTGGTCGGGGTCCCGGCGGCCACCGCGCTGGCCGGCCCGGTGCAGGACCTCATCGGCCGGCCGGCCGCGCTGTGGGGCTGCTCCGCGCTGGTCGCGCTGCTGACGGCGGCGGTGCTGTGCGTGCGCGACGTACGGAAACTGGTGCGCCGGGGCACGCCGTCGAGCGGCCACCACTCCGCCCCCTCCGCCGAGCACCCGGCGGCCGCTGAGCACTCGGCGTGACACGAGCGGGGCCCGCAGCGCCGCGCGGGCCCGTCGGTCCGCCGCGTCAGCCGAGGCTGAAGGCTCCCGACGGCGGTTCCGGTGACGGGACCGCCTCGGCGTCCCGTACCGGCCGCGCGTCCGCGATCCGCCGCCGCAGCGCCGCGCCGTGCTCGACCCGGGCCGGGAAGGCGTCACCGGCCACCCGCCGGGCCAGCGCGGCGAGCGGCAGCTCCGTACGCGAGGCGAGCAGGATCGCATTGCCGAAGCGGCGGCCGCGCAGTACGGAGGGCTCGGCGATCAGCGCCAGGTGCGGGAAGACCGTGGCGAAATTGGCGAGTTGGCCGCGCAGAAAGCCGAACGGCGCACTGTCGGCGAGGTTGGCGGCGTACACGCCGTGCGGGCGCAGCACCCGCCCCGCGGCCTGCGCGTACTCGACCGAGGTGAGCTGGGCCGGCACCCGCGAGCCGCCGAAGACGTCCGCCACGATGACATCGGCGCTGTGCTCCGGCGCCGCCTCCAGTGCCGTACGGGCGTCCTGTGCGCGCATCTCGATGCCGGAGCCCGCGGGCAGCGGCAGGTGTTCCGTCACCAGCGCGATCAGCCCCCGGTCGGCGTCGATCACGTCCTGGCGGGAGCGCGGGCGGGTGGCGGCCAGGTAGCGGGGCAGGGTCAGCGCGCCGCCGCCCAGGTGGAGGGCGTCGAGGGGCAACCCCGGGGCCGCGGCCTCGTCCAGGACGTGGGCCAGCCTGCGGACGTACTCGAATTCCAGGTGCCCGGGCGCGTCGAGGTCCACATACGACTGCGGCGCGCCGTCGACCGTCAGCAGCCATGCGCGGGGGCGGTCGACGTCCGGCATCAGCTTGGCGATGCCGTGGTCCACGGTCCGGGTGACGGGTATCGGCTCGTCCGGATCGGGCTCATCGGCCGCCGGTGCGGGGGGCGCGGCCGCCGGTCCGGCGGCATCGTCTGCCGACCTGGTGCGGTCGTTCGCCGAACCGATGCGGTCGTCCGTGGGCCCGGTGTGCTCATTCACCGTCCCATTGTGCCGGGCGGGACGGTGGTCACTCCGACCAGATCCGACGGATCTCCTCGGCGTGGTCGGCCGACTGGCGGCGTCCGGCGCGGGCCGCGTCCGCGCGCTTGGCAAGATCCAGGACATTGCGCCCGAACGCCGCCCTGGCCGCCCGGTCGGGTGTGATCACACGGACCCGGGCTCCCTGGCGGGCGAGCGTCTCGCCCTGTGTACGCGGGGCGGCGATCGGCCCGCCGCTGACCGCCATCGGCGCGATGACCACGACGCGGCTGTACCCGGCGGCCAGATCGGCATTGGCGCTGGAGTGCACACCGCCGTCGATCCACCGCTTGCCGTCGAGGCTGACCGGCGGGAACACCCCGGGAACGGCGCAGCTGGCGGTCACCGCGTCGATCAGCGACACACCGCTGGTGTCATCGAAAGCGGTCCGCGCCCCGGTCGCCGCGTCCACGGCCGTGATCACCAGCCGTCGCGCCGGCCAGTCGGCGCTGTCCAGGGTCCGGGCGATCACCGCGCGCTGTTCCGCCTCCGGGACGGTACGGGCCGCCAGGGCGAGCCGTCCCATCCGGGCGCCGAAGGACGCCGCGTCCCGCGAGCGCAGCGCGATGGCGGCGAACCGTGCCATCGCCGCCGGGCCCATCCGCGCGGCCGACCGGGCCTCGGGCGCGGCCAGCTGGCGCTCGTACATTTCCTCCAGCGTGAGCCGTTCGGAGGTGACATGGGCGCCGACGATCGAGCCGGCGGAGGTGCCGATGACGACGTCGGCGGAGGTCAGGTCGATTCCCGCGTCGATGAGACCGGCCAGCATCCCGATCTCCCAGCCGATGCCGGTGAGCCCTCCGCCGCCCAGGACCAGTGCCGTACCCGCCATCGGACGTCCCTCCCTGTCCCGTGGATCCATGGACCGTGCGCCTGGACGTACCGGTGCACGGGCGCCCCGGCTCCCGTGCACCCGCGCACGTTCACCCTCCGGGCGAGCAGTCTCGCATCCCGGCCGTACGCAGGGACAGGCGACTGCGCCCCGCCCCAGGATTGGGGCGGGGCGCAGGGTCACGCCCTGGTGAGGTGCCTCACTCGGCCACGGAGCGGACCGTGCCCGCGCCGACCGTCCGGCCGCCCTCGCGGATGGCGAAGCCGAGGCCGCGCTCCAGCGGTACCGCACGGCCCAGTTCGACGGAGACGGTCACCGTCTCGCCCGGCCGGGCCACCGCGCGGTCCCCGAGGTCGAGGTCGCCGACCACATCGGCCGTCCGGATGTAGAACTGCGGCCGGTAGCCGGTGGACAGCGGCGTACGGCGGCCGCCCTCTTCCGTCGACAGCACATAGACCTCGGCGGTGAACCGGCGTCGCGGGGTGACGCTGCCCGGCGCCGCGACGACATGTCCGCGACGCACCTGGTCGCGGTGCAGGCCACGCAGCAGCAGCGCGACATTGTCCCCGGCCTCGGCCGACTCCATGGGCTTGCCGAAGGTCTCCAGCCCGGTGACCGTCGTCTCGGTGTCCGCGCCGAGCACGGCCACCCGGTCGCCGACGCGCACCGTGCCGCGCTCGACGGCGCCGGTGACGACCGTGCCGCGCCCGGTGATGGTCAGGACGTTCTCCACCGGCAGCAGGAACGGAGCGTCGACATAGCGCTCGGGCATCGGGACATAGGTGTCCACGGCGTCCAGCAGCGCGCCGATCGCCTCCGTCCAGCGCGGGTCCCCCTCCAGGGCGCGCAACCCCGAGACCCGTACGACGGGGACGTGCTCCCCGTCGTAGCCGTGCACGCTCAGCAGCTCGCGCACCTCGAGCTCGACCAGGTCGGTGAGCTCCGGGTCGCCGGCGTCGGCCTTGTTGAGGGCGACGACGATGTGCCGTACGCCCACCTGCTTGGCGAGCAGCACATGCTCGGCGGTCTGCGGCATGATCCCGTCGAGCGCGGAGACGACGAGGATCGCGCCGTCGAGCTGCGCCGCGCCGGTGACCATGTTCTTGATGAAGTCGGCGTGGCCCGGCATGTCGACGTGGGCGTAGTGCCGGGTGTCGGTCTCGTACTCGACGTGCGAGATGTTGATGGTGATCCCGCGGGCGGCCTCCTCCGGGGCCCGGTCGATCCGGTCGAACGGTACGAAGGTGCCGCTGCCCCGGTCGCTGAGGACCTTGGTGATGGCGGCCGTCAGGGTGGTCTTGCCGTGGTCGACGTGGCCCATGGTGCCGATGTTCAGGTGCGGCTTGGTGCGCACGTATGCCGTCTTGGGCATGGTGTTCTTCCTCGCAAGGATGCGGTGAGGACGGCGACTTGGCGCCGTGGGGACCCCTGAGCCACTCCGACCCTCCCCCTGTGGGGTCCGCCGGACGATCCGGAGAGGGTCAGCTTCGTGCGCCGTCGGTGGCTGCGGCGACTGCGGCAGCTGCGGCCGCGGCCGGGAAGAAATCGACGGCAGCCTTCGGCGCGTCCGCGGCTGCGGACGGCAGGGAGAGGAAGGCGTGCCGGAACATGCGTCATATGGTGCCGGGCGCCGGGTCCGGCGTCGAACGATTTACCTGCGGACGGCCGTTGGCGGCGGGCGACGCGGCCAGGTGGCCGGCGGTAGCGGGGCGGTACGGGGCTCTTGACGGGCCGGTCATCTCCGGGCGTTACCCTGCCTGCGGCCGCCGATGATCCGCATCCGCGACCACTGTCCCTTTTGTCCCCGCGCGCAGGCAAGCGCTCGATCACCCCTGGATATGTCGTCCCCATGACCTGGTTTGAATCTTTCGTCCTCGGACTCGTCCAAGGGTTGACGGAGTTTCTGCCCATCTCCTCCAGCGCGCATCTCCGTCTGACCGCGGCGTTCGCCGACTGGAAAGACCCCGGTGCGGCGTTCACCGCGATCACCCAGATCGGCACCGAAGCCGCCGTCATCATCTATTTCCGCAAGGACATCGCCCGGATCATCTCGACGTGGGCGCGCTCGCTCTTCAACCGGGAGCTGCGGCACGACCACGATGCCCAGATGGGCTGGCTGGTGATCGTCGGCTCCATCCCGATCGGCGTACTGGGCCTCGTGCTCAAGGACGCCATCGAGGGCCCGTTCCGCGATCTGCGGCTGATCGCCACCACTCTGATCGTGATGGGCGTCGTGCTCGGCATCGCCGACCGGCTGGCCGCCCGCGACGAGGCCGGCGGCCGGCACCGCGCCGCCAAGCAGCGCAAGGACCTCGCCGATCTCTCCGTCAAGGACGGCCTGCTGTACGGCGTTTGCCAGGCGATGGCGCTGATCCCCGGCGTCTCCCGCTCCGGTGCGACCATCAGCGGCGGCCTCCTGATGGGCTACACCCGTGAATCCGCCGCGCGTTACTCCTTCCTGCTGGCCATCCCGGCCGTACTCGCCTCGGGCGTCTTCGAGTTGAAGGACGCCGGCGAGGGCCACACCGCCTGGGGCCCCACCCTCTTCGCGACGGTCATCGCCTTCGTCGTCGGCTACGCCGTCATCGCCTGGTTCATGAAGTTCATCTCCAACAAGTCCTTCATGCCGTTCGTCATCTACCGGATCCTGCTGGGCATCGCGCTCTTCGCCCTGGTCGGGGCCGGGGTACTGGCGCCACATGCGGGGGAAACGGCGGGGTGAGGGCGGCTCTTTCACAGCGTGTTCGCGCTAGCCCGAACACGCGAATCCCCGCAGACACTCGCAGGATTTCGGGGGCGATTTCCGTGATCGCCTCCCACTTGTCTCCCGCTTAGCCACAGAAGGCCGGCCCCGGGTCACCCACTTGCGAGGTGGACGGCAACCCGGGGCCGGCGGACACGGGAGCGCCCCACGCGGCGGCCCGGTACGCCACGGACCCTCAACGCGCGGAGGGCCTTCCTGTTTGCTTGTCGGAGGCGGTGGGCACGGTCGTCGCGCTGCCGGCGGTCTCCGGCGCGATGCCTGCAGGAGGAAGCCGTGGCGGTGTGAAGGTTCGTGCGGTGAGTCCCGTCCGAGTGGGTGGGACTCAGCTCTGCCAATTGTCAGTCTTCGTCATTCACTGACAAGGCCTCTTTGCACGCGGCGAGGAAGGCGCTCAAGGCGACACCTGCACTCGCACTCACTCCGGCTTCGGAGCGCTGGGTGACTATTCGGTCGGCACGCCCCTTCAGTTCTAATGCCGCATCTTCAACGGATTCGGGCCCGAAGAGGGCGAGCCTTTTGCACGCCATGCCGAGTTCGGCCAGCCGCTCGTACACCGCCAAAGGGTCGTCCTCGCCGAGCCCGGCCCTGAGGGTCGCCGCGGTCCTCGTAAAGGTCATGTATGCATCGATCACTGATGCGTAGGCGGTACGGCGTTCTTGTCGCACCCAATGCCTTCGTTCATTGTCTGCTTGCCCAGCAACCTGCTCGACGGCCGCTCGCACAGCCGCGTCGGCGCTGTGCCGCGCTGCTCGCCAGCTGGCCCATCCGCCGACGGCGGCGCCGATGATGGCGGCCGCGAAGCTGATGACGGCGGCGTAAAGCGCTGCCTTCCCCTCGTCCACATGTCCCCCCGGAATGTAGTGCTTGGCGGGACGCTATCGGACATCGATGGGCGCGGTGGGCAAGGTCGTTGTACCGCCGACGATGCCGCCCGACGTCTTTCATGACGGAGGAAGCGGTGGCCGCTTGGGCGTCCTGGCAGGAGGCCTCGCCTGCCCCGGCCGGGGCATCACCTCTGCGTCGAGCGCCGGGGCCATTCGTTTAGTGATCGTTTACTGAGGCTCGGCAGGATGTGCAGTGTCGAGAAGGATCCTGCACAGGGGACGGTATGGCCAAGCTGTATCTGGAGAAGCTCAAGCGCGTCACGACTGAGGACTGGAGCGGCTCCGACGAGCCGAGGCTTGTTGTCCAGAATCGCGGCACTGTGTGGAACGGGACGGTGCGGGGAGACCGGATGTACACCGTCAAGTACGACTGCGACTTCACGGGGACGATCGCCGTCTCTCTCGGGGAGGACGACGACCCGGGTGAGGGCGACAAGCTCGGGAGGCAGTGGATTACGGATACGCCGGGTGAGCGCAGTCTGCACTTCAAGGCGGATGGTGCTGAGTACAAGCTGCTGTATGCGGTGGAGTAGACAGCTCGAACTGCACCAGGCAGATGCGTCGCCGGCCGCGGACGGAGCGCCGGCGGGTGGTTGTCTCGGCGGGCATCGGCGGCGGATGGGCGCGCGCGGTTAGTCAACCACGGGGGCCGTGCCGTTGATGCTGCGGTGCCGGTCGAGGCTCTCGGCGCCACTCGTGCCCAGGTCCTGCGGATGATGACGGTGGAGGCGCTGCTGAGCGCGCCGGCCGGCATCGCGCTCGGCACGCTGGTCGCGGCCGCGACGTTGATTCCCGTGAGCCGCGCGGTTCTCGACCGGGCCCTGCCCGCCGGCCCGCCGTCGGTCCTGATCTCCGTGGTCGTTTCCGCACTCGTCCTGATCCTGGGTGCCACGCTGCTGTCGACCGGGGGGCGCTGCGCACCAGGCCGTCGGCGGCGGTCGGCAGCCGGGTTTGAACGGGCCCGCCGGGTGTTGTCGCTCGGGGCCGGCTCGATGGTGCGCAGCCAGCTCTCCCGATGGTTCCCGCATGGTTTCCCGATCGTTCTCCGGTCGCTCTCGGTAGCTCTCAGACGTCGTCGAAGCAGCCTTCGTCGCGCTTCACCACGCCGAGATCGATGGTGATGGCGGTGTTGGCCCGCCCGAGCACCCCGGGGGTCTGCGTGCAGACCTTCCAGTTCCGGTCGGCGGCCGGTGTGCGGTCCCGGCCGAGCATGTCGTGCGTGTGGACCGACCGGAAGCCCGCGGCTCGCGCTGCCTCGCGGGCGTCGCGCAGCCCCTCGCCCACCAGATGCGGAACGGGCGCGCTCGCCTGGCCGTTGCCGCCGCGGAGGGTGAATTTCTCCTCGGGGCCGAGGGGCTCCGCGGTGGCGCGCGGCGGGACGGCGGGCATCGGCGCCGCGGACGTGGGGGCTGCGGGCGTGGGGGCTGCGGGCCTCGATGCGCGGCCAGGGCCGGATGGCTCCGCGGTGCAGGCCGCGAGCGCGAAACAGACGGTGGTCAGGACGACAGTGGCGGCGGCGCGGCGCATGGTTTCTCCCGGAGGCGATCATTCAGCGAGAGGGAGACCGTCCATCGCCACGGAAGGTTGTACGGCCGCGGGCCGATGCCTGGGCCGTCAGCGCACCGATCGCCGTGTGGCGGTGCCCGCGCGCCCCGCGAGATGCGGCGGCGCGGCGATGGCGGAGGGCAGATGGGGGTCCGGCTGGAGGGCACCCCATGTGGTGTGCAGGGGCAGAACCCCGGCCCACACCCCCAGTTCGGCATCCGGGCCCTCCCCGTCCTCCGGCGGGCCGGTGCGTATCTTCACCGACGCCTCGTCGAGGGAGAGGGCGAGCAGTGCGGTGGCGGCCAGTTCCTTGCGGCTGGGGCGCCGGGCGTAGTCCCACTGGCCCGGTGCCGACTGCTCGGTGAGGCACCGCAGCCCGGCGAGCTTCTCGTCCTCGTCGGTGACCAGCCGGGGAACCCCGTAGATCATCGCGCTGCGGTAGTTGACGCCGTGCTCGAAGACGGAGCGGGCCAGGACGAGCCCGTCGACGTGGGTGACCGTCACACAGACCGTCGCCCCCGGTGACGCGACGAGGCTCCGGCTCGCCACCGAGCCGTGCAGGTAGAGCGTGCCGCCGTCCGAGCCGTAGACGGTGGGGACGACCATCACGGTGCCGTCCACCGTCACCCCGAGATGACACACGAACCCTTCCGCGAGTACGGCATCCAGCTCGCGCCGGTCCGGGCTGCCTTGCTCACGCAGGCGGCGGTGGCGGGTGCGTTCCGTTGGCGACAGGGGCCGGTCGGGGGCCGGGGTGGTCATGGGCGGTTCCTTGGGTGTGGTGGTCGACGAAGAGGGATCGTACCGATTCCACATCACAGGGGCGATCGATTCCACTAAATTCGTTGACCGGGCCTTCAGTCGTTACGAATTCCGCAGCAGGCGCCTTCCCTCTGTCCCGCTCCGTCGCCCTCAGCGATAGCCGCTGTCGTCGGCGGGAAGGCCCGCGTCCTGGACCTCCACGAGATAGCGCCAGCAGTCCGGCTGGGTGCCGTCCTTGTCCGTGAAGCCGTAGAGAGGGGCGAGCTGACCACTGGAGACGACGTTTCCCGTCCAGCGGGCGACGTCCGGATCGGCGGCGAGCGCGGTCACCGCGCGGGCGACGTACGTCGGGGATTCCGAGATGCAGAAGTGCGGCACTCGGGTCGTCGCGTCCCGCCAGTTCTCCTCGGTCACGCCGAATGCCTCCAGCATCTTCTCCGAGCGCAGCCAGCCGGGGGTCACGGCGACGGCCGCGCAGCGGTACGGGGCGAGTTCATGGCTCTGCGCGAGGGTCATGCGCTGGACGGCGGCCTTGACCAGGTCGTAGAAGAAGCCTTCATGGTGGCGGTAGGCCGCGTTGTACTCCGCCGTGCCGTCGGTCATCTCGATCACCAGTCCGCCTGGGCGACGGATGAGCAGCGGCAGCGCGTAATGGCTGGTGATCGCGTGGGTGTCGATGCCCATCCGCAGCATCCGCAGGCCCCCGGGGAGGCCGTGCTCCCACAGCGTGGTGCCGAACTGGGCGTAGGCATCGCCGCCGAAGATGTCGTTGACCAGCACATCGAGGCGGCCGTGGTCACGGTCGATGCGCTGGACGAGGTCCCGCACCTGATCGCCGTCGAGGTGGTCCACCCGGAGAGCCGTGCCGGTACCCCCGGTGGCGGCCATGAGTTCGCCGGTTTCCTCGATGGTCTCCGGCCGGTCGATCTCCGAGCGGCCGGCCGTCCGGCTGCTGCGTCCGGTGGCGTAAACGGCGGCGCCCGCTCGGGCCAGTTCCACCGCGATCGCGCGCCCGGCGCCGCGCGTGGCGCCGGCCACCAGTGCCACTCTCCCGTCCAGCGGTCCCGCGGGAGCTCCGTTGTCCGCCACGGTTTCCCTTCCCTCCATCGCTCCATCTCCTCCTCTCCCCTTCCCCGGGTCTCCCCTGTCTCCCGCGCCCTCTCGCTCCGCCGGGGGCTACGGGCCTTCGCCCGCAGGGCCGACAAAGCCCCGCCGGTCGGTCACCGAGGCGGGGCGGGGTACGTAGCAAGAAAGGGACGGGTCAGGAGCTGAGGTGGTATTGGGTCCAGGGCTGGTGGGCCGGCTCGGGTTCCTCGTGGGGCTGCGTGATGGTCCCCCACGGGGCGAGGGCGCTGTCCCAGTCGGGGGCGAGGGCGGCCATATCCGCCACGGTGTCGGCCATTTGCGTCGTTCCGGGGTGCCAGGCGGATCCCATTGCGTTGCCGGAAGCGGCGGCGTTCCAGGCCGCGGTCTGCTGTGCCGGGATGGTGCACTCGGCCTCGTGCAGATCGCCATGGCCACGTCGGTGGCGCCCCACCTGGGTCTCGCCGCCGTGCTGGTGGAACCGTCCCTGAGCCGCCAACTGCTGGGCACGGGCGAGCAGTCGGCTGAAATCGAGGCCGAATTCATTGGCCAGTTCCCGCAGATCCACGCCGGTCTGCCAGCTGCCGACCAGTACGGCGTCCAGGGCGGCCGACCATGAGGGCTCCGGCGTCGCCCCCGGACTCTCCCGGCTCTCGCGAGGCGTGGCGGTCGGGCGGGTTCCGGAAGGGGACGCGCCGGCGTCGGAAGAGTGCGGGGCAGCGGAATCGGCCTCGGATCCCATGGCCTCGGGGTCCCGGGCCACCGCGGTGGGAGCCGCGGCGAGCAGCTGCTCGGCGACCGCGCGGGCATCATCCTTGCCCACCGTGCGCCGGGCGATCCGCACTTCCCGCTCGTTCAGGCCGAACAGGCCCGCCACCGCACCCGTGCTGCCCACGGTCACCGCAAATGCCGCCAGGACCCGCGACCGGTCGGCCTGCGCCTCGTCCAGCCTGGCCTGGGCCTCGCGCACTCCCTCATCCCGAAGACAAAACGCTTCCGCGAGTACGGCGTTGCGGTCCCACAACTCTCTAGGCTCCATACCCTGACAACGCCGCACCTCCGCAGGTGATCCGATCTTGTCTTGCAAAGCACCCCAAAGCACGCATCCACACACCAACTGAAAATATCCTTGCAGGGGCCTTGACCGTTCGCCAAGAGCGCCGTATACGCGTGACGCAGCACCTGAGCTGCGCCTCTGTCAGCCCGGCCGCGAAGGTGCGCACGGCCGAGTGTCAGTGGGGTGGGTTACTGTCTCCGTCAGACAGGCATTCGAGTGGTCGCCGATCCGCGGTTCCTGAGCCACGGTTCATGCGCCGCGCTTCATGTCCGCACTTCTTGGGGGGGCCATGGCTCATCGTTCTTCGCTCGCACTTTCCCGTTCTTCGGTCCGTACCGCGGGGGCCCTGCTCGCCGGCGTGATGCTGTGCGGCACGGCGGCGTGTACGTCGCCCGGCGGTGGGTCGCGCGACCGGTCGGCCAAGCCGGAGACGTTCAATGCCGCGCCGGTAGCCGCGGTGCGCAAGGCCGTCGACAAGGGCGCCAAGCTCAACTCGGTGTCGTACCGCATCGACGGCAAGGTCGGCGATCAGGGGACCGTCAAGGGCAAGGTGTCCTTGAGCCTCCGCCCGCGGGCCATGGACATGCGGATGACGGCGTCCGGCGGCGAGAAGGAGGGCGAGTTCTCGGTGCGGCTCATCGGCGACACGATGTACGTCGGTGGGGGCGAGCGCGCGGCCGCCGCCATGCACGGCAAGCATTGGCTGAAGTTCCGGATGAAGGGGAAGGGCGCCGGCGGTGCGGGCGGCTTCGGGGGAATGCGGCAGCAGGCCGACCAGGACCCGGCGGCGCAGGCGTCATTGCTGGCGCAGTCCGGTGACGTCAAGAAGGTCGGCGAGGAGACCGTCGACGGCGTGAAGGCGACGCACTACGTCGGCACCGTCGCGGTGGAAAAGCTGCTGAAGCGGGCGAACTCCAAGGGTGCCTTGGGCGCGGAGCGCCGCCAGAGGACGATCGAGCGGTTCAAGGCTCTTGGCGTGCGCACACTGAAGCTCGACCTGTGGGTCGGGCCCGACGACCGTACGGTGAAGTTCCGCGAGCGCGCGCGGACGGTCCGGGGACCGCTGGACCTCACCGTCCACTTCTTCGACGTCAACAAGCCGGTCACGGTCAAGGCGCCGCCCGCGTCCGACACGATGGATCTCGAGCAGAGGTTCAACGGCCGTGGGGGCGCCCGCATATGAGCCGGTGACGGGAGACTGCGCGCTCGGCGGGTCCACCCGCCGAGATAGCGCAGCCCAGCCAACCGACTCGTACACATCCCGCAGCACGCGCAGTCCCACGTCGGCAGGCGGGGCGCCCTCGGTCGCAAGGCGCCGGAGCGGCCTGACAGCTGAGCTACCGGAGCGGTCTGACAGCTGAGGCTATTGGGGCTCTTTCGGCAACGCTGTGGGTCAGTCGCCTAGCCCCAGGACTCGCTCTCGGCGGGATGGGGCAGGCCGATCGGATTGGGGAAGGGCAGCACCTGCGCGGCCAGGATGCGGCGTACGACGTCTTCCAGCCCGCCCAGGAGCCGGTCGGTCTCCGGCCTGGAGAGCGGGCCGAGCAGGCGGGCCGCCAGGCGGTCGGTCTCCGCCTCGATGCGGGTCCGCTCCTGCCGGCCGCGGTCGGTCGCCTCGCCGTGTTCGTCCACCAGACCGCGGGAGCGCAGCCGGTCGGCGGCGGCCGCCCACTCCTCTTCGGTCCAGCCGCGGTCCTGCCGCATGGTGTCCTTGGGCACGCGGCCGGAGGCGACGGCGAGGACCAGGGCCTCGCAGCCGTCGAGTCCTTCGTCGGCGAGTACGGCGAGGTGTGCGTCGCCCCTGAACTCGCGTACTGCGGTGCTCAGTTGCCACAGGCGCTCGACCGGGTCGGCGTGGTCGCACAGCGCGCGATTCGCGGCGAAGAGCGGCCGCGCGACGGTGGGGGCCTCCCCCACGATCGTCAGGAGCGGTCCCGACAGCTCGGCGGCCGTCTCGTCCAGGCCGGGATGGATCCTGCGCAGGGCGTCGGCGGCGCGGCGGGCGCGCTCCTCGAGCACATGCGCCGGGCCGACGATCCCCCAGGCCGCGGGCAGCGCACGGGCGATCATGCCGGGCGCGAAGACCCCCAGCACGGCGGTGGCGAGCGCCGGCTCCACGGCGCCCAGCGGCGCGGTGCGGGCGGCGAAGTAGCCCATCCAGAAGCCCTTGAGGCCAAGGGCTTTGCCCAGGCCGCGGCACTCCTCGTCGAAGTAGGTGAGGGCGTGCAGCGGTTCGGTCAACAGCCAAAGCGATCGTGCGCGCAGCTCCATGCGCGCACGCTACCGCGCCACGATCTTCGGGGATGTCCACCAACGCGCACATAGTGGGCGGCGTTCCTCGATCGCATCGTGGCCGGCGCGTCTTCCCGGAGTGGGCCGGCGAGGTCGGCAGGGCGAGCCGCACGGGGCTCGCCGCCGGTGAGTACGAAGCGCTGAGCGGCACCGGAATCTGCGATTTCGGTGACCGCCCCTTCGCGGGAGGTCTGCCCGGACCAGCCCTGCGGCTGCTGTGGCGGGACGAGCCGCAGTCCACCGCGCCGGCGGACGACGAACGCCGGGCGGCGTTCCTTGCGGGGCCATCCGACGGACCGCCGTCCGGCGAGGTCAGTCAGCGGCAGCGGGTCAGGGGGCGGGGCGACCGCGGTCGCCCGCTCCGAAGGCCGACTGCCAGGCCCACAGGTGGGTGCAGTTGGGGCACTGGAGGTGCAGCAAGCTGCCCTTGTTCGACAGGAGGTAGCGCCAGTGGTCGGCGCAGGTCCGGCCGTCGAGGCAGACGGCGCAGTCCCGGTCGTCCTCGCACCGGGGGCACGGCACCCAGGCCCGGCGGCCGATATCGGCGGTGGGGTCGAGCGGCAGCATGCTCATGCCTGCCCGGAGGGCGGCAGGACGTTCGCGGCGACCAGCATGTCGTAGGTGGCCTGCTGCTCGGCGTCCAGGCCGGAGTAGAGGAGCCGCTGGGCCTCCGCCTCGGCCTCCATCACCTCGATGGGGTTCCAGGTGTCGCCCAGCGCCGCGAGGACTTCGGTCCGGCGCCGCGTCTCGTGCTCGGCGAGGTCGAACGCGAATATGTGCTGGTCCGAGGTGTTGCGGTCGATCATGGTGCGCGTCCCATGCCACTTGGGGATGATTCGGACGTGTTTACCAAGGGGAATGGGATTGAGGAAGCGTCAGGTGGGGTTCGTGGGGTTTCGCGGCAAGGCGCCCATCACGGCAAGGCGGGAATGAATGCCTTATCGAGTGAGATATCGGGCATATCGACCTTGCCCTTCATGGTGTTATGTCCGGAATTTGCGGGTGCGGGCGGGAGTGACGCATCTCATCACCGTCAACGCGACCGCCGTGCACCCAACAGCGTCGGGCGCACGGCTTCGGGTGGCAGCGGGTGACATCGAGCGGCCTCCGAAGGCCACAACACCCTCCCGGCGAAGCACAGTTGACGACCTCGGCCGGTCGGGCCACGCTCGGAGCGTTGCCCTTCCTTCAGGAGGTACCCATGCTCCGACGTACGGCCGCGACCGGCACCGGCATTGTCATGCTCGCGGCAGTGGCCCTGGTGGGTGGCGCCGCCACCACGTACGCCGCCGCCCCCGCCGCGCTCGCCAAGCTCAGCCATGCGCAGGCCACCGGCAAGTTCCGCGCGGCCGGTATCAGCTGGTCCTCCAGTGGCGGCTGCGCGGACCGCAACAACGCCACCTGCACCTCGTTCGACGAGATCAACTCCGCCACCGTGGACGGCGTGATCACGCTCAAGGGCGCCAGCGGCTGTGCGATCAACCTCACCGGCGGCACCGAGACCGGCCACGCCGGCGGGACCTACAGCCACTGGAACGGCTACAAGGTCGACTTCAGCCTCTCCTCCTGCCTGACCCACTACATCACCGCCACCTTCGCCTCCATCGGCGGCTCCAAGTGGAGGTCCGGCAGCGGGAACGTCTACTACAAGGAGGGCGACCACTGGGACGTGACGTACTACAACTGTGGTGGTTGCCTGGCGGACCGGCGTCAGTAGGCCCTGGCGTGCGGCGGATGGCTGGGCAGCCGCCGCACGGCGACCGCGGCGGCGTCGTCGCCCAGCCGGCCGTCCGTATGCGTCAGCAGCTCCTCGCGCAGACACCGCAGCAGCTGCTGCGGAGTGCTCCCGCTCCAGGCGGCGGCGCGCTCGACGAGCGGATAGAACGCCCCTCGGCTGTCACGGGCCTCGGTCACCCCGTCCGTGTACAGCAGCAACAGATCACCGGGCTCGAAGGGAAAGGTCTCCACTTCATAATCAAGATCTCCGGCCAGCGTGCCGAGCCCGATGGGCAGAGAGGTCCGCTGGGCATGCAACGTGATGGTCTCGCCGTCGCGCAGCAGTAGGGCGGGTGGGTGGCCGCAGGTGATGGTGCGCAGTACGGGCCACTGGTCGGGGATGTCGAAGAGCGAGACGGTCGCGAAGGTCTCGTCGGTGTCGGGGTCGGTGTCCGTGTTGGTATCGGTGCCCGGGTCGGCGTCGGCGCCCGGGTCGGCGTCGGTGGCGTCGTACGCGCTCTCCCCCCGCTCCCCCGCCGCGCCTCCCGGGCCCGGATCGGCGCGCCACTGGCCGCTGTCCCAGCTGACCGCGCCGTCGAGGTGGACGGCGAGCTTCGGCAGGGTGGCCTGGCGATGGGCGGCCGCGCGGAAGGCCCCCAGGATGAGGGCGGCGTTGCCGTACGCCGGCAATCCCTTGCCGCGCACATCGCCGATGATCAGCCGGGTGCTCCGCGCGGTACGCGCCGCCGCGAACAGATCGCCCCCCATCTCCGCCTCTTCCTCGGCGGGCAGGTAGAGCGAGGCGATCTCCAGCGCGCCGCTGCGCCGGGGCAGCGGCCGCAGCAGCACCTGCTGGGCGACGCCGGCCACCGAACGGCTCTGGCTGAGCCGCCGCTCATTGCGGTCCCGTACGACGGTGAAGACGACGACCAGCGCGGAGACGACCACCAGCGCGGCGATCTGGGCCTGGAGGTTCTCGGTCAGCAGGACGCCCCGTGCCACACCGATGCCCACCTGGGCCGCGACCGCCAGCGCGCCGATCGCGGCGGTGAGAAAGGGCCCGGAGAATGCCGCCGTGATGGCGGGGGCCGCGACGAGCAACGGCCCGAGATGGACGTTGGGCGGCGACAGCACGTCGATCACCACGACCGCGACGATGAGGCCGATCGGGATCAGGGTCAGGACCGGGCTCAGATTTCGCCGTCGCGGCAGTCGCTCGGGCATATGCACCAGCCATCGAAAGGGCATGCACCATGGTTGCACCCGAGCGAGGGAAATGCCCGGTTCGGTGCGTTATTCCATTTTCCATATTCCACGTGTCACTCCCGCGTAGCGCTCGCGCACGGCAAGCGAACCGGGTAGCGCGACCCGGGCCGGCGATCGGGACCGCGCGCGGCCCATGCGGGAGGTATCGCATCAACTCCTCGTGCTGCAGATGGAGTTGGCGAAAGCCCCGCGCCCCGCATCGCCCTACCGCGACGCCCCCGACGCCCCCGACGCCCCCGACGACGAAGCCCGCAGCGCCGCGATCAGCAGATCCAGCGCCGCCTCGACCGCCGTGCCCGACATGAGCGGAAGGTGGTCCCGTACGCGCTGCAGACTCGGGTACGCGTCCTCGGGCAGCCCGGCGTACGCCGCCTGCCAGGCCTCCTCGTCCGCGGCGCGTTGGGCGGGGGCGAGGCGCAGGAACGCGGCGTCCAGGGCCGCGTGCCCGAGGACGGTGTCGACGAGGGCGTGGTAGTGGCGTACGGCGGTGGCCTCGTCGAAGCCCGCCTCCAGGAGCAGGCCGATGCCGGTGTCGACGGCGCGTTGTTCGTGCGGGCGGCCCGTGACGCGGACCGTACTGAACACCGCGATCTGCGGGTGGCGCAGCGCCGAGCGGTAGGCGCGCAGACCGAAGTCCCGCAGGTCGGCGGCCCAGTCGCCGCTGGACGCGAAGCCGGCCATGGACTCGCCGATCAGCCGGTCGGCCAGCGCCAGCAGGAGGTCCTCGGTGTTGCGGAAGTAGCGGTAGACGGCGGAGGGGTCGGCGCCGAGGGCCGCGCCCAGTTTCCGTACGGTGAAGGCCCCCGCGCCCTCCGCGTCGATGAGTTGGCGCGCCGTGTCGACGATGAGGTCGGCGGACAGCACCACACCCGAACTCGTCGGCCGGCGCCGTTTGCGCTCGGCCGGAACGCGCTCGCTCTCCGTCACGCCGATCCCCTCCGCTTCGCCCGTCGCCGCCTCGGCACTGACCTGCGCCAGTTAATCACCAGGTTACGTCAACACCGTTGACACAAGGATGAACGGGCTGTTTCATCGGCGGACACACGGCCCCGCCGGAACCGGCCCGGCCCACCCGCCCAAGGAGCGTGTGCCATGCCCCCCTCCGAAGTGCAGCAGGCGCAGCAGTCGCCACAGGACCCCGGACCGGCGACGATGCGCCGCTCGCTGGGCGTGAAGGACGGGGTGGCGATAGCCGCGTCGAGTACGGCAGCGACCACGAGCATCGGCATCGGGATGGGCACGCTGGCCGCGTACGCGGGCCGCCAGACCCCCGCCCTTCTCCTGCTCGCGTTCCTCCCGATCCTCGGCATCGCGCTGTCGTACGCCCGCCTCAACCGCACCGAGCCGAACTGCGGCAGCGGCTACACCTGGGTGGGCCGGTCCATCGGCCCCTGGCCCGGCTTTCTGACCGGGTGGGTGGTACTGGTCGGCAATGTGATCTTCATGGCGTACACGGGCGCGGTCACCGGCTCCGTCGTGCTGCAGTTCCTGAACAAGCTCGGCGTGCACAGCGTGCTGGGGCTGCGGATGGACCCGTCCTCCACGGGCATCAGCACCGCGGTCGGGCTGGTGGCGCTGGTCGCCGTCACGGTCACCGCCATCACGGGTGTCCGCTCCGCGACCCGGATGCAGCTGGGGCTGCTGATCTTCGAGTACGTGGTGCTGCTGGGCTTCTGCGGCTACGCGCTGGTCGTCGGCGACCAGCCGTTCTCGCTCTCCTGGCTGAACCCCTTCGAGATCGGCTCGCCGCAGGCCCTCGCCCAGGGAATGGTGATCGCGGTCTTCATCTACTGGGGGTGGGATGCCGCGTTCAGCGTGAACGAGGAGACGCGCAGCGCGTCCGACGCCGCACGCGGCGGCCTGATCGCGCTGGTGGCGATGCTCGGCCTGTTCATCCTCGGAGCGTTCGCCTTTCAGCGGGTGATGAACACCGACGAACTGATCCGCAACGGACCGCAGGCGCTCACCTTCCTCGGCACCCGGCTGGCACCGGAGCCCTGGGCGTCCCTGCCGCTGGCCGCCCTGATGTGCTCCGCGTTCGCCTCGCTCCAGTCCAGCGTCATCCCCACCGCCCGGGGCGCGCTGGCCATGGCGCGGGACCGGACGCTGGGCCCGGTGTGGCAGCGGGTGCATCCGCGGTACGGCTCGCCCGCCGTGGGCACGCTCCTGATCATGGCCTTCGCCGCGCTGCTCGCCGTACTCGCGGTCGGCGTCCCCAAGCTCAGCGACATGATCCTCACCGCGGTCAACTCGATCGGCCTGACGGTGGCCCTCTATTACGGACTCACCGCGCTCGCCTGTGCGGTGCGCTTCCGCTCGAGCCTGCGGGCGGGGCCGGGCAGCGCGCTGCGGGACGTGGTCGTGCCGGCGGCCAGCGCGCTGGCGCTGTTCGGGCTCGGCGGCTACCTCATCTGGGACTACGCGACGATGAGCGACCACTTCGAGGCGAGCCCGGACAACGGCTGGTTCATGCTGTTGCTGCCCGCGCTCTTCGTGCTGGCGGGTCTCGCCGTCGCCGCGTGGGCCAAGTGGGTACGCCACGCCCCGTATTTCCGTACCGGCCGCGGGACGGACGCCGATGCGATCACGCTGCCGATGGACGGGGCGGGCGCCCGGCTGCCCGATCCCTCCGAGGGATGATCATCCTTCCGTCCGCCCGCTGACCTGCCGCCCGTCCGGGTGCGTAATGGCCCGCCCTCCACGCCCCTCTCCTTCTCCTCTCCCTCCCCAACCCCCAACGCCACAGGAGCAGCTCCCCCATGGCCACCATGGACACCACCACCCCTGCCGACCTTGTCTTCCTCTCCGGCCCCGTGCACACCGTCGACCCCGCACGAAGTCGGGCGAGCGCGGTGGCCGTGCGCGGGGACCGTATCGTCGCCGTCGGGCACGACGGGGAGAAGGACGGGATACGCGACCTGATCGGGCCCGGTACGGAGGTCGTCGACCTGCGGGGCAAGCTGCTCATCCCGGGGTTCCAGGACGCGCATGTGCATCCGGTGGGCGGCGGGCTGGAGTTGGGCCAGTGCGATCTCAGCTCGGCGGGCACCGCCGAGGCGTATCGCGAGCTGATCCACTCCTACGCCACCGCGCATCCCGAAGCGCCGTGGATCACCGGAGGCGGCTGGTCGCTCGAGGCGTTTCCCGGTGGCATGCCGACCCGGGATTTCCTGGACGCCATCGTTCCGAACCGCCCGGTGTTCCTGGTCAACCGCGATCACCACGGCGGCTGGGCCAACTCCCGTGCCCTGGAACTGGCCGGGCTCACCGCCCGTACGCCCGACCCGGCCGACGGGCGCATCGAGCGCGACGCCGCCGGCGAGCCGACCGGCATGCTGCAGGAGGGTGCCATGCGGCTGGTC
Organism: Streptomyces sp. NPDC101227; assembly: GCF_044767545.1. Classification (NCBI taxonomy): domain Bacteria; kingdom Bacillati; phylum Actinomycetota; class Actinomycetes; order Kitasatosporales; family Streptomycetaceae; genus Streptomyces; species Streptomyces sp. NPDC101227. Next base: position 728,775 of record NZ_JBIWOD010000001.1, on the reverse strand, counting down.
GGCGACCTGGTCCCCGAGCCGACCCTCGCCGAACGGACCGAAGGGCTGCTCCGGGCGCAGCGTCTCCTCCACGGGTACGGCGTGACCGCGTGGCAGGACGCGATGCTGGGCCGCGGCCCCGGAGTGCCCGACGCCAGCCCCGCCTATCTGGCGGCCCGCGACGCGGGGAAGCTGACCGCGCGGGTGACCGGCGCCCTGTGGTGGGACCGGGCGCGCGGGGCCGAGCAGATTCCCGAACTGCTCGCGCTCCGGGAGAAGTTGAGCGGTGGACGGCTGCGGGCGACCAGCGTGAAGATCATGCAGGACGGGATCGCGGAGAACCACACGGCGGCCATGCTCGGCCCGTATCTGACCGCGTGCGGATGCGCCTCCGACAACAGCGGGATCTCGTTCATCGACCCCGAGGCGCTGCGGGCGTACGTCACCGAGCTGGACGCCGAAGGGTTCCAGGTCCACTTCCACGCGCTCGGCGACCGCGCCGTCCGGGAGGCCCTGGACGCCGTCGAGGCCGCCCGGACGACGAACGGGTGGCGGGACACCCGGCCCCACCTCGCCCACCTCCAGGTCGTGCACCCCGATGATGTGCCGCGCTTCCGCAGGCTCGGGGCGACCGCGAACATCCAGGCCCTGTGGGCGGCCCACGAGCCGCAGATGGACGAGCTGACCATTCCCTTCCTGGGCGCCCAACGTGCTTCCTGGCAGTACCCGTTCGGCGATCTGCTCCGCTCCGGCGCGACCCTCGCGGCGGGCAGCGACTGGCCGGTCAGCTCCCCCGATCCGATCGCCGCCCTGCATGTCGCGGTCAACCGCCGGGAGCCGGAGGCCCCGGCGTCGACGCCGGTGTTCCTGCCGGAGCAGCGGATCGACCTCGGCTCGGCCCTCGCCGCGTACACGGCGGGCAGCGCCTACGCCAACCACCTCGACGACACCGGCACCATCCAGCCCGGCAAGCTGGCGGATCTGGTGGTCCTGGACCGCGATCCCTTCGACGGTCCGGGCGAGGCCATCGCCGAGACCCGGGTCCTGCAGACGTTCGTGGGCGGGCGGCGGGTGTACGCGGCCGGCGATGCCTGAGGGGCCGCCCCGGCGGACCCGCCCCGTGCGTACGGCGTCGAGCCGCGCGGGCGCGCGAGGGCACGGGCGGCCGGGCGGTCGTCGCGCGGCCGCCGGGCCGGACCGGCCGGCCCGGCGGTCCGGCGGTCCGGCCGCCCTACTCGATGACGAGCTCGACCTCGATGTTGCCGCGGGTGGCCTTGGAGTACGGGCAGTACTGGTGGGTCGCCTCGACCAGCTGACGTCCGGTCTCGCCGGCGAGCGCGTCCGGCAGCTCCACCCGCATGATCACGCCGAGGCCGAAGCCGGTGTCGTCCTTGCCGATGGAGACCTCGGCGGTCACCGAGACGTCCTTGGTGTCGATCTTCATCTGGCGCCCGACATTGCTCATCGCGCTGGCGAAGCAGGCCGCGTACCCGGCCGCGAAGAGCTGCTCGGGGTTGGTGCCCGCGCCACTGCCCCCGAGCGCCGGCGGCATGGCGAGCGCGAGGTCGATCTGCCCGTCGGAGCTGACGGCCCGGCCCTCGCGTCCATTGGCGGTGGCGACAGCGGTGTACAGCGCGTCCATCGGATTCTCCCTGGGTTTCATGGGCCGGCGGCCGCTCTCCGGCCGCCCGATGGCTCCAACGATTGCACACGTTTAAGTTGTGCGCAACTAAGTTGTGTGCAACTAAATGGCCGGCGAGCTAACCTGAACCCATGACCACGCTCCCGGTACCCGACTCCGAACTGCTCCGCCTCGACCACCAGGTCTGCTTCCAGCTGCATGCCGCCTCGCGCGCGTTCGGCGGCGTCTACCGGGACGCCCTCAAAGACCTCGGCCTGACCTACCCCCAGTACCTGGCGATGCTGGTCCTCTGGGAGCACGGCCCGCAGCCCGTCAAGTCCATCGGCGAGCGACTGCGGCTCGACTCCGGCACCCTCTCCCCGCTCCTCAAGCGACTGGAGACCGCTGGCCTGGTACGCCGCGAGCGCAGCGCCGAGGACGAGCGGTCGGTCACCATCCATCTGACGGCGACGGGCGACGACCTGCGCACCCAGGCCCTGCCGGTCCCCCGCCGCATACTGGCCGCGACCGGCCTGACGCTCGAGGAACTCCGTACGCTGCGGGGCCTGTTGGGGCGGGTCACGGAGTCGCTCGACGAGGCCTGACGGGTGACACAGGGGCGGGTTGGGCCCGGCGCGGCCGGGCCCGGCGGGCTTCGCCCCGTACCCTCCGCCGGCACGCGCCGTTAGGGCAGTCAGACGCCGTCCGCGCCGCCGCGCACCCTTCCTCGCACCCCCTCGATCCGCTCATCACTCCATTGAGCTACCGAGGTTGGGGGGTCTTTGGGACCAAGGCGTATAAAGATGGCCAAACCAGCCGGAGCCGCCGGCGAGCACCCGCCAGGACGCGGTTGGCAGCACGCCTACGAACAGCGGAGGAGCGCCACGTGAATGCGGCAGAAGTTGTCAACGACCTGCTGGTCCAACGATTCGGGGTCGCCAGGGCCAGCATCAGCCACGAGATTTCGCTGCGCGATCTGAAGATGGACTCACTGGCGCTGGAGGAGCTCCGCGTGCTCATCGAGGACCGGCTGGGCGTCGACCTCGACGAGGTGGCGCTGTCCTCACGGGACACCGTGGGTGCGCTGGTGATGGCCGTCGACGGCAAAGTCGCCGCGTGACGGCCCCGCAGCAGCCGTTCTCCGCGGCGGTAACGGGACTGGGACTGGTGACCGCGGCGGGTGTGGGGACGAAGGCCACCTGGCACTCCGTCACCCAGGACACCGTGCCGAGCGGAGTGACCCGGCAGGAGGAACTGGTCGACCTGCCCTGCGACTTCATGTACACGATCGCGGATCTGGACCCGGCCGCGGTGCTCGGCGTGGCCACCCAGCGACTGATGGACCGCTTCTCGCAGCTCGCGGTGATCGCCGCACGGGAGGCGGTCGCGGATGCCGGTCTGGACCCGGGGACCTGGGACAGCAGCCGGATCGCGGTGGTCATCGGCTCCGCGCACGGCGGGCTGCCGTTCTATGACGAGCAGCATGTCGCGATGTCGGAGCGCGGTGCCCGGCGGGTCTCCCCCAAGCTCGCCCCGCTGACCGTCATCAACAGCGCGGCCAGCAGCGTCTGCACGGACCTCAAGGTGCACGGCCCCAGCTTCGGCGTGGCGACCGCCTGCTCCTCCGGGACCGTCGCCCTGGGCACCGCGCACCAGCTGCTGCGCGCCGGGGTCTGCGATATCGCCATCGCGGGCGGCGCCGAGTCGACCGTCTCCCGGCTGCTGATCGCCAGCGCCTGCCAGATGAAGGCGGTCTCCGTCCGGCGGGAGAACCCGGCCGCGGCCTGCCGGCCGTTCGACGCGGAACGCGACGGCTTCGTCGTCGGCGAGGGCGCCGGCCTGCTCGTACTGGAGCGGCCCGAGCACGCCCGCGCCCGTGGTGCCACCGTCCGCGCCCACGTCCGCGGCTACGGCGCGTCCAGCGACGCGTACGCGGCGGTCGCCCCCGACCCCGACGGAGCGGGCATCGAACGGGCGCTGCGCACGGCGCTGGCCGACGCGGACGTGGCGGCCGGCGACGTCGGGTATGTCAATGCGCACGGCACATCGACGGTCGTCAACGACCTCATCGAGGCGACCATGCTGGGGCGGGTACTGGGCGATCACCCCCTCGTCACGTCCACCAAGGCGATGACCGGGCACACGCTGGGCGCCGCCGGTGGCATCGAGACGGCGCTCACCGTGCTCGCGCTGGAGCATCAGCTGGTGCCGCCGACCGCCAATCTCGACGTACCGGACCCGCGGATCCCGATCGAGATCGTGCGCAAGGAGGCCCGGCCTGCGAGATTCGACTGCGCGGTCAAGACCTCGCTCGGCTTCGGCGGGCACAACGCCGCACTCGTGCTGACGCGCGGTTAGCGCGGTTGTCAGTCATCCGCACCCCACCGACAGTGACCGACGGGAACGGCCGCGCCGCATCGGCGCGGCCCGTTCCCGTCCGTCTTCCCGAGAAGGAATCAGTCATGGCCGAGGAAACGATCCGCGCTTTGTCGGTGAGCGGGGTGTCCTATTCATACCGGGTCCTCCGGCAGCCGGAGAGGGCCACCGAGCCCGTCATGGTGCTGGGCGGCGCGTTGCAGGGGATGTTCGGCTGGCCGCAGATGGAGGACCGGGTGGGGCCGGTGGCGGACGTGGTGACCGCCGACCTGCCCGGTATGGGCAGCGCCGATGCGCTGCCCCCGGGGCCGAGCATCAACATCGTGTGCGCAGCGATCGAGCGCGTCATCGACGACCTGGACGTCCCGCAGATCAATCTCTTCGGCTTCTCCTACGGCGCCGGCCTCGCCTACGCATGCGCCCAGCGCTTCCCGCGCCGGATCGCGCGGCTGGCGCTCGGCGGCGTACCTGCGCACATCACCACCGCGCAGCTCGACCACTGGCGGCAGGCCGCCGACCATCTCGCGCGCGGCGATGCGGAGTCCTTCGCCACGCTGGTCACCGAGGGCCTGATGTGCCTTGACGAGCGCCGGCACGTCACCAAGCGGCGGCTGGCCTATCGCTACGTCCGACGCTCCATGCTGCACGCGGCCCGGCACTCACCGCACGCCGTCGATGCGCTGCGCCGCGCGCTGATGGACCGCCCGGATTTCTCCTCCGGCCTGGCCGGCGTACCGACGCTCGTCTTCAGCGGGGAGCACGACACGGTCACCGCCCCGGCCCGGCAGCGCGACTTCGCGGCCGGCATCCTCGGCAGCCGCTTCCTGATGATTCCCGACGCCGACCACTGGGTGGTGCTGGAGCGCCCGCAGGACGTCGCGGACCTGGCCGCGCGCTTCTTCACCGACGCGCCGCTGCACTCGGCGCCGTGTCTCGTTCCGGCGGAGCGGGAGGAGATGACGGTGGGGGATCCGGCGTACGCGTAGCAGCCAGGGTGCCGCGCGACTCGGGGAGCCCGGAGCTGATGAGCGTCCTGACCAGCGGAGATTTACATTCCCTTGTGGTTATATAACTCACAGGCAATACTGTGACGCATGCCCATACCGTTCGACGTACTCGCGGAGCCGAGCCGGCGCAGGATCCTCGATCTGCTCCTGGAGCGACCGCATCTGGTCGGTGAGCTGACGGAGCGGACGGGGCTGAGCCAGCCCGGCACCTCCAAGCATCTGCGGGTGCTGCGCGAGGCCGGGCTCGTTCAGGTCCGGCAGGACGCCCAGCGCCGCTGGTACGAGCTGCGGCCCGAGCCGCTCGCGGAGCTCGACGCCTGGCTCGCTCACTACCGGCATCTGTGGACCGGGAGCCTCGATGCTCTCGAACGGCATCTCGACGCCATGGAGGACCCCCGATGAACCCCCACTCCGACACCCTTCGCACCGCCGACGGCCGCACCGCGCTGCGGATGGAACGCCGGCTGGCCCATCCGCCCGAGAAGGTCTGGGCCGCGATCACGGACCCGGCGCAGATCGAGCAGTGGTTCCCCTCCGAGGTCACGGTGGAGCTCAGGCCCGGCGGGGCGATGACCTTCTCGATGCCCGGGGTGAGCGGCGTCGCCATGACCGGCACGGTCACCGATGCCGACGCGCCCCGCCTCTTCGCGTTCACCTGGGGCGAGGACCATCTGAGCTGGGAGATCACCTCCGACGGCGACGGTTCGCTGCTGACCCTGGTGCACACCTTCGGCGACCGCTTCGGCGGCGCGAGCTTCGCCTCCGGCTGGCATCTGTGCATCAGCGCGCTGTCGCAGCTGCTCGACGGCGAATCGACCGCCGTGTATCCCGATTCGGGTGCGCTGCACGAGGCGTATCTCGAGCAGTTCGATCTGGGCCAGGGCACCGTCGAGGACACCGCGGACGGCCCCCGGATCCGCTTCGAGCGCCAGCTCGTACGGCCCGCCGACGCCGTCTGGGCCGCACTGACCGGGGGCGACGAGCCGGCGCCGGGCGAGCCCGCTCCCGAGGGCTTCACCGCGGAGAAGGTTCCGGGCGGGCCGGTCACCGAGGTCCGGGCGTCCGAGGTGCTCGCCTACCGCTGGCACCCGGAGGGCACCGTCCGCTGGGAGCTGCGGCGCGGCACCGGCCACGGCCCCCGGCTCGTCCTCACCCAGACCGGGCCGCGGGGCTTCGACACCGCAACGGCGCTGGCCGCCTGGCACTCCCGGATCGAGCATCTGGCCGCCCGGCTGCTGGAGGACTGACCGCCGAGCGGCGCGCGTCACGCCCCCTACGCCGCGGCGCGCAGGGGGCGCCGTCGCGTTTCGGGAAAATCCCCCACGAATCACCCATCGGACGTGTGAGCCAGGCAACTTTGCGGGCCCCCGAGAGTCGGAAATCAGTGCCCGCCGGGTGATGCCGGGCACAGGGCGTACGTCACTTACGAGTCCCGCTAGTCGACGCGCATCCGGCACAGGGCGCCAAGCGCGGCCTTTACATCGGACATTTCACAGCAACTCACGAGGATCGGTAGTACTCGACATCATTGCCACCATCCAGGGCGCTCGCTAAACATTGTTTCCGGCAGCACCGAGAACGAGCCGACGATCTCAGCCCCAGCGGCGAGCGCGGCACAGACCCTCGGAGCGCACGAGCCACCGAAGGCACCACCCCCGCCCCCCTGGAAGAGGTCACTTCGTATGCCCAGCACCACCCTGCCCCGCACCGCCCGCATCGGCCGCACCCGCAAGTTCTCCGCTGCGCTGGTGGCCACCGCGAGCTGCGCCGCAGCCGTGGCGCTCGCGTCGCCGAGCCAGGCCGCGACGCCGGCCGGCCATGTGGCTGCCGCCGGCCACCTGCAGGTCACCGCCGTCGCCAAGCAGGCGCACACCGCCAAGCAGGCCGCCGCCCCCAAGGGCAACCAGCAGTACGGCAACAACCTGGACGGCTGGATCCGCCAGTCCCTGGACATCATGAAGGCCAAGGGCATACCCGGCTCCTACGAGGGCCTGCACCGCAACATCATGCGGGAGTCCAGCGGCAACCCGAACGCCGTCAACGGCTATGACGTCAACGCCGCCAACGGCGTCCCGTCCAAGGGTCTGCTGCAGGTGATCCAGCCCACCTTCGACTCGTACCACGTCGCGGGTACCGCCAAGAACCTGACCGACCCGGTCGCCAACATCACGGCCGCCGCCAACTACGCGGCCGACAAGTACGGCTCGATCGACAAGGTGAACTCCGCCTACTGAGCCACCGGCACAGCGCCGGACCGGCACGGCACGGCACCAGCAACGGCAGTGGCCCTGCCCGCATCGCGCGGGCAGGGCCACTGCCGTTTTCTGTCGCCGGCCAGAGGTCAGAGCCCGCCGTGACCGTAGAGGAAGTGACCACCGAGCAGGGCGTGCAGCAGGCGGCCGACGAGGAACAGGCCCTCCCGCTCGTCCTCGCGCTCCTGACGGTTCTTGCGCTTGCCACCGTCGCGGCGGGCGCCTTCGATGCGGACCTCGACACGGGTGCGGCGGTGGTCGCTGCCGACACGCTTGTGCTGACCCTGGCTCTGGTGCATGCGCTGACCGTGCTCGGGGGCGGGCGCCGCGGCGGCGCCCCCGGTGGCGATGACGCCCGCCACAAGGGCGCCGGCGAGGACGGTGGAGACACGACGAAGCATGGTGTTTCCCTACGATGAGTGAGTGGGGGACTACTGCTTGCGACTCACCATCCGGCACACCCGGCCCCGCGGCCACACGACAGTCCGATCGATGCCGCGAACGGACCATCAACACCGCCGCTTCGCCGTAATGGAACTCCCTGACGGGCTAGTCCGACGGCCGTCCCGGAGCACGGTGATGTACCGCACCGATTGCCGCCCCGCGATACGCATTTCCCGCGCACCGGGGCCCTTCAAAGGTGCCTTGCGCCACATTCGGAGAATGCTGCGCAAGGCCATCTCGAAATAATCCGGATTCCGCTCCCCTCATCCGGGCGGACGGCGGGTTCCGGGAAAGCCCAATTCGCATGTGAGCCAGGCAACTTTGTCGCGACTGGGGAAGCGATTTCGGGGCTCTGCCAGGTGATGCCGGGCACAGGGCGTACGTCACGTACGACCTCGGCTAGTGGGTGAAAACCTGGCCGTCGGGCGGGAAATGAACCCGGCTTCGGGTATTGCCGCACTTCTCACGAAGGCGCGTAGTACAAGCGGTCATTGCCAGCGGCTGGGCCGGTCGCTAACTATGGATTTGCGCCGGGAACGAGTCAGCGAATTCCGCCCCTAAGGGCAATCGCGGCGAATAACTCCCGGACTCTCTACGCGCCGTAGAAGGCCGCCTCCCCGTCCCCAGTACCTGGAAGAGGTCACATCGCATGCCTAGCTTCACCCTGCCCCGCACCGCCCGCCTGACCCGCATCACCCGCACCCACAAGGTCGCCACCGCCGTCCTGGTCGCCGCCGGCGCCACCACGGCCCTGGCCGTCACCGCCGAGCCCGGCACCGCGCAGGCCGCCTCCGCGCACGCCCCGGCCGCGGTGAAGCCGGTCAGCGCGAACGGCATGCCGGCCGCGGTGCACGCGAAGGGTGACGCCCCCAAGGCCGAGCACCCCGCGCTCGAGTCCGTGGCCGCGCAGCTCAAGGTCAAGGAAGCACCGAAGCAGGCGCACACCGCGAAGCAGGCCGCCAACCGCTCCACCGAGCGCAAGGCCGAGCCCACGCGCTACGCGAACAACCTGGACGGCTGGATCCGCCAGTCCCTGGACATCATGAAGGCCAAGGGCATACCCGGCTCCTACGAGGGCCTGCACCGCAACATCATGCGGGAGTCCAGCGGCAACCCGAACGCCGTCAACGACTGGGACATCAACGCCATCAACGGCATTCCCTCGAAGGGTCTGCTGCAGGTGATCCAGCCCACCTTCGACACCTACCACGTCGCGGGCACGGCCAATAACCTCACCGACCCGGTCGCCAACATCACGGCCGCCGCCAACTACGCGGCTGACCGTTACGGCTCCATCGACAACGTCAACTCCGCCTACTGAGTCTCCGGCAGCAACCGGCGATGAGTACGACGCGAGACATCGTGAACAAGCCGACAGGGTGGTCGGCGTAGGCAGTGCGAAGCGGCGGAATGGCGCGTTCGCCGCTGCGTAGCGAAGCGGGCTCCGGCAGTTGCCGGGGCCCGCTTCGCATGGGATATGACGGCTGGTCGGGTGAGATGCTCCGGCCGGTCGGCGTATGGATGGCCGGTCGGCTCATAGCTGCGGTCAGTTCAGCGTATGAGTCTTCTTATCGGCAGAATTCTGCTCGCATTTTGCCGAACTGACCCAACCGAAGGACTTCGGAGGCACGCGATGCCCTTGCGCAGATCCGGTCCGGCCCGCCGCACACGCCATATCGCGGCCGGAACTTTCGTCTCTCTCTTCTCCGTGCTCGTGCTGCCCCTCGCGCTGCCCGGTACCGCTGGGGCGTCGGATGCGGGAAAGAGACCCGCGCACCCGGAGCAGGACTGGATGGGCTCGACCATCGCCGCCCACGAGGGAGGCGACCGGGCCGGGGGCTCGGAGCCGCGGTCGACGCGTCCCACCGTGGTCGGCGTGGATGTCTCCAGCCACAACGGCAACGTCGGATGGTCGGCGCAGCGCGAGGCCGGCGTGAAATTCGCCTACGTCAAGGCCACGGAGGGCATCAGCTACCGCAACCCGTTCTTTCTGCAGCAGTACAAGGGTGCCTTCGACGCCCGCCTCATCCACGGGGCGTACCACTTCGCGCTGCCGGACCATTCCACCGGTGCGGCCCAGGCGAATTATTTCGCGGCCCATGGCGGCGCCTGGTCCAAGGACGGGAAGACGCTGCCGGGTGCGCTCGACATGGAGTACAACCCGTACGGATCGACCTGTTACGGCAAGAGCCACCCGGAGATGGTCAGCTGGATCGCGGACTTCGTGAAGGCCTACCGGGCGAAGACCGGGCGCGATGCGGTGATCTACACCTCCACCAACTGGTGGAAGCGGTGCACCGGCAACTCCGCGCAGTTCGGGAACAGCAACCCGCTGTGGATCCCGCGCTACGCCGGCTCGGTCGGCACGCTGCCGGCCGGCTGGAAGTTCCACAGCATCTGGCAGCACACCTCCTCGGGCCCGGGGGTCGGCGACCGTAACCGATTCAACGGCTCCGTCGCCCGCCTCAAGGTGCTCGCGAACGGCGGCTGATCCCGCAGCTCACGTGCGACAACGGCCGGTCCCCGGCGCCTCGTTCGGCGTCGGGGACCGGCCGTTGTGCCCAAGTTGATTCGAAGTTCGGTGAGTTGCGGTACAACCATCCCGGTACGTCCGGTGTCCAACCCTGCGAAATGACCACGCAGCGCATACACCCGACGGGGGTATTCCCATGAAGCGTTCTCGTGTCATCGCAGGATCAGCGGTAATGGCCGTGGCGGGGCTGGCCACAATGGCAACGGCCACCACCGCATCGGCCGCCCCGGCGGCCGCAACTGCCGCCTCGTACAACGGGGCTTGCGGAAGCGGCTACAACGTCGTGAATTCCGTGCCGGTCACCGGCAAGGGGACCGTGTACCTCACCTACAGCGCGAAGACCGGAAAGAACTGTGTCGTGACGGTTCGGAACAGTCCCGGTAAGCCCGTGTACATGTACACCTATCTCGCAGCGAGCGACGGAAGTTCCGACCCGGTTTACGACAGCGGCCTTTACACCTCCTACGCCGGCCCGGTGTACCTGGCGGCGAAGGGACTGTGCGTCGACTGGGGCGGCACGATCGAGTCCGTCAGCGTCAGCGTCTCCGGCTCCAACTGCGGCCGGATGGCGGCGGGGGTCGTGACGCATCACTGAGTGAGTGTCGCTATGGGGGGAGCGGGCCACGGCGGCCCGCTCCCCCTTCGTTTCCGCAGGCGCGGTCACGGTGTGCCGGTGCTCTCCCGCGCTTCCAGGTGCGGCAGTTCGCCCTGCACGGTGCGCGGCGGCCCGCCGTCGAGGACGGCGAGGAGTTCCCGGGCGGCGAGCCTGCCGAAGCCCGGGGTGTCGCGTACGAGCGCGGTCAGGCGGGGATGGGTGACGCGGCACAGCGCGGAGTCGTCCCAGGCCACGATCGACAGCGCGTCCGGTACGGGGATCTTGCGCTCGGCGGCGACCGAGGCGCCGGCCACGGCCATCACATCGTTGTCATAGATGATCGCGGTGGGGGGCTCGGCCGCGTCGAGGATGCGGCGGGTCGCCTCGGCTCCTTCGGCGTCGGAGTAGTCGGTGGTCACCGAGCGGACGTGATCTTCGTCGAGGCCCCGGAGGGCGGCTTCGGCACGCAGCGAGCGGATCCGGCGCTCGGTATGGGCCAGCCCCGGCAGGCCGGCCACATGCGCGATGCGGCGGTGACCGAGGCCGTGGAGGTGGTCGAGGACGCGGGCCATGGCCTTGGAGTCGTCGGCCCACACGGTGGAGACCTGGGGGTGCCCGGCGGCCGCTTCCGGGACGGCCGGTCCCGGGGCTGCGAGGCCGCCGACGACGACCGCGGGCAGGCCGAGCGAGGCGAGCAGCCGCGGCCGCGGGTCCTGGGTGCGCGGGTCGACGACGAGGACGCCGTCCACCCGGCGCTCGGCCCACCAGCGGCGGTAGAGCGCGCATTCGGCGTCGAGGTCCGCCACCACCTGGAAGAGCAGCGCGGTCCTTTGCGCCGAGAGCACTTCCTGGATGCCGGAGACGAGCTGGAGGAAGAAGGATTCCACGCCGAGGGTCCGGGCGGGGCGGGCGAGGACCAGTCCCGCGCAGCCGGCGCGGTCGCCGGACAGCGCGCGGGCGGCGCTGTTGGCCTGCCAGCCCAGCTCCTGCGCCACCTGCCGCACCCGGGCGCGGGTGTCCTGGGAGACGCCCGGCCGGTCGTTGAGCGCGAAGGAGACGGCGCTCTCCGACACCCCGGCCCGGCGGGCGATGTCCTTGATCGTCGGTCGGCGTGCCGGTTTGCGGCGGGCGGCCTCACCGGACGATGTCATGGCGGGCCCCCTCCGAACTGAACCGCATTAGTACGGTCAGTCTGAGCAGCGGAGAAGGGCCTGTCAATCGGCCGGTCTCAGCCGGTTCAGCGGCCGGTCCGTACCCAGGTATTGACACTCACTAAATCGCATTAGTACGGTCTGCCGCGGCGTTACCCGTTACCCGAGAGTGTCTCTTGCGCAGCATTCCCCGTCCGGGAAAGTCGGAGCGAAGGGGTCGGACAGCCATGCGTATCTCCCGTCGAACGGCAGTTGTCGGAGCGGCCGTGATCACAGCGGCGCTTGCACTGACCGGATGTGGTGCCGGAGGAGGATCCGGCGGATCCGAGAATGTTTCCGGGAAGGTCGAGGGACAGGTCACTTTTCAGACCTGGAATCTCAAGGCAAATTTCAAGGATTACTTCGAGGGCGTGATCGCGGACTTCGAGAAGAAGTACCCGGACGCCAAGGTGAAGTGGATCGATCAGCCGGCCGAAGGATATGCGGAGAAACTCAGCGCCGACGCGGCGGGCGGTACGCTGCCGGATGTGGTGAACGTATCGCCCGATCTCGCGTATCCGCTGGCCAAGGCCGGTCTCGCGCTGGACCTGCAGAAGGCCGCCGGGAAGTATCGCGGGGAGTATCTCGACGGGGCGTGGCGGAGTCAGGAGATGCCGGGGATGCCGGGGGTTTACGCCTTCCCCTGGTATCTCAACACCGGGCCGATGTTCTACAACAAGGAGCTCTTCCGGCGGGCCGGGCTGGATCCGGAGAAGCCGCCGAAGACATACGGTGAGCTCTTCCGGGACGCCGTATCGATGGCAAAGAAAAGCGGCCGGAAGACGGCGATGCTCGCGGGTACGCCGGCCGTCGAGGATTTCGGGCGTTATGGCGTACGACTGATGAATGCACAGGGTACGGAGTTCACCTTCAACGAGCCCAAGGGCGTCGAGCTGCTGAAACACTACAAGGAGCTGTATGCGGCCGGGGCGCTGGATTCGCAGGCGCTCACCGCGAACGCCGAGTCCGCCGGGCGGAAATTCCAGCAGGAGTCGGTGGCCATGAATCCGGGCGGTGCGCTCGATCTCCAGAAGTTCAAAAAGGAGGCGCCGAGCCTCTACCGGCACATCGGGATCACGGACACGGTCAACAACACCGGTAAGGCCAATATGTACGTACAGGGCCTGATGGTGAATGCGCAGAGCGGGGTGAAGCCGGCGGCCGTCGCGTTCGCGCACTTCGTCACGGACAAGAAGAATCAGATGGCCTTCGCCAAGAAGGTCACGATCTTTCCGAGCACCAAGGGTTCGCTGGACGACCCCTACTTCACCAAGGAGGACGGCACCGACGCGACCCGGGTGCGGGTGGCCTCGGCCGCATCGCTCAAGACCGCGGTGAATTACACGCCGGTGCTGCTCAGCGATCAGATGAAGACGGTGCTGCGCAATGCGGTCGCCCGGGCGGTGCAGGGCAAGCAGTCGCCGCGGGCGGCGCTGGACGGGGCGGTCGCCGAATGCAATCGCCTGCTGAAGACCGGCTGAGGCGGAGGCGCCCCGTGAAGACGCACGGTCCGGCCTCTCCCTGGCTGTTCCTGGCTCCCGGGCTGCTGATTGTCGGAGCGTTCGGTCTCTATCCGTTTCTGAGCACGGTGACGCATTCGTTCACCGATGCGCGCACGCTCACCGAGGGGCACTTCGTCGGCGGCGCCAATTACCGGGAGCTGATCCATGACGCGATGTTCTGGACGGGGCTGCGCAACAGCGTGCTGTACGTCCTGGGGGTCGTCCCGCTGCTGGTGGTCCTGCCGCTGCTGCTGGCCATGCTCGTACGGCGGCACCTTCCCGGGATCGCGTTCTTCCGGGCCGCGTTCTACACCCCGGTGGTGGCCTCCGTCGTCGTGGTCGGGCTGATCTGGGTGTGGCTGCTGGACGACCGCGGGCTGATCAATGCGCTGCTGGAGGCCCTGGGCTTCGGCAGGGTCGGGTTTCTCAGCGATCCCTGGCTGCTGCTGCTCAGCGCGATGGCGGTGACCGTGTGGAAGGGTCTCGGCTACTACATGATCATTTATCTGGCGGCGCTGGCCAACGTTCCGCGCGAGCTGCATGAGGCCTGCGCGGTCGACGGCGCGGGCGCGGTGCGCCGCTTCCTGACCGTGACCGTGCCCGCGGTGCGGTCGACGATGGTGCTGGTGGCGGCGCTGTCCTCGGTGGGTGCGTTCAAGGTGTTCTCCGAGGTCTATCTGATGGCCGGTCCGACCGGCGGCCCCGGCGGCGAGGACACCACGCTGGTGATGCTCGTCCAGCAGGCCGGCACGGGCCTCAGCGGCCGGGTCGGCTATGCCTCGGCGCTGTCCGTCGTGGTCTTCGTCATCACGCTCGGCCTGATGCTGCTGGTGCTGCGCGCCAACCGCCGGGGGGACGAGGCATGACGCGGGAGCCCGGTGAACGACGGCTGCCGGCCTGGCAGTTGGCGCTGCGCTACGCGCTGCTGCTGGCCGTGCTCGCGCTGACGGTCGGACCGTTCCTCTGGCAGCTGTCCACCTCCCTCAAAGGCCCCGGCGAGGACATCTACCGCTATCCCCCGAGCCTGATTCCGCAACGGCCCACCCTCGGCAACTACTCCGGCGTCGCGGACATCATCCCGGTCTGGGACTTCGCGCTGAACTCCCTCAAGGTCGCCGCCGCGAATGTGCTCACCAATTGCGTGGGCGCGGCGCTGGCGGGCTATGCGCTGGCCAGGCTGCGCTTCCGGGGCCGCGGGGTGGCACTGGTCGTCTTCATCATGGCGATGCTGGTGCCGGTCGAGAGCATCATGATCGCCCAGTTCGTGACGATGCGGGAACTGGGGCTCAACAACACCTTGACCGGTGTGGTGCTGCCCGGCTGTGTCGGTGCGATGAACGTGCTGCTGATGCGCAATGCGTTCGCGGGGCTGCCGTACGAGGTCGAGGAGGCCGCGTTCGTCGACGGCGCCAATGCCTGGCAGCGGTTCGTACGGATAGCGCTGCCGTCGGTCAGGGGAACCCTCGCCGTCGTCGCGATCTTTGCCTTCATGGGTGCCTGGGACGACTTCCTGTGGCCGCTGATCGTGCTCAGCGACCAGTCGAAGTTCACCCTGACCATCGGTCTGAACTTTCTGCACGGCACGTTCGCGGACAATCAGCGGCTGGTCGCGGCGGGCACCGTCATCGCCGTCCTCCCGCTGATCGTGATGTTCGCCTGTCTCCAGCGTTATTTCTTCCGCGGTGTCGGCGAGGGGGCCGTCAAGGGCTGACCCCGTCCCCGCACTCCCCCGCTGCCGTACTCACAGGAAGCGCAGGATGCCCATGCCCGTGCCGCAGACCCGCCAGGTGCGCTTCGGCGCCAACTACACGCCCTCCCAGGGGTGGTTCCACCACTGGCTGGACTTCGACCTGGATGCCGTGCGCGCCGATCTCGACTCCCTCGCCGGCCTCGGCCTGGACCATATCCGGGTCTTTCCGCTCTGGCCGCTCTTCCAGCCCAACCGCACGCTGATCCGGCCGCGCGCCGTGGAGCAGCTCGTCCAGCTGGCGGACGCCGCCGCGGAGCGCGGCCTGGACATCAGCGTCGACGGCCTCCAGGGCCACCTCTCCAGCTTCGACTTCCTGCCCGCCTGGACGCGGACCTGGCACCGCCGCAATCTCTTCACCGACCCCGAGGTACTGGCCGGCCAGGAGGAGTATCTGCGGACGCTCGCGGCCGCCCTCGCCGACCGGCCCCATTTCCTCGGCATGACGCTCGGCAACGAGATCAACCAGTTCTCCGACGGACCGCACCCGGACCCGGACCGCATCACCGGCGCCCAGGCCACGGCCTGGCTCGAGCGGATGCTGGCGGCATGCGAGCGGGGCGCGCCGGGCCGGATGCATCTGCATGCCGCGTACGACGCCGCCTGGTACCGGGACGGGCATCCGTTCACGCCCGCCCAGGCCGCCCGGCTCGGCGCCGCGACCGCCGTGCACTCGTGGGTGTTCAACGGCACCGCGCAGCGCCACGGCCCGGCCGGCACCGCCACCGAGCAGCACGCCGCGTATCTGGTCGAGCTGTCCAAGGCCTGGGCCACCGACCCGCACCGCCCCGTATGGCTCCAGGAGGTCGGCGCCCCCGCCCCGCACATCCCCGAGGACCGGGCGGCGCGCTTCACCGAGGCCACCGTCCGCAACGCGCTGGACTGCCCGGATCTGTGGGGCGTCACCTGGTGGTGCTCGCATGACGTCGCGCGGTCGCTGGCGGACTTCCCCGAGCTGGAGTACGGGCTCGGGCTGCTGCGCACCGACCGTACGGTCAAGCCCGCGGGGAAGGCGATCGCCGCGCTGGTCGAGGAGTGGCGCGGCAGGGCGCACCGCCCCGGGGTCCGGAGCACGGCGCTGGTCGTCGATGTCGGCGGGGCGGCGGCCGCGCCGTTCCGCTCGGTGTGCGCACCCGGTGGTGCCGTCTTCGAAGCCTGGATGAGGCTCACCGCGCAAGGCGCGCGGCCCTCTCTCGTACTGGCCGAACTGGCCGGTGACGAAGCCCATTTGGTGTCTCGCGGGATCACGGAGGTGTGCACGGCCGACGACGCCGGCTGAGCAGCCCGTCCCCGCACCGGAGGCCACCCGAGACCGACCGGAGAGTCGCAGGACCATCCAGAGGACCTCGCCGGAGGAGCGCCCGCCGCCATGCCCCAGCACCCGTTCCCGCTGTCCCGCCGCCTGTTCCCGACCGCCGTCCGGTCCACGTACCCCTGGTAGCCCCCGCTCTGCCCTCTCCTCCCCGACTCTCTCCTCGGAGCCGCCCCATGCATGACGATCGCGCCCTGGTCGAAGCCCGTCTCACGCGCGTGCTGAACGAGCGCATCCGGCCCGCCCTGTACCCGGAATCGGTCCCCTTGGAGGTGTCTGCCTGGGTCGCGCCGGGTGGCCCCGTGCCCGTGGCGGAGGGGCTGGCCGCGAAGCACGCCCCGGTGGCCGTGGGCGATGCCTGGGGTGCGCCCTGGGCGACGACCTGGTTCAAGGTGCGGGGGCGGGTGCCGCGGGAGTGGGCCGGGCGCACCGTGGAGGCGGTGCTCGACCTCGGGTTCGACGAGCGGATGCCGGGCTTTCAGTGCGAAGCGCTCGTTCACACCCCCGACGGCGGCCCGGTGAAGGCCCTCAATCCGCGCAATCAGTGGGTGCGGGTGGGCGCGCCGGTGCGGGGCGGGGAGCGTGTCGAGTGGCATCTGGAGGCGGCGTCCAATCCGGTGATCCTCGGCGTCCCGCCCTTCCGGCCCACCCCGCTGGGCGACCCGGAGACGGCGGGCGGCGAGCCCCTGTACCGGCTGGCGCGGCTGGATCTGGCGGTGTTCGACACCGCGGTATGGGAGCTGATCCAGGATCTGGAAGTGCTCGGCGAGCTGATGCCGGAGCTGGCGGTGGACAGCCCCCGGCGCTGGGAGGTGCTGCGGGCGGTGGGCCGGGCGCTGGACCTGGTGGATCTGCAGGACGTCAACGGGTCGGCGGGGCGGGCGCGTTCGGCGCTGCGCGAGGTACTGGCGGCGCCCGCGGCGGCGTCCGCGCACCGGATCAGCGCGGTGGGGCATGCGCATATCGACTCGGCGTGGCTGTGGCCGCTGCGGGAGACCGTGCGGAAGGTGGCGCGTACGGCGTCGAATATGACGGCGCTGCTGGAGGACGAGCCGGAGTTCGTCTTCGCCATGTCACAGGCGCAGCAGTACGCCTGGATCAAGGAGCACCGCCCGGAGGTTTACGCCAGGGTCAAGAAGGCGGTGGCGGAGGGGCGGTTCGTACCGGCGGGCGGGATGTGGGTGGAGTCGGACACCAATATGCCGGGGTCGGAGGCGATGGCCCGTCAGTTCGTACACGGGAAGCGGTTCTTCCTGGAGGAGTTCGGCGTCGAGAACGACGAGGCATGGCTGCCGGACACCTTCGGCTTCGCCGCGGGGCTGCCCCAGATCATCAAGGCGGCGGGCTCGAAATGGCTGCTGACGCAGAAGATCTCCTGGAGTCAGATCAATGCCTTTCCACATCACACCTTCCGCTGGGAGGGCATCGACGGCACCCGGATCTTCACCCACTTCCCGCCGGTGGACACCTACAACTGCCAGATGGCGGGCGGCGAAATCGCCCATGCGGCCCGGAACTTCAAGGACAAGGGCGTGGCGCGGCACTCGCTCGCGCCGACCGGCTGGGGCGACGGCGGTGGCGGCACGACGCGCGAGATGATCGCCAAGGCCCGCAGGCTTCGGGACTTGGACGGCTCCGCCACGGTGCGGTGGGAGAAGCCCGCGGACTTCTTCGCGAAGGCGGAGGCGGAATACCCCCATGCGCCGGTATGGGTGGGTGAGCTGTACCTGGAGCTGCACCGGGGGACGCTCACCAGCCAGGCGAGGACCAAGCGCGGCAACCGGCGCAGCGAACATCTGCTGCGGGAGGCCGAACTCTGGTCGGCGACGGCTGCCGTACTGACGCAACACCCCTATCCCTACGAGGAGTTGGACCGCATCTGGAAAACGGTGCTGCTGCACCAGTTCCATGACATCCTGCCGGGATCGTCCATCGCCTGGGTGCACCGCGAGGCGGAGCGGACCTACGCCGCGGTGGCCGCCGAGCTCGACGGCATCATCGCGGCGGCGCTGGCCGCGCTGGCCGGCGAGGGGAGCGACGGCCTGACGGTGAACTCGGCGCCGCACGCCCGCGGCGGGGTCGCCGCCGGGGCCATCGGCGTCGCGGCTGACGAGGGGCCGCAGGTGCGTGCCGAGACCCGGCCCGACGGCGGATTCACCCTCGACAACGGGCTGTTGCGCATCGGGGTCGACGGCCGCGGGCTGGTCGGATCGGTCCACGACGTGGCCTCTGGCCGCGAAGCCCTCGCGCCCGGCAGCGTCGCCAACCTCCTCCAGATCCACCCCGACTTCCCGAACATGTGGGACGCCTGGGACGTGGACTCCTTCTACCGCAATGTCGTCACCGATCTCACCCAGGCGGACGAGGTGACGCTGGGCGCGGTGGGGCCGGAGGCGGCGACGGTCCGCGTCGCCCGCTCCTTCGGCGCCTCGCGTGTCGTACAGGAACTGACCCTGGCACGCGGTCAGCGGCGCCTCGACATCGCCACCGAGGTCGACTGGCACGAGACGGAGAAGTTCCTCAAGGCCGCCTTCCCGCTGGACCTGCATGCCGAGCGGTACGCGGCGGAAACCCAGTTCGGGCATCTGTACCGGCCCACCCACACCAACACCAGCTGGGAGGCGGCCAAGTTCGAGGCCTGTGCGCACCGGTTTGTTCACGCCGAGGAGCCGGGCTGGGGCGTGGCGCTGGTCAACGACTGCCTCTACGGGCATGACGTCACCCGCACCGTCCGGGACGGCGACGCCCCCGGCACGACCACGACCGTACGGCTCTCCCTGCTGCGCGCCCCGCGCTTCCCCGACCCGGAGACCGACCAGGGCCTGCACCGCTTCCGCTACGCGCTCGCCCCCGGGGCGACCCTCGCCGACGCCGTGCGCGAAGGCCACCGCATCAACCTCCCCGAACGGCGCATCGCCAGCTCGGGCCCCGTACCGCCCCTGGTCACGGTCGACAACGACGCCACGGTCGTCACGGCCGTCAAGCTCGCCGACGACGCGAGCGGAGATGTGATCGTCCGCCTCCACGAGGCCCACGGCGGACGGGCCAGGGCCACCCTCACGACCGGCTTCGCGCTGAGTGACGCGCTCGCCACGGACCTTCTGGAACGCCCGACGGACGACGGCCCGGCGCTGGAGCGCGAAGGGAACCGGGTCCGCATGGCGCTGCGGCCGTTCCAGATCGTCACCTTGCGGCTGGTCCGCGCGGGCGGGCGCTGAGCGTCAGCCGGGTTCGGCCGACCGCGAGCGCGCGTCGGCGCAGGTGTCGCGGCGGGCGTCGTGCCGCCGCTCGCGCCCCGAGTCGCGCTCGTGGTCCGCCGGCCGCTCGTGGGCCGCGTCATGGCAGGGGTCGCCGGCCGGGTCCAGGCCCAGCATGTCCATCAGCAGCGACAGGTCGTCCGCGTCCCGCGCCCGGCCGGCCAGCGCCCTCCGCGCGAGCCGTCGTTGCTCGCGGGACGGCATGCGGCGGGGCGCGTCGTCGTCGGCAGTGCACTGTTCATCGCTCACCGCTGCATTCTCGGCCGGACCGCGGCGCCGTGCTCGTCGAGCGGGCCGATGGGCTGTCGCGTCACATGCCGGGGACGGACTGACCCGAACGGGTGACGGCGGCGGGCTCGCGCGGTTCCGGTGGCGCGGATGCAGACCGCGCGGCGGGGGGCGATGCTGGAGGCGTGGGGGATCGTGCTGAGGAAGGTGTCCCATGTCCATGTTGGACAAGATCAAGCAGATGCTCAAGGGCCATGAATCGCAGGCCGACAAGGGCATCGACAAGGCCGGGGACTTCGTCGACACCAAGACCGAGGGCAAGTACCGGGGGCAGGTCGACGCCGCCCAGGACAAGCTCAGGGAGCAGTACGGCAGGCCGGGGGACCAGGACCAGCCGCCGCGGACCTGACGACCACGGGAGGAGCCCCGGCAAGCCAGGGCGCCCGCTCCCGGTACGGGACGGGCGCCCTGGCCATGGGCGGGATCAGACCGCGGTCAGGCGGATCTTCTCCGCCTGGGGGCCCTTGTTGCCCTGGGTGACCTCGAAGGTCACCTTCTGGCCTTCCTGGAGCTCACGAAAGCCCTGGGCATCGATGTTCGAATAGTGCGCGAATACGTCGGCGCCGCCGCCGTCCTGCGCGATGAATCCGAAACCCTTTTCGGAGTTGAACCACTTCACGGTGCCGCTGGCCATAAACCCTGTCTCCTTCGTCAAAACGGGCTTGAATCGGCTTCCGCGACCTGCGGAACCCGGAGGTGATCGCCCTGGTCCGGAGACGCACTGCACACAGCAAGAACGCCCGTGAATGCGACACGGGCGTCCGGCACTTCGGAACCACGACAGCTGATCAGGACGCTACACCGAGCGGCGCCCATCCGCCCGCAATGCCCGCCCCAATGGGGTCAGGAATGTCCGCCCGGGATATCCGGACCGGCACGGCCGGCCGCCGGCATACGGGCCTCCTCGACTGCCGGCGACCCCGGCCGGGCACCGGTGGGCCTGGGCCGTACGGTGCGGCGGCCGGGGTCGCGGACGGGTGGCGGCTACCAGATCTGGTCGACCCACTCGGGGTGGTCGATGAACGGGTTCCGGTTGTGCTGGTACTTGTCGAATATCACCTGGTTGCGGTGCTGTTCGAAGGAGGACGGCGGGTCCTGGTCGCTCCACTTCTTGAGGACGGAGATCCGCCCGATGTTCGGCGCGGAGCCGTTGTCCACCTTGTCGTTGGGCTCGAGGTCGGGGAACCCGTCGCCGCCGTCGTAGCGGACGGCCATGTAGAGGATCATCCGCGCCACATCGCCCTTGTCGGCGTCACGGGGCTCGAAGGAATCGCCGTCGGTGTAATTGCCCGGCGCCTCCCCGACCTCCGTGCCGCCGTTGTCGAAGTCCTTATTGCCGCGGGTGCTGTTGACGGACACGTCCGCCGGGCGGAGGTGGTGAATGTCGGTGCCGGGTCCGGTGGCCGTACCGAAATCACCATGGGATTTCGCCCAGACGTGCTCGCGGTTCCAGTCGTCCGGATTACCGCCGCTGGAGTTCTTGCTCTCGGACCGGCCGGTATACAGCAGAATGACGTTGGCGCTGTTGGCCGGGTCCTGGTCGGTTTCCTTGAGCGCGTCCCAGACCTGCGAATAGGACAGTTTCCCGGTCTGGGTGCTGCTGATGATCTGGTGCAGCGAATTCTTGAGTTCCTGACCGGTCTTTCCTATCGCGTCCTTGTAGTACGTGTCGTCGTACGCGGCGACGGATCTGCCCTGCGCCGCCGCACCGGGCGCCGAGCCGGTCGCCGTACCGGCCGTGGCGGTGGACGGGATCTGGACGGCCAGCGCCGCCAGTGCGGTTCCGGCGGCCACGGTCAGCGCGATTCGGGCGCGACGCGTCAAGCGGGTGTTGTCCACGGATGGTGTCCTCTCCCCGAAATGTGGCACCGAGCCGTGAAACGTGGGGGCACGACCGGCGCCGGCCGTTGGGTATACGGCCTCAAGAAGCTTTCCATCGCGGCATTCACCACAGTGTGAACACGGGGCGAGAGTTATGTGGTTACCCGGTGGCGAACAGGCAACTGGTCCCATGGCGCACCAAAGGCGCCAAGCCGGTGAATTGTTCATTCGCCGTCAGGAAACGCCGTCAAAAGGTCACCGAAAGTCCGTCAGAAATACTCGTGAACACTTTCCGTGATGGTGTGTCACGCGGATGAGCCGGGGGGCAGACGCGCGACACCGTCACGGACGGCCGCTCGGGAGCGGTCGGGCGCGGTCGGGGTCGAGGAGCGGGGCGAGCAGGTCGCCGTGACGGGCGAGGCGGGGCGCGATGTCGTCGAAGAGGAAGGCGAGTTGGCCGGGGTCGGCGCAGGCGGCGATCTCGTCCCAGGTGACGGGGGTGGAGACGGTGGGGGTCGCGCGGGCGCGCAGCGTGTAGGCGACCGCGGTGGTCTTGGCGGCGGCGTTCTGGGAGAAGTCGATGAAGACCTTGCCGGGGCGCAGCGCCTTGGTCATCTTGTGCACGACGAGGTCCGGGAGGGCCGCCTGCGCCTCGACCGCGAGGCGCTTCGCGTAGGCCGTGGTCCGTTCCGAGGGGGTGGGTTCGATGGGCACGAGGAGGTGCAGGCCCTTGGAACCGCTCGTCTTGGCGTGGACGTTGAGGCCGTCGGCGGCCAGCCGGTCGCGCAGCCAGGCGGCCGCGGCGCAGCATTCCACGATGGTGGCCGGGTCGCCGGGGTCGAGGTCGAGGACGAGCCGGTCGGCGCGGCCCGGCGCACCGCTGGTCCATTGGGGCGCGTGCAGTTCGACGACCAGGTTGGCGGCCCAGACCAGCGAGGAGAGGTCCTGCAGCAGGACCTGGCGGGTGGGCCCGGAGGTCGTGTGCGGGACCTCGCAGGTCTCCACCCAGGAGGGCGTCCCGGGTGGCACGTTCTTGGTGAAGAAGCGCTGGCCGTCCGGCCCGTCGGGGTAGCGCAGAAAGGAGAGCGGCCGGTCGTGGAGGTGCGCGAGGAGCGGGTCGGCGGTGACGGTGCAGTAGTGCACCACCTCGCCCTTGGTCGTGCCGGTCTCGGGATAGATGACCTTGTCCAGGTTGGTCAGCGAGAGGCGCCGCCCCTCCACGACGGTGATCGGCGACATACGATGAGAATCCCACAGATCCGGATTTAAGGGATGAAACATGCGTTCCATCTGGAATGGGTCCATTTCATTTGGCCTGGTCACCATCCCCGTGAAGACGTACAGCGCGACGGACCGCACCTCGTCGGTCTCGTTCGCCCGCATTCACGCCAAGGACGGGGCGCAGATCCGGTACCGCAAGATCTGTGAGCTGGACGGGGAAGAGGTGCCGAACGAAGAGGTCGGCAAGGGGTACCAGGCGCCGGATGACGACGCGATCGTCCAGATCACCGACGAGGACCTGGCCCGGCTGCCGATGCCGACCGCCAAGACGCTGGCGATCCTGGCGTTCGTCGACGCCGCCGAGATCGACCCCCTCCAGATGGACAAGGCCTACTATCTGGGCCCGAACGGATCCTCCGCCACCAAGCCGTACGCGGTGCTGCGGGAGGCCCTGGAGCACCAGCACAAGGTCGCGATCGGCAAGGTGGCGATGCGCGGGCGGGAGTCGCTGGTGATGCTGCGGGCGCACGACGGGGCCATCGTGATGCATTCGCTGCTGTGGCCCGACCAGATCCGGCCGGCGACCGGGCTGGGACCGCAGGCCGATGTCAAGATCCGCGAGAACGAGCTCACGCTCGCCGAGACGCTCATGGACACCCTGGGCGAACTGGACCCCGACGAACTCCACGACGACTACCGCGAGGCCGTCGAGCAGCTGGCCGCCCAGAAGCTGGCGGGCGGGGTGCCGGTCGCGCCCGACACCTCGGGCGCCGGCGGCCAGGTCATCGATCTGATGGCCGCGCTGGAGAAGAGCGTCGCGGCGGCCCAGGGGGGCACGGAGTCCGGGCGGTCCGCGTCGGTCACGCCGCTGCGGGGACGGAAGACGGCCGGGAAGGCGGGCCAGGCGCCGGCGGAGAAGACCGGCGGCACGGCCAGGGCCGCGACGAAGAAGGCACCCGCCAAGAAGGCCGCCGGACAGAAGACGACCGCGAAGAAGGCCCCCGCGAAGAAGACGGCGACGGCCAAGGAGTCGGCGACGGCCAAGAAGGCCACCGGCAAGGCCGCCGCGCGCTCGTCGGCAAGCGCCGCCAGGACCGGCACCGGGACCAGCGCCAAGGCCGGCGCCAAGTCCGCCGCCAAGAAGGCCCCGGCGAAGCGGACGGGCAAGAAGGCATCCGCTTGATTTCCGCCCGCCCGCTTAATTCCCGCACACCCGCCCCCACTCGGCCTAGAGTCGTGTCATGGCTTCAGACGAGGGGACCACCACCCGTATCGACAGCTGGATCTGGTCGGTACGGCTGATCAAGACGCGTTCGCAGGCCACCGCGGCCTGCCGTGCGGGGCACGTACGCGTCAACGGCGACCGGGTGAAGCCTGCGCACGGCGTACGCAACGGCGACGAGGTGCGGCTGCGCCACGCGGGCCGGGAGCGGATCGTGGTCGTCTCGAAGCTGGTGCGCAAGCGGGTGGGCCCGCCCGTCGCCGCGGAGTGCTTCATCGACAACAGCCCGCCGCCCCCGCCGCGCGAGGAGGCCCCCGTCGCCCCCGTCCGCGACCGCGGTGCGGGACGCCCCACCAAGCGCGACCGCCGCGAGATCGAGCAGTTGATGTTGCGCGGGCGGTAGGTCCGACCTAGTGGGCGGCGCACCGGTGGGCCGGGGTCAGGCGGACGGCAGGGCGTCCACGTAGAACCACAGGCCGTTCTCGCGGACGAAGCGGCTGTTCTCGTGCTGGTTCTCGGCGTGCCCCTGCAGCGTGTAGTGCGCGCGGAACTCCACCGTGCCCT
This sequence comes from Streptomyces sp. NPDC101227, assembly GCF_044767545.1. Lineage (NCBI taxonomy): Bacteria > Bacillati > Actinomycetota > Actinomycetes > Kitasatosporales > Streptomycetaceae > Streptomyces > Streptomyces sp. NPDC101227. Next base: position 703,844 of record NZ_JBIWOD010000001.1, on the reverse strand, counting down.
CGGCGTGGAAGGCGCTGCCGCCGGTGGCGCCGAGGATCTCCAGGCCGGTCCACCGCTGCCCCGAGACGAATTCCAGGCCCGCCGGCCGGGTCGTCGGGTGCCAGGTACGCAGCAGATATCCGGCGTCACCGACGACGAAGGCGCTGTAGCGCGAGCGCATCAGCCGCTCCGCGGTGGGGGCGGCGGCGCGCCCCGCATGGCACGCGCCGCAGCAGTCGGCGTAGGTCGCCTCGCGTCCGCAGGGGCAGGGCGAGGCGGGGGTCACGGCGGCCGGGCGGTGCGGCTTCTTCAGCGGCTTCTTCTTCGACACCCCCCGATTGTGCCGGAGGACGCGGGGGCGCCGGGTGGCGGGATCGGGGCGCGACACGCGAAGCACAGTTCCAGGCGACGCGCCCTACAGGAGGGGCCCGTCTGGGGGGTTTCAACGATAAATCACCCATTCGCAGCTTTTGATGGCTTGATACTTGCTGTGAGGTTGGAAGAACTCATGGTGATCGTCCCCACCACCCAGGAGAGAACCCCCATGATTCTGTCCATTTCAGGCGTCATCCTGCTCGGCGTCATCGTCTTCCTCTTCTTCCGCAAAGACGGCCTCAAGTTGTCCCACGCCCTGGTCTGCGCGCTCTTCGGGTTCTACCTCGCGGGCTCCGCCATCGCGCCCAGCATCAAGGCCGGCGGTGCCAGCCTCGCGAGCCTCCTGGGAGGGCTGAAGATCTAGCCCGCCTCACCGCCCCGGCTCGCCGCCCACGCCGAGCCGTCACGACCACCGCACGAACAACAGGAGACAGATGTGGCCCGGCGCCCCCTGCCCCGCATCCTGACCGACAGCGCTTCCCTTGCGCGCAGCAGAGAAATCGCGCGCACCGCCGCCGACAGCGCCACCGATGTGTTCCATCCGCTGATCACCATCAGCCGTGGACTGCGTCGACTGGCCGCCCTCGGCAGACAGCGCTGGGATGCGACGCCCAAGGATCGCCGGGGTCCACTGTTCTTCTTCGTTGCCGCGTGTGTACTGGCCGTGGCGGTCGTGCCGTACGGACCGCTGCTCGCGGCCCTCTCGGTGATGGGGGCGGCGGCCTGGGCGGGCCGGGAACCCGGATCGTCGGAAAGCGGCCCCAGCGAGTCCGAGGCGGAGCGACTGCAGGCGCTCTACGAGGCGCTGGTGCCGTATTTCTCGGCCGACGGTGATCCCAGTCCCCTCTACACCCACGGCGGCGACTGGGATCAGGCCTTCACCGAGTTCAGCTTCGACGACGACGGTCGGCTGGAGCGCCTGCAGCTGAAGTACCCGGCGTATTTCACCGACGGCGAGGACTCGTGCCGGGCCCGTATCGAGCAGGTGCTGCACGCCAAGTCCGGCCGCGGCCGGGAGTATCACTTCGCTTGGGACGAGGCGGCCAATCAGCTGGTACTGAGCGTTCTCGACGCGCTGCCCACGGATATCGCGGCGCAGCGCTTCGTCACCTCGCCGGGCGAGACGGTCCTCGGGTTCACCGACCCGGATGCCGTGCACCGGACCCTGCCGGTCGTCCAGGGCGGGGAGCCGGAGGATGCGCCGCCGGTGCTGTGGCGCACCGGTCAGCGGTCCACCGAACCGCATCTGCTGGTCCTGGGGCAGCCGGGGACGGGCGGCACGACGCTGTTGCGGTCCATCGCGCTGCAGGCGCTGGTCGACGGCGATGTGCTGGTCATCGACGGCAGCGGCACCGGGGAGTTCGCGTGCCTGGCCGGGCGCTGCGGCGTGCTGGGGGTGGAGAGCGGGCTCGCGGGGGCGCTGGCGACGCTGGAATGGGCCGCGCACGAGACCGAGCGGCGGCTGATCTCGTCGAACCGTGCGCGACAGGCGGGCCATTCCGCGCCGGAGGACACCCGCCGGCCGCTGTGGGTCATCGCGGACCGTCCGACGACGCTGGCCCATCTCGCGGCCGCGGAGGGCCGGGACGATCCCCAGCGGCTGCTCCAGGTGCCGCTGCGGCACGGCGGGGCGGCCAATGTCACCGTCGTGGTGGCCGATCAGTACCAGAGCGCCGAGTTGCTGAGCGATGCCGTACGGACCTACACCAGGGCGCGGGTGGTCCTGGGTCCGGCGACGGCGGAGGTGGTGCGGGCGGTGCTCGGGGCGCCGCCGCACACCACGCCGACCGCCTATGTGCCGCCCGGCCGCGGCTATGCCCGGCTCGGCGGCGGGCCGGTGCTGCGGCTCCAGGTGCCGGCCACGCCCGACCCGTTCGACGAGGGGACCAGCGAGGCGGACCGGCTGGCGGTCATGGCGCTGCTGCCCGAGCGGACCGTCCCGATGGCCGCGGCGACGTCGTTCGCCAAGTCCGGGCCCTCCGCGGCCGAGGCCGGGCCGCGGAACGCCGGGCCGCTGGGCGCCGGGCCGCTGGGCGCCGGGCCCCTGGGCGGGGGCCCGCGGGTGACGACCGTCGACGGCGGATCCATCGCCGTCAACGGGTCCGAGGCCGCGCACCTGGAGGGCTGAGCCCCCTTCCGTCTGATGTCCCGTCAGGCGACGAAGGCGTGGCGCGCGTCGGAGGCGATCGGGGCGCCCGTGGCCACCAGCCGCGCGGCGCCCGCCAGCCGTACGGCGGCCTCCTCGGCCACCGCGCCACTGACCGTGAACGGCAGCCGCACAAAGCCCTCGAAGGCGCCGTCGACCCCGAACCGCGGGCCGGACGGGACGCGGACCCCCAGCCGCTCCCCCGCCTCGGCGATGCGGGAACCGGACAGCCCGCCCGTACGGGCCCACAGGGTCAGGCCGCCGTGCGGGACCGTGAACTCCCAGTCGGGCAGGTGCCGGCGTACCGCGGTGACGATCGCCTCGCGGTTCTCGCGGGCCTGCCGCCGGCGGATCTCGACGGCGTCCTCCCAGCCGCCGCCTTCCAGCAGCGAGGCGATGGCGAGCTGTTCGAGGACGGGTGAGCCGAGGTCGGAGTAGGCGCGGGCGGCGACCAGGCTGCGGATGATGTCGGGCGCGGCGCGCACCCAGCCGATCCGCATGCCGGCCCAGAACGCCTTGCTGGCCGAGCCCACGGTGATCACGGCGCTGCCCGCTGGGTCGAAGGCGCAGACCGGGCGCGGTGGTTCGGGGTCCTCGTCCAGGTGGAGTTCGGCCATGGTCTCGTCGACGACGAGCAGCGTGCCGGCCGATCGCGCGGCGTCGACGAGGCGGCGGCGCTGGTCGTCGGTGGCGAGGGTGCCGGTGGGGTTGTGGAAGTCGGCGACGACGTAGGCCATGCGGGGGGCCGCGTCGCGCATCACCTGGCGCCAGGCGGGGATGTCCCAGCCGGCCAGCCGCTCCGCCAGGGCGACGGGGACGAGCCGGGCGCCGGCGTCCCGCATCAGCTGGAGGATGTTGGCGTACGAGGGAGAGTCGACGGCCACCCGCTCGCCGGGGCTCGTACACAGGCGGCAGATCGCGGCGACGGCGCCCATCGCGCCGGTCGTCACCATGATCTGCTCGGGCATGGTGGGGATGCCGCGGGCGGTGTAGCGGTCGGCGAGGGCCTGGCGCAGGACCGGCAGGCCGGCCGGGTAGTCGCCGTGGGTGTGGGCGTAGAGCGGGAGGTCGGCCATGGCACCCTGGACGCCGCGGGTCAGCCAGGGCTCGGGCGCCGGGAGGGCGGCGCAGCCGAGGTCGATCATGGAGCCGGTGGCCTCCGGCGGCAGGGGTTCCAGGCCGCGGGTGGGCAGGGGGTTGCCGGCCGGGACGGCGGTCCAACTGCCGGAGCCGCGGCGGGACTCCAGGAACCCTTCGGCGCGCAGCGCCTCGTAGGCGGCGGCGACGGTGGTGCGGCTGACCCCGAAGGCGGCGGCCAGTTCCCGCTCGGCGGGGAGCCGGGCGGCGACCGGTACCCGCCCCTCCAGTACGAGCAGGCGCACGCCGTCGGCGAGGGTGCGGTAGGCGGGCAACTTGCGCCCGTTGGCGGTGAGTTCGGCGTCCCGGGGGGCCTGCGACCGGAGCAGCCGGGCGAGTTGGGGCGCGCCCACCGCCGAAGTCCACTGAGCCATGGAAATCAGTCCACCTTTGCCGAATTGGCTCTACTTCCGGAATCCATACCTGCCACATCGTGTCATGCGCCAGTCCAATTCTGCCAGGAGGGGGAAGCGTCATGTCCATCACCGGGGATTCCGGCACCAGGGAATCCTGCACCGAGCCATCCGATACCGGGACATCCGGCACGGAGGCACCCAGCACGGGGGCACCCGACAGCGAGGGAGCCCGCATGCCGCGGGCGCTGCTGCCGCGGCGGCTGGTCCAGCTCTACGCGGGGCTGGTGCTGTACGGCGTGAGCATGGGGCTGATGCTGCGCGCCGACCTGGGCCTGGAGCCATGGAGCGTGCTGAACCAGGGCATTTCCCGGCATACGGGACTGACGATCGGTACCGTCACCATCGTCTCCGGCGCGCTGATCCTGCTGCTGTGGATTCCGCTGCGCCAGCGTCCGGGCCTGGGAACGGTGTCGAACGTGGTGATCCTCGGGCTGGTGATGGACGCGACGCTGACGCTGGTGCCCGAGCTCCCCTCGCTCGGCGCCCGTATTCCGCTGCTGGCCTTCGCCGTCGTCCTCAACGGCGCCGCGACCGGCCTCTACATCTCCGCCCGCTTCGGCCCCGGCCCCCGCGACGGCCTGATGACCGGACTGCATCTGCGGACCGGCCGCCCGGTGCGGCTGGTGCGGACCTGCATCGAGGTGACCGTCCTGGCGGCGGGCTTCGCGCTCGGCGGCTCCATCGGTGCCGGCACCGTGGTCTACGCCCTGGCCATCGGGCCGCTGGCGCAGTTCTTCCTCCGGCGCTTCGCGATCAAGGGACTGCCCGAGCAGCCGTCTCCGGTGGTGGCCCGCGGAGGCGCTTCACCCGGGCGCGCAATACTGCAAAAGTGACCTCAGCGATACGCATCCGCCACGCCTATCTCGACCACCCCGCCCCGCTCCCCTTCGCCCACCGGGGCGGGGCGGCGGACGGCCTGGAGAACACCGCCGCCGCGTTCCGGCGCGCGGTCGACCTCGGCTACCGCTATCTGGAGACCGACGTCCACGCCACCTCGGACGGCGAGCTCGTCGCCTTCCACGACGCGACCCTCGACCGCGTCACCGACACCCGCGGCGAGATCGGGGCGCTTCCCTGGCGGGCGGTGCAGCGGGCCCGGGTCGGCGGCCGGGAGCCGCTGCCGCTGTTCGAGGAGCTGCTGGAGGAATTCCCGGGGGCCCGCTGGAACGTCGACCTCAAGGCGGAGGCCGCCCTCGCGCCGCTGCTGGACCTGCTGCGCCGCACCAACGCCTGGGACCGGGTGTGCGTGGGCTCCTTCTCCGAGGCCCGGGTCGCCCGCGCGCAGCGGCTGGCCGGCCCGCGGCTGGCGACGTCGCTCGGCACCCGCGGCGTGGCCGGGCTGCGGATGCGCTCGTACGGGCGCGGCGTGCTGCCGCTGGACCGGCTGCTGGGCGCGGCGGTGCGGCGCAACGCGGTATGTGTGCAGGTCCCCGAGCGGCAGTCCGGCATCCCCGTCGTCGACCCGCTGTTCCTGCGGGCGGCGCATGCGCTGGGCATGCAGGTCCATGTCTGGACGATCAATGACGCGAAACGGATGGCGGCGCTGTTGGACCTTGGCGTGGATGGCATCATGACCGATCACATAGAGACGCTGCGGACGGTGCTGACCGAGCGGGGCTCCTGGACCTAGAGATTTCGGGGTTCTCAGTCGTTTGGGGTCAGCGAGAAACTCTCATATTCGCGTAGCTTCACGCAGAATCGTCCGCCTCCCTGTCATGATCATCTCCCACTCTTCTCCCATCTCCCACCCCCCCCGACGTGAAGAGCCGACCCCGGATCACCCACTTGGGAGGTGGGTTCGGTGATCCGGGCCGACTTCGGCCGATCGCCGATGCTCGTCGGCAGCTGGTGGCGCGGTCGACGCCGACCACACAGCAGCTACGTCGTGGAGCTCGGCGTCATCGCGCTCGGCGCGGAACCGGCACATGCACTCGGGTTGACCATCGACACTCTCGCCTATCGGCTCGTGCGCACCAGGCCCGGCGCGGCCGGCCAGGCAGTTGAGACCGCGGATCTCATCCTCCCGGTGGACCGCTGGACGATCCGGCTCCAGAACGCCAGCACCCCGCGACGGGCGCTGTCCGGGCCGGGCGGGGCAGCAGCAACGCGGATGTGATGCCACCACGGTACGGGCTGCCCCCTGACAGGTGATCTTGATCGTTTGCCGGGAGATCTTGAAGGGGCAAGGCGCCACCGAGGCTCAGGTCGCCCCCAACGCGGCTTATCCGACCGTGGGGCCTGCTGCCGAACCAGCCGCTCGAGCTCCGTTCGCCTACCGCTTGGGTGACACCAAGCGGGTGCCGCTCCAGTCTTTTGCCACCGCCGCGTTCACACACACGCTCAGCAGCGGAGCCGCCAACCGGGTTCCCCCGGCGACTTCACCACAGCGCCTCCCACAGAATTGGGCGCCCGCCAGCCATCCTTCGAGGCTGACCCCGCAGCTCAGACAGGCGCCCACTGCCGGCCGCACCCGGCCAGGATGACGAAGCACCCACACCTGGCATCGACGACTGCACCACTTCCGTGGGTTGCGTTCCCGGGAACTGATCACCAGTGGTGAACCGCACCCCTGACAGACGCGGGCGCCGCCTGAACTCGGTGGAGAGCTAAGGACATTGGGGTCCATTCAACGATCACAGCACGTAGCCAGGACAGTGATCATGAAAGTTGTGAACCTGCCGCGCCCCGGATAGCCCTCCCCGGCGGTCTGGCGGTGATCACCAGAGGGGCCCCCACGATGGGCCGGCCGAGACATCACACGGGGCCACCATCGGTTGCCCTGGCCGGAGGGCCCAGAATGGTCTCGCGCACCGTCGCGCGCAGATTCGCCGGGGTCTCGTAAAGCGCCGGTAAAGCCGGGAGTACGCTGCGCGCATGAACGAGCGAAGAGCGCTACTACGGCGCATACGCGTGTGGCTGGTCGTCTTCATCGTCTGTCTGGTGCTGAGCGGACTCACAGCCTTTCCTCTCGCCACCGAAGTGCACCTCATCCACGACGCGCTCACATCCTGGGCGGCACCCATTGGCGACACCTTTCCCGGGCTCATGGAATGGATTCAGCGCGTCCGCGACGGCCTCGACTCCACCAACATGCAGTACCCCTTCGTGCTCTACGGCACCGACTGGCTGGCGTTCGCCCACCTCGTCATCGCAGTCGCTTTCTACGGGCCGTACCGCGACCCCATACGCAACATCTGGGTCATCGAGTTCGGCATGATCGCCTGCGCCGGGATCATCCCGCTCGCGCTCATCTGTGGCCCGATCCGGGGAATCCCCTTTGGGTGGACGGTCCTCGACATGTCGTTCGGCGTGTTCGGCGTGATCCCGTTGCTGGCTGTACGACGAATGATCAAGCGCCTGGAGCTGCTGGACCGGGCTCCCAGCGTGGAGCCCGTCGCCGCGTGAGCCAGGCTCCCAACAGCAGTCCGGTCACCAGCTCGCCGATTGATTCCCACCACCCGGCTGGTGCTGCGCGGTCTCCCTGGCATGACATGCCTGACACAAGCCACGTCCATACTTCAGGGCGTCGGGGTCAAGGCCGCCCGCGACGAGCTCGCGCCGGCTGAGCGGGTAGTGGTCGGCGTGCCGGCTCGGTGCCTTACGGCACAGGGCGCACACGGGATAGCGGGCGAGGACGCCGGGCCGGAACCGCTGCTGGTGTTCGCGGCCGTAGCCGCGCTGCCGGGAGCTGCCGCGTCGCTGCTCGGCCTCTTGCCGGTGCCCTTCGCAGCGCCCGCCCGGGTCGGTGGACTCGGGGCAGCCGGCAACGGAGCACACTCGCCAGCATGTTCGCCTGTGCACGGGGCGCCTCCGTCTCTACGCTGTGGCCACCGGTAGGGGGTGGGGATATGCGGACAGATGCGGCTGCTGGTGTATTCGTCGCGGCGCTGGCGGTGGTGCTGGTCAGCTTGGCTCAGGACTGGGATGTGCTGGCTGTGATGGCTGGCGCGGTGATGCTGGGCACGATCGTGGCGACTGCTCGTCAGCGGCGGACCGGCCCGGATCCGGACGTGACGCTGCGGCCTGGAGGCGAGGGGAGACCGTGGCGCCGGCCAAAGGACTGACGGCCTCCTCACGGCTGTTGGCCTGCTGCTCGGCGGGCGCCGCCTCGGGCCGGGCAGCAGGCCCGGCGTCCGCCTGGGGGTGTGCGGGCCCTGTCGGTGGTTACGCAGCCTTGGGGGCGCACTTCGGCATGGCCTGGTAGGTGGCGGCCTGTTGTCATATTTCGGGGAGGGCGTACATGGTGCGCTGTGCGTGCCCGAGCCCTGAAGGCCGGCCGTTGCCGGGGTAGCGGCGGATTTTGCCGCGGGCTGCCCATTGGCGGATGGTCGCTCGAGGCACTCCGGTCTCGCGTTCGGCGTCGTCGACGTATACGAGGTCGTCGGGGTAAAGCTCGGCCGGGTGCATTGCGCCTCCCCAGGGTTGCGGAAAGCACCCGGTGTCGGCCGGGGGCTTTCGTAGGCTTTCAGGCATAGTTCCGCTGTCTTGAGGGGACTAGGACATCTTTGGGTTTCTGGGCAACTACTTACTGGGAACCTCTCAGTCCCGCCGGCTCAGAAGTTGCCGTTGGAGAGGATCTCGCCGGCCTTGTCGTAGATGGTGACGAGGCCGTTCTTGGAGTTCTTCCAGTCGGCGAACGCGCTGGCGATGAGTTTGCCGTCGGCGGCGTGGGGGCCCATGATGCCGCCGGTGTAGTCGGTGTAGATATCGACAGAGTCGAGGATGTCGTTCTGCTCGTCGGCGCCTTGGACTTTGGTGATGTGCTGGGCGGCGGCTTTTTCGGTGGCGGTGCCGTTCTTAGCGACGAACGCCTTGAACTTATCGACGGCCGACTTGGGCGCGGCGGGCTTGGCCCTCGGCTTCGACTCCGTCTTCGGCTTGTCCTCGGCCTGCTTGGCGTTGCCCTTGGACGCGTGCTTGGGTGCCGCGGCTACCTTGTCGACCTTCGCCGGCTCCCCGGCTCCCCCGCCGACTACGGCGCCGATGATCCCGATGACGAGGAGGGCTGCGAATGCGCCTCCGCACCCGATGCCGACCTTGGCGCCAGTGCCCATCTTCTTCGGCTGCGGCGGCGGGTACATACCGGGCTGGGGCTGTTGTCCGGGCTGGGTGGGGTATTGCTGGTAATTCATGATCCCCCCTGGGACGTGTGGGAGCAGGATGCTATCCACTAGTTGAAGGTTGGATGGACCCTTTCCCCTGTCTCGTGACGCTTCCGTTGCTTACGCCTCCCCCCGGGGTCAGCAGCTCGTGGCTCGAGTGAGCGCGGGCCAGAGCCGGTTGTCTCGGCCCCATTCGGTGTCGATAAGCGTGAGGTGCGTGGCGTCTCGGAGCTCCCGGAGCGCCTGACGGCCGACACCACGCCACTCGCTTGCGATAAGGCGTCGGTGGCCGGGCGACCTGCCGAACCCGGCCATTTCTTCGCCACCGGCTTCGGTGACGGGGATCCCGGGGTGGCTGCGTTCCCCTGGCCGGTTGGCGATGACGGCGAGCCCCACTCGGGTTGCTTCGGAACGAATTCGGACGATGAGCCGGGCGTCGGTGATCCAGCCGTCGACAGCGGCGCGCTGTCGCCACATGCGGCCGCCGTAGCCGCAGGAGGGGGCAGTCCGGGCTGGGAGTTGGTGGTGACGTAGCCGGCCCGGTTGGCGGCGACGAGGATGGGGATCAGGTGTCGGGTCTCGTCGTCGGGGTGGGGAGCGCCGTAGCCGGGCCAGGTGCGAGTGCGCCCTTCGAGCCAGTCGGCCATCGCCTGCCCTAGGTCGGCAACGGTGCGGGTGGTCTTCCACGGCTTGGGAGCCACAGCGTTCCTTTCGGCAAGGGTCGTTAGATGCCTCGGGCGCCGGCGCTGGCGGCGGCGTGGCCGAGGATGCGGGCGGGCATGCGACCGTCGCGCGCCGGTCGTTCCAGGAGGCGATGGTTTCGGCGTTCGGGTCGAACTCGGCGCGGATGATGTCGAGGAGAACGACGCACGCGTCGTCTGCCTCTCGCCGGCTGCCGGCCACTGCGCGAATGACGCCGATCAGGCAGCGGGCACCCTGCTCGTCGCGCAACCGGCCAGCGCACCAGCCTCCGCCCAGGAGCCGGACGTGGGCCCGGTGCAGGAGTGCGGCGATCGTCGTCCGGTACGGCTGGAGCTGCGGGGTGGGGGCGTCCACGGGGCCGTGGATCACATCAGCCAGGTCGAGCGGCTCGACGCTGATCCGGGCGTCGGTGGGAGAAAATCATGGGAGACGAGACGTCAGTCGAGATGGCCCGTAAGGTTCTTGAGGAATGGCAGCTCTCCCAAGAGTCTCCCAGTTGATCTTCGCTGGGGGTGTTCCCGCAGCTTACGGGCGCGCAGCGGTGAGAGTCGTTCAATCGATCACATCGAGACGCTGCGGACGGTGCTGACCGAGCGGGGCTCCTGGGTCTGACCGCCCACCGTCGGTCCGCCGCGGCGACGGGGACGGGTGGACGGGGGTGGGCGCGGTGAGCACACAAGCCGTGATCGGGGGCGTCGATGAGGGGACGGCGGCCAGACGCCGGGAACAGCGCGGCTGGTACTGGTACGACTGGGCGAACAGCGTTTACTCGACCAGCGTCCTGACGGTGTTCCTCGGGCCGTATCTGACCTCGGTGGCCAGGGCCGCCGCGGGCCCGGACGGCTTCGTCCACCCCCTGGGCATTCCGGTACGCGCGGGCTCCTTCTTCGCGTACTCGGTTTCCGCGTCCCTGCTGCTGTCGGTGCTGGCGATGCCGGTTGCCGGGGCGCTGGTCGACCGGACCGGCCGCAAGAAGCCGCTGCTGGGCTGCTGTGCGTATACGGGGGCGGCGGCGACGGCCGGGATGTTCTTCCTGGCCGGCGACCGCTATCTGCTCGGCGGGGCGCTGCTGATCATCGCGAACGTCTCCTTCGTCGTGTCGATGATGCTCTACAACTCCTTCCTGCCGCAGATAGCCGAGCCGGACGAGCGGGACGCGGTGTCCTCCCGGGGCTGGGCGTTCGGCTACGCGGCGGGCGCGCTGGTCCTGATCGTCGATCTGGCGCTGTATGCCGGGCACGACTCCTTCGGGGTGTCCGAGGGCACCGCCGTACGGATCTGTCTGGCCTCGGCGGGACTGTGGTGGGGCGCGTTCTCGCTGATCCCGCTGCGCCGGCTGCGCGACCGGCGGGCGGCGCGGAGTGCCGTGGCCGACGGGCCCGGTGGCGCGGCGCTCGGCCAGGGCTGGCGGCAGCTGCGCGAGACCCTGCGCGAGATGCGTCGCCACCCCCTCACGCTCGCCTTTCTTCTCGCGTATCTCGTCTACAACGACGGAGTGCAGACGGTGATCAGCCAGGCGTCCGTCTACGGCTCCGAGGAGCTGGGGCTGGACCAGACGACGCTGATCATCGCGGTATTGCTGGTGCAGATCCTGGCGGCGGCGGGCGCGATGCTGATGGGGCGGATGGCGCGGCGGTACGGCGCCCAGCGCACCATTCTGGGCTCGCTGGCGGCCTGGGCCCTGACGCTGGCGGCGGGATTCTTCCTGCCGGCGAAGGAACCTGTCTGGTTCTTTGCGCTGGCGGCGGCGATCGGACTGGTCCTGGGCGGCAGCCAGGCGCTCTCCCGGTCGCTGTTCTCACATCTCATTCCGCGCGGCAAGGAGGCCGAATACTTCTCCGCGTACGAGATGAGCGACCGGGGCGTGAGCTGGCTGGGGCCGCTGGTGTTCGGGATGACCTACCAGCTGACCGGGAGCTACCGGGATGCGATCGTGTCCCTGGTGGCCTTCTTCGCGGTCGGATTTGTCCTGCTGGCGAGGGTGCCGGTGCGGCGGGCGATCGCGGCGGCGGGCAACTCTGTCCCGGACCGGATTTAGGTTCGGGGGGCGCGGGCCGGTAGTGTACGCCTTTGGCTCACCAGGCGGACCGTTACTGCGCGCTCAAATCGGGAAAGCGTTGGGTGACATCTGCTGCCAGATGTGACAAACCGGGCGCTGGTGGGTACAACAAGGGGCGGCACGACGGGCGACGCAGATTACGGGAATCTTCACCGCCGACCGGACGTTGACCGGATGACGACGACAGCGACACCTGTCCTGTGGGCGACAAGCCCGGGAGGCACGATTCATGAGTGAGCGAGCTCTCCGCGGCACGCGACTCGTGGTGACCAGCTACGAGACCGACCGCGGCATCGACCTGGCCCCGCGCCAGGCGGTGGAGTACGCATGCCAGAACGGCCATCGATTTGAGATGCCGTTCTCGGTTGAGGCCGAGATTCCGCCGGAGTGGGAGTGCAAGGTATGCGGTGCACCCTCTCTTCTGGTGGACGGCGATGGCCCCGAGGAGAAGAAGGGTAAGCCCGCGCGTACGCATTGGGACATGCTCATGGAGCGGCGGACCCGCGAGGAGCTGGAGGAGGTGCTGGCCGAGCGGCTGGCCGTCCTGCGCTCCGGAACCATGAACATTGCCGTGCATCCGCGCGACAGCAACCGCAAGTCCGCCTGACAACCGGACTGCGCCAGAGAAGTACGCAGCACGAGGGCCGGGGTCACTGCATCACGCAGTGGCCCCGGCCCTTGCTCGTCTCCGGCTCCGGCTCTCAGCCGGTCAGCGGCGGGTCCTGGCGGGGCGGGGCCGGGGGCTCGTCATCACGGATGACCTCGCCCTGGACGACCTTGCCGTCCGGCCGGTGGATACGGGCCTGCTGGAACGCATCGCCGAACGACCCCGCGGCGTAGCCCGACCTCCGGGACAGCAGCTTCTCCGCACGGCGCGCGATCAGCTTGCCGGTCGGCGGAAAGAGGCACAGCAGCGCCACGGCATCGGACACCAGCCCCGGCACCATCAGCAGCAGCCCGCCGATCATCGGCAGGGTATTGCCGTTGCCCGACGCCCCGCTGCCCGAGGCCCCGCTGCCCGAAGAAGTGGATTCCCTGGGCGCCGTGGGATCGGCGGCCTGCAGGGTCTCGGTGAGTTTGCGCCAGGCCCGGCGGCCCGCCCGCTTAATCACCAGCGCGCCGGCCAGGATGCCCGCGACCAGCAGCAGGAAGACCGTCAGCCCGCTCGTGGCATCCGCGACGACGATCAGCAGCCAGACCTCGAGCACCACCCAGGCGGCGATGCCCAGCGGAAGGAACCGGCGGGCGCGCGAGCGCTGGGGCGGGCGGGGGTCGGGCGGTGGTACGGCTGCGAACGTCATGCCTCAAGTGTGCCTGGCCCAAGGGCCGCACCGATGGCGAGGGGGCTGCCGGGAGACGGCCCGGACCTGCGGTGGGTCAGCGGCGGCGGATCTTGTTCAGCTTGGTGTCGACGCCCCAGGCGGTGATCCTCCAGAGCGCCTCGACCATGATGTCGCGGCTCATCTTGCTGTCCCCGTGCTCCCGGTCGACGAAGGTGATCGGCACCTCGACGACATGGAAGCCGGCCCGCACCGCACGGCGCGCGAGGTCGACCTGGAAGCAGTAGCCCGCCGAGGCCACCTCCTCCAGCCCGAGCCCCTTGAGCGTCTCCACCCGGAAGGCACGGAAGCCGCCGGTCACATCGCGGATCGGCACGTCCAGGAGGGCGCGGGAGTAGGCGCTGGCGCCGCGGGAGAGGAACTCGCGGCTCTTGGGCCAGTTCACCACCCGTCCGCCTGGCACCCAGCGCGAGCCGAGTACGAGGTCGGCGCCTTTGAGGGCGGTGAGCAGCCGCGGCAGCTCCTCGGGCCGGTGGGAACCGTCGGCGTCCATCTCGACCAGGACGCCGTAGCCGTTGTCCGTGCCCCACCGGAAGCCCGCGAGGTAGGCGGCGCCGAGCCCTTCCTTGCCCTTGCGGTGCAGGACGTGGACGTGGTCGTCCTCGGCGGCGAGCTCATCGGCGAGCTTTCCGGTGCCGTCGGGTGAGTTGTCGTCCGCGACCAGGACGTGCGCCTCGGGGACGGCGGACCGCACCCGCGAGACGATCGGCTTGATGTTCTCCGCCTCGTTGTACGTCGGAATGATCACCAACGTGGTGCCGAGCGGACCGTACCGCCGCTGACCGCCGTCTGTCACTGCTGCCCCTTCTCGATCTTCGAACGCCCGCGCCGGCCGACGACAACCGCGGCGGCACAGGACAGAAGACCCACGATAGCGAGCGCCCACTCGGGTGCCGCACCGACGCGGTCGGCGAGCGTCGTTTCGTCGCGCAGCGGGATCCGCGCGGACACCACGCCCTGGGTGAATTCGGGAATCTGATGGGTGACCGTGCCGTCCGGGGCCACGACCGCGCTGATCCCGCTGGTGGCGGCGGTGACGACGGCCCGGCCGTGTTCGACGGCGCGGAGCTTGGACATGGCCAGCTGCTGCTCGGGCTGGCCGGTGCGGCCGTAGGTGGCGTTGTTGGTCTGGATGACCAGGGCGCGGGCGCCGGCGTCGACGGTGTCGTGGACGATCTCGTCGTAGGCGACCTCGAAGCAGATGACATCGCCGAGCTTGGCGGGGCCGACGTTCAGTACGCCGGTGTGGTCACCGGGGTAGAAGTCGCGGGGCACCCGCTGGAAGCGCGTAATGATCTTGCTCACCTGTTCCCGGAACGGCACGTACTCGCCGAACGGCACCGGGTGCTGCTTGGTGTACGAGGCTCCCGGCCCCGTCTTCGGGTCCCAGACGATGCCCTCGTTGAAGACGTAGCCCTTCTTGGTGGGGTGGTCGACCAGGGCGCCGACGAGCACCGGCACGCCGATGGCCTGCACGGCCTCGTTGATCCGGTCGTAGGCCTGCGGGTACTGGAAGGGGTCGAGGTCGGAGGAGTTCTCCGGCCAGATGACCAGGTCCGGCTTCTTGGCCTTGCCCGCCTTGATGTCGGCGGCGAGCTTCTCGGTGGCCGTGGCGTGGTTGTCGAGGATCTTCATGGGACGGCCCAGGAAGTCCATGCCCGGCTGCTGGACGTTGCCCTGGACGACGGCGATGTCGACGCTGTCGTCGGCCTTCGTCGGGACCGGTACGGCCGCGCCCGCGACGGTGACGGCGGCCGCGAGCCCGAAGGCCTCAAGAGCCGGAACGGCCTTGCGCAACGAGCCGGAGCCGCGCAGGCCCCACAGGGCGGCGGCGCACGCGGCCAGCAGCGTGCCGACCAGCGCGACGGCGAACGTCACCAGCGGGGCGCCGCCGAGCGCGGCGAGCGGGGTGAACGGGGACCCGGTGTTGGCGAACGCCAGCCGCCCCCACGGAAAGCCGCCGAACGGCATCCGGTCGCGGGCCCATTCCTCGGCGACCCACAGGCAGGCCGCCCACAGCGGCCAGGCCCGCAGCCGCGAGGTGCCGGCCAGCGTCGCGCCCAACAGCATCAGGAACAGCGCCTCGGCGACGGACAGTCCGATCACCGCGTCCCAGCCGACCACATGCAGCCACTTGAGCAGGATCACGAAGAACGGCAGCCCGAAGACGAAGCCCGTCCAGGCGCCCTGCCGTACGGTCCGGCCGCGGGTCAGCAGCGAGAACGCGGCCACGCCCACCAGGGACAGCGGCCACAGGTCGTACGGCGGGAAGGCGAGGCCGAGCGCGATGCCGCAGACGGCCGCGAGGAGGGTACGCAGCGCCTCGCGGCGGGCCAGCGCGGCGATCCGGCGGGCCCGGCCGGGGCGGCGCGGCACGTCGGTCACCCCCGTCTCGGCGGGCGGCACCGTGCCGTCGGGCGAGGCGCCGCTCGCGGCTTCTTCGGTGGTGTCGGAGACCGATGGCACGGTCGCGGCCTTCCTGCAGGTCGGGTGGGGGTCCCGCCCTGCTCACCAGGAGCGTGGGTGGGGGTCCCCGTCAAGAGCTCGGGGGAATGAGCTGACCGTACATCGGGAAGCCGCCGTAGCGGGTGCCAGGTGCGCAAGATGACGCAGGCGCACGGGAAACGGGAGGTGCGGATAGGGGCCCGGTGCCCTTCGGGCCGACCTGGGACCCGCTGGCTGCGGGTCGACCGAAAGCCGTTGTCTACTGAGCGTCCGGGCCCCACCCGGGTCGCACCTTCCCCCAAGCCCTTGACGAGCAGGGAGGGACTCCCATCCAGCTGAGACTTTCCGCCGCGCCGTGCCGCTGACGCTGGACCTGGCTCCCAGTGGCGGTGCGCCGGTGTGGCGCCCCGCCCCATGGCCCAGCTGCGTTCGACAACGGCGCGGAGGTCTCCCGTTCGGACGTCCTGTGGTGGACTCGGCCGAACCTACCGGCCGCCGACCGCCCGCTGTCAACAGGTGCCCCGCCTGCGTGGTTTTCGCGTCGTCCCAGGTCACCGCCGAGCTTCCCCAGGTGGGGCAAGCAGCCGCACGCGCACCCTTCGGCGACACCTGACCGCCCGATGTCACTCGATCGGCCGCCCGAAGACGGTACGACCGCCGACGACCGTGGTCAGGCATACCGGCAGGTCGCCGCCGGGGGTCAGATCGGGCAGTCCTGGGGTACCCGAGCGGGGGTCGGTGGACCAGCGCTGTACCCGTTCGTCGGGGGCCTGGACGAGCAGTTCGCCGGTGCGCCAGACCGCGTAGTCGGCGGGCGCACCGGGCACCAGGACGCCCGCGTCGTCCCGGCCGATGGCGCGCCAGCCGCCGCGGGTGTGGGCGGCGAACGCGGCGCGGGCGGAGATGCCGTGGGCGCGGGTGCGGTGGAAGACGGCGGCGCGCAGGGTGCCCCAGGGGTCGAGCGGGGTGACCGGGCTGTCGGAGCCGAGGGCCAGCGGGACACCGGCCTTGAGCAGGGCGGCGTAGGGGTTGAGGGTGCGGGCGCGGTCGGCGCCGAGGCGGGTGGCGTACATGCCGTCCTCGCCACCCCAGGCCGCGTCGAAGGCGGGCTGGACGGAGGCGGTCAGCGCGAGGTCGGCGAAGCCGGCGACGGTGCGGTCGGTGAGCATCTCGGCGTGCTCGACGCGGTGCCGGGCGGCGCGGATCCGGTCCAGGCCGACGCGGTCGGCGGCGGCCCGTACGCCGTCGACGACGGTGGTCAGCGCCGCGTCGCCGATGGCGTGGAATCCCGCCTGGAGTCCGGCTCGGGTGCAGGTGGCGACGTGGGCGGCGACGGCCTCGGCGTCGAGCTGCGCGACGCCGGAGTGCTCGGCGTCCGCGTACGGGGCGTGCAGATGGGCGGTGTGCGAACCGAGCGATCCGTCGACGAACAGGTCCCCGGCCGCTCCGACGGCCCCGAGTTCACGGATCCGCCCGGCCTCCTTTGCGGATGCGACCAGCTCGGCCCAGTAGCCGACCACCCGCGGGCCGTTTCCCTCCGCGGCCAGCGCGAGCAGCGCGGTGAAGTCGTCCTCGCCGGAGATCTCCGGGCCCGCGCACTCATGGACGCTGCCGATGCCGAGGGAGGCCGCGCGGGCGAGCGCCGCGGCCTGGGCGTCGGCGCGCTGGGCGGGCGTGACGGCGGCATACGCGGCCCGCCGTGCGGCGTGGTGGGCATCGCCGGTCAGCGGGGCGTCCGCACGGAAGCCGGCCCGCTCGCGGATCCCGGGGACCAGGTCCAGCAGCGCCGTCGTGACCACCGCGGAGTGCACGTCGACGCGGGTGACATAGAGGGGACGGCCGCCGGTCGCCGCGTCCAGTTCCGCACGGGAGGGCGGGCGCCCCTCGGGCCAGGCGCTGGCGTCCCAGCCGTGGCCGAGGAGGATCTTGTCCGCCGGGCGCGCGGCCGCGTGGTCGCGGATCCGGGCCAGCGCGTCGGGGAGCGTGGCGGCGCCGGTCAGGTCGAGTCCGGTGAGCGCGAGGCCGGTCGCCGTGGTGTGCACGTGTGCGTCCGTGAACGCCGGGGTGACCAGCGCACCGTCGAGCCGTACGACCTCGTCGACGCCGTCGGCGAACGAATCGGCCGCGCCCTCCTCCCCCACCCAGGCGATGCGGTCGCCCTCCACGACCATGGCGGTGGCGAACGGGTCCGCGGGACTGTGCACCTCACCGCCGCGCAGAAGGACGGTGCGGGAAGGGGACTGCCGGGCCGGGTCCGGGGTGCGCTCGCTCATACCGGACAGTTTGGCCCCTTCGCGCGGGTGCGCCGCGCGCGGGGGTGGAAACGCCGCCAGGTCAGATGCGTGGCGGCCGGGCCTCGTACGGAGTGGAGAGCACGACCGTCGTGCGGGTCGAGACGCCCGCCAGGGAGCGGATCCGGGTGAGCAGGTGCTCCAGCTCCAGCGGGGTGGCGACCCGGACCTTGAGGATGTAGTTCTCGTCGCCCGCGACGCTGTGGCAGGCCTCCAGCTCGGGGACCTCCGCGAGCCGGTCGGCGATGTCGTCGGGGGCGCTGGGGTCGAAGGGTTTGACCGAGATGAAGGCGGTGAGCGGCAGGCCCACGGCTTCGGGGTCCACGATGGCGGCATAGCCCCGGATGACACCGCGCTGCTCTAGACGGCGCACGCGCTGGTGCACCGCCGAGGTGGACAGGCCGGTGGCCTTGCCCAGGTCGGTGTAGCTCATCCGCCCGTCCTTGACGAGCAGATCCACGATTTGTCGGTCCAACTCCTCCACCCGTTCAACCTACTGTGCGCGGGCGCGGATGCGCAGCGCGCGCCGGATCGTGGACACCCCTGCACCGGCCCGTGTGAGGAATGCCACACCCGTGGTCCGGTGTATGTCGGGCGGCGGTGATTATGCGCGCGGCATGAAGGGAATTGCTGGTGGTGGCCGGGACCGCCCGTTACAGGAAGTCAGCGGTCCGAGTGGGCCCACCCGAGGGGGATGGACATCATGCGACGCCTCAAGCAGGAATCCGCCGCGCCGAACGTCGGCGCTCAGGAGGGCGACAGTCTCGGTTTCTCCGGCGACGACGGTACGTACGAAGCCTTCGAGACCTTTGACATCTACCGCGTGACCTGCCCGGATTGCGGGCAGCCGATTGCACTGCTGGCGGACGAGGACACGCTTCCGGAGCACGCCCTGTGCCCCTCGCCGTGGAACCCGTTCGGCCTGACGGTGTGCCAGGGCTCCGGCCGCCCGGTGGCCGAGGCGCCGGAGACCGACGACACGATGGACGCTCAGGAGCGGGACGCGGCCGTGCTGCTGACGCTCCCGGAGAGCCTCGACTGGCGGCGCCAGCCGTTCTCGCACGTCGTCGGGCAGGGCACGTGGCAGGCCCGGGTACCGCAGATGCGCCGCGGGGCCTGAGCCCCGCTCACCAGTAACGACCGGCGATCATCGCTTCCAGGGTGTCCCGGTGCAGGATCAGCGCATCGGCGTCGTCCGGCACCGGCACCTCACCGAAATGCACCTGGCGATACGCCACCCGCAGCATCACGATGGCCTGCCGCAGGGCCGCATAAAGGGTGTGGAATTCCATATCTCGGGGTGTGTGCCCGGTGAGCCGGGCATAGCGCTCCTCGATTCGGTCGCGGCGCAGGAATTGGGGCAGTCCGACTTCCCCGCTGCTCTCCGAGAGGTCCTGGAAGAAGCGGTGGAGATACACCATCCAGCCCAGGTCGAGTTCGCGCGGCCCAAGGGCGGCCATTTCCCAGTCCAGAACGGCGGCCGGCGCGAAGGAATCGTCGTAGACGATATTGCCGATCCTGGCGTCTCCCCAGGTCAGGACGGTCTCACCCGGATGCTTGGGCCAGTGCTCGGTGAGCCATTCGAAGCCCCGATCGATCACCGGGGAATGCGGGCGCCCCGCAACCACCCATGCGTAATAGGCACGCTGGTTCTCGACGTGACGGTGCAGCGCCGTTGCCGGGTTCTCCCCCGCCCCCAGGAATGCGGCCGCCGCCGGCGGCGCCTGGTCGTGCAGCCGGGCGAGAACCGAAACGCTCTCGGATTCGAGGCGTTCCCGTTCCTCGTCCGTGGCGTCGTACAGCCAATTCCCGGCGTAGGTATAGGGCATGACGTCCGGTGGCACACGGCCCGCGGCACGCTCCATGACGAAGAAGGGGGCACCGAGGTGTCCGGGGTCCTCCTCCAGCCAGAGGGTGCGGGGCACGGGGAGGTCGGTGCGGTCGGCGACCAGTTGCATGGTGCGGTACTGCTGGGCCATGTCGTAGCGCGGGAAGATCGTGTACGCGGCGGGGTCGGCGGCGAGCCGCAGCGCGCAGGAACGGAACGGCGCGTCGGGGTGGTCGATGTCGAACAGGAGGGTCTCGCTGGACATGCCGTTGGAGTCGGGGACGGTGGCGCCGGTGGCGCGGGCGCCGGGGAGCCGGGTGCCGAGCCAGGCGGTGAGGCGCCGGGTGAGGGCTTCGGGGTCGCGGGTGGTGGTGCGGGGGCGTGGGGACGTGGTCACTGTCCTGGCTCCTTCGCCACGGAGTCATAGCCGGTGAAGCCGCTCGGGTCGTGCCGTCCGAAACTGCCGTGCTCGAAGATGCCGTAGCCGGTCCGGTCGTCGAGGGTGAACCGGGCCGCGTGATCGGTGACGCCATACGCGGCGAGGGGGTGCGCGGCGGGGTCGGAGAGGTCGTAGCTGCGGCGGTCGCTCCAGCCGCGGCCGCGCCAGGTCCCGTGCTGCCAGTCGTCGGCCGGCGGGTAGCCGGCGCCGACGGCCAGGGGTGAGGAGGTGAGGATCTCCGCGGTGAGTTCGAGGGGTTTGCGGGACGGGTCGGTTAGGTGCAGGACCGCGCGTTCGGGGTGGCGGGTGCCGGGGCGGTAGCGGATGTCGGTGCCCGGCCAGCCGAGTTGGACATCCCGTTCGCCGTTGCGGACCAACAGGGCCTCGTTCAGCGTGCGATGGCCGTCGGCGTCCTCCTGGACGATGACCATGACGAAGCGGTCGTCGAAGCGGACCGGGCACCAGACCCAGTGGAAGCCCTCGGGCCGCATCTCCTCGCCGGCCCGCCCGCCGTCCTCCCCGGGGATCGGGCGCACGCCCCAGCTGCGGTCGCGGGTGCCGGTCCACTCCCCCTCGGTGACCGTCAGCTCCTCCCCCGCCACCCGGATGCTCCCGGTGCAGGTGCCGGCCTGGACGAACCGCCGCCCTTCGAGGGTCAGCCGGTCGCCCCGGTACTGGGTGTGGTGCGGCTCCCAGGTGGCGGGAAAGGCCGCGGACCAGGTGAGGTCGTAGGAGAGCCCGTCGGGGTCGTCGGGGTCGGCGTCACAGGTCAGCCGCAGTCGGGCGAGGGGCTTCTCGACGGTGATGGTGAGCGGTCCGACGCTGAGCGCGAGCCGGTCGTCGCCGAGCGCGTCGGAGGCCCGTACGGCATACAGCCGGTCGCCGAGGCGCAGGGTGGCGTAGGCGTCGATGACCCCGGTGTTGGGGTAGACGCCGAGGCCGGCGATGAGCAGGGCGCGGCCGGAGTGGTCCATGACGTGAAAGATGCACCGGTCGTAGGCGTTGCGATCGCCGGTGGCGACATGCCGCATGGACAGCGGGACCTGGTGGATCGGGTATTCGTCGAGCGCGATCGGGCGGTCGGGCACGAGGGTTCCTCCTGGGCGCACGGTCGGCCGGGAGCCGTCCGGGACGGCGGGAGTTGACGGTACGTCAGGTCGGCACGGGCTGCCATACCCCGGCGAAAAGTGGGGGTGGTGATGAGGCGGCCCGGCTAGCTCGAGGGGCATGGAGCGGTCCGAATGGTCCGAGTGGAATCAGAACGAGTTCGAGAAGGTGGTACGACAGCTCTCGCGCACCGATCCCGACGCGGAGGTGATCGACATCGACGCGGAGGGTCTGCGTGCGCTGCCCGACGAGCTGTGGCGGTTCGAGCGGCTGCGGGAGCTCAGCATCCACTCCGAGTATCTGGACGAGACTCCGGCGGGCATCGGTCGGCTGACCCGGCTGGAATCCCTGAAGACACTCTGCGCCCCGATCACCGCCTTGCCTCCGGAGATCGGCCTGCTGGGCGAGCTTCGCGAACTAGACACATGCGTCAATGAGTTGACCCATTTACCGCCGGAGATCGGCGGTCTCCGCCGGCTGCGCAGACTGACCCGCGAGGGCGCCCGGGCGAAGGAACTTCCGCCGGAAATCAGCCAGTTGAGCGACCTGGAAGTGCTGGTCCTGCCGAGTGCGGATCTTCGGGTGATCCCACCGGAGATCGGCCGGCTGCAAGCACTGGTGAAGCTGAGCCTGGCAGCGACGGCACGGCCGAAAACCCCCTCACCATCCCGGAAGAGATGTGGGGGCTGAGCCGCCTGGAGGAGCTGGAGCCGGCCGATTTCCGGGCCGTGGAACTACCCGATGGCATCGGCGGCCTCCGCTCGCTGCGGACGCCCGATCTATGGAGCCTGTACGTCACGACCGGCGACTACCACGCGGAGCTCCCCGCCGGCCTGTGGGACCTCACCGGCCTCGAGGAGCTGCGACTGCCGATGAACACCCTCGCCCCCGCCCGCACCTTCCGCGGAACCCGGCACCGCAGCGCAGCCCGGGATCACCTACCACCTCGACGGCGAGGGGCACCGGGCACGGTGCAGCGCCCGGCCCCCCGCGGCCGCTCAGCGCGTTTCCGGCCCCGCCAGATGCCGGGCGATCACCATCCGCTGGATCTGGTTCGTGCCCTCGACGATCTGCAGCACCTTGGCCTCGCGCATATAGCGCTCGGCCGGGAAGTCGAGGGTGTAGCCGTAGCCGCCGAGGAGCTGTACGGCGTCCGTGGTCACCCGCATCGCGGTGTCCGTGCAGAAGAGCTTGGCCATCGCCGCCTCCTTGGAGAACGGCTGTCCGGCGTCGCGCAGCCGGGCGGCGGCCAGGTACAGCGCCCGGCCGGCCTCCACCTGGGTGGCCATATCGGCCAGCATGAAGCGCAGGCCCTGGAAGTCGCCGATGGGACGGCCGAACTGGCGGCGTTCGGCGACGTAGCCGAGCGCCTCGTCCAGCGCCGCCTGGGCGACGCCGATGGCGCAGGCCGCGATGCCGAGGCGGCCGGAGTCGAGGGCGGAGAGGGCGATCGCGAAGCCCTGGCCCTCGTCGCCGAGGCGGCGGGAGTCGGGGATGTGGACGTCGTCGAAGTGCAGCTGGGCCGTCGGGGAGCCCTTCATGCCCATCTTGCGCTCGGGCGGCGCGGCGCTGAGGCCTTCGGCGTCGCCGGGGACGAGGAAGGCGGTGATGCCGCGGGCGCCGCTGCCGCCGGTGCGGGCGAGGACGGTGTAGAAGTCGGCCACTCCGCCGTGGGTGATCCACGCCTTGGTGCCGTTGATGACCCATCCCCCACTCCCGGCTCCGCTCGAGCGGGAGGTGCCCCCACCGCCCTTGCGGTCGGCGCGGGTGGTCAGCGAGGCGGCGTCGGAGCCGGAGGCGGGTTCGGAGAGGCAGTACGCGCCGAGCAGACCGCCGCCGAGCATGGCCGGGAGGTGTTCGGCGCGCTGTTCCTTCGTGCCGAAGCCGGCGAGGGCGTGGCAGGCGAGGGTGTGGACGCTGACGCCGAGGCCGACGGTGAGCCGGGCGGCCGCGAGTTCTTCGAGGACCTGGAGGTAGACCTCGTAGGGCTGGTCGCCGCCGCCGAACTCCTCGGTGTACGGCAGTGACAGCAGTCCGGACTCGGAGAGCAGGGTGAAGGTCTCCCGCGGGAAGCGGCCGGCGGCCTCTTCCTCGGCGGCGACCGGCCTGATCTCCCGCTCGATGAGCTCGCGTACGAGCGTCAGCAGATCGCGGGCTTCTTCGGTGGGCAGCTTGCGGTCCACCGGCCGGGGGCCGTACTCGGTCATGGCGGCGCTCTCCTCCCTGTCGGGCGCTGCGGCGACGTGCGCGCGGGGTGAGGCGGCGCCGCCGGATTTCGTCATGCCCAGCCAATGATCGCCGTCCGGGTCTCGGAAGGCGATGACCTGCAGCTGTGGCGCTAGGAGTATGCCCGATCGGCGGCCTCACGTCACGGGTTGATCATCCCCGGATGCGGCCGGTCCGGCCGGCGGTCCGTCGGCCGTCTCCCGGGCGCCGCCCGGCTGTCACTCGGCCACGAAATTGGTCCGAACCATTGACCGTACTGGTCTAGTCCTTCTACCTTCTCCCCCAACGTTCCACGCGTTCATGCCAATTAACGATGAGCGCCGATTCGCGTTCATGCCTTCGGCACGCAGGTCAGGCTCCACCTCGCCCCCCTCCGAGGAGAAGACATGCTCAGACCGCACCGGAAGCGATCGCCGCGCAGGCTGATCGCCGCCGCCACCGCGCTGTGTACGGCGGCGCTGGCCGGCACGCTGCTCGTCGGGTCGGCCTCCGCCGGCCCGGCCACCACCCCCGTGACCAAGGCGAAGCCCGCGGCGGCCGCGGGCAGCAAGGTCGTCGGATACTTCACCAACTGGGGTGTCTACGACCGCAATTACCACGTCAAGAACATCGAGACGTCCGGGTCGGCGGCGAAGCTGACCCATATCAACTACGCCTTCGGCAACGTCCAGGGCGGCAAGTGCGCGATCGGCGACTCCTACGCCGACTACGACAAGGCCTACACCGCGGACCAGAGCGTGGACGGCAAGGCGGACACCTGGGACGACGGTGCGCTGCGCGGCAACTTCAACCAGCTGCGCAAGCTCAAGAAGCTGCACCCGAACCTCAAGGTGATCTGGTCGTTCGGCGGCTGGACCTGGTCGGGCGGCTTCGGCGAGGCCGCCAAGAATCCGGCCGCCTTCGCGCAGTCCTGCTACGACATGGTCGAGGACAAGCGCTGGGCGGACGTCTTCGACGGCATCGACATCGACTGGGAGTACCCCAACGCCTGCGGTCTGACCTGCGACACCAGCGGCAAGGACGCCTTCACCAAGGTCATGAAGGCGCTGCGGGAGAAGTTCGGGCAGAGCAATCTGGTGACCGCGGCGATCACCGCGGACGCCTCGAACGGCGGCAAGATGGACGCGGCCGACTACGCCGGCGCGGCCCAGTACGTCGACTGGTACAACCCGATGACGTACGACTACTTCGGCGCGTGGGACGCCAAGGGCCCCACGGCCCCCCACTCCCCGCTCACGTCGTACAACGGCATCCCCAAGGCCGGGTTCAACACCACCGACACCCTCACCAAGCTCAAGGGTCTCGGGGTCCCGGCGAACAAGCTGCTGCTGGGCATCGGCTTCTACGGCCGCGGCTGGTCCGGTGTCACCCAGGACGCCCCGGGCGGCACGGCCACGGGAGCGGCCCCGGGCAAGTACGAGGCGGGCATCGACGACTACAAGGTCCTCAAGGGCCGCTGCCCGGCCACCGGCAAGGTCGGCGGCACCGCCTACGCCAAGTGCGGCGACCAGTGGTGGAGTTACGACACCCCGGAGACCATCGGCTCGAAGATGGCCTTCAAGAACGCGCAGGGCCTGGGCGGCACGTTCTTCTGGGAGCTGAGCGGCGACACCGCCAATGGCGAGCTGATCAAGGCGATCAAGTAGCTGGCGAAGCACGGGACGGGGCGGGAGGCCAAGGGCCTCCCGCCCCTTCCCGTGCCGCCGGGCCGCCGGGCCGCCTCGTGCGTTCCCCGCCGCCCGAGGGGGCAGGTCAGACGGGCGGCCGGGGCGGCGCCGGGCAGGCCGGCTCGTACTCCTCGATCAGCCGGAGGGTGTCGCCCAGGCTCCGCACCAGGAGGTCGGCCACCGTCTCGCGGGGTATCTCCTGGGCCGCGATCCAGTCGAGGGTGACGCCCTCGACGCTGGAGAGCCAGCCGGTCAGCGCCGTGCGGGCGAGCGGCGGAATGTCGTCCCGGCCCCAGGCGCCGCGGGCGATGGTGCCGAGCAGCCGGGCGCGTACGGTGTCGCGGATCGCCAGCACCTCCGCGTCGAAGCCGACGCCTCCGGCGACGATGGCCCGGTAGGCGGCCTGGTGGTGCTGGGCGTAGCGCAGATAGCCGTCGATGGTGCGCTGGACCCGTTCGACGGGCGGGAGGTCATGGGTGCTGCCCGCCCGCTCGACCAGCTGGGCCACCGCGTCCTCGATGATCGCGAGGTAATAGCCGCGCTTGTTGGTGAAGTAGTAGTAGATCAGGCCCTTGGCCACGCCGGCCTCGCGCGCGATGTCGTCCATGGACAGCGCGTCGTACGAGGTGTCGGCGAACAACTTGCGTCCGGTGGCGATGAGTTCGGCGCGACGCGCCCGGGAACGCTCGGTGCCGCGGGCACCGGGGGAACCGTCCTGTCCGCGCTGTTGACTATTATTCAAAACTCGCCCTAATCTCCCACTGAGTCTCCAACTGCCAAAAGTTTTCGCAGTATGACAGAACGTCAGAACCATCGGACGTTCTCCATGGCTCTCTCGATGAGACGCTCATCGAGTCGCTCAATGGGCCTCTCAACGATCTTCCGCCGGTCTCCTCCGGCGGCGTATCGAGCACTTCCCTCGCGCAATCGACCACTGCCCCGGGGAGGACGCAGTGAGCTCTACGATCCGTACATCGCCCGAGGGGCGAACCTCCTGGAAGAAGACCGCCGTGGTGGCGCTTCCCACCGTGCTCGCCGTGGGCGCGCTGGCGACGGTCATGGCCCAGGGCGCGCTGGCCGCGTCCTTCGCCGTTTCGGGCACCAACTTCCAGGTCTCCTCGGGAAAGTTGACCAGCAGCGGCCTGTCGTCGTACGTGCAGACCGACCGCGACGCCGACGGCAAGGGACACCCCGTCGCACTGCTCGGCATCGGCAAGGCCACGCTCGCCGACATCTGCCAGTCGGCACAGGTCAAGACGCCGGTGGGCACGGTGGTGTTCAAGCTGACGGCGGGCGGCAGGGCCGGTGCGGTCACCGCCGACAGCCTGGTCATCGACGGCGAGGACCTGGTGGGCGACGCCCGCTTCGGTACGGCGCAGATCGGCCGCGACGCCGGCTCGCTCGACGCCGTACCGGGGGTCAAGGGCCCGAAGGGCAAGTTCGGGCTGCAGGCCGGGGACATCGAGGTCGCCGGGGTCAAGTCGCACGCCTGGTCCGCCACCGGCGGCAACTTCCGCCTCAAGGGGCTGCGGGTGAGCGTGAGCCTGGACGGCGACAAGTGTTTCTGAGCGCGCGCCGGGCCCGGTGGGGCGCCCGGCTCGAGCGGACGCTGCCCTGGCCCGAACGGCGGGCGGCGCTGCGGCGGTGGCGGCGGACCCGGCCGTTCTGGGCCGGGCTGCTGCTGGTGCTCGGCGGGGCCGAACTGCTGCTGGTGCCGCTGTCGCCGCTGACCGTGCTGGTGAGCCTGGGGCTGGGCGGGCTGGCCGCGCTCGGCATCGGGCTGGCGTTGATGGTGGCGGGCGTCTTCCTGTGGTGCGCACCGGCGGCCCACCACTACGTGAGCATCAATGCGCTGATTCTTTCGGTGCTCTCCTTCGCCGCGACCAATCTCGGCGGATTCCTGGTGGGCATGGGCCTGGGCATCGCGGGCGGCGCGATGGGGTTCGGGTGGACGCCGGCCCGGGCCCCGGCAGATACCCCGGTACGGGCCCCGGCTCGGGATGCGCCCGACGGCGCCGGGCCCGCGGAGCGTACGGCCGCCTCCCCCGCCCGCGGCGGCACCGGCGGCAAGGCCCTCGCCGTCGGCCTGCCCCTCGCGCTGCTCGCGGCCATCGGGGGCCCGGCGCAGCGGGCCGACGCCTCCGCCGTCCCGGCGCCCCCGAACCCGCCGACCGTGCGGACGACCATGTTCGCGCCGCGGGGCTTCACCCTGGCGGGGGTCACCGAAGTGCCGACGGCCGACGGCCCTCTCAAAGCGATGGTCCTGAAGATGAAGGCCGCCTCGCTCACCGACTACCACCTCGTCACCCGCGACGGCGAAGGTCCCCAACTCGGCCTGAACGCCGACACATTGAGCCTCAGCGGTGACGTCACCCTCTATCTCACCAAGTTCAGCGGCTGCCTGGAGGGCTTGCTCTGTCTCACGTTCACCCCCGACACCCTCCCGGTCCCGCCGGTCGTGCCGCCCTTCGTCTTCATGACCGATGTGGAGGCCGAGCAGGCGCTGGTCACCTCGGATCTGATCGTCGCGGACGGGCTGCGGCTAGGGGCCGGCGACCGGATCGGCCCCCGTACCTGACGCGGGGTTTACGGCGCCGCCCGGTACGAGCACCATCGGCGTGCGGGGGCCGGATCCGTGACGAAGAGGTGACAGGTGGTCAACCCTTGGCTGGCGCTGGAGTCGGGCGCCGACCCGGCGGCGCACACCCGTACGGTGCGGCGGGCGCATGAGGCGTTCCTGGCCGGCGGGACGGTGGCACCGCCCGTGCGTCGCGTGGTCGCGGACTCCTGGCGCCGCTCGGCCCTGGCGCGGGCCGCATCGGACGGCGCCGCGCCCATCGAGCTGGACGAGCCCGCGCTGCGCGCCTACCGGGACCGGCATCCGCTCGCCCGCGCGATGCCCGTCTTCCGCGAATTGCTGGGCACCATCGCGCAGGACGGCGCGCATCTGATGGCGGTCTGCGATCCGCAGGGACGGATGCTGTGGATCGAGGGCCACGCCGGGGTACGGCGTCAGGCGGAGCGGATGAACTTCGTCGTCGGGTCCCGCTGGGACGAACGGCACGCGGGCACCAACGCGCCCGGCACCGCGCTCGCCGCCGATCACGCCGTACAGATCTTCGCGGCGGAGCACTACAACCGGCGGGTGCAGCCCTGGACCTGCGCCGCGGCGCCGCTGCACGATCCCCGGACCGGCCGGCTGCTGGGCGCCGTGGACATCACCGGCGGGGATCATCTGGCGAGCCCGCACAGCCTGGCCCTGGTGCAGGCCACCGCCCGCGCCGCCGAATCCCATCTCGCCTGCGCAGTAACGGAGTTGACGATATGCCTGGCCGCGCTGGGCCGCGATGAGGCGCTCTTGACCATGGACGGTTCACGGCTGCGGCTGGGGCGCCGGCACAGCGAGATCATGGTGCTGCTCACCGAGCATCCCGCGGGCCTGACGGGCGAGCAGCTCTCCGTGCTCCTCTACGGCGAGCGCGAGATGCGCCCGGTCACGCTGCGGGCCGAACTGTCCCGACTGCGGCAGCTGGTCGGCCCGCTGCTCGCGTCGCGGCCGTACCGACTGACCCGGCCGGTGGAGAGCGATCTCGCCGCCGCCGAGGCGGAGTTGGCCGCCGGGGACCTCACGGCCGCGCTGGACACCTACCGCGGGCCGCTGCTCCCGTTGTCGGAGGCGCCCGGCGTACGACGGCTGCGCGCCTCCCTCGAGGACCGGCTGCGCCGCGCCCTGCTCGGCGCCCGCGAGCCCGACCAGCTGCGCCGGTGGACGGGGACGCCGTGGGGCGAGGACGACCTGGAGATCTGGGAGGCCCTGGTGGACGCCCTGCCGGAACGCTCCCCGGCGCGCAGCGCCCCGCTCGCCACGGCCGGCCGGCTGCGCGCGGCGTACGGGCTGCCGGGCGGCTCCCCCACGCCGTAAGGCACCCCCCTGCCGCCTGGCCGGGGCCCGCCCGCCGCGCAACGTTCCCGCAACCTCCGCCGCCCTACCGTGCGCGCAACGCCCGTCGCCCGGGAGCGGCGGGCACCGCGTCGAGAGCGATTGGGAGGCCGCCCCATGGCCCGTTACGCCAGCCCGGGTTCCGCCGATGCCGTCATGAGCTACCGGAGCCGCTACGACCACTGGATCGGCGGCGAGTTCGTGGCGCCCGCGCTGGGGCGGTACTTCGAGAACCCGACGCCGGTCAACGGACAGCCGTTCACCGAGGTCGCGCGCGGTACGGCGGAGGACGTGGAGCGTGCCCTGGACGCCGCACACGCGGCGGCGCCCGGCTGGGCCCGAACCCCCGCCGCCGAACGCGCCGCCGTCCTCAACAAGATCGCCGACCGGATGGAGGCGAATCTGGAGGCCCTGGCTGTCGCCGAGAGCTGGGAGAACGGCAAGCCCGTACGGGAGTCCCTGGCGGCCGATATCCCGCTCGCCATCGATCACTTCCGCTACTTCGCGGGCGCCGTACGCGCCCAGGAAGGCACCCTGTCGGAGATCGACGAGGACACCGTCGCGTACCACTTCCACGAGCCGCTCGGCGTCGTCGCCCAGATCATCCCGTGGAACTTCCCGATCCTGATGGCGACATGGAAGCTCGCCCCGGCACTGGCCGCCGGCAACGCGGTGGTCCTGAAGCCCGCCGAACAGACCCCCGCCTCGGTGCACTTCTTCATGTCCCTCATCGCGGATCTGCTGCCTCCCGGCGTGGTCAACATCGTCAACGGCTTCGGCGTGGAGGCGGGCAAGCCGCTGGCCTCCAGCCCGCGGGTGGCCAAGGTCGCGTTCACCGGCGAGACCACCACCGGCCGCCTGATCATGCAGTACGCCTCAGAGCATCTGCGGCCGGTGACCCTCGAACTCGGCGGCAAGAGCCCCAACATCTTCTTCGACGATGTCTCCGTCCTGGTGGACGACTTCCAGGACAAGGCCCTCGAGGGCTTCACCATGTTCGCCCTCAACCAGGGCGAGGTGTGCACCTGCCCGTCCCGGGCGCTGATCCAGCGCGGGCACTACCGGGACTTCCTGGCCGCGGGTGTGGCCCGTACGGAGAAGATCGTCCAGGGCCATCCGCT
This sequence comes from Streptomyces sp. NPDC101227, assembly GCF_044767545.1. Taxonomy (NCBI): domain Bacteria; kingdom Bacillati; phylum Actinomycetota; class Actinomycetes; order Kitasatosporales; family Streptomycetaceae; genus Streptomyces; species Streptomyces sp. NPDC101227. The sequence goes on along the minus strand of NZ_JBIWOD010000001.1, from coordinate 673,524 downwards.
GGACACCGACACCATGATCGGAGCGCAGGCCTCCAACGACCAGCTGGAGAAGATCCTCTCCTATCTGGACATCGGCCAGAAGGAGGGCGCCCGCGTCCTGACCGGCGGGTCCCGGGCCGAGCTGGGCGGCGAGCTGGAAGGCGGCTACTACGTCCGCCCGACCATCTTCGAAGGCAACAACGACATGCGGGTCTTCCAGGAGGAGATCTTCGGCCCGGTGGTCGCGGTCGCCCCGTTCTCCGACTTCGACGACGCCATCGGCATCGCCAACGACACGCTGTACGGGCTGGGCGCGGGCGTCTGGACCCGGGACGGCTCCACCGCCTACCGCGCCGGGCGCGCCATCCAGGCCGGCCGGGTGTGGACCAACTGCTACCACGCCTATCCCGCGCATGCGGCCTTCGGCGGCTACAAGCAGTCCGGCATCGGCCGGGAGAACCACAAGATGATGCTGGATCACTACCAGCAGACGAAGAACCTGCTGGTGAGCTATTCGGCGAAGAAGCTGGGCTTCTTCTAGACGCCTGAAACGAGGCGTCTGACCTGGGCTTTCGCCCGTCAGGCGCCTCTCATTCGTCCGCTCACTCCGCCATGGACTGCTCCGTGAGGCGGTTGGGCCGCTCCCGGACGCCGTCCAGGAACCTGGCGTAGCGGCGGAAGAGAACCTCGATGCTCCGGCCTGCTCGGCGCCGTCCGGGTCAGGACGTTCTCCCTCACCCACGTCGTGCCGTACGCCGAAGGCTCCGCATAGGTGCCCGCCATCTTCCGGAGCAGCCGCCCGTCCGGCGCCACGCCGAACCGTTCAACAGGCCTGGTGCACTGCCTACACCGGCTGCGGTGGGCACTCTCGTCGTCAACGCCGGGGCGTCATCGCGGGCATACGGGCCGCCGCCACCGTTCTCGTCGGCCGCCACCCGCAGGTACCACTGAGGTCGCGGTATCCGTGGTTCGCCCATCAGATCCGTGTAGGGCCGACCTGCATGTGAACGTGGTCCTGGTGGGCTGCCCGGAGCGCGGGGTCACCGCCGTAATCGGGGTAGATGACAAAGCCGCTGCCGCCGAGGCGGGGCATCGGCCACTTGTTGGCGCTGCCGATGCCATTGGCCTCGCACTCGTACGTGGCGAACCGGAACGCGGTCGTGAACAGGCCGTAGGCCAGAGCGTCGTGAGAGGGGCTGATGCGCACGGCACCGCCACCCGCGGGCGCCGGAAGCTGCCCCCAGTCCGCCTTGATCGATTTGTTGAACGAGGTCCCGTCGAGCGTCCCGCCGATGGCCGACAGATCAAGCGCACGGCCTTGGTTGTGGCAGTCGTTCGACGGGCCGGAGCCATGGCCGATGCCCAGGTGGAAGAGCTCTGTCACATCGGGGCGGGACGAGTTGATCCAGCGTGTCAGGCGGTAAAGGGCCAACAGCATGCGCTGGTCGACGTTGTCGAAGAAGTTTGCCGCCGGGTTGAGCGCGTTCGTGTACCGGATGCCGTCAAGGGTCGGCGGCCCGACGGTCACACGCTGAGCGGGGGTGGGTGAGGTGATTCCCGACGGCCCGTCCACGAAGGCAGGGCTCTTCAGGGTGAGTTTGCCGCGCCGGATCAGATCAGCCATCTGCCGGTTGGCCTGGGGGAGGGTGAGAAGGCGAGCCGGAACGAGCGCGCCGGACGGCGTCGGGGCGAGGCGGAAGCCCGAGGACAGCGTGCCGCTGTCGACCACGGTGTCGGCATCCACGTCATAGCGCTGGTAGTCGTCGCCACGGAAGAAGTACGCGAAGCGCCCTCCCGGGTAGACCGCGGCATCCAGGTCACGGCTGAACACCTCCGGCCAGTGGTCGGCGACGGGGAGCGGATAGCCGTCGTCGACCTGGTCTTCCGTGATGTCATAACGCACATACTCGGCGCCCTTGAACAGGAACAGCTTGCCCGTGCCCCAGTTCATCGCGGCGTCGATGCCCACCTGCCAGTTCGTGCCCCCGTCCGAGCCGTCGGGCAGTCCCGCCCAGTCGTCCGCAAAGGAGAAGGGCGGATTGGGGGGCGCGCACTGCGGATCGACGCGCCGGGCGACCTGGTCGTAGCGTACGTAGGTCTCCCCGGTGAGGGCGTAGGCCGTGCCCGCTCCCCACCACACGAAGGCCTCGGGGGAGCCGGCGAGTCCCCATTCCGCTCGCACGTCCAACGAGCCCTGCTCGAAGCTTCCGGTGATCGCGTCGTAGCGGTGATACGTGTCGTCGTCGAAAAAGAGGTACACCTTGTCGTTCGGCCAGGCGATCGCGGTCCTGAGAGCCGTCATGGCACTCACTCCCTTCCCTTGAGAGGCGTTCGGCACAGCGGGTCCGGTGCCGCAAGCACCGTTGCGGCACCGGTTCCGGTCTGCGGATCAGAGCCAGCCTCCCCACGTGCTGCCCGGGACCAGTTGGCCCTCCGTGTCACGGGTGTCGTGGCACAGGAGCGGGCTCGGGTCTCCGACGTCGTGGCCGTAGTAACCGCCCACCTGTCCCCGCATCAGGCTCAGCGTCCCGTCGTCCTCCACGAACGGGCGCATCACCAGAAACGGCTCATAGGGTTTGGAGCGGTCGATCGCGCCTTGGACCGGCAAGATGAGTTGCATAGTCGACCTCCCATCGTCGTCGTACCGGGTCTGCGCCGGTCACCGGGGGGGCGAGCCGCCGCGACCGGCGCCGTATCCCTCAGCCCTGGAGGAACTTCATGATGGATTCGAGGACGTTGTCCGCCTCGACGCCGGCGGCATCGCCGTAGGCACCTGCGGATGCGGTTCCGGTGCGGTCGATGGGCGGCGCCTGCCGCGGCATCTCCAGCGTGGGGGGCCTGGCGGTCCGGTCCACGTCGTGTTCGGTGCGGTCGGTCTTCATGGCCTTCCTTCCCTCGTGCCGTCATGGCCCCGGCCGTCCCGTGTCATATGACGGCACGGGACATGACGGCGGTGTGCGTCATGGCGCCGTGACCAGGTCGGATCGTGGTCAGCGGTGCGGTGACAAATCAGATCGGGAGGACACTGGCGAGCAGCTTGGTGAGGAAGCCGTCCGCCTCGACGCCCGGGTTGTCCCCGGTGACGCCCGGCATCGCGGTTCCGGTGCGGTCGATGGGCGGCGCCTGCCGCGGCATCTCCAACGGCGCGGTCCTGGTGGGCCGGTCCGTCTCTCGTTCGGTCTGGTCAGACATGGTGGCTTTCCCTTCCGCGTGCCGTCGTGGCGGCAGCGACGGATGTCATGGCGTCGGTGGCCGGGACGAACCGCGGTCACCGACGCAGGCCCCGTTCAGATCGGGAGTTTGCTGGCGAGCCAGTCCGTGAGGAAGCCGTCCGCCTCGACGCCCGGGGTGTCCCCGGTGACGCCCGGCATCGCGGTTCCGGTGCGGTCGATGGGCGGCGCCTGCCGCGGCATCTCCGGCGAGGCAGGCTTCTGCGGCCTGTCCGCCTCTCGTTCGATCCGGTCAATCATCTCGTCTCGCCTTTCCTTGTGGTGTCATGCCGGCGGAGTGGTGAGGCCGGCACGCTTCTCCCACCTGCGGGGCTGTTGCCGCCGCGGCGGTGGTCCGGTGATCGTGACCTCGTGAACCGTTGATCGATCATCGTGGTAGTGCGTCACAGCGATCGCGTCTCAGAGCGACAGGCCGCCGCGCGCGAAGCACATCTGCCGGGCGAGCCCGGTCAAGTCGGCGCAGCGCGCGGCCTCGATACCGTTGTCGCCGGGGGTCGCTGCCTGCGCGCTCCGGTCGTCCCGCTGGACCGGCGGCGCCTGGATCGGCAGGGTCATCTTCGGCTGCTGGTCGTCGTTGTTCATGATCTGCTCTCTCCTTGTCGTTCTCCGCTGCCGGAGGACGGTTCAGATGTCGCCCAGGAACGAGTGCGTCGGCGCCAGGCTGACGGGGGGCAGGTCACTCACGTCGATCGTGAACAGGTAGTTGACCTTGGCCCGCCGGTCGTCCTCCGGGTCCATGAAGGTGACGATCACGTCCTGGCAGTCCGAGCCGATGCGGCAGTACGGGCTCTTGGAGACCCGCACCGATTCCAGTGCGTAGAAGTTGTGGCTGGACCCGGGGACGTGCTGGGCGGACAGCAGGCCGTCCGAGATGGTGCCGGCGAACTGGAAGGCGTTGGTGCCGGCATAGTTCATAGCCCGCTCTGCGGAGCTCTGTCCGAGGTTGCGGAACTGGTAGTAGATCTTGTCCAGCAGCGCACGGATCGTCTTCTCGAGATCGTCGGGATTGGCAGGAGCCGCCTGCTTGGAGGCATGGGTGGTCGTGGTGACCGCGTTCATGACGGACTTCACCAGCACGGTCTCGTTCCAGGTCGCGATGCCGCGGCTCTTGACCTCGACCACGGGGACGACCTGTCCGGAGAAGAGCCGTACCGTCCGGTCAGTAAGCACTCCGGGAATGGACACCCGGGAGATGTAGTCCCGGTCCTCTTCCTTCCTGACCTGCCCCACGATCGCCTCACGGAAGATCTTGTAGATCATCGACACCGGCGGGTAGAACTGATCGAGGACATCCGCTTCCTTCGGTGCCTCCATCGCAGTGCCCTGGGCCGCCTTCTTGGCCCCATGCTGGTGCTCGGGCTGCGGCACCGGTCCGCCCCAGGTCATGCCGGCGGGCACCTCGGCCTCCAGCGCGTAGATCGGCGTACGGTCCAGTTCCAGCGTCCAGACCAGCTTGTCGCTCTCCCAAGGATTCACCGCCAGGTACGCGCTCAGGTCCTCCGGGCTGTAGACGCTGACCTGGTGGTAGACCGTCTTGCCCGCAACCTGCTTCTCTTCCGTCGTGGGGACCATCGCCTGGCGGAAGGTGTCCCTGCGCGCCTCGGTCTGGAAGTCGAATCCGATCGTGCCGATCGCGTAGACGAGGGGGCGCGCGGCGGCCTCTCCGCTGCACGAGCACTGGGCGTCACCGCCGCAGGAGGGGCGCACTCCGGCCACTGGTCCGCCGCCAACGGGTGCCGGTTCCGACACAGGTACCGGCGTCGCGGCCGGTGCTTCCTGAACTGTGGTCCCTGCCGCCTCGTGTGCAGGGATACCCACGCCACTCGTGTCCATGGCGTTGACTCCTTCCATCGCTTCCGCGTGGGACGCCTCCGCAGGGGACGTCTGGGTTGCAGGGAGTTCACCTGCGGGCCCGGCTCCTGGAGCGGACGAGTCGGCGCCTTCGGCGGCGCCGGCCGTCGTCGGGTCGGGAGGCTGTGGCGGGGGCTCCGCCGCCTCCTGCTCCTCAGTGGTCCCGGCTGCCTCGTAGGCAGCGGCGTCTGTGCGATCGGTGTGATCGGTGTCCATGGCACTGACTCCCTCTGTCTTTTCCGAGTGGGGCGGCTGCACGGAGGCCGCTCCGAGCGAAGGGAGTGCACCGGCACAGGCGGCGCTGACTCCCTGTTCGGGGGCGAGGAGCTGCGGCCGGTGCACCTGGTGCGGCGTGGCCCCGGACGGGATCACCGTCACGTCGGTTGGCGTCACGGCCGAGTCGCCGTGCCCCGTGATGAGGTCATGGGCCCGCGCGGCGTTCAGGGTGCCGACCAGGCGGCGCCGGCACTCGGGTGCGTCCTCCGGGGCGCACGGTGCCAGCGTGGCGGTCTCGAGGATGGCGTCGGCCGCCGCCCTCGGGTCCGCGCTGCCTCCCGCCCGCAGCTGAGCGGCCACAAGCAGCGCGGCCACCCCGGATATCACCGGAGTGGCGAAGCTGCTGCCGGTCAGCGCCGCGCGGCCGCCGCCGGGCGCGGCACCTTCGATGTCCTGACCGGGAGCCAGCACACCGTTGGTACGGTAGGCATCGCCCCAGTTGTTGATCTTGAGCGGTTCGCCGTCACGCCCCAGCGCACCGACCGCCAGCACTGACGACACCGCCGCCGGCACTTGAAGGCAGTCGCATCCGTCGTTGCCGACGGCCGAGACGACGAGGACTCCGTTGTCGTCGCACCGCCGCAGCGCCCGTTCGAGCAGACTGTCCGCTTGCGCGTCCGGGGTGCGCTCGCCACCGCTGATGTTGATGATGTGGGCGCCCTCCTGGACCGCCCGCTCGATCGCCCTGGCCAGGTCCAGCTGCGGTACGCGCCCCTTTTGCGCGTCGCGGAACACCGGGAGCAGCAGTCCCCGGCAGCGTGGCGCCATGCCGAAGACGGCACTGCCGGGACGGCCGAACAACAGGCTGGTGACGTGTGTGCCGTGCAGCGACATCGGCCCGCGCCCGGCAGGTTCCTCGACGAGGGTGTCGAGCCTGGTGAGATCGGCGCCCGCGAAGCACGGATGGGACAGATCCACCGGACCGTCCAGCACCGCAATGCATACGCGCGGGTCACCGACGAGCTCTTCTCCACGTGCCGGCAAATTCTGCAGAACCGATCGGGGCTCCATCCGGCCCCCCTCTCCGCCAAAGGCTCAGGTGCACGGGTGCCGTTCACGAACGAGGCTCCAGCCGGCTCATCCAGCGGGCGTCCCCGGATCGTCCGGCACACGTCTCTCATACGTTTCCGAGCCGTTGACCGGCCGGTCAGACCGCCGTGGTGTGCCCGGCGAAACCGGCTCACGAGAATGGTCGAACGGTGCTCAACCAGTTGGTGAACGCGATGCCGCCGTCATATCCGGATGCGTGATGCAGCCACGGGTCGCACAGTGGAGCTTGTGAATTCGAACGATGCGTACCTGGAATTACTTAAAGTTTTCGAGTTCGCATACGCCGGACGCCGTATCCCCCTCCCCCTGGGAGCCCAGCGCCTGTTGGCCCTCCTTGCCCTGCAGAAGCACGGTGTGTACCGAGGGGCGGCCGCCGACCAGCTCTGGCCCGACTGCACCCCCAGCCGGGCGGCGGCTAATCTGCGGTCGGCCCTGTGTCACGTCAGGCGGATGGGAACCGAGACCGTCATCGACAGCGTCGGTCAACGCCTGTGGCTCTCGCCCGCGGTCGAAGTCGACCTGAACGAGATGCGGAAGACGGCTCAGCAGGTTATCGCCGGGCTGAGCCCCCTGCCGGCCGACTGCGACGCACTCGTGGGTGAGCTGAACCGGGAGCTGCTTCCGGGCTGGTCCGACGACTGGCTGATGCTGGACCATGAGCGCTGGGACCAGGTGCGGCTGCACGCCCTGGAAAGCCTCGCCCAGCAGCTCCAGACCGCCGGGCAGTACCTGCCCGCGCTCCAGACTGCGCTGACCGCCATTTCCATCGACCCGATCCGGGAGACCGCCCACCGCATCGTCGTGGAGATCCATATCGCCGAGGGCAACCTAGCCTGCGCGCTCAAGCGGTACCGCACCTACCGCGAGCTGCTGCGGCAGGAACTCGAGGTCGCCCCTTCCCAGCAGATGACCCGACTGGTGGAGGAATTGATCGCGACGTAGGTGGACTTCCTTGCGCATTACGGGCATTGATACGCCCGACGCCGGAGTCCGGGCCCCGTCGACGGATACATGACTGCCTCAGGCATCCATGCAGCCTCCACGAAAACCTCGACCGGCACACCCGGTACCGCCCTCATCAGCAGGCCGACGCACCTTTGTCGTTGCCCAGCCATCGTGGACACGGGCCCAGCCGTCGACGCCGGCAGCGATAGCGGTGGCCGGTAACGCCGCCGTCCGCGCGCCCGGTTCGCCGGCGACCCGCAGTGTGATGTGCGGGGCAAGGGCCCGCCCGCAGTGGGGGCGGCCGGGGGGCGTCAATTCCTTCCGGGAGGCGGCCTACGGCGAGGGCGACATGGCCGGCGTGGCGGCGCCGGCTGGACGCCGGCAGCACCCGTTACCACGCCGCCTTTCCCCCGAGGGGCCGAGGGAGCGCTCTTCGAATCCTGCACGGGGAATACCGATCTCCACTCCCGACCCCTGCGCGCCGGGCAACGCTCCGCGGCCAGTCGGCGACGCCGCGCAGCCCCGCACCGCGCGAGCCGGACCGCCTCTGCCACGGCGACACATCCCGTACGGATCAACATAATTGGCGAACCTGCCCCGTCGGCACAGCACGCGGTCGGACCGCCGTCGGCCAGGGGAAGCAACGCCGACGGCGCGCGTCATCCGGAGCAGCCCGTAGCGCATGCGGTCGAGGTCAGCGCCGCCACGAGCGCTGTAACACCAACAGACGAAGAACCTGCCGGTCTCATACTTCCCGAAGAAGCTCGGCTTCTTCCAGAGGCACGGAAAAGGCGCCCCCTGGGCTCTCGCCCGTCAGGCGCCTTTCGCTCGATCCACTCGAAGCCGAGTCCGGAATGCGCGTGAGGACATCGAAGCGGAGATCACCCGCCGTCGCGACGCCGCCGTGCATGGCAGCGGTCCCGGCCCGGGTCAGTCCAGCGGCCCGCTCTCGGTGGGCAGCGGCCGGGCCGGGCCGACCAGGACGCCGCTGTGCGGGGAGCGGGCCTTGGCCGGCGGGGGGCCGGGACGGCGAGGGGGGTGGCCGGGGTCCGGGTACAGCAGCGCGTGGCGGCGGCGGGCTTCGGCCGCGGCCTCGGCGCGCGGCACGGCGGTGTGTTCGGTTCTGCCGTCCGCCCACAGCGTGGTGACCAGGCACAGGTCGTCGAGGCGGCGCGCGGCCCGCAGGTGCCGGGCCGCGCCCCGCGCTCCGGTCGGCACCGTCAGGCATGCCTCGCCCGCGGTGTCGAACTCCGCGATCGCCAGGCCCTCGGCCCGGAGTCGTCCCCCCGCCGCCCGGCGTTCCCGGCCGGACCGGAAGCACCACACGTCGCTGCCCTTGTGCACGACCACCGCGGACACTTCCGGGCCCGTACCCACGGCGGTCCCGCCGTCCGGGCCCTCGCACCAGGGGAAGGGACGGCACAGCAGCCGCACCCCGCCGCGCTCCGCCCAGTCCACGGCGCCCTCGTGGACGACCTTGGCTCCGTTCCGGGACATCCGGCGCAGTCCCTCGTAGCTGATCCGGGAGAGCGTACGGGCCTCCGGGACGAGATAGGGGTCGGCGGTGCACACTCCGGGCACGTCGGAGAAGAGTTCGCAGGTGTCGGCGCCGAGCGCCGCGGCCACCGCCACCGCCGAGAGGTCCGAGCTGTTGCGGCCCAGCATGACGGCCCGCCCGGCCGCGTCGACCGCCTGGCCACCGGGGACGACCACGACCGGACAGTCGGCCAGCGCCGCGGCCGGCGCCCCGGGGTCGGCTGAGATCAGTCTCGCCCGGTCGCCGGGCCCCTCGGCGAGGAGCCCGGTACCCGCCGCGGGGAGGGGGCACGCCCGCACGCCCTCGGCGTCGAGCGCAGCGGCCAGCAGGGCGACGCTCACCGTCTCGCCGGTGGTCAGGAGCATCGCGGCGGCGTGCGCGGGCGGGTCGTCGACCAGGGCGTTCAAGGTTTGCTGGAGCTTGCCCGTCGTCCCGGACATCGCGCTCACCACGACGACCAGCGGGCGCTTCTCCTCGGTGACCCGGCGCACGGTGTACCGGGCCACCCGGTGGTAGCCGTCGAGGTCGGCGAAGGCGGAGCCACCGAACTTCAGCACCAGCGGACGGCGCTCCGCCGAGCGGCGGTCCGTCATCCGAGCCACCCGTTCTTCGTGGCGAGTTCCACGATCTGCAGCGCGTTGAGCGCCGCCCCCACCCACAGGTTGTCGGCGACCACCCAGAGCGCCGCCGCCCTGTCGTCCTCCGGATCGACGCGTATGCGGCCGACGTGCACCAGGGCACGGTCCTCGCGGCAGGCGAAGACGGTACGGGGCATGGGGTACGAGGGGCTTTGCGACCGGCCATAGGCCCGGAGACCGGGTGTCGCGGCCAGGGCCGCCTCGACGGACTCGGCCGTGACCGGCTCGCGCAGCCGGACGTGCACGGCCTCGGAGTGGCAGTCGAAGACCGGCACCCGCACCGCGGTGGCGCTCACCCGCAGGTCCGGCAGGCCGAGGATCTTGCGTGGTTCGCGGACCAGCTTGCGTTCCTCATGGGTGAGCCCGGTGTCGTCCTGGAGCCCTATCTCGGGAACGAGGTTGAAGGACAGCGGCTGCCCGAAGCGCCCGCCGGCGGCACCCTGCGTGCGGGGGTCGTCCAGGATGGCCCTGGATTCCTCCGTCAGCTCCCGCAGGCCGCGCACCCCTCCGCCGGACGCCGCCTGGTAGGTCGCCACCACGACGCTCTCCAGTCCCGCCAGCTCGTGCAACGGGCTCAGGGCGCGCACCAGCTGGATGGTCGAGCAGTTGGGGTTGGCCACGAGGTTCACCCCCGGGCGGTCGTCGAGCACGCCGGGGTTGACCTGCGGTACGACGAGGGGGACGTCGGGGCGCATCCGGAAGGCGGAACTGTTGTCCACGACCAGGACCCCGGCCGAGGTCAGCCGTTCCGCCTCCCGGGAGCTCACCTCCGCACCCGCGGAGAAGATGGCGACATCCAGACCCCGGGGGTCCAGGTCGTCGAGGGTCACCACCTTCGTCATGGGCAGCGACAGCTGCAGTTCGGTGCCCAGATCCCGGCCGACGCTGCGCGCCGACCCGACGGGCACGACCTGTTCCACCGGCACGATTCCGCCGTCGAGCAGGGCCAGGCACTCCCGGCCCACCGCTCCGGTGGCGCCCACTACCGCGATGCGTAACATTCCTGTCCTCCTGTTGGGCCCCGTGCGGGGCTCAGTGCGTGGTGGTGTCGGATAAGCGGCCCCGGAAGGCACGCCGGTATGCGTTGGGGGTGGTATCGAGGGAGCGCACGAACTGGTACCGCAGGGCCGCCGCGTTGGCGAATCCCGTACGGGCCGCGATCACCTCCATCGTCTCGTCGGTGTTCTCGAGCAGCCGCTGGGCGCTCAGCAACCGCTGGGCCAGCAGCCAGCGGTAGGGGGTGGTCCCCGTCTCCGTCCGGAAGCGCCGCGCAAAGGTGCGCGGCGACATACAGGCCCGCGCCGACAGCTGCTCGACGCTCATCTCCTGGTCCAGGTGCTCCTCGGCCCAGACCAGCACCGCGCGCACGCCGTCCTCCCCGTAGTGGGCAACCGGTCGCTCGATGTACTGGGCCTGGCCGCCCTCCCGGTGCGGGGGCACCACCATGCGCCTGGCGATGGCGTTGGCGACGTCGCTGCCCTGAAGTTTGCGCACCAGATGGAGGCAGGCATCGATCCCCGCGGAGGTACCGGCCGAGGTGAGGATCGGGTCCTCGTCGACGTAGAGCACCTCCGGTTCGACCTGGGCCTTCGGGTAGCGCTCGGCGAGCGCGTCGGCGTACCGCCAGTGCGTGGTGCAGCGTCGTCCGTCGAGCAGGCCGGCGGCACCCAGGACGAAGGCGCCGACACACACGCTCACCACCCGGGCCCCGCGGGCGACCGCCTGGCGCAGCGCCTCCAGGAGGGCGGGCGGGAAGTCCCTGGTGTGGAAGTCGTCTCCGACCGGGATGGCGATCAGATCGGCGTCCTCCAGCCTGTCGAGCCCGTAGGGCGTGCTGATGGTGAATCCCGGCACCGCCCGCACCGATGAGGATTCCGCGGCGACGAGCGCGAAGTCGTACGCGGGCAGGCCCTCTTGCCGGCGATCGATCCCGAACACTTCGCATATGACACCCAACTCGAATGGATGGACGTTCTCCAGCAGGACCGCCGCTACGTTCTTCAGCATGGGACCCAATGTGGCAGTAATCTGTGGTGTTCTGACAGTCCCCATACTGTTCCGTGGCCGAATCGCGCCTCATACTCTCAGCATGGACCTGAATCGGTGCAGGGTCATTTACTCGCTCTCATGGGAGGTGACGCATCACCGAAGGGCTAACCGAGGGAGACGATCCCGCCGCGAATTCCCAATACCACGGCTTGCGTGCGATCGGATACACCCGCCTTTGTGAAGACCGCGGACAAATGGTTCTTCACCGTCTTCTCGGAAATTCCGAGCGCCTTGGCGACGCGACGATTCGAATTCCCTTGGGAGATGAGCACCAGAATCTGGCGCTCACGGGCCGTCAGGAGGTCGAGGGCCGCGCGGGCCGCGAGGCCCTCCTCGGAGAGGGGCGGTTTCGCGGCCGCCCGTAAGTCCTGGATCAGTTGCTCCTGGGCTTCGAGCGCGTCCTGCGCCTCGCCCAGCGCCTTGTGCACGTTGGCGACGGCTTCGGCCAGGGCCGGCCCGGGCCGCGTCGGCGCCCCGCAGAACTCGCAACACCGCTGCTCGGTCAACTCCGCGACGGACCCTCGCGCAACACGTGACATTCGATGAACTCCCTCCACCGATATGAATGGGCCTAAACGCGCTTCTCCGTAGGGCTGGGGGTTCTTCGTAAGGCTCGGACTTCTCCGTAGGGCTCGGGCTTCTCCGTAGGGCCCGGAGGACGGTGCGGGCGGGTCGGGGCACCGGGTCAGGAAGGAAGCCCCGCATGGATCGCCACCGTCTTGCACCGCGTGTATTCACGCAGCGCCTCCAGCCCCTTCTCCACTCCGATTCCCGAGCGCCGGTAGCCACCGAACGGCAACTCGACTCCCCCGGCCGCGCTGTAGTTGTTCACGAACACCTGTCCCACCCGGAGCCGCCCGGCGAGCCAGTGGGCCTTGGTCACGTCGGACGTCCAGATCCCGGCGGCCAGTCCGTACGTGGTGTGTTCCGCGAGTGCGACCGCCTCGTCCAGCGAGTCGAAGACCGATACGCAGAGGACCGGGCCGAATATCTCCTCGTTGAAGACCCGGTGTTGCGGGGTCACCCGGTCGAGGAGGGTGGGCTCCACGTAGAAGCCCTCGGCGTACGCCTCCCCTTCGGGCACGCCACCGCCGACGACGACCTCGGCGTCCCGTCGGCCCGCCTCTAGGTAGCCGAGAACCCTGTCGCGCTGCTTCGCGGAGATGAGCGGACCCATGTCGGGATCGTCGATCCCCGGGCCGATGCGCAGCGAGCGGAACCTTTCGGCGAGGGCGGCCACCAGCTCGTCGTGAACGGACCGGTGGACGAGCAAGCGGCTTCCGGCACTGCAGTTCTGCCCCGCGTGCTCCGTGATCGCCTCCACGATCTGCGGCACCGCCCGCGCGGCGTCGTAGTCGGGGAGCACCAGGTGCGGTGACTTTCCGCCCAGTTCCAGCGTGACCGGCACGATGTTGCGCGCGGCCGCGGCCATGACGGCCTCGCCGACCTCCCGCGAACCGGTGAACGCGAGGCGGTCCACGTCGGGGTGCGCGGCGAGCGCGGCGCCCGCTTCCCCGCCGTAGCCCGGCACGACGTTCAGCACGCCCGCCGGGAGTCCCGCCTCTTCGACGATGTCGGCCAGGCGGAGCGAGGTCAGCGGCGCGTCCTCGGCAGGTTTGAGGACACAGCAGTTTCCCGCGGCGACGGCCGGGGCCACGGTCCTGGCGGCGATCTGCAGCGGGTAGTTCCACGGGATGATGTGCCCGCACACGCCGAAGGCTTCGCGCAAGGTGAAGGCCAGTCGATCCGGCTGCTGCTGGATCGTTTCACCACCGAGGGCTTCTATGGCGTTGGCGTAGAAGTCGAAGTACCGGGCGGCGACGTCGGCGTCCGTCAGCGACTGGCTGAACGGCTTGCCGGTGTCGAGGGTCTCCAGCCGGGCCAGTTCCTCGCGCCTGCCGCGCAGGGCCTCGGCGATGCGACGGCAGAACCGGGAGCGCTCCACCGGCGTCGTGAACCGCCAGACCGTTTCGTAGGCGTGCCGGGCCGCTTCCACGGCCGACTGGACCTCGGCCGGGCCGCAGCGGGCGACGCGTGCGAAGGGGCGGGCATTCGACGGATCGAGAACGTCGATCCACCGCCCGGTGGACACGCCCTTCCCCGCAATGACAGCCGTGTGCTCGGGTAGTGCTGCTTCACTCACGGGCAAATCCAGCTCCTTGACGTGTGGGGGGTTGGATGTTGCTTCGCCGTCAGCAGGTCATCGAGCCGGCGATGACCCTTTCGAGATCGCGTGATGCGACGTCACGTGGACAGCACACCAGCAGCCGCTGCTGCTTGAGCGCGCCCTCGACGAGTTCGGGGAGGTCCTTGGTGCTGTAGCCGAAGTCCCCCAGCCCGGCGGGTCCTCCGGTGTCCGCCACCAGGCTCAGCAACGTGGCGGGAAGCACGTTCGACCCGTTGGCCGTGGTCACGCCGTTGAGGTTCGCGCCGAGCAACTCCGCGGCGCGCAGGTGGCGTTCCGGAGACGTCGGGTAGGTGAACTCGAAGGCCGCCGCCGCGGTGGAGACGACTGCGGCTCCGTGCGGCACCATGGCGTGGTCGACTTCGTATCCGTCCGGCCGATAGTCGCGCACCAGCCCGGCTATGGGATAGGCGCAGGCATGTGGAATGTGGGTACCGGCATTGCCGAATCCCATTCCCGCGAAGCTCGCCGCCCGGCTCATTCCCGTACGGGCTTCCAGATCGGCGGGGTTGAGCACGGCCCGCCTGAGGTAGCGGCCCACCAGTTCCAGTGCCTGCTCCGCCCAGATGTCGCTGATCGGATTGGCACCGATGTACAGCGGCCGGTCCTCGGGCCTGAGGTACGGGGGGCGCCGGTCGTAGGCGCGTGCCGTGTACGACTCGCAGGCGTGCGTCAGGACGTCGTAGCCCGAAGAGGCGGTGACCGCCGGGGGCAGCGTCAGGGTGTTCGCCGGGTCGACCAGCGCCAGGGAGGGCAGCAGCCGCGAGTCGCTGATCCCCGTCTTCACGTTCAGGTCCGTGACACCGAGGGCGACCATGGCGGTGCACTCGCTGCCGCTGCCGGCCGTGGTGGGCACCGCGATCAGCGGCTTGAGCGGGCCCGGGATCGGGGCTCCGGCGCCGATCGGCGCGTTCAGGTAGTCGCGTACCGGGCGGCCGGGGTAACTGAGCAGCAGGTTCAGCATCTTGGCGGTGTCGATCGAGCTGCCGCCGCCAAGACCGACGTAACCGTCCACCTGGAGTGCTGCCAGTTCACGGGCCGCCTCGGCGCAGCTCTCGTCGGTGGGCTCCACCAGGGCTCGATCGAACAACGCGACCGAGATCCCCTCCTGCTCGATCTGCTTGGCAACACGGGCGGGCAGACCAAGACCGGCCAGGACCGGGTCGGTCACCAACAGCACCGAGTTCATACCGGCCTTGCGTAATTCGTGACCGATCTCCCGGGTGGCGCCGACACCGAATTTCAGCGGTGGAGCCTGCCAGCTGATTATTCGTTCCTGCTCCGGCGCATTTCCGCCCCAACCGAACGACTCCACAGCCCGACCCCGCCTTCATTCGCTGAACTTGGAAATCCGGCCGAGGGACAATATGGCAAACGACGACGCATAGTTGGATGACTCAGCCGACTTGGGTGAGGGTCATACTAGGAAGTCGATTTCGGTCACGCCATAGGTCTGGAGTCCTATGGCTGGATTGGTCTGGTCCGAGAACCGGATCTTTCGAGGGCCGGCGATCGCCGGAGCCGGCCGGTGGCGTGCCCATGGTCGCAGGCGCTCCTCCTCGGTCCATTCCGTTCCTGAAGTGCTCGATGCCCACGCTGTCGCCCGGCCCAACCGGCCCGCGGCAGGGGTGTTCGCGACAGTGAGCGGCTGCCCACCGTGGTCTCACTCCCCCGCGCCAACCAGGCGCGCGGTACTGCGATGGCAGTAATTCGATGATCCTCGTCAGTGCTGACACTGTTGCTGTCGCAGCTCCTTCCGCAGAGTGAGTTGCATGGCACAGAACAACGCGACGAAAGCGTCAGACGGGGCCGGGAAGCAGCACGCGGGAGTGCGGCAGGTCTGGCGCGAGTCCCCGGCAGCGGTGAAGTCCCTGCTGGCCGGCACCATGATCAATCGGCTTGGCGGCTTCGTTCAGGTCTTCATGGTGCTGTACCTGACCCAGCGCGGCTTCTCCGATGCCCAGGCAGGTGCGGCGCTCGGCGTGTACGGCGCGGGAGCTGTGCTCGGGACGCTGGTCGGGGGCTGGATGTCCGACAAGCTCGGACCACGGCTGACGATCGTGTCCACCTTGCTGGGCTCAGCGGTGCTGCTCCCCTGCGTTCTCTATCTGGACAGCTACTGGGCCATCCTCACGGTCATCGCCGTCAGCGGTGCGGCGAGCGTGGCGTACCAGCCCGCCTCCACCAGCATGATCAGTTACCTGACTCCGACCGAACGCCACGTCATGATCTTCGCCATGGGCCGGTTGGCGATCAACCTCGGCACGACGGCCGCGCCCCTGCTGGGCGCAGCGCTCGTCAAGATCTCGTGGGATTTCCTGTTCTGGGGCGAGGCCCTGGCCGTGGTGATCTTCTCCGCGGTAGCCGCAACCACCCTGCCGCACCGCACGGTATCGGACACCACTGGGCCGGCGGACGACGGCGCGAGCGACGGCAGGGAGGGGGCGCCCAAGGCCTCGTATCTGGCGGTACTGGCCGACCGCCGGTATCTGATGTTCCTGCTGGCGATGTTCGTCAGTTCCGTGATCTATATCCAGCACATCTCGGCTCTGCCACTGACCGTGCAGCACCTCGGCATGGGAATCGAGGTCTATGCGGCGATGATCGCGCTGAATGGCCTTCTCGTCATCACCTGTGAACTCCTCGTCGCCAAGGTGGTGCAGCGCTGGCCGATCCGGACGGCCGTGATCATCGGTGTACTGCTGACCGGCATCGGCATGAGCCTGTACGCCTTGCCCTGGGGGTTGGCCGCGCTGGTGATCGCCACCCTGCTCTGGTCTCTCGGCGAGATCATCGGCTATCCGTCCCTGTTCTTCGCCTATCCCGCGCAGGCCGGCCCGCCCGGGCTGCGGGGACGCTATCTGGGGGCCTCGAACGCGCTGTACGGACTCGGTAGCGCGATCGGCCCGTTCATCGGAGTGATGATCTGGAATCGCTTCCAGGAAGGGCTGTGGCTCGGCTGCGGGGTGGTCGGCCTGCTCGCCGGAGCCGCCGCGTGGGGCGGGGTGCGTCCGGCCTCCGCGGCGGACAAGGACAACGCGTCGGAGGAGGCCAAGGGGGCGGACGAGGACAAGGGGGGCGAGATGGGCGATGCCGGAACTGCCGATGCGGAAATCCGTACGGGAACTTAGGGCTGCGGCGCATCCGCACCACGAAATATCGGGCAAGCAGCGGGAACAATCTCCGAAGGGGAAGCAAAGAGATGCCACGCCATGTAGTCCTGGTCGATCCCTATTCCGAAGCCGCCGAGTACGCGAACGCCTTCAGGGCCCGGGGGGTCGAACCGGTGGCCGTGCTGAGCAATCCGGCACCACTCAAATCCTATCTCCACGGCTGGAAACCGGATGCCTTCTTCGCCACGCACTTCCACGACGGCGACTTCGCGAAGCTCTCCCGAATCGTGCGCGGCTATGACCCGGTCGCCATCATCCCGGGCAATGAGCATGCGGTCAGGCTCGTGGACGCGCTGATCGAAGAGCTGGTACCCGGTACGGGGAATGTGCCCGAGCTCTCCGCGGCACGCCGGGACAAGTGGCCCATGGTCCAGGCCGTGGCGAAGGCGGGCATTCCCCACCTTCGCACGTTCGCTGCCGCGACCGAGGAAGAGGCGGCCGACTGGCTGCGGGAGACCGGCCTGGAGGGACAGGCACTGGTACTCAAGCCCCGGTGCAGCGGAGGCACGGACGGGGTGCACAAGGTGGAGGCCGGCGAGGACTGGCGGCTCCCCTTCCGGCAGTTGCTGGGCTCCGTCAACATGTTCGACCTGACCAACGACAGCATTCTGATTCAGGAGTTCGCCTCGGGAACCGAGTTCGTCGTCGACACCTATTCCGTCAACGGGGAACTCGGTCTGGTGGCCGTGGTCCAGTACAGCAAGTCAACCAGGGGGAACCGCATCGGAGTTTACGATGCGGAGGACTATCTACATCCCGATGATCCGCTGGTCGGCATTCTGGGAGCGTATACACGCGAGGTCGCCCAGGCGGTCGGCGTGCGTACGGGATGCACCCACACCGAGATCATGCTGACGGACCGCGGTCCCCGGCTGATCGAAATCGCGGCGCGCCTCGACGGGGGCTGCGCGCAGCAGGCCACGCGGCTCGCGACCGGAGATTCTCAGATCGACCGCGCCGTGCGGCACCATCTGGACTCCGCCTTCGTCCCCGGATTCGAGATCGCGCAGCCCACCCGGGTGGCGTGGCTCTCCGCAGCGAACAGCGGCACGATGAGCAATGCGGAGGTGCTCGACGCGATGCGTGAGCTGGCCTCGTTCCAGAAGCTGGGCTGCCGCTACCCCAACGGCTCCCGGGTACCCAAGACCGAAGACCTCTTCACCACTCTCGGCTGGGTGCTGCTCTCCACCCCTGACCAGGACGTCCTCGATCAGGACACCAAGCGGGTGCGGGAGATCGAGGCCAAGGTGGTGATCGATCCGCTCGTTCGGTAAGCGCCGACCCCAGGTGGCGGTCGGCCTCGCGGTCGGTGGAATGCCGGCACGGCGGCCTCCGGGAAGCACCGCTCCCCGGAGGCCGCCGCAGGTGGTTCACAAGGCGTGGCCGCCCGGAGCCCGTGACGGGCTGAAGCGCTCATGGGGATACGCGACGTGATCGCTCCGCAGGACAGCCTCGGCTCCGCCCGCCCCCACTGCCAGTCGCTGTGGGAGACGGGAAAGCCGAGGCTGTCGGTGGTGGCCACGCCGGAGACGCGCTTCGCGGGATGGGCGTACTTCAGGTACGGCAGCTACGGCAGCTGCCCCTACTTGTCGTCGGCGAGACCGACGAGGGCCTGGTCGAAGACCTCCCGCGCCCGCTGGAGGACCCGCCCGCGCCAGTCGGCGTCGTCGGGGCAGAAGGCGTCGCGGATCAGTCGCTTGAGGTCGGAGCAGACGGCGTCGGCCGGCGGGTGGTGCCGGTGCAGCCAGGCGTCGGCGCACAGCGCCAGCAGCACCTCGGGGCCCGGCAGGGTGCCGAACTCCAGGGTGATCGCGGTCAGTCGGCTGTCGGCTCCGAGGCCGTCCGCCACGGCAGTCGCCGTGTTGCCGACGATCGGCGTGGAGGAGGAAGTGCCCTCTTCCGAGGCGGTGAGCGCGTCGCCGTACCAGCGGCGGGCCCTCTGGTGGGCGTCGGCGTCGCGGCCGCCGCGGAAGATGGGCTCGCCGACGCCGCGTTCGCCGAGGCCGGTGTGCAGGTCGATGTAGCCGACGTGGGCCGCGCCCGCGATCTGCTCGGCCACCACCGTCTCGAACACCCGCCGGGACCAGGTCGGTGCGTGCCCGCCGTAGAACAGGCCGTCGGGGTGGCGGTACTGGCCCCGGGTCACGGCTTCCTGAAGGCGTTGCGGGCCGAGCCGGCCGCGCAGCGCGGTGAGGTTCGCGACCAGCTCGCCGGGGGCGAACTCGGCGCCGCCGGGCGGCACCAACGTGTCGTGCACGGCGTCGTAGGCGTCGTTGTGCGGCGGAGTCCGGTGGTCGACGAAGTTGCGGTTGAGGTCGACGTTGGCCTCGTTGACGCGCCGCAGATAGGCGAAGCCGTACGGGTTGAGGCCGTGCACGAGCAGCACGCCGGTCGCGGGCCCGGCGGCGGCCTTCGCGACGCCCTCCCGGAGCAGGATCCGGGTCTGGCAGGCCGAACCGCAAAAGCCCTCGATGCCGTGTGTCCCGGACACCGTCACCAGGAGCTTCGTCGGGTCGGGCGGCCCCAGATAGGCGGTGTCGACGCAGAGTTTGCCGCCGTCGGGTCCGCGGTGTCCGGGCAGGACGAAGGTCCTCAGGTGTGCGTTTGCCGCCTCCGCCGCCCCCAGGAAGTCCGCGCGTGCCCGGGAGTAGTCGACGGGAAAGTCGAGGGGAGACTCGTCTGACATGCTGCCTCGCGTTCCTGGAGTTCCTGGTGGGTGGGGACGGCCGACGGGCCCGGAGCCACCTAGGGGGCGCCGGGCCCGATCGGCCGGGGGGTTCAATGCTGCGCGGAGGGCAGCGGCACCCCCAGGGCCGTCAGGATCGAGTGCGCCCCCGCCTGCGTGGGCACGTGCAGCAGGCACAGCACCCGGTCGCCTCGCTCGGTGTGCTCGGCGAAGTACCGGTTGGCCGTCGGCACATGACTCAGCGGCCTCTCCCGGTAGAGGTCGAGCGGACGGCCGATGCCCGGGACGACTCCGCTCACCGGGTCGAAGGCCGCCCCCGGTGCGAGCGCCTCGGCCACCTCGGCCGCCAGGGCCGCCCGGCTGTCGTCCTGGCCCGCGAGGTCCGGGTACATGAAGATCTCCGGATGGCCGCTGAACGCCGACATCGCGCAGTGCACCACGGGGTTGTACGTCTTGAGCGCGATGACCTCGGGGAACGGATGCCCCTCGGCCAGCAGTTGGGCGAAGTGCGCCGCCCAGCTCTCCTTGAAGACCATGCCGTTGCGGTACGCGTCGCCGACGAACTGGATCATGATGTGCAGACAGGTCCGTCCCGACGGGATCTCGGCCCACCGGGAGGTGAGCAGCGAGACGACCCGGTCGCGCTCCCGGTCCACCCCGACGACGACGTAATCGGCCTCGGTCAGCATGTCGCGGCGGAGCGTGAAGAGCTGGCGGGTGCGCAGCCCGGGCATGGCGAGGACCAGGCCGTCCACGATCCGCTTCTCGGTCTCGGTCGGCAGCTCCCGGCCGGGTGGCAGGGTCAGCACCTCTACTCCCCGCCGCCCGTCCGGCCGCCTGGCACGGTCGTCAGACACCGCCGTGCCCCCGCTCAGACCTCGGCCGCGGTGGGCAGCGGAATCTGCGCGTCGCTCTTGCCGACCACGGTGAGCTGGTGCAGCTCCACGAAGTACAGCTTCCACAGCCAGTAGATGTGGTTGAGGTGCTCGGTGACCTTCTGCTCGTCGGCCTCCGACTTGATCAGCGTGGACAGCACCCGCCACACGAAGTCATCGTGGTCGTCGTCGAGGTCGGTGTTGACGTGGGCGCGGGCACCCTTGACGTTGTCCTCGCCGAGGACGTTGCCCAGGTTGTCCAGCCAATCGGGCTGGGTGCGGGTGGTGACGTACTCCACGAAGTACACGCTGGTGATCAGCGCCAGCGGGCTGTCCTCGAACTCCATGCCGTACTGGAGGTATCCGGTGAGCAGCTTGGTGGAAAGCAGCGGCTCCGTGGAGTAGATCTGGTCCTTGGTGACGCCGACCTTGGCGAGGTCGGCGGCGAACAGGCTGTCGTGCAGCATCTCGTCGTCGGTGTAGTGCGCCCACGCCTTGGCCTGTACCGGGTCCACCTTGGTGAAGTACTTGATGGCCAGCGCGTCCACGGTCCGCTTGCGGCGCAGTCGCAGGATCGTCTCGATGTTGTGGCGCTTGTAGTAGTCGAGGTTCAGCTCGGCGGAGTTCTTCTGGTGCTGAGCGTAGGGAACCGTCTCGTAGAAGTCCTTGATGAAGGTGTCGAGGATCGCGTCGACCTTCTTGCGGAGCTCGGGGTTGATCGTCATGGCGTGCTTCCCCTCCTTGGGGTCAGTGGCAGCCGCAGCTCGGGCTGGAGACGCGCTGCATCCGGCCGCGGCGTACCGCCTTGCGGGCGCCGAGGACGGCCGTTCCGTCCGATGTCACCAGTGAGCTGCGGGGGCAGAGGAAGGCCAGGGCGAAGCGCGTGGCCGGCGTGATCCCCAGTCCGAGGTTCACGACGCCGCCGGTCGCGCCGTACACCTCGTTGGGGCCGCAGTTCGCCGGAATGACCTCTGTGGTGGTGTTGATTCCGAAGCCGAGTTCCCAGATGACGCGGTAGCGCGGGTCGTCGGTGAGGAGCTTCTCCAGCTCCACGGCGGCCGGCGTCGCCGCCGCCGTCTGCGGGGTGACGCCCTCGATGCTTCCGGCGGCGATGTGCAGCGTCACGGCGTTGGCGACGAGCGGCGAGAGCGCTTCGAACAGCCGTTGCTGGTCAGGGCCGTCGGCCGGGTCCTGGTGGCGGTGGACGATGGGCCATCCGCGAAGGGTCAGGTCCCCGTTGAGGCCGAGCAGCCGGGCGTCCGGTTCGAACGTGGTGATTTCCGCGGCGGTGACGCTCAGCTTCCCCGACGGGAAGATCTGCTGGTCGCCCGCTTCCAGGACGCCCGCCTGCTGGTTCCAGACGCACTCGCCGAGCGTGTGGTCGAACTCGGCCTCGGTGCCGGAAGCGTCGTCGACGATCGTCAGCCGGTCGCTCTCCGCCACCAGGTCGAAGAACTCCTCGGCCACCCGCGCGTGCTGGACGACATCGGTGCGGGCGGCGGTTTGGAGGAAGTAGCGGAGGTGCTCGTCGTTCAGCGGCGTGGACCCGGCCGGCAGCACGGCCAGCTTGCGCCCGCCCAGCTCCTGCGGGGTCGGCGAGTCGAGGAACCGCCCGGGGCAGACCGCCAGCACGTGCGCGTCCGCGGGGACGCACCGCGCGATCAGCTCGCCGAGGCGCGTGCCGGGCGGGAGCGTCAGGTGGAGCACGCGGGAACATCCGTCACCGGGAAGCACGGAAAGCGGCTCGCCGTGCTGTTCACTCGTGATCAGACAGAAAGTCTCGACCGGCTCGCCGAACTGACCGAAGTCGCTTGTCGTGAATTCCAGCGGTGGCACGGGTGCACTCCCTAGAAAAGACAATGAGAACCCCACGGCGGGGCATGGAATGCCCCGCCGCGGGTCGGTACTCAGCCCAGGAGCGTGCCCAGGTAGTTACGGTTCTTCTGCACCTTGATCTTCTTCATGGCGAGTCACCTCCTGTCTGTTTTATGTCCTTGCATTCACCCCTGCTCGTCGGGCGGTTGTCCTCCGCTATGCGGCGGGAACGACCCGCTCGACGGTGGGGCGGTCCGGGTGGCCGATCATCGCGGCGCCGCCGCTGGTCAGAACGCGGGTGTCCGGCACGATGATGTCCAGGTGGTACTGGGTGTACGGCGTGAGTCCGAGGCCGAAGTGCAGGCAGCCTTCCGTACCGCCGTACACCTCGTTCATGGCGTGGTTCCCGGGGAGGATGTCGTGCGTGGTGTTGAGGGCGTGGCCTATCTCCCACACGATCCGGTAGCGGGAGTCCACGGCGAACATCTGCTCCAGCATCGCCACGGCCGGCGCCGCTCCGGCGTCCAGCGCCTCCAGGCGCGTGATCCTGCCGTCCTCGACGGTGGCCTTGATCGCGTTGTCGCGCATCGCCCAGAGCTGGGAGTGGATGCGGGCCTGGTCGGTCCGGGAGAAGGAGGGCGTGCCGTTGTGCAGGATCGGGTAGCCGCGCAGCGTGATCTCGCCCTCCAGCGGCAGCTTCAGGGCCTCGTCGAACTCCCTGATCTCGACCGGCAGCACGCTGATCTCACCGGACGGGACGATCTGCTGGTCGCCCCAGTCCAGCGGCCCGGCCTGCTGGTTCCACACCAGGCCCTCGTGCAGGTGGTCGAGGGTGGCGCGGGTGCCGTGCACCGGGTCCGCGTAGACCAGGTGCTCCGAGTCCTCGGCCAGTTCGAAGAACGTGTCGGAGAACGCGGCCTGGTCGGCCGCCGAGGTCCGCTCCATCACGCCGAGGAAGTGCCGGATCTCCTCGAGGCCGGTGGGCGTCGAGTTGCACGCCATGCCCATGATCTTCCGCTGCCCCACCAGATCGGGATCCGGTGATTCGAAGAACCTGTGCGGGGACACCACCAGCACGTGAGCGGGTTCCGGGATCCTCTTCTCGAGGATTTCCGTGAAATCGTCACCCTGGTCCAGCGTGATGGTGAGGAATTCCCGGTAGGAGGCTGTCTTGATGACATCGATCTGATTTACCAGCTCGGAATTCGTGATCAGGCAGAAGCTGCTTCCGGTGGCTTCACCGAACTGACTGAAACGGCCGGGATCAATTTTTATCTGTTCGGTCACGTTCACTCCCGTCATGGCCTCTGCGTATTTCCTCGCCGTGGTCATTACTTTGACGGATCGCTAAGTGGTTCCGCTATAGGACAATGGTCCCTGCACGCTGTTCCGAGAGCCCTGGTTTCACTGTGCCGCCATATCGCCACGGTCGCCGGGCGGTCCGGACCGCAAGTGCGCCGACGGCCATGAGCAGCTCGGCGGCGGCCAGTTGCCCGGGTGAGGCCCGAACTCCCGCCGCGGACCGCACCCCTGTTGCCCGGAGGGCTCCCGCCCGCCGCCCTGCCGGCCACCGCGGGCGACCGTCTCCATACTCCCTCCCCCTTCCCCTCCCATACTCAAGAATGTGATTAGTCATTTTCTTGACTGAGACTGGGTATGATGCCGCACGCACGGAGGACAAAGGGAAGAGGTGGCCTCGATGGCTCTGCGACATGCTGTGCTGGCGGCGTTGCTGGACTGCGAGTACAGCGGATACCAGCTGGCGAAGGCTTTCGACGTCGGCGTCGCGAACTTCTGGCACGCGCTTCCCCAGCAGCTGTACGCCGAGCTGGCCAAGCTGGAGAAGGAAGGGCTGGTCACGGGCCGGCAGGTGGTCCAGGAGACCCGGCCCAACAAGCGCCTGTTCCGGGTCACCGACGCCGGTATCGCCGAGCTGGAAGCGTTCGCGGCGGCCGCGTCGAAGCCCTCGTTCATCCGCGACGACCTGCTCGTCAAGGTGCAGGCCGCCGACCGGATCGGCACCGCGCCGGTGATCGAACAGCTCGAAGAGCGCGCGACCGCGGCCGAGGCCAAGATCGAACTCCTCGGCAAGCTGCTGCTGCGGATGCGTGGCGATGCGGACGAGGAGGACTTCCTGCGCGAGGGCGAACGGATCGGGCCGTACCTGACCTGTCTGCGCGGCCTGGCCTTCGAGCAGGGCCACCGCGACTGGTGCCTGCGCATCGCCGCCGTCCTGCGGGCACGGCAGGTGACGCATGCCGAACGGTGAATACCTGCGCTACGTCGCCCTGGGCGACAGCCAGACCGAAGGGCTCGGGGACGGCGACGACACCACGGGCCTGCGCGGTTTCGCGGACCGGCTCGCCGAGCGCCTCGCGGCCGCCAACCCCTCGCTCCGGTACGCCAATCTCGGCGTACGGGGACGTCTCGCCGGCGAGGTCCGCGCCGAACAGCTGGGGCCCGCCCTGGCCCTGCGCCCCGACCTGGTCACCGTCGTCGCCGGAGTCAATGACCTGCTCCGGCCCCGGTCGGACACCGCGGTGGTGGCCGGGCACCTGGAGGAGATGTTCGCCGCGCTCACGGCCGGCGGAGCCCACGTCGTCACCCTTACCTTCCCCGACGTGGGCAAGATCGCTCCCCTTGCCCGCCCCCTCAGGTCGCGCGTGGTCGACCTCAACGCCCGCATCCGCGCCGCGGCCGCCCGGCACCACGTCACGGTCGCCGAAACCGCCGCGCACGCCGTCACGACCGACCCACGGCTGTGGACCGCGGACCGGCTCCATGCCAGTCCCCTCGGGCATGAGCGGATCGCCGCGGCCGTCGCCCACGCCATCGGCCTCCCCGGAAGCGACGACGCCTGGACGCTCCCTCTGCCACCGCAGGCGGTCCGCACCGGCCGGCAAGCGGCGGCGGCCGAGCTGCGCTGGGTGGCCGCGTTCCTCGGCCCGTGGCTCGTACGACGTCTGCGCGGCCGGTCCTCCGGCGACGGCCGCACCGCAAAGCGCCCCCGGCTCCTGCCGGTGACCGCTGCGCCCGGCTCTCCGGCAGACATCGGCCAAGGACAACGGGGACCGTCGTAGGGCCGGCGCCGGCGTAGGGTCCCGACGCGCGCACGAGGGCGGTACGGCGTCAGCCGCTACGGCACCGCCGGGCCTCGGCCACATGAGGACGGGCTCAGCCGCCCGCCCCGGCCCCTGCCTTCGCCTCGTCCCGGCGCAGCGGGGGAATGGAGATCAGCGGTCTGAAGTGGCCCTTGGGGTGGGGTTCGCCGATGGGGTGGTCGTCGGCTTCCACCCAGGCGTGGGCGGCGAAGGGATGGGTGCGTACGCCCGTGCACCAGGTGGGCCAGACGCCGCGGGTGCGGCAGAGCAGGGCGGTGGCGATGGAGCGTTGCAGACAGCCCTGGCCGGCGCAGCGCAGGCTGACCGAGACGACCGCTTCGCGGGCCGCGAGGGCCTGGTCGGCCGTGGCCGGGGCGGCGCCGCGGCGGGCGAATTCGAGGACGGTGCGCAGCCGGGCGGGTTTGGCCTTGGCGAGCAGGCGGGCGATGCCGACCGCCAGCAGGGGCACCAGGCGGCGGTGCAGGGGCAGTCGGCGGCGCTCGGCCAGCGCGACGGGCATGCTCACGCGATCACCAGCTCCGCGGTACGGAGCTGGTCGATCACGGTGGTGACGTCCTGATCTGCCCGGGACCGGTCTATCCGGTGCCGGGTCGCGACGCCGGCCGCGATGTCGTCGGGGCTGTGGCCGTCGAGGAGTTGCCGCAGCACATGAGCTCCGGTGGCGTTGAGCTGCCAGTACCGTCCGGTGCGTTCGTTGAGCAGCACGGTGCCGTCGTCGGTGTCGGTGGAGACCACGTCAGGATGCAGACGCATGGTCGTCGAACCTCCAAGCAGGGGTGGGTCGGGTGGCGGCGCGCAGCCACGTTTCGCAGCCGATCAGGGGTTCCAGGGCGATGCCCATGGCGTTGTCCGCCTGCGGGGCGAGCAGGCGGGTGCGCAGTTCGCCGGGGTCGATCAGGCCGTGGGCGGCCAGTGCGGAGTCGGCGAACAGGTCGAGGATCGCGGGCAGGTTGCGGCGCAGACCGGAGCTGGCTTCCTCGCTGAACTCGCCCTTGGTGGAGCGGCCCAGCACCGTTTCGGGAACGATGCCGCGCATCGCCTCGGCCAGCAGCGGCTTGTAGCGCCAGGGGCCGGAGTGCTCGTGGACGCGGACCCGCAGTACGGCTTCGACGACGCGGTCGTCGAAGAACGGCGAGTCGAGCTGGACGCCGGCATCGGCGAACGGGCGGGCCAGCATGCGGTACCAGGGGGTGCTGGTGCGCACGGCCAGCAGCGACTGGTGCTGGCCCAGGTCGCGGGAGAGCGGCTGTGCGGTGCCCGCGGCCTGCCGTAGCGCGCGCCGGGCCTCGTCGACGGCCGTGCCGGTGACCCAGGACGGGGCGCGCAAGGGCCACAGGCCCCAGCCCAGGCTGGGGCGGCGCTTGTGCAGCGGCGGGTCGGTGAGGTGCTCGGCCTGCGCCCGCCACCACGCCGCCTCGTCACCGGGGCGTACCAGCGCGCCCAGGGTGTGCAGCAGCGGCCAGCGCTTGAGCGCGGCGTATCCGCGGACGTGCCGGATCGCGGTCATCGGACGGCGGCGGAGCAGCTGGTGCAGGTAGCCGGGGAACGGGGTGAAGAGTTCGTCGCCGCCGTGACCGGCGAGATGGCGGCGCGATCCGCGGTCGGCGAGCAGCTGCGCGGTGTGCCGTGTGCGCGCGGCGGTACGGACGAAGGGGTAGGGCTCTTCGGCGTCGATCAGCGCGTCCGCGTCGGCGAACAGCGCGGGGAGTTCGGCGGGGGGCACCACCAGATGCTCGGCCCGGTCGAGGGAGCCGATGGAGTGGGCGGCGAAGGCGGCGTCGTCGTTGCCCGCCTCGGCCTCGCCCCAGCGGAACGTCAAGAGGTCCGGGGCGTTGCGGGCGGCGAGGAAGCACAAGGAGGTGGAGTCCATGCCGCCGGACAGGTCCGTGCTCAGCCGGCCCTCGGCCGGTCCGCGGTCCTCCAGGGCGGAGGCGAGCGCCTCCCGTACGGTCTGTGCCCCGGCCGCCAGCGGCAGTTCGGCGGCCGGTGGCTGCCACCAGCGCACGTCCCGGGCGCTTTCACGGTCCCAGACCAGGCAGTGGTCGGGAGCCAGCGGGGAGATGCCGTTCCACAGGGGCAGATCGCTGAGCGGCGACGGGACGAGCCCTCCGCACGCCAGCCGGACTGCCAGGGCACGTTCATCGATTCCGGCGCCGGTCATCGCGTCCAGTACGTCGGCCCGGTCCGCGGCCACCGTCGTGCCGTTCATCCGGGTGTGGAACACCCGGCGCAGGCCGGTCAGGCTGCCCTGGACACGCAGCTGCCCGTCGACCGAGGCGACCACGTGGCAGGAGCCCGGAAGCTCTGCCGCCAGGGCGTCCACATCGGTCAGCGTCCTTATGCGCGCGGTGAGTTGGGACAACCGCGTGGCGGTGACCGGACAGACCCCGATCACCGCCACTCGTACCGGGCCCGCGGTGGCAACCTGGATTTCGCCGGGTGACCACCGTCCCACCAGCCATGGGCGCCCTGACGCATGCGAGTACACCCGCGGAGCCGCCCAGGGCACCACCGCGCGAGCCTCGGCCGCGGACGCCGTGTCCGGCAGGACCACGAACCCTGCACCGGTCATCTCTGCTTGCTCCTGAGAGTCAGCTGTCGACGATCAGCCGCCGTAGTGGCCGAAGATGTCCTTGCCCCAGCCGATGAAGCCCAGCGTGTCCTCGCTGAACTCGCCGACCTCGACGAGCATCGGGGGCGCGTAGGGCTCTACGTTCGACAGCTCGGTCTGCTCTTCCATAACAGCCTCCTTAGGGATAAACCGGTAGTCATCCGGCTACCGGCTACAAGCTAACACCCAGACAGGGGACTTGATCGAACTTTTTTACGATCTTGCCAGTGGTGCCCGATCCGGACGGTTACGTTCCGGCGCAATGCCGCTGGCAGGAAGGGAGATTGAGCCACTCGGTGAGTGAACTGACCTGAGGGAGCCGCGCTGTGCGCCGCCCGCATGAGAAGCACTCACGGTGTTCGTCTGCTCCACACGAACACCGTGAGTGTGCCGGGGCTGATAGTGAGGGTATGTTCCAGCGCGCCTGGGGCAGGGGCGTCAGGATCGTGCGGGTATTGCTCACCGCCTCCGCGGGCCGGATCGGCCGGCATCAGCGGCTCGATCCGGCCCCCTGCGCGCCGCCCGCCGGCGCTCGCCGGCCCGTCAGTCCTCGTGCCCGGCCGGGGGCATCGCCGTGCCACCCTGGCAGCCCGTGAAGGTCGCGTTCGGGCAGAAGGCGTCAAAGCCCATCTCGAACCTCGCGAAGGCTTCCCAGGCGGCGTGCCGGACCGCCGTGTACTCGGTGGTGGTCAGCCGCCCGCCCTTCATCGCCCTGAAGGCTCGCAGGATCGCGTCGCGCGCCACGAGGAACGACGGATTCTTCGGCGTGAGCTTCATGCCGTCGACGACCGCCTGCCATGTCACCCGGTAGCCCCGCTCCTTGTCGTTGAGCGCGGCGGCGACCTTGCGTGTCACCTCCATGAGCGAGGCGCACCAGATCTCGCCGACGTCATGGACTTCCTGGTAGGTCAGATCGCGGTTGCCCGCGCCGGAGACCTCTCCCGCGCCCTTGCCGATGTCGCCGAAGGTGCCGGGATACTCCGAGTCGTAGGGCCGTTGCCGGATGCCTTGCGATCGGTTGACCACCCAGTTACCGAGGACGACGCGTTCCTGGGGGCTCGAGAAGTTCCTGGTGGTGAGCGCGAAGTAGTCTCCCCAGCCCTCGCCCATCGCGACCGACTGCTCCTCACGGAGACCGTTCGCGTCGAACAGTCCGCCGACGAGCCGGTTCGACACCCCGTGGCAGAACTCGTGGAAGACGACGTCCCCGTCGTCGGCCGTGTGGCGCCCGGTACCGCTGACCAGCCCCATGTTCATCACGGCTTCCAGGCCGTCAGCCCGGGTGGCCATGTTGGCCGTCCCGGACACCGGTCCCGGGTGCGCAAAGGCCCGGACGGGGTCGGCTCCCATTCCCAGGCCCGTCACGTTCGTGGTCTGGAAGTTGCCCTGATCCTCCGTGAAGCCGAGCATCATGAAGTAGTCGTGCATGTAGTTGCAGAAGTAGAAGATGTTGGTGACGAACTGCTCGGGGGAGTCCTTCGCGGGGTTGAAATCGCCGTTGCCCGCCGCATCGACACCGACCTCGAAGGGCCGGCGCGTGGTCCCGTTGAGGGCACGTACGTTGTTGCCCTCGGTCGACACCTTCCCGTTGTGCCGCTCTGCCCAGGCCAGCGGGAACCCCGTGGGCAACCCGCTCGGCACCTGCGTCGGATAGCCGGTCGTCGGCAGCGGGAACGGGACCTTGTCCAAGGTGCTCTCGCCCGGGTTGCGCTGGAAGACATGTCCCGCGATCGCGTGGCTGACCGTGTCGTAGAAGTAGAGGATCTCCGGCGCGTTCGTGTCCTTGGCCCGGGCGTCGGCCTCGACGAACGCGTGGTACTGCGCGGCCAGATTCTCTCGCGAGAGGGTGAACATCCAGGTGAGACGGTAGTCATCGCCCATGTAGAGGTAGACGAGCCGGGCCGGGATGGCCTCCTCGAACGGTCCCTTGCTGAACGTCATCGGCTGGTCGTTGAGCGGCTGGTGCGACAGGCGCTCGAAGCCGTCCGAAACGTCGAGACGCGGGAGTTCGTCGTCGCCGAAGGCGCCCCGGAGCGTCCTCGGCTCAGCGGCCTTCGCAGCCGCCACGCGCAGGGCCACCTCGGCCGGGACCACGGGCTTGGTCGGCAGGTCCGCCGGCGCGCTCACCGTGTCCCCGATGACCCGGTCGACCGTGCCGTCCTGGAACAGCCACACTTTCGGCGCCATCGCCCATACCTCAATGCCGTTGAGCATCTGCTGCAGGCTCACGACACGCATGCCCTCACTCGTCGTCGTGACGTTCGGGTCGGCCGCGAACTCCACTGGCTCGCCGGCCGCGAATCCGATCGCCTCCGCGACCGAAGCGACGTAGTCCTTGGCCTGGGCGATATAGCCGGTGTCGGGAGTGGCCGCCGTCGCCTGGCCCCTGGCGCCGAAGGCGGGAGCACCGGCCACCCGTAGCTCCGTCAAATGCCCGGTGAAGCGGTTCACTTTGCTGCGGTCGGCCACGAGGGTGTGGTCGACCTCTGCCGCCACCCGCTCGGTGTCGTCGAGGAAGGCGTCGGCTCGGGCGACGCTGGCCAAACGGTCGTAGTCAGTGTTCCGCTTGTCGATCAGTACGCTCATGGCGTGCTCCTTGTGGCGTGCTCCTTATAGGGCTTCAGAGGCCCGCGAGAGTGAGCGCCGCCGCCGCGACCGTTCGGGCGATCGCGGCGGCGTAGTCCGTGTCGTGGTCCTCGTCGAAGAGGGTGTCGCCCGGCTTGTGGTACTGCCGGGTGCCGGTCGCGGGCGCGGTGTCGTCGAAGAAGTTCTCGCAGATGGCGGCGGCCGCCCAACCGCGTTCGTGGAAGCTCGCGTGATCGCTCCGCCCCGCGGCCGGGTCGGCGGAGCCCGCGAGCACTTGGAGCGAGAAGCCGGATGCGACCGCCGGGGCAGCCCGTGTGACGAGACCCCCGAGCGCGTCGGATGCGCCCACGACCGGGCCGGGAACGGACGAACCCGTATGGATTTCCATCGTGCGCGGTCCGCCCTGGAAGCCCGCGATCATGTCCATCTGGAGCACGCCGGCGATCTTGTCTCCAGCCGATGCCGCGGCACGGGCGTAGGCCTTGCTGCCGACGAGGCCCTGCTCCTCGGCGTTGAAGAGGACGAAGCGCACCGTCCGCGTCGGTGCCCTGCCGTCGGCGACCATCGCGCTCAGGCATTCGGCCGCCGCCATGACCGCCGCGATACCGCTGCCGTCATCGTCGGCCCCGGGTGCCGGGTCGATGGCGGGGTCATAGGCGCGCGGCAGCCCGCCGCTGTCGAAGAACTCTCCCCTGGCCGCGGTCGAATCGAGATGTGCCGTGACGAGCACGGCCGAGTCCGCTGCCGCGACGCGGAACTCCGCCTCGACGTTGGAGAGCCTGTGTCCCCGCCACGAGAACTCATGGCGTCTGACGACAAGGCCGAGGTCATGGAGCCGGCGAACGAGCGCGCTGACAACGAGAGCGTTGTCGGCGCTCGACGCGTCACGGCTGCGGACCTTCAACGACTCACCCTCGACCAGCGGGGCGGCGCCGGAAACACGGGCGATGTGGCCGCGCAGGGACGCGGGCGTGATGGCCTCGCGTACCGCGGCGATCGTCTCCGCAGTGGGTCCGCCGTCGGCGAACTCCTCGGCGAAGCCGACGGCTTGGGCCTCCCCCGGCCGGGAGAGCAGGGCCGGGTCGGGGAGCAGGCGCTCGGTGTGCCCGGGTTTCGCCTCCGCGATGTGCAGATCTTCGATGGGGGTGCCGGCCGCGGCGGCGACGTAGACGCCGCCCGGAGCCGGACCGAGAGGGACGACCGGCGGCCCCTGCCCGTCGAACGCGTTCGAGACGAAGGCGAACGCGGCCGCGGCGCGCATTCGCGCCTCAGCCGTTGCCCTGGATGCCCCCGAGGTGTCCGCGAAAGCCTGCGGGAGGGAAACCGGACGGTCGTCGCGCACCAGAAAGGCGAACGTCTCCTCCACCTGACCTCTGAGGTCGGCCGCGAACCCGCCCTGCTCGAGTGCCTCCACACCCCGCGCGGTCGCCATGACGAGGACCAGGTGGCCGGAGGCCACATGGACCGGAACGATTTCACCGGCGTTCGCGATCACCTCGAGATCGGTCGGACTCCGGCCCTCCGGCAGCTCGATTCTCGCCCAGAACACAGGACGGCCCTCGACGGCGGCGAGGGTGAAAACCGGGTGGGCGGCAGCGCGCATTCCGGCCTCGCGGGCGAACGCGCGCTCATCGGGGTCTTCCCCCACGAATACGCAGTCGTCGGCCCCGACGCCCGCACTCGCCACCGCGTCGTCGAAGATCCCCCGAGCGGTCTTCGCACCCCAGTGAAGGAGACCGTCCTCGGTGAACCGGCCCGCGAAGGCCGCGTTCAGCGCCGCCACCGCACGGGCGCGCGCGGCCTCCCCGGTGCCCGGGTTCGAAATAATGCCTTTCCGCATGCCCGAGAGCGCATCGAGAACTTCGAACACGCGGGGCCGCGGGCGGAGAGTCAACGATCCATCAGCTCCGATGCTCGCGTCCGCGAGCGTGTCACCGATATCGAAGAAAAGTACAGCCATCTCGACGCCTCCGGAAAAGAGCGCGCCCTCAGACCGGGCTCCGCGGATGCCCCGAACCGAAGCCCCCTTACCCGCGGGGCGTGCACAGCGGGTCGCGGCTCATGCGTGCCGTCACGAAGATCCCGCTATTTCCATTGTCTGCGGGGTGATGCGTTCTCGCATCCCGGGCAGAGCTCCGTTCCCTGTGCGCGCAGTAGCGATCTGCACACGGTGACGGAAGTGGGCGAACTCGGCTTGCGGGGTGAGGTGTTCATCTGCGGCGACGATGATCTCGTCGGCGCGGCGGGAGCTCCGGCCGTACGGCCGTCTCCTCCCGGTGGTCGCCGGAATATCGAGGGGAAGCGGGAAGTGGGATGGAGCCGGATTTTTGGCGGCCGGAGGAATCCGGATGCGCGAATTCCCTCTTTTCGAATGACTGAGGATTCTCCCATTGATGGGTGGAGGTAGTCGCGCGCGCCGCTCTTCTCGATTCTTTCCCGACGATGAAGTTACCGGCCTGCGACATGATTCCCTTTTCGCGACACCTTTCCATCTACGAGAACGGCGCCGCTCCAAGCGGCAGGGACCGGCAACGGAGCGTCAGCCGCCGTCGCCGGTCCCCGGCCCGCTCAGGGGCGGTCCGTCGCCGGCACGGGGTCGTCGGCCGGCACCGCGGGCGCGTCCTTGGCGCCGGGTGGTCTGCTGCTGCGGTTGAAGACCGTGATCGAGACCATGATGACCGCGAACCCGATGATCTCCGACACTGTCGGGCGCTGGCTCAGTACGGGCCAGGCGATCAGCCCCGCGGCGATCGGTACGCCGTAGAAGTACGACGCCACCCGGTCCGCGCTCTCCGAACGCATCAGGACGAAGAGCAGGCTGAGCGCACCGATCGAGACGCCGACCGACATCCACAGTTCCGACAGCAGCAGCTTCGGTGTCCAGTGGATGATGCCCTTCTCGAAGATGAGTCCGCCGACGAGCATGACGACGGCCGACGAGCCGGACTGAACGAATCCATTGATCAGCAGATGGGCGCCGGGGTTCTTCATCTGGTAATAGAACTGTCCGGCGGACAGTCCTACCAGGCCGAGGAATCCGAAGGCGATATTGGTCGGGGTGAGCCCGGATGACGATTCCAGGCCCCGGTACACCGTGATGGCGACACCGATGACCCCACCGATCAGGGCCAGCACCGACAGCGGCCGGACCTTTCTCGCGGTCACGACGGAGACCATCAGCCACACCAGAATGGGCTGCAGCGCGATGATGAGTGCCGAAACCGCGGGTGTCATGCCGTGGTAGAGCGCGTAGAACACCCCGACGGAGAACACACCTTGCAGCAGGATGCCGCTGAGGATGAGGTGGACATAGCCCGACCGCGGCCAGCTGACCCTCAGACACAGGATCAGGGCGAACAAGATAACCGCGGTCGCGCCGAACCGGATGGCCAGGTAGTAGAAAGGCTCCGCATAGGGCAGGCCATATCGGCCGCCCACAAATCCTGATCCGTAGAGGATGACGAACGTCAACGCGATGAGCGAAACCTTGAGTTTCTTGGTCTCGCCGGTCACTGGCGCATTCCCACCTTGGAGTCGAAAGTGACCGTGGTGCCGTGCGGACGCATCGCCCCCGGCGCCGTCTGCGTGCCGACGAGTCGGGCGGCCAGCTCGCACTCGTTCACCAGGCCGACGATCTCGTTCTTCAGTACCGCGATCGCCTTCGGGTAGTCGGCGTCGTCCACGGCGAGCCGCGCGCTGGGCGCAGCCGATCGGGACGATTTCTGCAGTGCGCTGATTCCGTAAATTCTGGACAGGATGCGTCCCAGGATCACGGTCCTGTCCTGCGACGGCGCGTCAGCGATAGGACTGAGATTGATGTCGGTGAGGTCGGAGAACGCGTCCTCCAGATATCCGAACCGGCCGATGAACTCCAGCGGCGACCGGAGCCCGGACTGCTGGAACCGGCGCAGGAACAGATTGGCCAGATGCTGGCACAGCAGGTCGTTCGTGCCGTCGAAGACGGTGTAGACGCGCGCGTCGAGCAGGGCGTACGCGGCGATGTTGTCCGGCGCACCCTTTCGGTACCCTTCGCCGCCGCACAGTTGCTGGTAGTCGATAGCCGATTCCAGCATGAGTTCGGAGGCCAGCACCTTGGTCGCCAGTGAGGCGAACATGCTGTTTTCCAGGTCCGTGTAGTAGTTCTCCGTCAGCATCAACTGCCGGTACAGCGCATTGCACACGACATAGTTCTGCTTGATGCGATTGACCTTGTACCGCACGTAGTCGATGTCGTGCAGTGTGCCGTCACCGATCTTTCTGCCGCTGACCTGACGCAGCGACTCCGTGCTCAGTCGACGCAGGAATCCACTGGCCATGGCGGCCTTGCTGAACCGGGACGCGCACAGGATCTCGGCGGCATCGCCCAGGCCCTCCCGGGTCTTGGTGAGCCTGTAATGGCGGGGGACGCGCAGGTCCAGGGTGTTGAGTCCGTATCCGAGGTTCTTCAGCCCCAGGCTGTCGTAGACCTCGGTGGTCACGAATCCGCCGTCCGATCGCTTGTGGGCGAAGTACGCGAATTCCTTGCGCTCAGGATGCTTGGCGCAGATTATCCACCAGTCCGCCTGCTCGCTGAACGCCTGCCAGTGCTTGGTTCCGGTGATCCGGTACGTGTCCCCGTCGTCGTGGTACGTGGTCTCCATGCGTGCGAGGTTCGAACCGCTCCCCGGTTCAGTGAAGGCGAGACCACCGATGACGGGGTTGTTGGCGAAGTCGTCGAAGACCTCTTCCTTCAGCGCGTCATCGCCGCCGGCCGCCACGTTGCGGAGGAAGAGGACAGTCACGATCATCGTGTACATGCCCATCGGCAGATTGCGCTCGGACATGATCTCGATGACCTCGCACATCTCCTGATGGCTTTCCCGGCCGCCGTACTCGCGAGGGATCGCCGGTAAGTAGATGCCTAAGTCGACCAGCTTCCGAAGGCTTTCCCTGGACAGCGGCTCATGCGGTAGTCGGGCGCTGTCGAACTCGTCGATACTGCTCCGGAATTGGTCAAGGAAGTCGGGCGAATCAAGGTCGACCAATGGGTTGCGCGACACGCTCAAGATACTGGCTCCAATCTCAGCCGAGGAAGGGAAATGGTTCTACAGCGCGCTCAGTTCGGCTCGCAGGTGGTCCGGGATGCTGGTGGTGGCTTCCCTTTCGTAATCAAAATGGACCATGATGCAGGTACCGCGGGCGACTTCGGCGCCATCCTGTGTGGCGATCTGTTCGATGGCGATCGAGGTGTTGCCGACCTTCGTCACCTTCGTCTCGATGGTGACGTCGACGGATGCGAAAATCTGTCGGGTGAAGTCGATCTCGTAGCGGCGCAGGATGAGCGCGAGATCGCGCATGTTCGGTTCCTTGCTGAACAGCCGGAAAATTGGCATCCGACCGTGCTCGAACCAGATCGGCACTGCGGAGTTCGTGACATGGCCAAGCACGTCGACTTCGGAGAAGCGCGGCGAAATCGTCACCTTCACTTTTCTGCCCCCTAAATGGTTCAGTAGTTCGAGTTGTTGACAGTGTCTCATCGTTAACCTTCCGCCGGGTGGCACACCAAGACTCGCCTGGGTGTGACGTGTGACACGAATACGGCGGGGCGTTACCGTCGCACAAAACCAACCGGTCAACCGGTTCGGTTTATCCACTGCCGTGTTGAGCGTCTCGTCGAAAGCGACCGTGAATTGCGCGCCAGGATGCGCCGGGTCGGGCATCGCCGCACCGTACGCGAAGGCACCCCCGACCGGCCGCTCCTCCCTCCTCCGGGGGAGGCGAAGATGGGTCACGTCGGCGATGTCCGGGTGGTGCCACCGCGGCAAGGATCCACGGCATGAACAAATCCGTCGCCTTCACCACCGCCCCAGTCCTCGTCACCGCCTACGCGGGCCTCCGCGCCCTGGACGGCATGGACGGCGAGCGCGGTCCCGGCCCGGCCTGGACGGCCGGTCACCTCGCCTTCCTCGCCGCATTGATCCTGTTCGTGCCGGTGTTCCTGGAACTGCGGCGGCTGGCGGGCCGCGGCCCATTCGCCACGGCAACGGCCGCCATTGGCCTCGTCGGTGCCGTCTGCACCATGGCGCAGATCTCCGTCGATCTCGTCGTCGGTGCGCTCGCGGCGGACCACGCGGCCATGCGGGGAATGTTCGCCGACGTCCAGAGCGTCCCCGGGGTGAGCCTCGTCGTCTACGCCGTGGGACCCGTGCTGCTCTTCGTCGGACTGCTCGTCATGTTCTGCCGGCTCGCGGTGGTCCGGGCCGTTCCTGTATGGCGGACGGTGGCGGTGGTGCTCGCCGTGCTGGTCTCCCTCCTGGGACTGGACGCCCTGCCGGCCGTGGGTCTGTTGCTGTGCGCCGGACTCGCGCCGTTCCCCGGCCGTGGCACCCCGCCTGCCACCGCACACAGCTGAGGGTCCGTCGGGCCGTCGCACACCCCCGGCACTCCCCCGTGGAAGAATCCCTCCCCGTGCCCGCGCTGCCGATACCCCCCTCGCTCCGCCGCCTGGCGGGTTCGCCGTGGTCGGAGGTCACGCTCGCCGTCGTCACCACCGTCGCGCAGATGGCGCCCCTGTTGTTCAAGCACAGCGACAGCGGACGTCCCTGGCACTGGTGGGGGTACTTCGTGGCGGTCGGGGCATCGCTTCCCCTGGCGGTGCGGCGGCGCGCGCCGGCGACGGTCCTGCTGGTCTGCGCCACCTTCTCCAGCCTCTACGACCTCGCCGCCCCGGTCGCTCCCCAGCCGCTCTGGTACGGAACCCTCATCGCGTTGTACGGGATGGCGTCCGTCTCCCCGCCCCGGGTGCGGATACCGGTGTTCCTGGCGATGTGCGTGGGCGGCATCGCCACGGTCGGCTCGCCGGACACCGCGACGCGCGGCGTCGTCCTGTACGTCGCCGCCTACGCGCTCGGCCGGGCCTCCGCCGGCTCCCGCGCCGAGGCGGCCGTACTGGCCGAACGCGCCGCCCGCCTCGAACGCGAACGCCGGATGGACGAGGAGCGCGCCGCCGAACGCGAACGCGCCCGGATCGCCCGGGACATGCACGACGTGCTGGCCCATTCGATCAGCCTGATGGTCGTCCAGGCCGAGGCCGGGCCGGTCGCGCTGGACACGGAACCGGCGCGCGCCGCGGCCGCGTTCGGCGCGATCGCCGGCACCGGCCGCGACGCCCTGGACCAGCTGCGCCGGATGCTGGCCGTCCTCAAGGACGAGGACGGCCCGCGCGACCCGCAGCCGACGATCCACGACCTGCCCGCGCTCGCCCGCCAGGTCGAAGGGGCGGGTCTGGAGGTGTCCTGCACCGCCGACGGCGAGCCACGTCCGGTGCCCGCCGACTGCGGTGCCGCGGCGTACCGGATCGTGCAGGAGGCGCTGACCAACGTCGTCAAGCACGCGGGCGCGGACCGCGCC
Organism: Streptomyces sp. NPDC101227; assembly: GCF_044767545.1. Lineage (NCBI taxonomy): Bacteria > Bacillati > Actinomycetota > Actinomycetes > Kitasatosporales > Streptomycetaceae > Streptomyces > Streptomyces sp. NPDC101227. Next base: position 635,527 of record NZ_JBIWOD010000001.1, on the reverse strand, counting down.
GAGATACGCCTGCGCTGGCGTGACGACGGGCTGGAGATACGCGTCGTCGACGACGGCCGCGGCGCGGGAAAGAACCTTCCGTCCGGCGGGAACGGCCTGATCGGCCTCCGCGAGCGGGCCGCCGCCTGCGGCGGGACCGCGACGGCGGGCCCCCGGGAGGACCGCCTCCCGGGATTCGAAGTGTGGGCGCGGCTGCCCCTGGCCGCGCCGGAAGCAGGGGTGATGGCATGACGATCCGCGTGGTGGTGGCCGACGATCAGGAGCTGGTACGCGCCGGGTTCGCCATGATCCTGGCGGCGCAGCCCGGCATCGAGGTGGTCGCGGAGAGCGGGGACGGGTTCGAGGCGGTCGGCGCCGCCCGCGCCCACCGCCCCGACGTCGTTCTGCTCGACATCCGGATGCCGGGGATGGACGGGATCGAGGCGGCCCGGATCATCTGCGGCGAAACGGACTGCCGGGTGATCATGCTGACCACCTGGGGGCTGGACGACTATCTCTTCGACGCCCTGTGCGCGGGCGCGAGCGGCTTCCTGCTCAAGGACGTACGCCGGGACGACCTCGTGCACGCGGTCCGCGTGGTCGCGGCGGGCGACTCGCTGCTCGCCCCCGCCGTCACCCGCACCCTGATCGCCGCCTTCACCTCGGGCGCCGCCGTGCCGCCGCCGCGGACCGAACGCCTGGACGTCCTCACCGCCCGCGAGCGCGAGACGATGCGGCTGCTCGGCGGCGGCCTGTCCAATGCGGAGATCGCCACGGCGCTGGTGGTGAGCGAGCACACCGTGAAGACGCATGTCAGCAACGTCCTCACCAAGCTCGGACTCCGCGACCGGGTCCAGGCCGTGATCGCCGCCTACGAAACCGGTCTGGTGGTCCCCGGACGCCGAACGAACTGAACAGCCGGCGGCGACGCCTGGCCAACTTGCCTACGGGCGCGCCGATTTGGTGTGCCGCCGCACCGGGCCACTGCGGCGCCTCAGGACTTGCTGCCGTCGAAGGCGACGTCCTTGGTCTCGATCGTCCCGGCCGTACGTCCCGGCGCCGTCTGGTAGGTCCAGTAGAGGTTCGTGTGCGCGATGACCTGGTCCGGCGGCGGCGCGCCCCATGCCGTCTTGTCCCCCGTCGTGTGGGCGTCACTGACGAGTATCGCGTCGTATCCCCTGACGAACGCGCCATGGAGCGTGGAGCGGATGCATGCGTCGGTCTCTGCGCCGACGACGACCAGTCGCCCGATCCCCAGGCCCGACAGCACGGCCTCCAGGGCGGTGTCCTCGAAGGAGTCGCCGTAGCTCTTCTCGATGAGCGGCTCGGCGTCGCCCGGAGTCAGCTCGGAGACGATCCGCCAGTCGTCGCTCCCCTTCTGGAGACCCTCGTCGGAGTGACGGACCCAGACGACCGGGACGTCGGCCCCCCGCGCCCTCTCCACAAGGCCGCCGATGTTTGCGACGACCGCGTCGCGCTCGTGAGCCCCCTCGACGACGCCGCTCTGCACGTCGACGACGAGAAGTGCGGTGTTCGGCCGGTCCGTGAGTGTGGTCATGGTCTCCCCTTGGTCATGCCGAGTTCGTCATGCCGAATTCGCCGTGTTGAGCTCGCCGTGTTGAGTCGGTCGTGTGGCGTGGGTCGTGTGGAGCCGTTGTCCCTTGCACGGTAGCCCCGGCCACTGACAACGGCCTGGTCGCGCTGAGCCCCTGGGGTCACTCCGCTCCTGGAGTGGTCGGCGTCTTCGCGGCCGGGGCGTCGCGCTGATCGAGCAAGCGGGTGCGGAAGAGGTCCAGCACCTCGTCCAGCGCCGCGCGGGTCGGCTGGCCGGGTTCGTCGATGAGGTGGCTGGTCAGCACGGAGTGCGGCGCCAGCGCCGCATCGGGATTCGCGGCGGAGTCGTCCAGTTCGACGGCGGTGAACGCCTCACCGAGTTCGCGGCGCAGGAAGGCGAATCGGTCGCCCGGAACCAACCGGTCGCCGCGGAACCGCAGCCCCATGACCCGAAGGCCGTCACGTTCGCAGCGGCCGCGGACGGCGGCGAGGTCTTCGGCGGAGATATCGATGCCGTCGGCGCGGCTCTTGGTGAGGGCCAGCGGTAGGGACGGCTGGGAGAGGACGGGGGCGAGGAGGCGCTCATCGGCGGCCATGGCCAGGGCGAAGCCGCCGGTGAGACACATGCCGACGGCCCCGACGCCGGGGCCGCCGCAGCGCTCGTGCTCGTACGCGGCCAGGGCCCGCAGCCAGGTCACCACGGGGGACGTTTTCCCGGTGGCCAGCACGGTGAATTCCCGGCTCACGCACACTTTCCAGATCGATGAGGCCATGTAGCGCCCGAACTTCAGCCGTCCGGTGGCCGCCGGGTCGGCCTCGCGGCCGGGCGTACCGAAGAGCACCGGGAGCACGGCGGTGCAGCCGATCGCGGCGACGCGTTCCGCGAACTCCAGCACCTTGGGCGTGATGCCCGGTATCTCCGCCAGCACGATGACGGCGGGTCCGGTGCCGCGCCGCAGAATCCGGTGGGTGATGCCGTCGTGGGTGAAGGTGCTGCGGTCGAAGCCGGTCAGATCGTGGTCTGCCATGGATTGCCACCGTTCTGGGTCGCTCGCCGGGTGGGTTGCCGCCGGGGGCTGCTCCGTCGCCGTGGAGCGGGGCGCCTCGCCCTCGTCCGGCGGTTCAACGCGAGGTTACCCGTAGGTATTTCCGGGGACCGCGGACCAGGGACTGCGGACCGGCAAATCGACCGCTTCGGTCAGGGTGCGAGGACCTTGTCCAGGAAGACGTGCAGATTGGTGAGCGTACGGGTGACGCGCTCGTCCAGAGTGAGCGTCTCCTCATAACGCAGCAGTCCGGTCTGCTTCTTTCCCCGGAGGTAGAGAGAGCACGCCAGGTCGGAGCAGAAGTAGGCGCCGACAGTGTTGCCCTGGCGGCCGGGGGTGCCGGCCCTGGGCGCGGCGAGCAGCGAGACCCCCGATCCCGGGTGACCGGTCAGGCACATCGCGCAGGCGGTGGTCCTGGTGAAGCTCCTGTGGGAGCTCTGCGGGGTGCGGAGCGTGACGCCGACGAGATCGCCCGCGTACTCGGTGACGAGATAGCCGCGATCGGGTGCTCCCGGGTCGCGCCAGCCCAGGAAGTCCAGGTCCGCCCAGGGGAGTTCGGGCAGGTCCCGCGGCACACTGAGCCGGCGCGCCTCGCCCTTCGAGCAGTTCACGAAGGAGGCACGCAGGTCTTTTTCGCCGATGGGTTCCATGATTGCGGAAGCTAACACCCCTCTTTGCCCTGCGTCGCGGGATTTTTGTGCCGCTCCCGGCGTGCCCGCGGTGAGGGGCGTCGCGGACGGAACGTGGTCCGTCGGCATTCATTTTCGGACATACCCGTGAGTTACCGATCACGTTCACTGCGTGTTTGCCTACAGTCCCGCCATGATGCATCGGCATTGCGGCTCCCCGGTCTCCGGAGCACCCGTCTCCGGCCGGTCGGCTGCCGCTCTTCGGGGACGGCGGCGATCCCGGGCTTGTGTGTGGGGCCGCTGATGGACGAGAGCGGGTCGCATCGTCAGGCGGGAGCGGTGGATGCGGAGAAGGTGCGTGCGGGCGGGCGGGAAGAGTCCGGCGTTCGGGCCGAGCAGGTGAGTGGCGCCACGGCCGGTGACCGGGTGCTCGTGGTCGGGGCGTATTCGGTTGACTTGGTGTTCCGGGGGCTGGCGGGTCCGGTGGCGTTCGGCAACGAGGTGTGGGCCCAGGGGTTCGGCATGGTGCCCGGCGGGGCGTTCACCTTGGCCATGGGGTTGCGGCGGCTGGGTCGGGCCGCGGTGTGGGCCGCGGACTTCGGCAATGATGTCTTCAGCCAAGAGGTCCTCGCGGTGGCACGCGCAGAGGACCTGAACGAGCAGGGCTTTCGGCACCACCCGCGCCCGGTGCGCAACGTCACGGTCGCGCTGTCCCGCCCGGACGACCGGGCGATGATCGCCTACGAGGATCCGGTTGACGCCCGTCCTCTTGGCGAACTGATCGAAACGTACCGGCCGACGGCCCTGATGCTGCCGTTTCTGCAATACGGCCCGGACATTTCCGAGGCGCTGGATATCGCGGCGCGCCTGGGGGCGACGGTGTTCATGGACTGTCAGGACTACCCCGGAAGCGTCGATATGCCCGCGGTGCAGAAGGTGCTCGGCCAGGTCGATGTGTTCGCCCCCAACAGCGCGGAGGCGCTGCGGATGACCGGGGCGGACACCGTTGGCGAGGCCATGGAGGTACTGGCGGGCCTGGTCTCCACGGTGGTCGTCAAGCAGGGCGACAGGGGCGCCGTCGCGGCGGAGAACGGCGTACGGATCGCGCAGCGTTCCCTTCCGGTGGAGGTCGCGGACACCACGGGAGCCGGTGACTGCTTCAACGTGGGGTTTCTGCACCGCCGGCTGGAGGGCGCGGCGCTCGCCGAGTGCCTGGCCGCGGGCGTCGCCTGCGGTACGGCGTCGGTCACCGGCACGGGCTCCAGCGCCGCCCTGGATGCGGCGGGTCTGGAGCGGTGGGTGGCGCGCCTCCCGGCGTGATCCGTACGCATGTCCGCGACGGCGAAGTGCGCGCTTCGACGGCGCGACGGCTGCGTGCGCGCACCGGAGGCATGTCGACTGCGCGCGTGCAGCAACGGCCAGGCGGCTCCGGCTCCGGCTCCGGCTCCGCGGGCAGTCCGCCGGCGAGACGACTTCGTAGGCATTCCGACGACGACAGGGGCGAGGCATGGCTGGACTGCTGACGGGCGAGCAGGCGGCGCGCGAGCCCGCGCCGGTGGACGGTGTCAGGGTGCTGGTGACCGACTTGGACGGAACCCTGCTGGGCGGGGACCGTGGCGACCGCCGGCGGCTGCGGGAGGCGCTGGACCGCCACCCGGAGATCACCCTGGTGTTCGCGACCGGCCGCGGGCTGTCCTCCGTCGAGGAGATCCTCGCGTGCGATCCGCTCGTCCCGCGGCCCCGGTGGATCATCGGGGACGTCGGTGCGAGCGTCATCGATGCCACGGACATGAGCCGCCTCGACGTCCTGCAGAACCAGCTGCGAAGCGGATGGCCCGGGCAGGAGGGCGTCCGGACGGCCCTGGCGCGCTTTCCCGAGCTCGTCCACCAGGACGGTGTGGCCCAGGACGGACGCTGCTCGTTCTATCTCGACCCCGAGCTGCTGTCTCCGGAGATCACCACTGCGGTGGACGAGTTGGGCTGCGGCTGGACCTACTCCGCCGGCCGCTACTTCGACGTACTGCCCTCGTCGGCGAGCAAGGGCAACGCACTGTCCTTACTGGCGGGCAAGCTGCAATGGCCCATGGCGTCCATCCTGGTGGCGGGCGACTCCCTCAATGACCTGTCGCTGTTCGAGCTGGGCGCGCACGGCGTGATCGTGGGCAACGCCGAGCCCGCCCTCCGCGAGCGACTGCCGCCCCGCTCCCCCGTGCACCGGCCGGGCCGGCAGGGCGCGGGCGCGATCCTGTCCGCCCTGGAGCACCTGGGCTGGGTGGAACCCACCTTCCCCACCGTGATCGGCTACCACCGGCCGCCGGTGCACTGGGCCGACGGATCATGGCAGCAGCCGGTCAGTCCCAACGGGATCCTGCCCACGCTGCAGGGCCTGTTCCACGCGGGCGGCGACGGCCTTGACGCCATCTGGGCGGCCGCCCTGGTCGGCGACTTCTCCGGAGGCCGGCCGGGCCCTCACCGCACCGGCCTCCCGCTGGCCTTTCTGCCGGTGACGCCCGCTCACTGGAGGGGCTACTTCCACCGCGCGTGCAAGGAGACGCTCTGGCCCGCCCTGATGTCCCGGCCCGGCCTCATCCGGCACGCCGCCTCGTCCTGGGCCGACTACGAGTGGGTCAACGCCGCGTTCGCCGATCACATCAGCGCCCACGCGGCCCATGGCGCCACCGTCTGGCTCCACGACTACAACCTCTGGCTGGTCCCCGGCATCCTGCGCGCCGCACGGCCCGACCTGCGCCTCGGCCTGTTCCACCACACCCCCTTCCCCGCGCCGGAGGTGTTCGCCCGCATCCCCACCGCGGAACAGCTCCGAACCTCCCTGGCCTGCCTGGACTGGGCGGGCTTCCACACCGCCGGCTTCGCCGACCACTTCCGGCAGGCGCTCACCGGGGTCCCCCGCTCGCCTCGCGTGGGAGTGCATCCGCTGCCCATCGACCGCCGGACGGTCGAGACGCTGGCCCGCGCCCGCCCGCCCCGCCGTCGTGCGCACGGCTCCGCTCTGGTCCTTTCGGTGGAACGCCTCGACTACGCCAAGGCCCCCCTGCAAAAGGTGCAGGCGCTCTCCACCCTGCTCTCCCGACGGCCGGATCTGCGCGGCCGGTTGCGCTTCCGTCTCGTCTGCCCGCCGCCCGAACCGGGAATCCGCGCCTACGACACCACCCGCACCCGCCTCGAACGCGCCGTCACCGAACTGAACCGGACCTGGCGCACGGCCGATTGGGAACCCGTCGACTACATTCCCGCGGCCCTGCCCTTCGCCGAGGTGGTGGACCACTACCTCGCAGCCGATGTGTTCTGGGTGACGTCACTCGCGGACGGCATGAATCTCACGGCCAAGGAATTCATCGCCGCCCAGGCTGCCGTCGGCCTCTCCGGAATGCTGATCCTCTCCCGCCACACCGGAGCCGCCTCGCAGTTCGCCCCCGCGGCCTTCCTCACGGACCCGCATTCCCGCCGCGATCTGGTCGACACCCTCGACCGCGCGCTGAACACGCCCCCGGGCCGACGCAGAGAGCACCTCACCCAACTCGCCGGTCTCCTGGACGACCACACCCCCGCCCAGTGGGCCCGCCGGATCATCGCCGCCATCCGGGACGCCTGAGGCAACGCCCGGTGCCGGCGCCGGTGACTCCCCGTACGGACCGCCGGCCCGGCATCCCCGTCCCGCCCCGGTCACCCGCCCTCAGGTGGCGTGCCAGCCGGACCAACGGGCCACCGCGATTTCCACCACGGGCCCTTGGGGCGGGCGGTCCGCGTACTGCTGTCGGTACTTTCCGGTCAGCAGGCGTACGTACCGCGCGGACACGGGCGAGCCGTCGGCCGGTGGCAGCACGACGGCCGTGCCGTCCGCGCGTGCCCACCACAGGCGGTCCCAGTCCTCGTCGTAGCCGTCGACGAGGAGGCAGACCTCGGGGTGGGCGCGGATGTTGGCCAGCCGCTTCAGCCGCGCCGACCGCTTCGGCTTGTGGTCGACGGCGAAGGTCACCGTGTCGCCGGTCAGGGCGAACACCATGGGGACCAGGTGCGGGCGGCCGGCGGCGTCGGTGGTCGCGAGGCGGGCGATCCGGGCCCGGGCGAAGCGCTCCCGGGCCTGCCCGCTCGTCATCCCCGGCATGCCGGGCCCGTGGCGGCCGGGTCCCGCCGGGCCACCGGTGCGACGAAGGCCGGTACACCGAACTTCACGGCGGCTCCTTCGGTTCCGGGTCCGCGGCGCCAGGGTCACGGTCCGCGATCCATGGCGAGGTACCCCGCAGGGGCCCGGCGCAACAGTCAGTGCGGCCGACCGGGCGATCCCCAAAGGGGGCGCAAGGCGGCGGGCCCGGCCGACATGCGTGAATGTCGGCCGGGCCCGCCGGTCCGTCGTGCGGATCGCCGACCGGCGTGCTCCGGCTTACGGGGCCATCTCGTACGCCCCGGCCAGTGCCTCGACACGCTCCCAGACGCGCGTCGAGCGGGCCTCGTCGACGACGGGGCGCCGGACCGCGCCCAGCGCCCAGCGCTGCTGTTCGGCGGTGGCGGAGTCCTTGCCGTGCAGTTCGACGGCGTGCGCGGAGAAGTCGCGTACGAGCACGGCGAACAGCTCGTCGAGCACGTCCTCGTCAAGGCCGGTCAGTCGGGCCTGCTCCAGGATCAGCTGGCCGTGCACGACCAGCGCGAACAGCTGGCCGACGGCGAGCAGAAGGTCGAGGTCGCGGCTCTGCTCCTCGCCGGGGGCGGCGGTGGTGACGAACTCGCACAGGGCGTCCGCCTGCTCCCGGAAGCGACCGACGTTCGACACATGGGCGTAGCCGTCGTAGGCGGGCCGCCAGTCGTGGAAGCGGATGGCACCCAGGCCGCGGGCCGGTCCCTGCCGGAAGAGGAACGCGTCGTCGGCCGCGTCGAGGCGGGACGGCACGGGCTCGTACTCGGCCGGGTTCAGCAGGTGGTTGCCCATGAACTTGAGGATCAGGGCGAGGTTGACGTGGACCGTGCCCTCCAGCTTCGGCAGGCCCCGGATCTCGGTGGCGGCCTGCGCGAAGTAGGTGTCCTTCTCAAAGCCCTTGGCGGCGATGACGTCCCACATCAGGTCGATGACCTTCTCGCCCTCGGTGGTCACCTTCATCTTCGTCATCGGGTTGAAGAGCAGGTAACGGCGGTCGTCGGGGCCCGCGGAGCGGAAGTAGTCGACGGCGCGGTCGCTGAACAGCTTCATCCCGACGAGGCGGACATAGGCGTCGGTCAGCTCGCGGCGCACATGCGGGAAGGCGGTGACGGGCCGGCCGTAGAGGATGCGGTTCTGCGCATGGGTGACGGCCTCGTACATCGCGTGCTCGCAGATGCCGATGGCGCCGGTGCAGAGGTTGAACTTGCCGACGTTGACGGTGTTGAGGGCGGCGTCGAAGGCGGCGCGGCCGGTGTGCAGGATGTCGTCGGGGGCGACCGGGTAGTCGTCGAGGCGGAACTCGCTGACGTACTTGGAGGAGTCGACGACGTTCTTGACGAGGTGGTACGCGGGGTGGCGGCTGTCGGCGGCGAAGAAGACATAGCCGTCCGGGCCCTCGACGTCGGTGCGGCGGCCGAAGACGGAGACCAGCCCGGCGGCGTTGCCGTTGCCGATGTAGTACTTGGAGCCGCTGGCCCGGAAGCCGCCGTTGCCGTCGGGCTCCAGCAGCATGTCGGTGGAGTAGATGTCGGCGCCATGGGCCTTCTCGGACAGGCCGAAGGCGAACACCTCGCCCTGGGAGAGGAGTTCGGCCGCGCGGGTGCGGGCGGCGGCGTTGTCGCTCTGCCAGACGGGGCCGAGGCCGAGGATGGTGACCTGCCACGCGTACCAGTAGTCGAGCCCGTAGAAGCCGAAGATCTCGTTCAGGGCGGCGATCCGGGCGGTGTCCCAGCGCTTGTCCGGCTGCCCGTCGGCGGCGGAGGACGGCGTGAGGAAGGCCGCGAACAGCCCTTCCTTCGCGGAGAACGCGAGGAAGTCCGCCAGCCAGGCACGGGAGCGGTAGTCCTCTATCAGCTTGCGCTTGCCGCGCTCCTCGAACCAGTCGACGGTGGCGCGCAGCAGCCTGCGGGTCTCGGGGTCGAAGTGCGCCGGGTCGTAGGTGCGCGGGTTGAACAGCAGCGGGTCGGACAGGGCCATGGGTATTCGCCTTTCCGGCTGGGGTTGAGGGTGTGGGCTTGCGGAACTTGCGGTCGGTGGCGGTGAACCGAGTGGTCCGGGTCGTCGGGGCGGTCGGGCCGGGCGGGTGGTGCGGGGGCGCCGGTTTCAGCGCCCGGGACCGAGCCGGTGGAGGGTGGTGAGTACGTCGTCGAGCCAGGCGATCGTCATTCGCTCGTAGGCGATTCCGCCGCGCAGCACCACGTGTTGCAGCTCGCGCCCGGCGTCGGGCGTTGCGGGCGCATCGGGACCGGTGAAGTCGCGCCGCTCCCCCGCGAGGTAGTGCGCGAGCCGGTCGGTGTGCGCCTGGTGGTGCCGCTCGACCTCCTGGATCAGTGCGGCCGGGTCGTCGAAGGCCGCTCCGCGGATCTTCACGGCGAGGTCGTGCCGGATGCTCTCGGGTTCGATCGGCTCGTGCAGCCACTGGGACAGGGCGGCATGGCCGAGGGCGGCGACGGAGTACTCCTTCTTGTCCGGCCGGGCCTGCTGCGGCACCTCGTGGACGTCGATCCAGCCGTCGCTCTCCATGCGCTTGAGGACGCGGTAGATCTGCTGATGGCTGGCGGTCCAGAAGTATCCGATGGACCGCTCGAACCGCCGGGACAGCTCATAGCCGGAGCCCGGCTTCTCCAGCAGGGAGACGAGGATCGCGTGTTCGAGCGCCATACCTCGAATCCTTCTATGCAACTCGTTGCATAGACAAGCCGCACGGCCCGGGTGAGACACGGCTCACCCGGGCGGGCGGGGCGCCCGGCGGGACGCGGCGGGGGCGTTCGGCGCTGCGTGCAACCATCGTGCAACCTGGCAACGGGTTGACTGACGCACCGCCGCCATACGGTCTCGGTGACCGCGATCCGGACCGGTTCCGGACCGGTGCACCGCCGTCACGGGCCGCGGCATGCGTTCGTTTTGGCTGGTCAGGAGGGGTTGGCGGATGTGCCACGACGGGATGCAGGAACTGCCGGTCGACCGGTCGGCGACGACGCCGAGGGGGTGCTGATGGCCGAGGAGCTGACGGCCGGGACGGCAGAGGAGGCGGCGCGGATCGGGCTCACCGCGGCGGCCGTGGAGCTGCTGCGGCTGCTGCGCGCTCAGCACGGGCCGCTGATGTTCCACCAGTCCGGCGGCTGCTGCGACGGCAGTGCCCCCATGTGCTACCCGGCCGGGGAGTTCCGTACCGGTGCGTCGGATGTGCTGCTGGCGCGGCTGGCCGTGGAGGGCGTGCCGGAGCGGGTGGGGTTCTGGATGTCGGCGGACCAGTTCGCGCGCTGGCGGCATACCCATCTGACCGTGGACGTCGTCCCGGGGCGGGGCAGCGGTTTCTCGCTGGAGGCGCCGGAGGGCGTCCGCTTTCTGATCCGGTCGCGGCTGTTCACCGAGGAGGAGCGGGCCATGCTCGGGGAGTGAGGGCGGCCGACGTGGTGAGGCCCCGCGCACGGGGGAGAACGCGGGACCTCACCAGTAAAAACGGGCGGGAGCCGGCGGAGGTTCCCGGACCGGAGGCTTTTCTTACGGATTCGATACGGCCGCGGGACGACTGCGGCTACCGACCGGCTACCGCGACCCCTGCCCCTGCCCCTGCCCTACGGGATTCCGGACGGCTCACGCCTCGTCCTGCACCAGCCGCTCCAGCATGTCCTGGAAGTCCACGTCCACGACCACCCGCAGCCCGTCGCCGTGCGGCTCGCTCAGCGGGGTCAGCACGCCCCGGCGCCACCAGAACACCTTGGGGCTGATGGCGCCCGCCGCGTCCTCGTGCCCGGCCGCCGCGAACTGCGCCATGGCCTGGAGGGCGGGGATGACCTGAGCGTCCTGGATGGGGTGGAAGGCCAGCTGGTGACGGAAGGGCATCGCGACCAGCGCACCGTCCGGGGTGAGCTCCGTGCCCAGGAGCCGCTCCACCAGCTCGTCGAGCACCAGCACCCGGCTCGCGGTGAAGAACGAGTCGCCGAGCAGCACCTCGAACGCCGACCCGTCGCCGCGGCGCACCGTCTCGTGCCCCTCCACCGGCAGCGCGCGCAGGTTGTTCATCGCCCGGATCCGCAGCTCGGCCACGTCTCCGAGATCGGCCAGCGAGTCCTCGCTCAGCGTCTGCACCGCCTCGGGCAGATCGAGGGCCAGCACCTCCCGCAGCCCTGGGGCGTGCTCGCGGCCGTACCGGAAGGAGTCCGAGGCGGGCAGCGTCTCCTGGGCCACGATGCGGGGGTAGAGGCAGGCCCGGATCTCCGCCTCGGAGAGGATCTCCAGCGGCTGGGGACCGTCCATGGTGCGCAGGACCTTGCCGACGTGGTCGCGGATCAGCGCGGGCCAGCTGCGCTCACCGCGCCGGTCGCGGTGGCAGACGGCGGCGAGGTTGCCGAGACCGAACTGACGGCCTGCGGAGTCGGTGACCACCCCTGCGTACGCGGTGACTTCCAGGCCCAGTTCGGCGAAGGCCTGCCGCACCTGCGATCTGAAGAAGCCGCCCTCGCGCTCGGAGAAGAAGGTGAACTCGGCATCGCGTGCGAGGTCGCGGGAATCCCGTTTCGGTCCTCGGCGGAACAGTCCCATCTCTTCCTCCCGGCAGCGGCCACGAACGACGGCCATGATGGGGCCGATCGTAACGGGTGCGTCTGCCGCACCGGGCATGCTCCTCCTGCTGGGAGACGGTACGGACGTGGCACGGAGGCGGTACGGGCGCCGCATGCGCCCGCGTACGCCTGTGGCGGGTCCCCTCCCGCCGCCCCGGCGGCCGTACGCGGGCCGGGGCGGCGGGACTTCGGGCCTGCGCCGCTCGGACGCTAGCCGCCGATGTTGACGTCGATGCAGGCGTAGAAGGCGTTCGCGGTATCGGCGATGTTCCAGACCGCGAGGATCTTCTGCTTGCCGGTGATGCCGCCGAAGTTCACGGTGTGGGTGACCGTCGCCGGCGGCTGCGCACCGCGTCGTTGAATTCGGCGACCTTCTGCCCGCCGACGAAGTACTGCCAAGTGCTGGTGGAGTGACGCGCCGTCAGCTTCCAGGTGAAGGTCTGGGAGCTGCCGACCGGGGTGACCTGCCACCCCTTGGAGTCGTCGTCGAGATCGGCGAACTGGCTGTTGCCGCCGCTGCAACTGGTCAGCCCCTTGGGGCCTTCGACACTCTGCGGCTCCCATTTGATCGGGCCGCATTCGATGGTGCCGGCGGCGCATTGCGCCTGCCTGCTGGGCGGAGTGGACACATAGCCGTGCGCACTGGCCGGCGCGGCCGGCATGGTGACGACGAGGAACGGAGCGATTGCGGCGCCGATGGCGAGGGCCAGCCTTCTCTTCCGATTCATGTCAACTGTCAACCCTTTCGCGCTCGTTGAGTGGGGGGTGTGAGGGGGATGACGCGAGGGTGCTCCAATTGGTCTAGACTTTACTCTCTGACCGCGTACGGTCAAGAGTCCGGGCGGGGCCGCGCCGACCGCCGCCGCGGATCGCCCCGCGCCCCGCGCGCGCCTTCGTCGCTGCACGCCCCTCGCTCGGCCCGTCACCGCCCTCCCGCGACTCCCCCGCCGAAGCCACTCCTGTTGAAAGCCCCTTGCGAAGGGAGGAGAATTTCGGGTTGACGCGCCGCTCGTTCCGACGTGCCCCTTGTTCTGCGAGTTGTTCTGCGAGCGGAGGAGGCCATGACGTCGTCTGCTGCCCCGCCCCCTGCGGGCCCCTCCGGCGGAGCGCCCTCGGCCGGTACGGACAAGGGCCTCAAAGGCGGCGCACTGGGACTGTTCGCCAGCACCGTGATCGGTCTGGCGTCCACCGCCCCCGCCTACAGCCTGGCCGCCACCCTCGGCGTCATCGTCGGTATCGTCGGTATCCAGTCGCCGATCATCATCGTCCTGGCCTTCCTCCCCATGCTCTTGATCGCCTACGGCTACAAGGGGCTCAACCAGGTCGACCCGGACTGCGGCACGACGTTCACCTGGGCCTCACGGGCGTTCGGGCCGCACACCGGCTGGCTGGGCGGCTGGGGCATCGTCGCCGCGGACATCATCGTCATGGCGAATCTGGCGCAGATCGCCGGCCAGTACGGGTTCGAGCTGGTCGGCGCCGCGGGGCTGGCGAAGAGCACGCTGTGGACCATGGTGGCCGGGGTGGTGTGGATCGCCCTGATGACGTGGATCTGCTACATAGGCATCGAGGTCTCGGCCAACCTGCAGAAGGTCCTGCTGACCGTCGAGGTGGCGATGCTGCTGGTGCTCGCGGTGACGGCGCTGGTGAAGGTCTACTCGGGCACGGCGCCCGGCTCGTCGCTGCACATCGCCTGGTCGTGGTTCGACCCCACACAGATCAGGTCCCTGGACGCCTTCACCACGGGCATCCTCACCACCGTGTTCATCTACTGGGGCTGGGACAGCTGCGTATCGGTCAACGAGGAGACCGCGGACCGTACCCGCACCCCGGGACGCGCCGCGGTCGCCTCCACGGTCATCCTGCTCTGCGTCTATCTCCTGGTCACCACGTCGGCGCAGAGCTTCGCCGGTGTGAAGACGACCGGCATCGGGCTGGCCAATCCGGAGAATTCCTCGGATGTGCTGTCCCACCTCGGCAACGAGATCTTCGGCAGCGGCGCCGGCGGCCAGGCCCTGACCAAGCTGCTGATCCTGATGGTGCTGACCTCCGCCGCGGCGTCCACCCAGACGACCATCCTGCCCACGGCCCGCACCACGCTCTCGATGGCCACGTTCAAGGCCCTGCCCGCGAACTTCGCCCGCATCCACCCCCGCTTCCTGACCCCGACGTGGTCCACCGTCGGCATGGGCCTGGCCTCCATCGTCTTCTTCGTGCTGCTGTCGCGGGTGAGCGAGAACCTACTGGCGGACTCCATCGGATCGGTCGGCCTGATGATTGCCTTCTACTACGGGCTCACCGGCTTCGCCTGCGTCTGGTACTTCCGCAAGGTGCTCCTGAGCAGCCCTCGCACCCTGTGGACCAAGGGGATCATGCCGGGCCTGGGCGGCGTGATGCTGCTGTACTTCTTCGTCTACGCCTGTGTCGTCTACGCCGCCCCGGACTACGGCAGCACCTCGTGGACCCTGCCGTTCCCGCCGCACTGGCAGCTGGGTGGCGTCTTCGTCACGGGCCTCGGCGGGCTGATCCTCGGCGCCGTGCTGATGCTGATATACCGCGTACTCAGCCCCGCATTCTTCCGTAAGGAAATCATTGCGGTCTCGGCCCAGGAGAAGGACGAGGAAAAGCGAAGCTGACATCCGGCAACGCGGCGGCCGGGGCCGCCCTTTCGCCGGCGACGCATTCATGTACGGCCGGTCCACGGCCCGTTATCGGCCCCGTCGGCCGGAAAGCCTCTCCGGCCGTTCCCCACCCGGTCGTTTGACCGCGTACGGAGTGGCGCGGCGCGGCCCGGGAATTCCTTCCATCTCCCGCCTGACCTCGCACAATGCCCTCTCGGATGCTGACCCGTAGACGACGTGTCAGTCTGGTTCATGAGGCCGCGCGTCGGCTGGCCCGGACCGCGGCGACTTTCGCGCAAAGGAGCCCGACATGGCCACTCACGCCGGGGAGACCCCCATGGGCAACGCCCCCCGCACCGCCGAAAGTAGTACCGCCGCGGCGGGATGGACGCTCTTCGCCGCGGTGGTGATGATATTCGGCGGCATCATGGCGATTTTCGAGGGAATCTCCGCCATCGCCACGGACAAGGTATTCATCAGCACCTCGCATTACGTCTTCCAGTTCAACCTCACCGCGTGGGGCTGGATTCATCTCATCCTCGGCATCGTCGTCGCCATCGCCGGCGTCGCGCTGTTCACCGGCGCCACCTGGGCACGCGTCGTCGGCGTGGTCGTGGCGGGCCTGAGCATGGTCCTCAACTTCATCTGGCTGCCCTACTTCCCCCTGTGGGCCATCGTCGTGATCGCGCTCGACGCGTTCGTCATCTGGGCGCTGTGCACTTCCTCGCAGCCGCTCGTGGAGGAGGGCTGAGGCCCTCACACGGCGTGCGGATGCGGCGCCGCGGGTGACCGTGCGGCACCGCGTCCGCACGCCTGTCGCGGGCGGCGGCTTCTTCCTGGAAGGCCGCGCGATGTCGTGGAAGACCGCGCGATGTCGCGCTGCGGCCCACTGAATGCGCCCCGAATGTTCTCTGGAGATTCCCCGCGTCCCGGGAACGGGAGGAAGGCGCCGTGCGCGGCGCCGGAGCGGCCCGATTCGGACGATCCCCCGCATCTCTCCGCAGCTGATTCCTGACCTGCGCCTTCTGCGCTAAAGGCCCGCTGGCCTGCGAAAACGCATCCCGGCGGGTCTCGTCGCATCCCGGTTCATCCTCGAAAAATGTGCACGATATGTGCACGATGCCCCCCCCACTGACACCCCCGTCACACACACCGTGACGGGGGTTCTTCATGCCCTGGAAAGGGTGATCGCGATGACGCTGCCCCACTGGGACACCCAGGAACTCAAGATCGTCATGCAGGCCAAGCGGACCCTCACCGAAGAGGAAGTGGCCCGCCGAGCCGCCGAACACCACGCGGAAGACCTCCCCGCCCGAGAGCGCTACGAGGCGCTCGCAGGCAGATGAGCACCCGAACGAAATGGTCGATCGTCTGGGCGGGCTGGGTGGCCTACTTCGTCGCCGCCGAGGTGGCCGCGATCCGCACCGCCGAGTACGACGCCCCGCTGACCGCACACATGCGATACGCCCTGGGCGCGAAGAGACACCCGCTCATCCGCACCGCAGGGCAAGCCGCACTCCTCGGCGGCGTCGTATGGCTCGTCGACCACCTCTACCGAGGGATCGAGCCGTGAAGCCCTGCAAAGACTGCCCTGCCGAAACGGGCAAGAAGCACCGCCCGGCCCCTCACCCCGGCCCACGCTGCGCCACCCATTGGCGAGCCGAACAGAAACGCCGCAAGGAAGCCGCACACGCCTCACACGTAGCCAATGTCTACGGGCTCGGCCACCGCGACTACGACCGCCTCAAAGAACTCCAGGGCGGCGTCTGCGCCATCTGCCAAAGAGCCACAGGGGCCACCAGGAGATTGAGCGTCGACCATGACCATCAGACCGGAGCTGTTCGAGGACTGCTCTGCCGACCCTGCAACAACATGCTCGGACACGGCAGAGACTCCAAAGACTTTTTCGCCAGGGCAGTCGCCTACCTCATCGCACCCCCGGCGCGCAGGCTCACACCGCAAGCCGACGAGTAACTACAAATTCACCGTGCTTGCCGTGGCCGCAGTGCTTGCGTTCTTCATTCTCTGCGGCACGGTGATGGACCTCGTGAACGGAACGACACCATGAGCAGCTACCGCGAAGGTCAGTTGGCTGAGCAGCGCCATCAATTCCTTGACCTGGATCCCGACATTCACGCCAAGTGGCGCAGGCGGGAAGTCCTCGCCCAGGTTCTCGAAGAGTGCGGCTACCCCGCCGGCGACATCAAGGCCATGGCCACTGTGATAGCCGACGCCTACGAACGGTTCGGGCATGGATGAAGCCAACGAATGGCTCATGGCAAGCACGGACAAGCCCGCTCGGCGGTCGGCCCCAGCAATGGAGGGGCTGGCCGCCGAAATCGCAGGCAGGGTTAAGGAACTCTTCTACGCCTACGACAACCGGGAGAGCGCCGACAACCGGTCCGCGCAGGCCCATCTCGGCCCATCCGAGATCGGCACCCCATGTGACCGGCGAATAGCCATGTCACTGATGCAGGTGCCTCCCGTCAACCCCGGCGGCGACGGGTGGGCGGCCTTCGTCGGGACCTGCATCCACGCCGGCCTCGCCGACATGTTCCGGTGGGCCGACCACGGCACCGGCCGCTACGCCACCGAGATGCCCCTGACCCTGCCCTCCGCGACCGTGCCCAAAGGGACCGGGGATCTCCTGGACAGGACGATGCTCCTGTTCGCCGACCACAAATGCATGGGGAACTCGTCCCTCAGCAAGCTCAGGCTCGACGGCCCCTCCAACACGTACCGCGTCCAGGTCCACACCTACGCGTATGCCGCCATCAGCGACGGCGAGCACGTAGAGCACGTCGCCATCGTCGCGTGGCCGCGCGAGGCCAGCTCACTCAAGGGCCTGCACGTCTGGACCGAGCCGTACGACAAGTCGATTGCCCTGGCCGCTCTGGCCAGAGCCGACGACATCGCTGCCCGAGCACACCACCTCGGCCGTGACGGCAACCCACGCCGATTCGACGCGTTCACCACGGCCGACGACTGCCGGTTCTGCCCCTTCAAAACGAACACCGCCAAAGGCTGCAAAGGACACACCCAATGACGTACCCGACCCCCGGCCCCACGCCCGACCCGTCCGACTGGCTCATGGGAGGCGGCACCAAGTCCGCGTCCTTCAACGGCCCGCCCCCCATCACCTGGTCCGGCGCCATCACCACCGAACCGGTACTCGTCCAGAAGCGGGACTTCGACACGAACGAGCCGCTGTTCTGGCCGGACGGCAGACCCAAGCAGATGCTCCAGGTCAACATCCAGACCGAGGAGCGAGACCCGCAGGACCCAGAAGACGAAGGCGTACGCGCCCTGTACCTGGAATACCGCAAGGCGAACGCCGTGCGGGACGCCGTACGGGCGGCCGGGACCCGAAAGCTCGAAGTGGGCGGAGTCCTCGCGCTCACGTACACGGGCGACGACCTGGCCGCGAAGAAGGGCCGGGGCATGCCGCCGAAGAACTACAGCGCCAGCTACACCGCGCCAGACCCGCTCGCCCAGACCGCTCCGGGCGACATCGGCGCATGGGCAGCCGCGGCCCCCGCAGCCCCCGCACCGCAGCCGCCAGCCCCCGCAGCGGCAGGCATAGACCCGCGCCTGAAGAGCTTCCTTGAGTCCCGGGGAATCCAGACCGCGAACCTGGACCAGGCCACGGCCGAGATGATCGCCAAGAGCCTCCCCCAGCAGTAGAGGGGGCACCGGGAAGCCGCTTGATCGTGTTCGGGGCGGCGGGGCGCACAGAAGGCGGGTTACGTGCGCGCACCGAGGGAGGGGGGAGGGGTCGCCCGGCGAGTGGTGCCGCCGGGATCCCCCCTCCCTCGCATTCGGACTTTCCCTTTCACACCACAGGAGTCCCGTTATGCCGGGAAAGAAGCCTTGCCATCACTGCGGGCAACTCGCAGAGATGACCGAAGCCGAGTACAGGGCCGACCGGGCCGA
This sequence comes from Streptomyces sp. NPDC101227, assembly GCF_044767545.1. Lineage (NCBI taxonomy): Bacteria > Bacillati > Actinomycetota > Actinomycetes > Kitasatosporales > Streptomycetaceae > Streptomyces > Streptomyces sp. NPDC101227. The sequence continues at coordinate 617,047 of NZ_JBIWOD010000001.1, read as the reverse complement.
CGCCTACCGCGAGGCCAACGGCCTCATACGGTCCGTTGTCGGCGAGATCGGCGACGACGAAAACGCGGCCGTGACCATCCTCGCCGTCGCCGAATTCCTCTGCGGCGACAACGTCAACCAGGGAGGTTCGTGATGCCTCTCAACGAGTGGCTGGCCGTGGCCCTGTCCATCGCCGCAGTCGTCGCCTACGGGTCCATCACCTTGCACCTTGTCCGCACGCGGAACCGGACCCGGGATGAGCAACCTCGTCGGTGACGCGCTCCACTGCGCGCAACGCGGCTGGTACATCTTCCCCCTACCGCCCGGCGAGAAGTTCGACAAGCGGCTCCGCTGGTCCCAAGCAGCCACCAACGACATCACGCAGATAGCCCGTTGGTGGGCGGCACGCCCCGCATCGAACATCGGCCTCGCGTGCAAACCGTCCGGGCTCCTGGTCGTCGACTGCGACCTGAAGGAGGACGGCGACGGGTGGGACCAGTACACGCAACTGGCGTCCCGCTATGCCGGCCACGACTGGTGGAAGGCGTTCGAGACGTACACCGTGCGAACCGGTGGCGGTGGCGCCCACCTCTACTACTGGTGGCCCCCGCACATGCAGGCGTCGCAGGGCAGCATCTCCACCCACGTCGACATCCGATCCAACGGCGGCCAGCGAGGCGGCTACGTCCTCGCCGCAGGTTCCGGAACAGACAAAGGCCGCTACGAAGTAGAGAACCCCGTACCTATCATCGACGCGCCCCCGTGGCTGGTCGAACTCGTACGGGAGAAACCCCCTCCGCCACGCCCCCCGAGGCCGCCAGTGAGGCCACCCGGGGAAGCGGCCTGGCATGGGCTGGTGACAACCGTCAGCACGGCATCCGAAGGAAACCGCAATAACGCGCTGCTGTGGGCAGCGCGGTCAATGGTCTCTGACGGCGCCCCCGAATCCACCGTCTTGGACGTGCTGCTATCCCCAGCCACAGCGAGCGGCCTAGGGGAAAGGGAAGTGCGTCAAACGATCCGGTCCGCATGCCGGTTGCAGCAGCTGAAAGAGGGACCATGACCACTCCCACGCCCGACGCCGAAGCATTCATCGTCGCAGCCCGCGAAATGGCCGCGCCGCTGGCGCAACTCGAAGAGATCGAGAAGCGAATCGCCGGATACCAGGCCGTCATTGATGAGTACACCGAACTCATCAAGCTCGAACAAGCGAACCTCGCCTCGGCGAGGGGGGCCGTCGAAGAAAAGGCGCGTGTCGTCGCCGAACGACTGCCCGCCGACAGCAAGACAACAACCGCACGTCCCAACTGAACAGGGAGCCACACGTGAGCAAGTGGGATGACTTCGTCTCCGAAGTGGAACGCGAGACCTTCAACCGTGGCCCGGAGTGCACGGTGAAGGTCTTCGTTGACGGCCTGGACTCCGACGCCCGCACCGCGGTCGTGAACGTCATGAGCAACTCGAAGCTGACCAGCTCCGGCATCTACCGGGCCCTCCGCGCACGGGTCGGCGACATCGCACCCAGCGCCCACACCATCAATCGGCACCGCCGGGGCGACTGCAAGTGCGGCATCGACCGGGGGCCGGCATGAACGACTGGGACCGCCTTGCGGAAGACGCGGATGCCTCCAACGAACTCGTCCGCGTCAAAGCCGAACGAGACAGGCTCGCGAGGCAGTTGCACGAGACGAAGCACAAGCACGCCGACTACCTGGCAGCCGTCGAGGCGGCCGTCCAGGACGCCGTAGGCCGTATCCAGATCGCGCCCGTAGCAACGCAGAAACGTTCCGCCAACGAACCCGCGGAAGAGGAGTACGCCGTTGCGCTGCTCTCCGATCTTCAAACCGGAAAGCTCACACCGGACTACAACTCCACGGTCGCGCGTGAGCGTGTCATGCGATACGCACAGAAAATCGTGGGTCTTGCCGAAACACAGCGCCTCCATCACCCTGTCCGCCACTGCGTCATACCAATGCTTGGTGACATGGTTGAAGGCGTCGATATCTTCCCGGGGCAACAGTGGCTCATAGACAGCACGCTCTATGACCAACTCTTCAACACAACGCCCGCCCTACTCGCGGACTTTGTGCGGTACCTGCTTGCGCACTTCGAGACAGTCACTGTCTACGCGGTGGACGGCAACCACGGGCGAATAGGCCGCCGGGGCCAGTTCGGGCCGATGGACAACGCGGACCGCATGCTCTACCGAATTCTCGCGATGCTGCTCCGCGACGAACCCCGGTTCCAGCTCCACATGGCCGACCCGCAGGGCGAACGCAACTGGTACCAGGTCATGCAACTCGGCAACTACACGGCCATGTTGATCCACGGCGACCAGATCCGCGGACACTCGGGATTCCCCTGGTACGGCCTCGGCAAGAAGGTGAACGGATGGGGATCGGGCGGGATCCCGGAAAAGTTCCGGGACGTATTCATGGGGCACTACCACCAGTTGGCGCGTATTCCCCTGAATCAGAGATCTGTCTGGGTGAACGGGTCGACGGAGAGCACGAACACCTACGCCTCCGAATCGCTCGCCGCACAATCGGAACCTTCACAGTGGTTGCTGTTCGTGGATCCGAATGCAGGGCGGGTTACAGCATCGTACGGCGTTGACCTCAAAGAGGAATCATGAGCGACCACAGCCCCCGCCCCACCGTGGGAGCCCACGAGCAGGGACCCGCCCACTACATGACAGACATGGGCCTCCAGCCCTGGGACGTCATTGACGCATTCGGCCTGGACTTCTACCTCGGCAACGTCATCAAGTACGTGCTCCGCGCAGGAAAAAAGGGCCCCGCACTCGATGACCTCCGGAAAGCCCAGCACTACATCCAGAAGGCCATCGAGAAAGAACACGAACAATGAACGACAACACCCGGTGCTACCTCGTCACCAAGAACGGCGTCACCGTCTTCCCCATGCAGGCGCTGAACCGGATGGTCCACCTGTTCCAGACCTACCGGCCCGGCCCCTGGTACATGCTCGACGAGCAGTTCACGCTGCTCGCCAATCGCGACCAAAACGCGAAGCAGACCCCCCTCGCCGATGAAGGCGACCCCCGCCAGTGACGCGATGAACGGCGAGACACCCGAAGAAGAGGGGGTCTGCCCCCACTGCGGGCGCCTCGTACCCCTCACCCCGAAACTCCGCCTCATCGCCAGCCACCAGACCTACATGTGGCACGAGGGCAAACCCGACTTCATCCCCGCCAAACCTGGCCTCTGCCCAGGGTTCCGGCACTCCCCCGCACCGCCCCCAAACGAGTAAGGCCCCGCCATGCCCGAACCCGACTACGACCACGTAAACGCAGACCTCTTCGTATGGGCTGAAGACGGCCTCGTCGTCATGAGCGTCGGACAAGCAGACGCCGAGGACGAGGCCACCACCTTCGTGCTCCACGCGGCCGACGCCTACCACCTCGCGCAGACCATCACCGTGGCCGCCATGAAAGCGGAGGAGCTGCTGAAGTGACACTGTGCCGCAACGGCCTCCACCTCATGGCCGAAGACAACACCATCCACCGGGCCGACGGGTCCAAGTCATGCCGCGAATGCCGCCGGGCCCGCGACAACTACCGGCGCAGGTCCCCCTACGACACCCGCATATCCAAGGTGGAGAGCGCAGAGTTCGAAGCCGGCCGCTGGGTAGCGGAGGCAGCCTGCCGTGACGAGAAGGACAAGAACCTGTTCTTCGACGCCGCGCAGTGGCACAAAGCCGCCCGGATCTGCGGGGGCTGCCCCGTCAAGCAGCTCTGCCTCGACACCTACATCGAGGAACCGTACGGCTACTTCGGCGGGGCGACGCCCGACCAGCGGAAACGTATCGGCAGGGCACGCAAGCACGGCAGCCCCGACCCGAACATCCAGCCGCCCCGCACGCCCAGGCCCGCCGTGGCCGACAAGAAGAAGGTCGACCGGGTCAGCTCAGAGACCCGGCAAGAAGTGGTCGACATGTACTCGGCCGGCATGAGCCTGCGGACCATCGAGCGTGACCTCGGGGTGCCCCGCACCACCGTGCGCCGCATCGCCAAGGACGCCGGGATCGAGCGGACCCCGGAGGAGCGCCGAGCCATGCAACTCGCGAACCCACGGGGCCGCTCCCACATGACGCGCATCATCCTCAAGCTCCTCGACGAGGGCTACACGTCGCAGGAAGTCGCCCACGACGCCGGATGCCACATCAACAGCGTCTACCGCGTCAAGCGTGAAATCTGGGGGAAAGAGTGATCGTTCCCGGCCCCAACCTGGACGACGTCGAAGCGTTCAAGGTCGCCGTCAGCAACAGCCGCACACAACGGATCGAATCGGTCTGGGTCAGCGTCGACAGCAAAACCGGTTTCCTCACCCACGAATCCATAGGCCGCTTCATGCAGTTCGCGGCCCGCCTCTACGCCACCGGGTGGGACCTCCACGAATTCGAAGTCGCCGACGTGGAACACCGCACAAGGAAGTGAACCGCATGTTCCTGACCACCTTCAACGCCAAGCCGCTCGGCTTCAGCAAGTCCCAGACCGCCAGCCAGCAAGTCGCCGAACGCTACGTCGCCGAAGACGGCGCGTTCTGGACCGACACCGGCAAGCTCATGGTTCCCATCGACGGACGCATCCGCTTCACCGGCTGGGAAGTCGTCCCCCTGCACCGCATCGAGACCGCCCTCGCCCGCATCGCCCGCATTGAGGGGGCCGCGGCATGAACGACGACCACGCCATAGCCGCCGAGGCCCTCGAAGCGACCCTCAAACACAGCGAACTCGTCTCCACGATGCTGGCAAGCCACGACACCGCCGTGGACCTGCTCACCAGCATCGTCATGGAACAGTCCAAGGCCATCGGCGACCTCCGCGCCCGGATACGACACCTGGAGCAGTGGCACCAGAGCACCGGAGGCGGCCATGGGTGACTACGGGCCCGGCTACTCGCCCCTCAGCAAGGTCAGCGTCCGCCGCTGGTACAAGGCATACGACCCCAACGGCAAATTCAAGGAATGCGTCCAGCTCGACAGCGAAGCCGTCAAACGGTACGAGGCCAAGGGCTGGACCTTCCAAAAGACCACCTCCGGGGAAGCCCACCTGTGGGTAGAAAAGTGAAAGGACACGCGTGGACATCGACGAACTGTTGGCCACCGTTCCCCTCGACGAACACGCCGAAGAGGTCGTCTACCGAATAGCCCAGGACACCGAAACGCAACAGGTGCTGGACCTCGCCCGGTACGAAAAAGTCCGGCACCTCGCCCGCCGCAAAGGCCAAGAACAAGCCGAGCAAGCCGAAAAGCAAGAACAGCGGTGGGGCAGCACCAGACTCAGCGACATCGGCGACCGCCCCACCTACTGGCTATGGCGCCACCGCATCCCCATGGGTGAAATCAGCCTCGTCGCCGGCCGCGGTGGAATCGGTAAATCCCTAGTTCTCTGCACCATGACCGCGTGGATAACCACCGGCACCATGAAAGGAGAATTCTACGGGCACCCCAGGGACGTCATCTTCGTCGCCAACGAAGACTCCTACGAAAAGACCGTGGTGCCCCGCATGCGAGTCGCCGGGGCAGACCTTGACCGCGTCCACCGCGTCGACATCGAAATGCCCGATGGCGCAAATGGGCGGCTCGTCCTGCCGATCGACTGTGCGCGCCTCGGGGAAATCGTCAAGGCCACCGACAGCGTCGCCGTATTCCTGGACCCGCTGTCGTCCAACATGATGGACAAGGACCGGAACAGCCCAGAGGTCCGGGCATCGTACGAGCGTCTGCGTCTGTTCGCCGACCGGTTCAACGTGGCCGTTGTCGGCAACGCGCACACCCGCAAGGGCGGCGGCGCGGACCTTCTTGAGGCCATCATGGGCAGCTCCGAAATCGGCAATGTCGCCAGGGCCGCGCTCGGCGTCATGCGGGATCCGGATGCCGAGACGCCCACCGTCATCCTGTCGCAGTGCAAAAACAACTACGGGCCGGGTGACCTGGAGTCGTACACATACGAGATCCGCGAAGAGGTGTATTGGGATCCTCATTCGCAGTGGTCCATTGCCGCGCCCAAGATCGTGTGGGGTGACCCCACCGATCGGAACGTGAACGACATCTTCGCGGAGGGCGTGCAGACGGTTTCGCACTCCGATGTGGCCGACTGCTGCGAGTGGCTGCGGTCGTATCTGGAGATGTCGCCGGGTGCTCCTCGCGCCCAGGTGATTCGGGAAGCGGCCAAAGAGGGTTACAAGGAGCACACGATTAAGCGCGCTGCGAAGCGGCTGAAGATCGTGTCTCGAATGTCCGGTTATCCCCGTTCCTCCTGTTGGAGCTTGCCGGAACAACGTGTTCCAACTGAGGAATAGCCCAGTCGGAACACAGTCGGGGCAGGGCCAGGGCTGTTCCAACTTGTTCCAACTGGAGAGGCCCCTAGAGAAATAACAGTAAGTAATTAATTTCTCTAGTTGGTACTGGTTGGAACATCCCCCCTGCCGCCCCCACTGTGTTCCAACTGAGGAAAAGTTATACGGAGCGTGATGGCCGTGGCCGACCACCTCAGAAACACCGACATCAAGATCGCCAAATGCCCCCGCTGCGACACCTACGTCTGGGCGTGCCAATCCGACGGATTCAAAGTCATGGCAGACATCGCCCCAATAACCACCCTGGACGGCTACGTAAGCGCCCTACAGACCGGACGCGGGGTCTACGACCGAAAAGAGCTCTCCGGACGCCCCTGGCGACTTTCCAGGCGCTCCAGATCCTCACCACCCTGGACGGAGGGGCGCAACGACATCCACGCCGACCACGCCTGCGCGGCAGGCATCAACGCACAAACGGTCGAGCTGGTCCCCGTCACCCCTCCACAAGCCCCTGTGACGCATGGCAGGCCCAAGGCTGGACCCCGCCAGCCAACTGCCCTCGCCAAACCGCCACAGGGGCGCAAGACGAACACCAACCGACGTCCTGCCGACACTGCGAACCCCCGCCCTTCTGAACCCGAGCGCCTCACCTGCGACGCCTGCGGCCGGCGCATCACCCCAGGGCAACCCCACACCGCAATCACCCACGGCAGCACCGTCCACTGGGCGCGCCACGAATCATGCGGAAACGCCGAGAGCGTCCTCATCAGAAACGCGGAATGGCAAACGCTGGTCCAGCTCTCCCGCAAAGGCATCCCCGCCTGGAACCGCACCATCGAAAACCTAGAACTGCCGGAAATGAACGATGACTAGAGACGCCATCGAGTGGCTCGAACAAAGGCCGCTCATATTCCCGCCCCATACCGACCTGACCGTACGCCCCATGCTCGAACTCGTCCAAGACCACGAAGCGGCGCGATGTGGATCCTGGATCGTGGGCCCAGGCATCGGTTTCAACGAGTGCCTCGTCTGCGGCGACAATCCCATCGTGGTAGGTGACTGATGGACACCAGACGTAAAAGCGTGGGCGCACACAACGGCAATGTTCACATCAGCGTAGAGACGCAGTGGATGACGCCCCGCGACGCCACCCAATTCGCAATGGATCTCTTGCACAACATCGACAGAGCGCAAATGCAGCGGGCCATCATCGCCGGAGAAGACCCAACAATCGCGGAACCGGATTACGTCACTCTGGCCTGTCGACACTGTGACCACAGCTGGGAATCAGCCGTGAAGCCCGGCAACTCCACCAAATGCCCAAACTGCAAGAGAATGAAGAGGAGGTCCAGCCGCCCATGAGATACACAACCAAGGTCACCGTGTTCAAAGGCAAGACCTTCGGGAAATGGGTCTGGGCTTGCAACGTGGAATCCTGCCACGCGCCCGATAGTGAGAGGTCGGGAAGAGCTAGCGACCACTGGGAGATAGCGTTCCTGGACGCCAGCACCCACGCTCGGGACTTCCACACGCCGCACGAGCGCCCAGTGGTACGCGACATGCCCACACCGCCCAACGGCCAGGCGCACGTATCTTTCGCCGACGACGACACCATCGTGATACCGGTGCAACGTCTGCCGTTCGGGTTCACGGTATGAAGGACGACGTCGCGGAGCTGGCTCGCGTCATAGACGTTCTGGTAAAAGGTTGGGCGGAGCGGATCGAGTATCGCATCGTTGTCGGTGATGCGACGGAGAAGAGGGCGGAGAGCCGATGGCATCCGCCCCTTCTCATAGAACTCCGGTGCGCCGCTTCTCGTGATGTCTTCACCACCGGCAAAGGCGGCGGTGGCAGCGGCGGCAAACCAGGCTCCCGCCCTCCTGGATCGCTGATCTTCCTCGACCTCATACGCGAGATACGAGCGGTGGCACGTAAGGCGCGTGCCGACTGGAACGCGGCAGCTACCGGCGCTGGCCTGCCCGTCGCTTACGAACTGCGCAGCCTCGTCGGCCTGGCCCAGTCGATGCCGGAGTCCGACGTTCGTGATGTGACATGGACGCTGAAGCGGCTGACCAAGACTGCACGAATCCAATTGGGCTACGAGATACCATCCCGGACCCTCGCCGAAACCGTTTGTGGTGCATGCGGCGGCGTGCTCAAAGTGGCGGACGACGCAAGCTCAGATGTGTGGTGCAGCGGCACTTCCGAGACGCCACCTTGCGGGCAGGTGTATCCAAAAGAAGAGTGGGTGTCGATGCTGTTTGACGCCGCATGATTTACGGGTACAATCCTTTTGATTGCGGGAGAAGTGTGTCTACATCCCCTACCTATACGGAAGGCCCTGGTCCATACGGACTGGGGCCTTTTTGTTTGGGGCCAGCTAGGCCGCATCTTTCGAAGACCACACGCCGAACCACTGCTCGGCGCCGTACTCCTCGAACCGCTCCACCTCGGTGAAACCCAGTTTCGCCGCGAGGCGCATCGCGCGGTCGTTGGCGGTCTGGGTGCAGAGCACCACCGGCTCGCCGGGAAGCGCGTCGGCGAACCAGCCGAGTGCCGCTGCGCACGCCTCGGCGGCGTACCCGCGTCCCCACGCCTCCGGCAGGAACAGGTAGCCGAGCGCGGCCTCGCCGGCTTCCGGGCGGACGTGCCCCGGATGCTCTGCGCCGCGCGGATCGAGCGTGATCATGCCGATCATCGCTCCGTCGAGGTCGATCACGAACAGGCCAGGGCGCCGCCCGGGTAACTCAGGCACAGCGCGTTCCAGTTCATCGCGTGGTCGAGCGCCACCGATGTAGGTGCCCACCTCCGGCGAGGCGAACAGGTCGATGAACGCCGCACGGTCCCGGGCCTCGGATTCGCGGAGCACGAGCCGTTCGGTTCTTATCGGGGCAGGTGGCCAGGTGACGGGTCCGAGTTCAGTCATGGCGGGCAACCTATCGCACGCCCGTGAGAGTGCTCCGAAAGAGACTGCACAGCAGCAGGAGTACGTAGAAGGTGGTGATGCGTGATCAACGATGATGATGCTGCACTCAACTGCCGACGCGGTAGATCAGGCAGACCACTGACCAGACTCAAGGCACTCGTCCGCAGCGAAGGAACTCATGTGTGCTGGTTGTGTGGCCAAGGCATAGAGATGTCGTTGCCTATCAACCATCCGTACGCATGGACTATCGACCACGTGACACCACTCAGCCTGGGCGGAGACCCGCTGGACCTTAACAACATCCGCGAGGCGCACCGCACATGCAACAGCGCACGCGGCAACCGTGCTCCAGGTCCTCCGCCGAGGAACTCCCGGCGGTGGTAAGGAATCTCTTCGCGCGGTGTAAGGGATCCCTTCACGTCGCACGTTGGGGAGTCTCACGTCGACGGATAGGGGGGTGGGGGGTCGCGCTCATATGAGGACCCCCGGAAGACCCCGCCCTCGAAACCTTTTCTCTCTCTGGAGAAAAAGCTGATCGATCACGGGGCCACGCCTGAGGCGCTCATGTGTGGGCAGCCTACGGGTTCCGGTAATTGATGAGGTCATTGTCAGCGATGGCTGCTTTAGAGCAAGTAACACCTGCATTGGGGTTGTGGGCCTTCAACTGGGCAAGGCACAGGCCGGTGTAGAGCGCGGCTGCGGGGAGATGAGGGTTGCGGATGAGCCCGCCGCTGGTCCCGTCCCGCATCGGGTGCTGGTTGACGGCTCCGGGGCGATGGGGGTTGCGGATAAGTCCCCCGCTGGTCCCGTCCCGCATCGGGTGCTGGTTGACGGCGGTGTGGTCGTGGCAGTGGTTGTTGTGGCAGTGGTGCACCCGGGTCGTCACCTGGTGCGTCGCGGGTGCTTGTGGGGCGGCAGTGGCACCTCCGATGGCCAAGGCAGAGAGCGCGGCGCCGAAAACGACACCTGCTCTGATAAGGCGTTTTCGCATTGTGTTCGCTCCTCTCAGCACCTCCACCTCTTTGTGACCCACGTCACAAAAATCAGCTTACGTCGTGTAACAGCAGCAGCACAGACCCATCAGCTGTCCGCAATTTGGGAGGCCGTGTATGACTCGCATCCCCATACTTCAGCCGGAGCAGCGTTGGGAATGCCCGAACTGCGAGCTGACCCAAGTCACGCATGAAGCGCGCGCCCACACGCGTTTCCATGCCTGCCGGGGACTTAAAGGACTCACCGCTCCCATGGTTCCGGCGGGTACGCGCTGCAAGGTTGAGGCGCACGAGCGCGAGGACTACGTAGGCAGCGAAATCGTGACGACGGACGGCGATGGCCGTCCTGTGATGGCGGTGGAAACCACTCGGGACGACGGCACGGATTTGGCTGTGTTCGCGCCCTGTGCAACTTCGAAAGGATCGGTAGCGTAATGGCTTGGACAGACAGCCGGGCTTTCGGCCAGTTCCTCTACTCCCCGCTGTGCCAGGGCACGACGACGCCGGCCACGGGTTACACGGGTCTCGACACGGACACGGTGAAGGCGGCGTTGTTCAACAACTCCGTCACTCCGGACCGCAACGCGGCCGTCGGATCGACCGGCTTCAACACCGGCACGTGGACGACTGGCAACGAGGTTACGGACGCGACGAACTGGGTGTCGGGTGGCCGTGCCATCGCGTCGGGGGCGTTCTCCAGCATCACGAACGGCGTGATGTTCGATGCCAACGACTTGGCTGGTGGGGGCACCGTGACCATCACGAACGCGTACGGCTGCTTCGTGTACGACGACACCATTTCGGGTGGGACGGTCGCTGACCAGGGCGTTTGCTTCAACTACTTCGGTGGGGCGCAGTCGGTCACGTCGGGCACGTTCACCATCGTGTGGAACGCCTCGGGGCTCTTCCAGATCACCGGCTAAAGGGTCATCTCAATTGGTGAGGGCAACAGATAAGGGTGCATGCGATGCAGCTGAAGGCCGCGACGGACCGGCCGAAGCGCAACCAAACCACCTCTTCGGGGAATATCCTGACACGACCTCTTCTCGCGAAGATGCTGTCGCCGCGCATCCGTGGCGGCAGAGTCACCGCACGGAGGAGTCGCCATGAAGAAGATCAAACGGCTGGCTATCGCCACCGCCGCAACCGCTACCCTGGCGGCGTCCGTCCTGGTCGCCCCCGCGACCGCGTCGGCCGTCGGCGGGTGGCACGCCCAGTTCGGCACCTACTGCACGCCCTGGGAGGACGTCTACGGCCGCGGCGGGTACACCTTCACCGATTTCCGCACCTGCGTCGACGTTCGCGAAGGCGCCGACAGGCAGTATGTACGGGTCGAGACTGATAAGACCACGTACTATTGGGGCGGTGCCTGGTACAGCGCCGCCCCCGTGTACCAGGCCGACATCGAAGCCACCACCAAGTTCACCGCCCTGTACGAGTCCGGCTACAGCGGCGAAGGCACGAACCACTGGGTCCAGACGTCCCGCAGCGGCCACAACTACACGGACGCTTTCACTTTGGACCGCTGCGGCGCCCACCGCCTTGACGTGACCTATCAGCAGCGGGGCCCCTATTACAGGGACGATGACTCCATGATCGACGTCAACCGCTCCTACGACGACTTCGTCATCCCCTGCACCCACGACTAGACATGTGTTGGCCCCGCACACGATGGCGTGTGCGGGGCCAACACGTATCCAAATGAGATGACCTCTAAGGGGTCGGCATGGCGATTGTCGATGCGGGCGGCGGCCCGGCAACCATCAAGGTGACCGGGTCGACGACTCCACAGGCAACCGCCTCGTTCACCCCTCCAGATGGCGTCCTGTTGGTCGCGCTCTGCTGCGGCGGATTCGGCACCTCGGCAGCGCCCGTGATCACGGTCACGGACTCATCCGACGCCAACGCAACCAACTGGACGAAGCTCAGCATCTCGGACACCGCCACCAGCGGTAAGGGCACCGCAGTGGTGGCATGGCGCTACTTCGCGGTCTCCCCGGGCAGCATCACGGTTCGATGCGCCTACACGAACTTGACCGGCAGCAAGTACATCGACGTTGTCCAGCTGACCGGTGTCCGTCCTGGGCAGATCACGGGCGCTACGGCTACCGCCACGTTCAACACGTCCACGTCGAGTGGCGCCTCGGACTTCAGCACCGCCATCACTCCCCGCACGGTCGGAAGCTGCGTACTGGGCGTCACGAACATGAGTTGGCTGTCCGTTGCGCCGACTATCGGTGTCCACGACGCCAACACGACCAACCTGGACACCTACAACAATACGACGGACGGAACCAGTCACGCGTCGTTCAAGTACACGAGCAACAACGTGGCCAGTCCGGGCGCGTCGCTCACGCTCGGCCCCACCACCGGTGGGACGGCCAAGGGATCCGGGTCAACGGCCATCGTCGAGTTTCTGCCCTACTACGGGCGCACGATCATCATGCAGGCCGTAGGCCGGGCCGCGAACTGGTAAGGAGACGGCATGGCTGCGCCTTGCTACATCATGTGGAACGGCGACACGTCGGCCCTTACTGCGGCCCCCACCGCAGTCACCACCGGCACGTCGCTGAAGACGATGCTTCAGCTCAAGACCGGATCCAGCAAAGCGCGGCTCATCGAGTGGGGTTACTCGTTCGATGTGGTCCCTACTGCGGTGGTGAAGGTCGAGTTGATCGAGACGGGCACGGTGTTCGCGACGGTGACCAGCATCGGTTCCGGCATCCGTACGTACAACGACAGCAGCGGCTCGGCGTCCCTCGCGGTGGCCGGCACGTCCGCGTCCGGTTTCACGTCGACCGCCGAAGGCACGGTCACCTCGTCGCGTCTCCTGGCGTACCAGCACGAGTGGAACCAGCAGTTCAAGCAGCAGTTCCCCCTCGGGCGCGAACCTGAGATCGGCTCGGGTACTTCGCTGCGGATCAGGGTCACCACCTCGACGGCGGTGAACATGTCCTGCTACCTGATCTGGGAAGAGTGAGCGCGGGGGTGTAGGGGGCTGACCGATGGCGAGGATTGGTCGCGGGCGCCCGGCATCCGCCTACCGCCCCATACACCCGGTCTCACGTGTCGCTCAGGCGACGAACGCCGCTGCTGATGTCGCCCCCTCATCTGCTGTGGCGACCATCGCCACAGCGGCGGCCGGTGCTCAGCCGGGCGTCTCGTCGGCGACGGCTACCGCGTTCAACGCGTCGGTCTCGGTCAAGCCGAACGCCGGGGTGTCCTCGGGTACCGCGACGGCACCAGCCCCTGTGGCGTCATTGGGTGCGCAGCCGGGAGCAGCTACGGCCACCGGCACGGCGTACGCACCGACGCTCACGGAAACGTCCAGCCCACCGGCCGGGAACGCTGCCGCATCGGCGTCGGCTTTCAACGCCTCGGTGTCCATCCGGCCGAACGCCGGGGTGTCCTCGGGCACCGCGTCGGCGTTCACTACTTCCACGGCGCACGGGGCACAGCCGACCGGGGCGGCGGCCACCGGCACGGCGTACCAGCCGCAGGTCTCGGGGAAGCCGAACGCGGGCGTTGCCGCGGGTACGGCTTCGTCGTACGCGCCGACTCCCGCCGTAGGGGCTCAGCCCGGGGTCGCGTCAGCCACAGGGACGGCTTTCCAGCCGACTCTTACGGAGTCCTCGAACGCCCGGCCAACGGCGGCCGCAGCGTCCGCTACGGCCCCGACGCCTACCGCCTCGGTCTCGTCGAGCGCGGCGAACGCTGGCGCCTCGGCTCTGGCCTTCGGGGCAACGGTCTCGGTGAAGCCGACTGCCGGTGTGGCGTTCTCCGGGGCGTTCGGGTGGAGCCCGCGCGCCTCGGCCGGCGCACAGGCAGGTACCGCTTCCTGCACGGCTACCGCGTACGACCCGACGGTGTCCACTGCCGCGGCCGTGAACCCGGACGCCGGGAATGCGCCGGATGGTGCGTCGGCGTACGACGCCACGGTGTCGGTGAAGCCGACGGCGGGCGCGGCGGCAGCCACCAGCTCAGCGTTCGACGCCACGGCGGCGGATGGCGTACAGCCGGGTCCTGCGTCGGCCTCGGGCCCCGCTTACAGCGCCTCAACGGCCATCACGGCTTCTCCCGGCACGGCGGCGGCCACCGGTGCAGCCAACCAGGCGACGGCGGCTGTCGCGGTCAATGCGGGCGTCTCGGCTGCTTCGGCTACGGCGTTCAACGCGACCGTTTCGACGGCCACCGCGACTAACGCCGGTGGTGGTAACGCTGCTGTTAGTGCAGCGGCGCAGGACCCGTCCACCGCGCTGGGCGTACACCCCGGGACCGGTACTAGTTCCGCGATGGCCTATGACGCCACGGTCACTTTCGACGTGGTGGCGGAGGCCGAGCAGATCGCGGCCGGTGCCGCGGCGTTCAACGCCATGGTGTCCATCGACGTGACCGCCGAGTCTGCCTCGGCTGCTGCTGCGGTGCCGGCCCCGAGGGTTTCGGCGTTGGTGGGCGTGGGGGTCGCTTCCGGTGCGGCCTCGGCGGCCGACTGTTTCAGCGCGAAGACGAACGCCCCGGCCGGAGTGGCCCTTGTATCTGCGACAGCTCACGGGGCCGAGGGGTGGGTCTCGGTCCCGCGTGGCGGTTTGAGGATGCGTCCGGGCCGTCTCAAGAGAGGAGAGCTGCCACATGACTGACATGAGCCTGCGTGAGGCCATCGCCTCCGGGGACCAGCGGGTTGCCCTGGAGGCCATTCGGGACCAGCTCGCGGCGAAGTTGGACAGCGGAATGTGCAAGTACTGCGGCGGCCCGAAAGGTGAAGCCTCCGGCATTGCCGCTCTCACCTTGCGCCTCATGAAGGTCATGGAAGCCCTGGAGGCCATCCCGATGGAAGAGGAGGTGTCCGCCCTTGATGAACTCACCGCGAGGCGGGCATCCCGTCGGGCATCAGGAGCCGCGGATTCTGTGGAGTCCCCCGCGCGTAAGCAGCGCCGGCAAGGAGGTCGTAGAACTGGCACGGTCGGCGGGCCTCACGCTTGACCCGTGGCAGCAGCTGGTTCTCAACGAAGCGCTCGGCGAACGGGCCGATGGCACCTGGGCGGCCTCGGAAGTCGGCCTGGTGGTGTCCCGGCAGAACGGCAAGGGATCCATCCTTGAGGCCGTAGAGCTGGCTGACCTGTTTCTCCTCGATGGGGAAATGACGATCCACTCCGCCCACCTGTTCGACACCAGTCTTGAGGCGTTCAACCGCATCATGACGCTGATCGAGCAGACCCCGGACCTTGAGCGGTTCGTTACCCGCGTGGTCCGCTCGCATGGCGAGGAGGGCATCGAGGTCTTCCGGGGGTTCCCCAAGCGGAAGCGGCGCCTGCGGTTCAAGACGCGGACCAAGGGCGGCGGCCGAGGGCTGAGCGGGGACCGGGTGATCGTCGATGAGGCGATGTACTACTCCCCCGAGCAGGACGCGGCGCTGCGCCCGACACTGTCCGCCAGGCCGAACCCGCAGCTCTGGCTGACCGGGTCGGCCGGCACCAAGGAGTCCGTTCAGCTCGGCCGGATCCGGAACGCGGCTTTGGCTGGGACGAACCCTCGACTGTGCTACCTGGAGTGGTCCATTGACGGCTGCACGGACTTCTGTCCGGCGGACTGCCAGGAGCACGACCCCGTGGACTCGGTCGAGTCCTACGGCAAGGCGAACCCGGGGCTCGGGATTCGTATCTCTGCCGAGCACATCGAGGGCGAACGCGCCTCCATGGCCGCAGAAACGTTTCTGTGCGAGCGCCTCGGCGTCGGCGACTGGCCCGTGGAGGGCGAGTCGTGGCGGGTCATCGACGAGGAGTCCTGGCTGGACCGCGTGGACGAGGTCTCGGAGCCGGCAACGCCCCTGGTCTTCGCCGTGGACGTGACCCCGGACCGCCGCTACGCCTGCATAGCGGTCGCCGGCTCCAACGGCGAGGGCATGGTTCACGTCGAGATCACCGGCGACGGCATCAAGCTCGACCACCGGCCCGGCACGCGTTGGGTCGTCCCTCGGGTGCACGAACTCTGGAAGAAGTGGCGCCCTGCCGCTGTCGTTGTCGACAAGGGCAGCCAGGCGGGAATGTTCGTTGATGAGCTTGAGGCCCTGGGCGTCAAAGTCCTCACTCCGACGATGCGTGAATTTGCGCAGGGCTGCGGCGCGTTCTACGGGGCGATCGTGCCTCGCCGTGGAAACACTCCGAGCCTCGTGCACACAAATCAGGTGCCATTGACTACGGCCGTTGCCGGAGCTGAGCGAAGGGAAATGGCCGACCTATGGGCATGGGACAAACGCAATGCTGCGGTGGACATTTCCCCGCTGGTTGCGGTGACGCTGGCAACCTGGGGCCACGCAAAAGTCACGGTGAAGCCGAAGGCGCGCCCACGAATGGCATGGGGATGAAGGGGGTGGTCTGAATGGGCTTCTGGGAAAAGATACGTATGCGTCTCGGGTCGAAGGTCGACGAGACGAAATCATTCAGCGAACCCCCTTTCTGGGCGCAAGCGCCTGCCCTCAACTCCACCATTTGGGCGCCGTCCCTGGCCGACCGCGAAATGATCGAGAACGACTTCGAGGGATACGTTCAGGGAGCGTACAAACGGAACGGCCCGATCTTCTCGTGCATCCTGGCCCGCCAGATGGTCTTCTCCGAAGCCCGCTTCCAGTGGCGGAAGTACGTCAACGGCCGCCCCGAGGACCTGTTCGGAAGCAAGGAACTTACGCTGCTGGAGACGCCCTGGCCGGGCGGGACCACCGGCGAGCTGCTGTCGCGTGTCCTTCAGGACTCTGACCTTGCTGGCAACTCGTTCTGGACGAAGGCTGACGACGCCGGCCGGTTCGGTCACGCAGCTCGCGGCCCCGGCATCCGCCTGGTCCGCATGCGCCCCGACTGGGTCAACCTCGTCATCGGCTCGCACTCCGGTGACCCCTGGGCCCTGGACGCCTACGTGGTGGGCATCCTGTACCAGCCTCGTTCCCAGGGCTTGATACAGAGCGGAAGCGGTACGCCCACGTCGGAGCCGGTTCTGCTGACGCCGGACGAGGTGGCGCACTTCGCTCCCATCCCCGACCCGGTGGCCCGTTTCCGGGGCATGTCGTGGATCACCCCGGTAATCCGGGAGATAGAGGCAGACAACTCGGCGACCACACACAAGCGGTCGTTCTTCGACAACGCGGCCGTCCCGAACATGGTCATGAAGTTCGACAAGGACACGTCCGAGGACGCCTTCGATGAATTCGTGGACAAGTTCCGGTCGAACCACCAGGGCTCGTGGAATGCGTACAAAACTCTGTTCTTGATGGGCGGGGCCGACGTCACGCCGCTCACGCACGATTTTCGGCAAATGGAGTTCAACCAGACTGTCGGTAAGGGCGAGGCCCGGATCGCTGCGGCGGCAGGCGTACCCGCATCATGGGTCGGGTTCTCCGAGGGGCTTCAGGGCTCGGCGCTTAACTCCGGTAACTTCTCGGCGCAGCGACGGAGAATGGCTGACGGAACACTCCGCCCGCTGTGGCGGATGATGGCCGCGAGTTTCCAGAACCTGGTTACCCCGCCCGCGGGCGCATCGCTTTGGTACGACGACCGTGACATTGCATTTTTGCGCGAGGATTCCATGGACCGCGCGGAGATCAATCGCGTGAACATGAACGCGATCGATTCCGGCATCAAGTCCGGCTGGGAACCAGACGCCGTGGTCGACTCCATTCTCAACGATGACATCAGCCGCCTCCGTGGTCGCCACACCGGCCTTGTCTCGGTGCAGATGCAGGAGCCTGGCGCCGACAGCGGCCATGCCGCTGCCGCACCTGCGACCGACCAGCCTCAAACACCAGACGCTCCGAAGGGCGGCAGCAGTGACTAACACCAAGGCGCTCGCGAGCGTCGAGATCAAGAACGCCGACAAGGGCGAAGTGGAGGCCGTGTTCTCCACCTTCGACGTGAAGGACCACGACGGCGACGTGACGCTCAAGGGCGCCTTCCAGGACGGCGCACCCGTGCGCATCAGTGCCTTCAATCACGCTTCGTGGGACGGCGCCCTGCCCGTCGGCAAGGGCACCATCCGCGTCGACGGTGACCGCGTCGTCATGAAGGGCCAGTTCTTCCTGAACACCACGCACGGCCGGGACACGTTCGAGACGGTGAAGGCTCTCTCGGAAGCCGGTCTCCAGGAGTGGTCGTACGGCTTCGACATCACGGACTCCGAGCGCGGCGAGTTCAAGGGCGAGAGCGTCCGGTTCATCAAGACTGTGAAGGTGCACGAGGTGTCACCCGTTCTTCTCGGGGCGGGGATCGGCACTCAGACGCTTTCCGTCAAGGGCCACGCGGCGCCCGTAAAGCCGCGCACATTCTCCGAAGAGGGCGAGGAAGTCTTGGCTTCCGTCGTGGCCTTCGGCGTCCGGGCCGCTGAAGTCGTGGCGATGCGGCAGGCAAAGGGGCGGGGCCTCGGTGAAGAGTCCTCGGCTCTGGTGGAGCGCATCAGGGCGGAACTGAAGCAGCTCGAAGAGGTGCTGACGCCCGACTCCACCGAAGAAACCAACGCAGATGAGAACGACGGCACGGCCGCTGAACTTCAGCGCGAGTGGCTGCGTTCCATCGCCGCAAACCTCCCCAAGGAGTAACACCATGGACTTCCCGGCACTCAAGGAAGCTCAGGGCAAGCTGAACGCTGCCCGTAAGAGCCTCGCCGATGTCTTCGCGGAGGCCGGTCCGACGATGGACCTCGCCCAGGTGAAGAGCATCGACGGCGACAACACCAACAAGGTTGGTTGGATTCGCACCAAGAACGAAGAGATCGAAGCTCTGGCCCACGAGGTCGAGGGCCTGGAGCAGGTCCAGAAGGCCGCGCGCAACGCCTCTCAGTACGAGGCGCCGGCGCCGCAGGCTGAGGTCAAGGAACGCGAGTTCAAGAGCCTCGGCGACTCGTTCACCCAGTCCCTGGCGTTCAAGGGCCGCTCCGGCCCGGTCGGCCCCGCCGCTCACCTCGACATCGAGATGAAGGCGCTGTTCGAGACCGGTGGCGGCGGCGGTGCGGGCTGGACCCCGGAGACGACCCGGACTGGCCGTGTCGTCGACCTGGCGACTCGCCCGATCCAGGTCACCGACGTCGTTCCGCTGGGTTCCACCGCTCAGCAGGCCGTCGTGTACATGGAGGAGACGACCTTCACGAACGCCGCGACGGAAATCGCGGAAGCCGGTACATTCCCGCAGGCCGCGCTGGCGCTGACCGAGCGCTCCAGCTCTGTCCGGAAGATCGCTGTCTACCTGCCCGTCACCGACGAGCAGCTGGAGGACGAGGCCGGCGCCCGCGCCTACGTCAACAACCGTCTGCCGTTCATGCTGCGTCAGCGTCTCGACTCTCAGATCCTCGTGGGAGACGGCACCGCTCCGAACCTGAAGGGCTTCCTGAACGTCTCGGGCATCCAGACCCAGGCGAAGGGCGCGGACCCGACTCCGGACGCCATCTACAAGGCCATGACGAAGGTTCGGGTCACCGGCCGCGCCACCCCCGGCGCCGTCATGATCCACTCGACCGACTGGCAGGGTATTCGTCTCCTGCGTACCGCGGACGGCGTGTACATCTGGGGGAACCCGTCGGAGTCCGGCATCGAGCGGCTCTGGGGTCTGCCCGTCGTCGTGAACGAGGTCATCACCCAGGGCACGGCACTGGTCGGTGACTTCCAGAACTACACGGAGCTCGCGGTTCGCCGCGGTATCGACGTGCAGGTCTCCAACAGCCACTCGACGTACTTCATCGAGGGTAAGCAGGCCATCCGTGCGGACATGCGCGCCGCCCTGGTCGTCTACCGTCCGGCGGCGCTCTGCACCGTGACTGGCCTCTGATCAGTCCTCTGCCCTTTAGGAAGGAGGGAAAATCATGGGATTCCTCGAAGGTGTGTCGCGCAGGTACGTGCGGTTCGAGTACGACTTCGCGGTGGATGGTGGCGCTCAGGGTGACATCACCCTGCGGGGGCCGGCCATCCCGTCCGGCACTGTTGTCGTCGGTGCGACCGTGGATGTGACGACGGCTGTCACCAGCGGCGGCGCTGCGACTGTCGCTCTGAAGCTGGAAGGCACGGCGGACCTGCGGGCGGCTGCAACGCTGTCCACCGCCCCGGCCCTGAACGCTCAGGCCGTCAAGGCTCTGCTGTCGCCGGTCAAGACCTCTGCTTCGCGCAGCGTGGTCGCGACCATCGCCACGGCAGACCTGACGGCCGGGAAGTTCACCGTTCTGCTTGAGACAGTGCAGCTCGGCTGAACCTGATGGGGGTAGCTGGACGCTTTAAAGTCCCGCCAGCGCCGCGGGCGCCCCCGCCACTCGACCCGCACGGAGCAACGGCATGCAAGACAAAGTGATCATTGATCGGCACTGGTACCTGACCGCGGACGGTTCTCAGGTGGTGGGGTGGGCGGACCCTCGGGGCGCGTTCCTCCACTGGATCCCCGGTGATGAGGTACCGAGAGAAGAAGCCCTCAGGCTGGGGGCCATCAAGCGCGTCGGTCGTCCGCCCGGTAGCAAGAACCGGCGACCGAGCGAAAACAAGTAGAAGGCGAAGCTCTTTCAGCCCCCAGCGTGGGGCTTTTTTCATGCCTGAAAGCAGGGGTGCTGAACCGTGGCAATGGGCGATACGTACGCGACCCTCGCCGAACTGAAAGCGCGGTTCGGCATCACCGACACCAACGACGACACGGCACTGACCAACGCACTCGCTGCCGCCTCACGCGGTATCGAGAAGTACTGCCGGCGCCAGTTCAACGACGCAGGCGCGGCCTCCTCCCGCGTCTACAACCCAACCGCATCGAACCTTGCCCTCGTGGACGACTTCCACACCACAACCGGGCTGATCGTCGAGACGGACACCGACGACGACGGGCTGTTCGATACGACCTGGGTGAACTCTGAATACCAGCTCGAACCATTGAACGGTGTTCGCGATGGCCTGTCGGGGTGGCCGTACTGGAAGATCCGAGCCGTAGATACCGTCCGCTTCCCGAACCTGTCCCGTGCTTCGCTGCGGGTCACGGCTCGTTGGGGGTGGGCTGCCGTTCCGGCGCCCATCAAAGAATCCTGTCTCGCCCTCGCTGAAGAGACCTTCAAGCTCAAGGACGCTCCCTTCGGCGTGGCCGGCATGGGTGAGTTCGGCGTGGTCCGTATCCAGGACAACCGGCGGGTCGTGACGATGCTCGCCCCGTACCGCCGTACGGCAACGCGGGTGGCGTGATGGCGTCCCTTGCCGCGATCAGGGACGCCCTGAAGGCAACGATCGAAGCGAACGTCTCCGGCATCCGCGGCTACGACACCGTGCCGGATGTGACGAACCTTCCCGCGTTCGTGATTCAGCCTGTGACGGGCGATTTCACGGGCGCATTCGCCCGCGGAATGGACGAGTGGACGTTCGATCTGTACGTGCTCGTCTCATCCGCTGATTCCCGCCGGTCACAGGAAGCGTTGGACTCGTACATCACCGGGGCGGGGGCGAGTTCGATCCGCCAGGCCCTGTTCAGCAATTCAGATCTCGGGCTCTCGGGCGTGGATGCGTTTGTGTCGGGGGTCCGCGGCTATGGCGGCTCGTACGAGAGCGCCTCAATCCATCACATAGGCGCGATTCTGCGCGTGTGCGTCTACACGCCGGGCACGGCGTAGGAAAGGAAGGACTGTCATGGCGCTTATCGCCCCTACGGTCATGAGCTACTCCACGGCGGCTCTGCCGTCCTTCACCGCTGCCTCCGCTTCGGACACGTTCCAGGGGCCCGGCGCTGAGGGACAGTACTTCGTGGTCTACCGGAACACGAACGCTGCCACTCGAACCATCACCGTTGTCGTTCCGGGCAACAACAACTACGGGCAGGCAAACCCCGACCCGCAGTACACCCTGGCCGCGACCACCGGTGAACTGTGGATTCCGATCCACCCAATCTGGCAGGACTCCACCGGCGTGGTGACCATCACGACTTCGGCGCAGACCAACGTCACTGTCGCCTACATGAAGATTCAGTGATGCCCGAGCGTGCGCTGCCGGGAGTGCAGCCCCCGAGGCCAGGCCCGTCGCCTCGCGAGTACCTGGTGATAGGGCCGTATGACGTGCACGGCGTCCCCACGAACGGCGTTGTTGTTCTGGACGCAGACCAAGGGTCTACTCAGGCCCTCATCGAAGCCGGGCACATCCGGCCCGTAGAAAAGTCCACGGCCAGCAAGGGCGAGGCCGGAAGCAAGGGAGAATAGCTAATGGCTAAGTTCGTGCTCAAGAACTGCCGCGTCGAGGTCAATGGAATCGACTTTTCCGACCACGTGTCCTCGGCGACCGTTCACCTGGAGAAGGACGACGTGGACACCACGTCGTTCTCCGGATCAGGACGTGAGGTCGTGGCGGGCCTGAAGAAGGAGAAGATCACCATCTCCTTCCAGCAGGACTTTGCGGCCGCTTCGGTGGACGCAACGCTGTGGCCGCTCTACAACAACGAGACCGAGTTCACCGTGAAGGTGCGCCCGACGTCTTCCGCGATCTCCGCCACCAACCCGGAGTACTCCGCCACCTGCGTGCTGCTCTCCTACGAGCCGCTGGCCGGCAAGGTCGGCGACCTGTCCGACACCTCGGTCGACTTCAACTGCCAGCGCGTCGGCATAGCCCGCGCCACCTCCTGACCCATGGCCGAGGGCGAGCACATCCGGCTCGTTGTCGGCGAGGAGTTCCGGCGGGTCGTCATGGCGCTGCGGGACATGGATGCGTCCCTGCCCAAAGAACTCCGCAAGGAGTTGCGCCAGGCGGCCCGCCCTCTTGCTCAGCGGGCAAAGGACCGCGTCCGCGCTATCCCAACCCGCGGCAGAGGACACACGGGCCTGCGGGCTCGCGTAGCCCGGGGCGTGGGTATTCGCGCGGCTGTCGGCCGGAATCCTGCCGTGAAAATCACGACGAGCATGACCAACCCCGATGAAGCTGCCATTCCGCGCGGATTGGACAGCCCTCGGGGCTGGAGGCACCCGGTGTTCGGGAACCGAAACAAGTGGGTTTCTCAGCACACGTACGGGCCTTGGTTCATGGAGACCATGCGCGAGGGCGGCGACGACATCAAGCGTGACGTGAAACAGGTCATGGATGAGGCCGCTAACAGGGTCGCCCGAGCCGGCGGCGCGTCATGAGACCGGGGCGGTCGGAGTGCGTGCGGGTCCTCCGGCCGCCCCTTGAAATACCCGCAAACCCGCCACGCTTAAGGAGTTACCCGCATGGCACTGCTGTCCAAGGACCAGATACTCAAGGCTGACGACCTCAAGACCGAACCCGTTGAGGTTCCCGAGTGGGGCGGCGAGGTGCTCGTTCGAACGCTCATGGGCGAGGAGCGCGACAAGTTCGAGGCCGATTCGGTGACCATCAACAAGAAGGGCCAGCCACAGCAGAATCTCGCGAACATGCGCGCCCGCCTGGTCGCCCTGTGCGCTGTGAACGAAGCCGGGGAGCGCCTTTTCTCGGCCTACGACGTGCCGGATCTGGGCCGCAAGTCCGCCACCGCCCTGGATCGCGTGTTCCAGAAGGCACAGGAACTCAATGGCTTCACCGAGGCGGACATCGAGGAGCTGGCCGAGGGTTTCGGCGACGGCCGGGACGCGCCCTCTACTTCCGCCTAGCACTGGCCATGGGGATGCCGGTCCGGGAAGTCCTGGCCCGGCATTCCTCATGGGAGCTTGCGGAGTGGGCGGCCTACGAGAACGCCTTCGGTCCCATTGACGACTCGTGGCGCAACGAAGTTCTGGCTCAGATTCACGAGTTGACCCAGCTCGTTGCCTACATCTCCGGTGCCAATTTCGAGAAGAACCCGGCACCGACACCTCGCCCACTTGGACGCCCCGGCCTACTTCTCCGACCGAAGGCCGATGAAGACGAGGAGTGACACCCCAGATGGCGACTACCACATCCCTCGGCTTCACGATCTTTTCCCGGTGGCACGGTGACGGCGTGATGCGCGCCCGCCGTGACATCAACCAGCTGGACAACCAGCTTCGCCGCACGAACCGTTCTGTGGCGGAAAACGGTCAGGCCATGAAGAACCTCGCGGCCGGTGCGGCGCTCGTCGCCCCGGCCATGGGGACCATCGGTACGGCCTCGGTGGGCGCCGCTGCCGGTGTCGCGGCTGTGGGTGTGGCTGCGGGCGCTGCCGGTGGCCTGTTCGTCGCTATGGCGACCACTGCCGTCCGCGAGTGGAAGAAGATGGGTTCGGCCGGCCGGGCGTTCCACTCGCAGGTGGAGGGCCTGCAAAGGGTGTGGTTGAACTTCGTCATCACGAACCGGAAGTTCAGTCTCCAGCCGATGATCGACATGATGGCTGGCGCCCGCGTGGCCATAGGCAAGTTGCAGCCTGTCGTGAACGCCCTGGGCCCCTCGGTCGTCAAGCTCGGCCAAGCGGTCCGCAAGTGGCTCTCTGACGCAGGCATGGACCGCTTCGTTGCCACCGTCGTCAAGTACGGCGTGCCGGCCGTGAAGCAGCTCGGCACGGCAGGCCGCAACCTGGCCGCAGTCGGCGGGATCATCTTCCGGGTGTTTGCGCCCCTTGGCCTCCAGCTCACGCAATCGTTCACCCGTCTCACGGTGGCGATGCGAAAGTGGGCTGAGGGTGGAGGCGTCACCCGCTTCCTGAGCAGCGTCCGGTCGATGGGCCCGCAGGTTGCCCAGTTCTTCAAAGCTCTGGGCGCGGCCCTGATCAACGTGGCGAACGCCATGCGTTCCATGGCGCCGCTTTCGCTAGTCGTCGCTACGGGATTCCTGCGGATCGTCGCAGTCCTGCCGCCGCCGGCCATCCAGGCCATCACGTACGCATTCATCGCCTGGCGTGTCGCGATGACCGCTGCGGCCGTACATGCCGCGATCTTCGCTACGACCCTGTCCATACTCCGCGGGCGGACGGTCGCGCAGACGGTGGCGCTCGTCGCTCAGCGCGTCGCGATCCTCGCGGTCCGGGGCGCGATCTTGGTGTGGACGGCCGCTCAGTGGTTGCTGAACGTGGCTCTTACGGCCAACCCGATCGGTGTCATCATCGTTGCTATCGGTGCCCTTGTGGCTGCGATTGTCTGGGTTGCCACTAAGACCAGGTTCTTCCAGAACACGTGGAATGTCGTATGGAACGCGATCAAGGTAGCGTTCAATGCCGTCGTCAACTTCCTTCACGGCAAGTGGGCGTGGCTGGTGGCGTTCCTCGGGCCGGTCGGCTGGTTGCTGCTGCTGCTCACCCACTGGAAGACGGTGTGGAACGCGGTAAAAAACGCGTTCGTTGCGGTCGTCAATGCCATCCGACGGGCGGCGTCGGCGTTCTGGAACGCCATGAAGTCGACGTTCCGCACGTCCTTGAACGCCATCAGTGCGGCGTGGCGGGCCGCGTGGAACCTCACCAGCCGGACAGTGCAAGCCGTCTGGAACGCCGTCCGGCGAGCCGCAGGGGCATTTTTGAACGCGCTGCGGGCGGCCTTCCGGGGCGGTATGAACGCCCTCGGTTCGGCGTGGCGTGCGGCGTGGAACTCTGTTTCCCGGATCGCGTCCTCGATCTGGAACGCCCTCAAGTCGGCTGCCAAGACGTTCGCTTCGGCGCTGCTGGCAACGTTCAAGTCTGCCGTGTCTGCCATCGGCAAGGCGTGGGACGGTCTCCGTACGCTGTTCAAGAAGCCCATCAGCTTCCTGATCAACACCGTCATCAATGGCGGTGCGATCAAGGCCATCAACTGGGTGCTGTCCAAGCTGGGCGGCGGCAAGATCCCGACCCTGCACGTAGCCGGGTTCGCTTCCGGTGGTCACATCCGGGGGCCGGGTTCGGGGACGTCCGACTCGATTCCCGCGATGCTGTCCGATGGCGAGTACGTCATGCGGGCGTCCTCGGTCCGGAAGTACGGCACCGGGTTCATGCACGCCATCAACACGGGCACGCTCGGCGGGTTCGCGGACGGTGGCGACGTCGGCAGCCTGACGGAGGACGCCATTGCAGGCGTGTTCGGCACGGCGTCGAAGGTCGGCGGGATCATTAAGAAGGGGCTTAGCTTCCTGACGGGTGGTCTGTCGGACAAGTTCTTCAAGGCACTGGGCGACTTCTCGCAGGGAGCGTTCAACAAGATCGCGGGCAAGCTCATGGGGCTCGTCGGCGGTCTCGCTGCGAAGGCCCCCGGCGGCGAAGCCATGAAGTCCATTGTGATGGCCGTCCCGAAGTTCCTGACCAAGGCAGTCGGCAAGTTCCTGTTCGACAAGATGGGCCTGTTCGGGATGGGCTCGAACATCGGCGGCTCGGGCGTCCAGCGCTGGCTGCCGGTGGTCCTGAAGGCCCTGTCTCTGCTCGGTCAGCCTGCCTCGTTCGCGCCCCTGGTCCTCAAGGCCATCGCGAAGGAGTCCGGCGGCAACCCGAACATCGTCAACAACTGGGACTCCAACGCCAAGGCGGGCACGCCGTCCGGTGGTCTGCTCCAGACGATCGGTCCGACGTTCAACGCGTACGCCGGCCCGTTCCGGTCTCTGGGCATGTTCAACCCGCTGGCGAACATCTACGCGGCCATCAACTACGCCATGCACCGTTACGGCGCTGGCTGGGCCGCTCGTATGGCCGCTCCGGGCGGATACGCGGGCGGTGGTCTCGTAGGTGCGCCGATGATCCCGTTCGGCTCTTACGACTCCGGTGGCTACCTGCCCGAGGGGCTTTCGCTGGCCTTCAACGGCACAGGCCGGCCCGAACCTGTCGGCCATCACCTGGGCGGGGGCGGTGGCGTCACCGTGCAGTTCAACGCCCCGGTGTACGCCAAATCGGAGCGCGAGTTCCGCGAAATGGTCATTGAGGCTGTGGCGGAAGCGAAGCGCAGAAAGAGGTTTTGACATGGTTGCGATTCCAACCTATTCGATCTACGTCGATTGGGACAATGACGGCGGGTTGGATGTCGGCAACTTCGAAACCTCTACGGATGATTGGGCGGTGAATGGATCGGCCGGTACCACCACGGCGGCGCTTTCCACCGCTCAATCCCACCTGGGAGACCAGTGTCTCTTGGTGACGTGGAACAACGTTTCAAGCCCGAAGGTGCAGAAGACCATCACGGGCCTGACGTCGGGAACGTCTTACACATATTCGGCGTGGGTGTACGTCCCTACTGGCGACGCGGCGGTACGCATCAGCGTTCAAGGCGTCGCGAACTCCTCGAACAGCACGACCAACAATGCATGGGAACAGATTTCGGTTGCTTTCACGGCCACCGGGTCCAGTCACATCGTGGACGTGAACGTAAACGGCACACCTGCCAACGGCGACCTCGTCTATCTGGACCAGGCCATGGTCACCAGCGCCGGAGAGGACGTATCCGGCCGGGTCCTGGGGCTGCGGACGCCCTTGTCGTTCTCGTACGGCCGGGACCAGGCCAGGTCACTGTCGGCCATCAAGCCGGGTGAGATCCAGTTCGAGCTGAACAACATGTCGAAGGACTACAGCCCGGATTACTCCTCGTCCCCGCTGTACGGCAAGGTCCGCCCCGGCCGTCCCGTCCTGGTGCGGGCAACGCACAATGGCCACGCCTACGACCTGTTCCGCGGCTACCTGGACGACTTCACCCTCGACCCGTCGCGGGACAAGAAGTCGCTGACGGTGTCCGCTCTGGACGTGCTCCAGAAGCTCGCTGACGCACAGATCTCCACCGAGCTGTTCGACTCGCTCCAGACGGGCGAGGCGATCGGGAAAGTTCTGGACGCGATCGGCTGGCCCGCCACGAAGCGGGACCTCGACCCGGGCGCGTCCACGGTGCGGTGGTGGTGGGAAGAGGGCTCGAACGCCCTGGACGCGGTGAACAAGCTCGTGTCGACCGAGGGCCCGCCGGCGTTCGCGTACGTCAGCGAGGCAGGGAACTTCGTCTTCCGATCACGGCATCACCGGTTCATCCGGTCGCCGTCCAAGACGTCGCAGGCCACGTTCCGGGGCACGGGGTCCGAGCCCCTGTTCTCGGAGCCCATGACCTACGACATCGGCTGGCGGGACCTGGTCAATGACATCACCGTCGATGTGACGGAGCGGGATCCGGGCGAGTTCGGCAAGGTCTGGACGAGCGACGACGTCATTTCCCTCGCAACCGGCGAAACGCGCGAGATCAAGGTTCAGACGGACAACCCGTTCTACAGCGCCATCACCCCGGTGGCCGGCACGGACTACACCCTGCTCGCCGGTACGGTGTCCATCTCCATCAGCCGCTCGTCCGGCCAGTCGTTGTCCATCTTCATCACGTGCACCGCGGCGGCCGTCATCAAGGGACTGTCGTTTCGAGCGGTTCCAGTCGCGGCAGGCCGGTCGTATCAAGTACACGTGCAGGATCAGACTTCGATCAATGAGCACGGGATTCACTCGCTCGATGACCTGAACCTTCAATGGGCCGGCCTGAACGACGCTCAAGGGATCGCGGCAACCATTCTCAGTCTCCGGTCGGAACGTCTGCCGATCGTCACGATAAGCCTGGTAAACGCAAACGCCACGCGCACCGCCCAGATACTCGGGCGGGGACTGTCGGACCGGATCACCATCATTGAGAACGAGACCGCCCTCAACAGTGACTTCTACATCGAACAGATCCAGCACAACATCGGCGATGTCGGGCACGACCACCGCGTAGTATTCGGCTGCGAAAAGGTCCAAGGGCAGAACGGCACAGTATTCAAGTTCGGTACGGCCGGAGCCGGATTCGACCAAGGATCTTTCGCCATCGACGGCTACACCGACAATTCCGCCCTGTTCATCCTGGGCACAAGTCAGCTAGATACGGGACTATTGGGGTACTGAAGATGATCACGACCCGCGCTCGTGCATACATCAATCACGGCCGGTGGGTGGCAGACTGCCCCACCGGCTGTGGTTGCGCCAAGGCGCTAAGCAAGGGCGAAGCGTCATTCCACTGCGCCGAATGCCTGGCTATCTCCGATGTCGAATGGCCCGCTAACGCTTCCGACATATGGGAGGTACTGCTGATGCGGCGCTTCCCGAAGAACCGGAACTGGTACCCGGAGGGGCACGAGTTCGCCATGCGCGCCAACCTGCCACACGGCCAGACGGTGAAGCAGCTCCTGGACGAGGCGCACGAGAACGGGGGGTAGGCCATGGCGTGGAACGCCCCTATGACCGCCCTCGATGGCGCCACGTTCTCGGATGTGCAGTTCAACCGGTACATCCGCGACAACCTGAATGAGTGCGCGCCGGCCAAGGCGTCGGCGGCCGGGCAGTACTTCGTCACCGACGACGTGAACAGCCTCGCGGCCAGGGCTCCGGGTACCGCGTTCATCAGCACGTCGCAGACCACCACGTCGACGAGCTACGCCGACCTCGCCACAGTGGGGCCACAGGTCACGGTGAACTGCGGGCAGAACGCGTTGGTGTTCATCAACTGCGAGGTGTCGCACGGCACCGCCAACACGCTGGCGAGCGTGAGCTTCGCGTACTCCGGCGCCACAGCCGGGGATGCGTCGGACGCGATCCGGATCATGCACGACGGGGTCTCTGCGGCAAATTCTTGGCGGCACAGCATGTCGTGGCGGCTGGCCGATCTGAACCCGGGCTCGCACACGTTCACCCTCAAGTACCGGGTGGTCAGCGGCACGGGCACATTCGCCCGCCGTGAACTGATCGTTCTTCCGCTGTGAGGTGACGGCATGGCTTGGACTGCGCCTATGACCGCGGTAGCGAACACGGTCTTCACGAGCACCCAGTGGAACACGCACGTGCGGGACAACCTGAACGCGACGATGACCGGGACGGCCGCGGCTGCCGGGGACTGGTTCGTATCCAGTGCGGCGAACACGATCGTGCGTCGGATCCCCGCGGCGGCGAACGTGACGACCGCGCAGACGACCACTTCGACGTCGTACACCAACCTGACGACCACGGGCCCGGCCGTCACCATCACTACCGGCACGTCGGCGCTGGTCATGTTCGGGGCCGCGATGTCCAGCAACACGACTGATGCGGCCTGCTTCATGTCGGTGGACGTGTCCTCCGCTACGACCATCGCGGCCAACGATGACTGGGGCACGTGGATGGATGGCGTGCCGGCCAGCAACACCGTCCATATGGGCATGGCGAAGCTGTTCACGAACCTCACCGCCGGATCGAACGTGTTCACCGCGAAATACAGGACGTCGACCGGCACCGCTACGTTCTCGAATCGCCATTTGATGGTCATACCGTTCTGAGGGGTGTCAAATGGCATGGACTGCGCCTTATACGGCGACCCTGAATGGGCAATTGAGTGCCGCGAACTTCAACGCCACGGTCCGGGACAACCTGCTTCTCACGGAGGCAGGGTTGGCGCCTTCCACGCAGAGCGATCCCGAGGGATTCGGGACGTGGTACTTCGTGGGGACTGGCACCAACGCGATAGCGGCCCGCCGCATGAAGTCTGATGACGCGAACTGGGACGAGCAGAGCACAACATCGTCCAGCTACACGAGCCTGCGGACGTACGGCCCTGGTGTGACGCTCACGACGGGCACCCAAGCCATCGTGATGATCTCCGCCTCGATGGGGAGCGACACAGCGAACGCCTACACCGCTGCCTCGTTCAAGGTGTCCGGAGCTTCGACCATCGCGGCCTCGGACGAGTGGGCGTTGGAGAACGACGGAATCGCCGCTTCTGGGGTCGCCGCAGACAACATGCCGCGCCGCTCGATGTACCGGTTCCTGACAGGTCTGACGGCCGGCACCAACACGTTCACCATGCAGTACCGGGCGTCCGGCGGGACGGGCTTCTTCAATCAGCGTTCGATCATCGTCTGGCCGCTGTAGGAGGAGACATGGCTTGGACCGCCCCTCTGACGTGGACGCCCAATCAGGTTCTGACAGCGGCGCAACTCAATACCCACCTCCGAGACAACATGCTGGAAACCGAGGCCGCCAAGGCGACGGGCGGCGGCGGGTACTTCGTCGCCACCGGGGCAAATGCCATCGCGGAACGGCAGGCCGCGCACGCGGAAACCACGGCGTCCTCAACGACCACGGCCACGACCTACGGCAACCTCGCCGACGGCATCAACACTTCAGTGACTGTGACGACCGGCCCGCAGTGCCTGATCCTGTGGGGCTGCCACATGCAGGCGTCCACCACGACGAGCATCACTCAGTGCTCCATCACATGGTCGGGAGCGAGTGCCGGCTCGGCGGACGACTCGTACGCCGCGTACAGGAAGCTCCAGAACTACTCGGCCTATCCCGCCCAGTTCATGCATCACCTATGGGTGACCGGCATGACCCCCGGCTCGACCACCTTCACCCTCAAGTACCGAATCCTGAATGGCGGTACCGGAACGTTTTCCACGCGCCGCATCGCGGTCTTCCCGTACTAATTCCCTCAGCAACGAACCGACCCCCTACACGGTAGACGTGCAGGGAGTCGGCGCATCGCGCACTACAGCTTGGGGCGCCAGCCGCCACTAGAGGACGGCCTGATGTCGGCAGCGTCATCGGAGATCGGCCCACTCGCGTTGTCCTTCACGAACTCACCGGGGCTCTGAAGGCCCTTTCCGATGGATTCGATGAAGGTTTCCGCGGCCACGTCGGTCCCCTCCGCTTTCTCCACCTTCGTAATTGCCCACTCCAGCTTTGCGACCTTGGTCTTGTCGGATACCTGCGCGGTCCTCAGGTACTTCCCGAGGGTGTCGGACACCCTCCGTACCCCGTCGGAGACGCCTTCCAGGTACTCGTAGTTTCCCTTGGCTGAAGTCTCAGCCATGAGGTACTCCTTCCCGTTGGTCCGTGAACACACTTCCGCAGCCGGCCCGTGTAGTCCAGGCATAGTCGGAACCGGTCCGGACTGCGGTAGGGGGTTACAGCCACCAGGCTCACACGGCTCCAGTCGCCTGGCAAACGGGCTAACTCACTGAAAGCAGAAGCTCACGGCGTTGCCGGTGACGGCCTCCACGACGAGCTCGAAACGCAGGCTCATTTGGAGTTACGAGAAAAGGTTAAGGAGCACTGGATGGCGTGGACTGCACCCATGACATTCGTGGACGGCACGGCGCTCACCGCCTCACAGCTGAACACGCATCTGCGCGACAACCTCATGCAAACCATGCCCGCGCTGGCCAGCGAGGCGAGCCAATCCTTCATGTCCAACGGGGCCAGCAGTCTCGTTCCACGCCTGTCGGGCAAGGGAACCGTCCTGACAGTGGAGTCCCTGAACGAGTCCCAGTGGTCGGACCTCGCTACGGTCGGGCCGCAGGTGACGTTGGAGACCGGCTCTTCTGTTCTGGTGTTCTTCGGCGCTGGATTCTCCAGCCTCACAGCCGACGGCGCCGCCGGGTATGTGTCGGTGCACATTTCACCCGCTTCGCAGGACGCCGACGGAAACACGACCGGGAACACGATCGAGCCCGACGACTCGTACGCCCTGATTTACCAAGGGCGCCCATCGGATGAGTTCTGCGGAACCCACCACGTCACGCATTTTGGCGCACTATCCCCCGGCCAGAACACGTTCACGCTGAAGTACAGGAGTACCGCTGGCGGGTGCAGCTTCGGGCGTCGTCGCATATCCGTTATGCCGCTGGACTGAGGGGAGTTCGCGATGGCTTGGACCGCGCCCAAGACGTTCACTTCGTCCACCGTGTTGACTGCATCGGATCTGAATCAGCAGATCCGGGACAACCTGAAGCAGTGCGCCGCCGCAAACTTCACCCCACTGGGCAACTACTTCGTATCAACTGACCCGAACCAGTTGGCTATGCGGCAGTACAAGAAGGCGACGTCTTTGGCGTCGTCGCAGACCACGTCGACCTCATACACCGACCTGCCTGACGGCCTAGGTCCGAGCATCACGATCGAGACCGGCACAGAAGCCCTGGTCATCTACGGATGCCAGCTGGAGAACGACACGGCAGGCTTCTCGGCGTTCATGTCCATCACGGTGACCGGGAACACGAGCATCGCAGCCGACACCAACGTGAACTCGATCCGTTGGATGAACAACGCAGGCTATGCGGTGCAGGTTTCGCAGTTCTGGTACGTCGACACCCTGAACGCGGGCGAGAACACGTTCACCGCCAAGTACGCCGTGGGCGGCAACACGGGCACATTCTCACGACGCCGAATGGTCGTGATTCCTTACTGAGGAGGGCTCGTGGAAGAGAACGAAGAGAGCCTGCGGGTCATTGTTGCCCGGATGGAAGTCAAACTCGACGGCCTCATCGACGTGAACAAATCACGGGGCGAAGACCACGAGAGCCGATTGCGTGCTCTGGAGCGCTGGAAATACGCCCTGCCTGTCTCCGCATTCGGCGCCCTGCTGTCGGCTGCCGTCACGATATTCACCCTTTATGCAGGAAGGTAACCCGCAATGAGCGGTGTTGAAGACATGATTGCAGCCGCCGTTAAGACTCTAGGAGTTGGAGAGCACAACGGCGACAACACGAACTACATAACCGCCTGGTACGGCCTCGACGGTCAGCCGTGGTGTGACCAGGCCGTGACGTACTGGGCGGCGCACTCGGGTAACTACGACGCGGTGTGTTTCGGCACGAAGCACGCGTACACCGTGGAACACGCCCAGAAGTTCAAGGACCGCGGGGCGTGGCACGCGATGACGAGTGGTGTGGCGAACTCCGGGATTTGCCGGGGCGACGTCATCTTCTTCGACTGGTCGGGCGGCTCGTCCATCGCTGGCATTGACCATGTGGGCATCGTTGAGTCCGTCAACGGCAGCGTGGTGCACACCATCGAAGGCAACTACGGCAACGTCTGCGGCCGGTTCTCCCGGACCGCTGAGGTCATTGCCGGGTTCGGTCGCCCGGTGTACGTCAACCCGACGCCCAAGCCTGCCCCCGCGCCGGCACCGGCGCCTGCACCCAAGTACGTGCCTTTCCCGGGTGCAAGTTTCTTCAGGGAAGGCCGCAACAGTCCCGTCGTCACGGCCTTGGGCAAGCGTCTGGTCGCCGAGCGCTGCGGCCGGTACGAGATCGGCCCCGGCCCGATTTGGTCCGACGCTGACCAGGCTTCCTATGCGGCTTGGCAGCGGAAGCTCGGCTTCTCCGGATCCGACGCCGACGGCACCCCCGGCAAGACGAGCTGGGACAAGTTGCAGGTCCCAGCATGAGATAAGAAAAGAGATGGTTCCAATGGCGCGGGGCAAGCACCGTAGGCCAAAGGAAACCCCAGGCATCAGAGCAGCCGCCGCTGCTGCCGCGACCGCGGGCCTTACGCTCCCGCTCGTGGCGGCGGTCGGCGGCACTTCTTATGCCGCGACACAGGACCAGTGGGACGCCATAGCCCAGTGCGAGTCCGGCAACGACTGGTCAATCAACTACTCCGGCGACGGCCTCAGCGTCGGTGGCCTTCAGTTTCAGAACGCCAGCTGGCGCGCCGCACTCCAGTACCTCAACGAGCACAGCTACGACACATCGACCTGGGCACAGACCCTCTATCAGGGCATGCCCCGGGACCAGGTCCCGACGAAGAAGCAGACCATCTTGGCCAGCGAGGCCCTGCTCGCCATTCAGGGGCCGGCGGCATGGGTGTGCAAGGGGCAGGGTCTCAGCGCGTCCATGTTCGACGGCGGACCGACACCTTCCATCCTGCTGGGGCAGCCCGAGCCATCATCTCCGCCCGTTCCCGCCCCGAGGAAGCCGCACAGTCCCCCGAGCTGGGCGGGTAAGCCGAAGGCCGGGAAGCACACAGTCCGCCCCGGGGACACCCTCTACGGGATCACCAAGCTGCACACTGGCAACGCAGCCAAGGACAACTGGAAGCCGCTGTACGAGGCAAACAGGGACCGCATCAAGAACCCTGACCTGATCTTCCCAGGGCAGGTGCTCAACCTCCCCTGGACGAGCAAGAAGCCCACCATACCGGCGCCCCCCAAGCCGGTCGAGGCTTCGGCGGACTATGTGATGCCCGTCGACGCCCCGATCACCCAGCCATACGGCAACCGGCGGCCGGGGTACACGCTGGGCTATCACACCGGCATCGACATCACCGCTCCGCAGGGCACGAAGGTGCGGGCGGCAACGCACGGCGTGGTGGTGAACGCTGACCCGTCCCGCGCGTACGGCATCAACGTGCAGATCAAGAACGCCGACGGGACGTACAGCCTCTACGCGCACCTCTCAGCGAAGAGCGTGCGGGTCGGCCAGGCCGTGAAGGCGGGCGAAACGATCGGCTACGTGGGCAGCACCGGGACGTCCAGCAGCCCCCACCTCCATTTCGAGATACGCGTCCGGCCGCAGTTCGCGGCTGGGAGCTTTGTTGACCCTGCCGACTGGCTGCGCAAGCACGGGGTCACGGTCTAAGCAAGGAGAAAGCAATGTCACCATTCGTCAGGCGCCTCTTCGAAGAGGCCCTCGTCGTGGCCGTCGTCGCATTCGGCTCGCTCTTCATCATGGATGAGAAGGGCTTCACTGCCGCCGCGGCGCTGGCCGGCGGGCAGGCTGCGGCTCGTGCTGTGTACGCCCTGTTCGTCAAGCGCGTCGGCTCCGAGGAATACCCCTCGATGACCGGCTGAACCCAACGAGATGCGCCCCCATCCTGGCTCACAGGATGGGGGCGCATTTTGCTTTCGTCGACGCAGTCAGTTCTCAGGCGACGGACTCGGCATACTCCTTCGCGCGCCGCAGCGTGATCGGCGCGCGACCCGACAGTGCATGCAGTGCTAGCTGGTCGATCGCACCCGCCGGAGCACTCATCAACGTTGTGGGGCTCGGGGCAGGCGCGGTGAACGTGTACCGCTGCACCACGCGGCAGCGATCGCTGTCCAGCGACTGAAACTCCGTCACTGACCTCATCGTGAAGCCGTTGTGTGCGTACTTCCACTCAACGCGCTCGTGCGGTTGAGCCTCCACCAAATCCATGTCGAGTTCACCAGCGCCCTCACTGAACCCGTAGGAGAGGCGCGCACGCGTGTCCGATACCTTCTTCGCACGCTTGATCTTAGGAATGAAATGACGGATTTCCTCAGGGTTGGCGAACAGCTTGTACGCCTTCTCTGCGGGGACATTCATCTCGATGGATTCCTCGGTGTCAGGCATGACTGCCTCCTCGTTTCGCGATCACTTAAGGCATTCATAGCAGGTTGAGGAGGGTCAGGCCGCTCTACTAAGCCTAAGCGGTTCAGTGCAGCAGAGTGAAAACGGCCACGGCAACGAACGTCCCCAACGTAGCTCCGGCGATTAGCTGAGAACGCGTGTGGTGTTCCAGAGCCAGACGGGACCAAGCGGTGACGGCCACCAATGGAGTGACGAGCAGCAATGCAGGGCCATAAACGAAGTACAGGACAGTGCACGTGCCGCCTGCGATGACTGTGTTGACGGAAATCATCCACCTCAGGGTGATACCTAGGGTTGCGACCAGCCCCACGAGCAGAATGAGAACAAGTGCGAGCAGTTCACGCGGCGCGCTCGGAATTGCGACCAGAAGAGCGAATGCCGCAGCCATACCACCGAGCCCGATGCACATAGGCAGCAATCGCTGCTTGCGGCAGGGCACGGTGCGATTGACATAGCGGCCCCGCCGCACGCCCCGGTAGACGAATGCGAAAGGAAGAATGCTGCACAACAGTGAGACGATAGCCCCCCAAGCCATTCCCCTGAGTCCGGGAGCGGCATGCAAGGCGGTGGCGAAGGCGGCCATGATCAGCATAGGGCCCGAGCCAAGGACATCATTGACCAACCAGGCCAGGCGAGGGGCAGAGGATTTGCGCGGTTCTGCGGTTACGGCCAAGATGCGCTGCCTTCGTTCTCTGGGTTTGAACCGCTTAAGTCTCCCATCGTCGGCCATTCAGCCATGGCGGTTGGTGAGTGTCTGCGGCAGATTCGCTGGAACGGCCCCCCTCAGGCAGTTGAGGACTCTTGCCTGTCGGACGCGGCCTACAGCGCGTTGCGGAGCTGTTGGCAGATTGCCTTACTGGTCGGCCTGTCGTCGGGGTTGCGGCTCATCATGTGTTCGATGAGCTTGCCCAGCGCGCCCGGTACGTTGATTGGTCGGTGTGGCTTGTCCACGATGGCTTGTCTCTGGTCTTTGCGCTCTGCGTCGTCCGGGTAGTCGACGTGGCGCCAGCCGGTGGCGGAGATGAACCACGATGCGCCCATCGCGTACACATCGGCTTCTCGCGTCGGTACGGCGGTGCCGGTTTGCAGGATGCTCTGCGAGATCTCCGGGGCTTCGTAGTGAACCAGGCAGCCTCGGTACTGGAAGTCGTAAATCTCGGGGACCTCCCCGCCACGTGCGAGCGCCACGTCGATAAGAGAGGTACCGGTAGGCGCGATGATGAAGTGGTTGGGCTGTACGTCGCCGTGTGCCCACCCGGCCTCGTGGAGACTGGCCAGCGCAGCCGCGCAGGAAAGCGCTTCCTCAAGTTTGGGCGCCGAGGGGTGGCTTGAGTGCCGGCCAGGCTCCCAGAGGTCGAAAAGAGATACGCCGTCACGCCATGGCTGGGCGCTCCATGTCCCCTGTTCCCACTCTCCGAACGGGACGTCTTCCCCGGGAATCAGTTGCCGAAGGATCGTGGCTTCTCGGGCTGGGGCCAGCGCCGTCCAGTGGTGTGTGCGGCTGGGGTAGCCCAGCTTGACGGCGAGGCGCCCGGCGGGAGTACGTACGTCCCAGACGGTGGACCCCCGCCGGTTCACCACCAGCCGCTTGTTCAGTGGCGCGAGGCTGCCTTGGACGTGGTCGGGAAGTGCGAACGGTCCGTGGCTGGGCATCTCTTCCGGTCCTTTCAACAGGGCGGGGCCGACCCTCTGTGCCAGAGGACCGGCCCCACAGGTCACGCGAGACTACTGGCGGTCAGCTGTAGTAGTCGCGGCCGTCGTCGGAGTCGCCGGTAGGCGGATTGCCGCCCTGGCCGTCGTCCTCGTCCTCCCCACCACGAACGGTCGCTGCTCGCTTCAGTGCTTCCTTGAGAGTCAAGGGCCTATGCCTCCTCAAGTCATCAGGACTGGGGACGTTCCCCGGTCCGTCGTGCACTTGCTGCTTCTTGCTACCCGACTCGGCAGTTCGTCACTGCCGAGCGGGGGCCTGTACGGACCTCTGGCTGCCGGTGGTCACTCCCCAGGCGTTGAACCACTTCTTCAGCCAGGTGTGGTGGATGTGGTAGGCGTCGGCGATCTGGTGCATGGACTGCTGACGCTCGACGTAGAGCTTGATGATCGTGTCCTTGGCGGCGAGCGCCGCCGCCTTCGCCTGAGCTACCTCTTCTGCTGTGCGTCGCACCATCGTTGGGTCCTCTTTCAGTGCGGGCCGCTACAGCCGACCGTCAGGACGAACCCGAGCGTCGACACGGCGAGCAGCGTGTAGAGGACGTGGCGCAGCTGAGAGGGGAGTTCACCGCGGAGCTGCTTGAGGGCAGCCCAGCCGCTCTTGCCCAACGCCTCCGCCTGGACGCCCATGGACGACAGCTTCAGGTAGGCGTGTTCGGTCTTGCCGTCCTGCTGTACGGAGTAGCTTTCGAAGGACAAGATTTCCACGTCGAGAAGCGCTCGAAGGCGCCTCATCAGCTTCAGCATCTTCGCCACGGCCGGTAACTTTCCACTCGGTTGGTTGGTCCGGGTCGGCCCCCCTTGCGGGGGCCCGGGTCTCGTACTTCGGTATTTGCGGGTCGCCTGGACGCGGGTGGGTTACGCCCAGGCGACCCCTTCCACACACGCCCGCGGTCCCGGCCGGCGGTGTGGGCTCCCCGGCCCTAAATCACATTCACGGGGGTTGTCGTGTGACCGGGCCGGGCGTTTCGCGGTCCCTTCGTCCTCCACCACACCTGGGCGGCTTCAGCTTCGTGATGGCCCTTGTGGCCGTAACGGAGATCGCAGCGCACCCACGCCTTCTTCATGGGCAACACAGGAATCCGCCGGTGCAGGCAGAAGAGCAACATCGACCGATCGGGATCGAACAAGTCGAGCAACGACGCCCGCGCCGGGCAACGGCGGCGCCGCCGACGCCGGCCTTGGCGATGGCTACGCATAAGCGGCCTCCTTCACCAAAGCGCGTCCCTTGCCCTGGCAGATGAGGCACGAGTCCGGGCAAGGGGGCACGTCTCCGCCGAGGGGCACGTAGATGACGCCGTTGCGACCAGCGACCAACGGAGGCCGTTCAGGGCTCCCCCTGCCATGGGCGTCGGCATGGTGCTGCTGCAACGCCGCCGTGAAGCAATCAGCCAGCTCGGGGTCGTCAGCGTTCCAAGCTCTGCTGCGCCCCCGGTTCAACGCGGCGCACAGTGAACAGCGGACGAGGATGCGGCTCATACCTTGATGCCAGCCTCGGTCTTCTCCCGGCGGGTGGCCAACCGCAGAGCACCGGGCTCAGCCGACCACTCCGTACCACCGCCGACGGGCCGCAGCTGCACCTGTCCCCATCGCTCGTCCATCACTTCACCGACCCGATCCCGATTCGCGTCCCATACGTACGCGCCAACTCGGTACGTCACCTTCATCTCCCTGCGGGCGTTCAACTCCCCCGGTGACCTCTACACTTGCCGCGTCACCGGCCGCTCACAAGGAGTGGCAATTTCAATTCGGGACGATTGATAAACCCCAGGGGGAGGCATGGGACGACCAGCCAAGGATCTGGACCCCACAGCAGGCGTCGCGGAATTGCTCGGTTCGAAGGTCCGTGAGCTGCGTAAAGCCAAGGGCTGGTCCCAAGAGACCCTGGGCGGCAAGGTCTTCACCTCGACTACCCGGATCGCCCAGGTGGAGCTGGCCACCGATCCGCCGAACGCAGAGCTGTGCCAGCGCCTGGACGACATCCTGGAGGCCAATGGCGCACTCATGGAGCTGCTCCCCCTCCTCGGGCGCTCCACGTTCGCGAGCTGGGCCGAAGTGTTCCTGGCTCGGCAGGCCAAGGCTGCAAAGATCCACGAGTATTCGCAGGTTGTTCCGGGACTGCTTCAGACTCCGGGGTATGCCCGAGCCATGCTGGCCTCGGGCCAACGCATCTTTCACTCTCGTGACTTGGACGAGGTCGTCCAGGACCGATTGGATCGACAGGAGATACTGCGCCGCGAGAAGCCACCGTGGATGTGGGCGATTCTGGACGAGTCCGCGCTGCACCACGTCATCGGCAGTAAGCAGGTCATGCGGGAACAGCTTGAGTTCCTCTTGGAAGCTGGCACCAGCCAGCACATCCACATCCAGGTGCTTCCCTACGAGGGGACCGTGCCCGCCGCACTGGGTGGATCGCTGACCGTACTGGGCATGCCGAGTGGCGAACAACTCGCTTATCTGGAGGGCATGCGCGGCGGTAGCCTGCATGAAGGAGAGGACGCGATCCCATACACGGTGCTCTACGATCGCCTGCACGGCAACGCGATCAGCCACGACGCGTCAGCAGACCTGATCTGTAGGGTTCTGGAGGAGAAGTACCGATGAGCGACCAGCCGAACTGGCACAAGAGCAGCTACAGCTCGGCTAACCCCGACAACTGCATCGAGGTCGCCGACAACGACCCTGCCACCGTCCGAGTGCGGGACACCAAGCACGACGGCCGCGGCCCGGTTCTCGCCGTCAACCCTGCGGCCTGGTCGGCGTTTACGAACTTCGCCAAGGAGTCGGCCGTCTGATAGGCGCGCGCACGAGAGACGCCCCCTAAGCCACTCGGCTAGGGGGCGCGCTTGTTGATTTGGGCTATCGGCGTCGGGCGAGCCGGACGACGGCCCAGACAGTGACCATGATGAAGTCCACCGCTGCCCAGAACGCGACTATGAGTCCGACGCCGATCGCGGTGCCGAGCTGGGCGCCATTGGTGCCGGCGTCGACGCAGTCGTGATAGGCGGAGCCTGTGAGGCCCTGGCAGATGCTGTTGTCGCTGCCTCCGCCGCTGGCGGCGCCCGCGATGATCCAGATGAGAAACAGCACCTGCACGGCCAGGAAGACCCACATGAACACGCGACGCGGCTTCTGCTTCGCAGCGGTCGGCTTGGGCTCCGGTTCAGCAGTGGGCGGACGCACGGGGACCTGGCCCCAGGTCGGAAATTGCTTGCTCATGGTCTTGCTCCTTGCTGTCTCTTTACTTCAGCACCCAGGCGTCGGGGTCGTAGTTGGTGACCTCGCTGTTCGGCGACAGCGTCCCTACAAACGCCTCGCCGATGCGGGCGACCGACAGGCGCATCGAGTGTTCTTGTCCGTCCTGGCCGAGGACGGGGACATGCAGCGTGGCGCCCGCTACGTGGGTGTCTCCGGCTTCCCTGAACCGCTCGAATCCTTCGCGGTGGCCGCGTAGATAGCGGTCCGGAATGAGGTCTTCGAGAGGGCGCCCATGCAGGGCTCCGTAGGTCCAGTGGATGACCTCGGCATGCTCGCACTGGACGATCTTGCCGTTGTAGTCCACCTCCACGACCGCCACGGACGGGGCGGACGCGTTGGCCTGCAAGACCGTCGCTGCTTTGAGGCCCGCTTCGAAGACCGTGATGATGGTGTCTGAGAGTCGCATGCGACTCAGTGCCAGGCTGGCCGCGATGGCCACGCCGATGACGAGGACGATCAGACTTCCGGCCTGCATTGGAAGCACGTCGGTGGTCCGGAGGACGGTCAGCACCACCGCGATACCCCACGCCGCGTGGGCAGTTACCCGAGTGAGCTGTCTGCGTCTCTCTTCCTTAAGTTTCATTCGGTGCCGTCCGATCGTCGTTGGGTGCCATTCGATCGAAGACTTCGAGCATGCGCTCGCGTTCTTCTTCGGTAAGCCATGGCGACTTGAGGAGGTCCTCCCGTGCCCGCGACCGCCGCATGGTTTCGGGCGGCATGGGCAAGGGATCGATGCCCGTTTCGTGGGGAACTCGGCCGGCAGTTACCAAGAGCCTGAGTCGATCGACATCGAAGTAGTCGGCGATTTTTATTACGTCGTCCGGACGGGGTCGGCTCTTCCCGGACACCCACTTGCTCATAGCCCCTTCGGACACGCCGACGTGCACGGCCAGATCTTTCGCCTTCACGTCGGCATTGAGCATGGTCACCTTCAGCCAATGGGCAAAGCTTGCGCCGCGCGGGCGGCCTTTGCTGGGCACAGCTACCCCTTCTTTACTCCGTGTAGTAGTGGAGCTACTTAGAGCGTAGCTATCCAGTGATTCCTCCCTTCACCTCTCTTGCCCCGTATGCACAACCGTATGTCCGCTTTGCCCTGAGTCAACCCTCATGGCGAAAATTTCTTACAGGCGCGTATAGCCTCAAGTGGATCGGCGTGCAAGTTGACGGAGGCTTCTAAAAAATCTTGAACTTTCTACCGGTGAGCACTTGACACAGGTGCAAGTTCGACAGAATCTTGAAGTGCGCGAACAGGACAGAGTCCAGCGAAACGGACAAGTTCAATCGCGAACCGGGGACACGTGGAACCCCCTCATCCGGCGCCGCAGCGACGGTCGCCACCACCGACAGGGCACCGACCCTCCCCAAGAAAACGGCAGTGCGGAGTAGTAGCGCGCCCCCTGGTGGCAACGCGTGAGGGTCCACGCGCACCACCAAGACATACAAGGGCCGCCCCCTGGTGGGGGCTCTACCGCCATTCGCGGGTACCCGGGTTCGATCCCCGGCGGTCCACCACTCACCCGAAGCCGAGGAGTGACCCGCACGTGAGGAGCACGGCGGGCCGCGAGGCCACTGCTCTACGCCGCCAAGGCAGCCGGCCCACCCGAGAGGAACCCGAGCGGCAACTCTCCTCGGACCCACACCGCACCCGACCTAGGCAAGTGATCGCATGGAAAGCTTCCGCCCCGAATTCGCACAGGAATGCGCCGCTGAAGAGG
Organism: Streptomyces sp. NPDC101227; assembly: GCF_044767545.1. Taxonomy (NCBI): domain Bacteria; kingdom Bacillati; phylum Actinomycetota; class Actinomycetes; order Kitasatosporales; family Streptomycetaceae; genus Streptomyces; species Streptomyces sp. NPDC101227. The sequence continues at coordinate 574,179 of NZ_JBIWOD010000001.1, read as the reverse complement.
CCGCGCAGACAGGGTGCAAGAAGTGAGGTGATCCGGTCTCGGCGGTGCATCCCTAAAGGGTGTGCCGCCGTGTCCGTGTCACCAAGACCGAAGCAAAGTGATCGCCATGGGAAGTGCTGCATGACCCCGCTGGCCACGCCGGGCCAAGTCGCTGAGTACTTGGGCGTGACCGTCAAGACCTTGACCCAGTGGCGATATCTGGGTCAGGGCCCCGTCTGGCACAAAGTCGGTGGCAAGTACTGCCGCTACAAGTGGTCAGAAGTTGAGAAATGGCTCGCAGAAAGAGCCATTGACACCACGTAGAAAGCCGAGCCTGCCATGGCTCAAGTCATAGATCGCTGGCACAAGACTGACCCCAGCGGGTCCGACCCCGCCTGCCAGCAGCACTCCACCAAATCCACGCGCTTGGTCGCGGCTTCCGGTCACGGGGTAGGCAGCCGTTGGCAGGTCCGCTATCGCGACCCCAACGGCAAACAGCGGGCGGAGAATTTTGCGTCCAAGCCGAAAGCTGAGAAGCGCGCCGCTGCGCTAACCGTCGAGCTGGACATGCGAACGTGGGTGTCCCCCGAAGAGCGCGACATCACGTTCCGCGAGGCAGCGGAGAAGTGGCGTGCGGCGCAGCCTCACCGATTCCGTTCTGCTGCCACGGTCGAGTCGCGGCTTCGCGTGCACGCCTACCCGGCGTTCGGGCGCCGTCTCATCGGGTCGATTCGGACATCCGAGTTGCAGACGTGGGGTGTCGGCCTCGTCAAGGATCGCGGTCTGCATCCGTCGACCGCCAGGTCGATATTCAAGACGGTGCGTGCGGTCTTCAATGCCGCCGTCCGAGACGGGATCATGCCCCGCAATCCTTGCCATGGGGTGAAGCTCGTGCCGGTACCTCACACCGAGGTGCAGCCTCTCAGCGCCCAGCAAGTGAAGGCGTTGGCCGCTGCTGTTCCGGCGCAGTATCGGGCGCTCATCATTCTGGCCGTCGGATCTGGTCTCAGGATCGGGGAGCTGTTCGGGCTGGAGTGGCGGCACGTCGATCTGACCAACGGCAAGGTGGTCGTCGAACAGCAGCTTCAGAAGGGGCGCGTGTGCCCGCCCAAGACGGATCACTCGTACCGGACCGTTCCTGTGAGCGCGACGGTGGTGAAGGCGCTGAAACTCCACAAGACGGACTACCCCGGTGATCCCGACGACACGTTGTTCGCCAAGGGCCCCGTGTTCGCCAAGGTTCTGTGGCCGGAGGCCGTGAAGAAGGCGGGGCTGCCGAAGAGGACCGGGATGCACACGTTGCGGCACACCTACGCGAGTGTGCTCATCGCGCACCAGGCCGGGCCGAAGACCGTGGCCGCGCGTCTCGGTGACACTGTCGAGGTCGCCATGGCCACGTACGCGCACCTGTTCCCGGACGAAGATCAGGGCACTCGCGAGGCTGTCGAAGACTTCCTCGGGGAGTGCCCCTGAATGTGCACGATATGTGCACGATGCCCCGGCTACCTAGGTAAAGCCCCAGGTAAGAGGGCATAAAGCGCCCGATTCGGACGATCCCCCGCGTCGCCCGAATCAGGCAGCCTGCCCGGATGCCCTGCTCAGACCGGCAGATATCCGGCGCCTGCCGAGTATACTGGCTCCCAGCCAGTCAACGCAGGAGTACAGCATGTCCCCCCGGAGCGCATCGGTCAATGAAGCCTTGCGGCGGCGCTCCCGGGAGCGGCTGCTCCAGGCGACCGTCGAGCTGGTCGGCGAGCGCGGTTTCGAGGCGACGACGCTCGGCGATATCGCCCAGCGCGCGGGGGCGGCCCGCGGCCTGATCTCGTACTACTTCCCCGGCAAGCGGCAGCTGCTGCAGTCGGCCGTGCACCGTCTGATGCAGCTGACGCTGCAGGCGGCGCTGGAGCGGGAGCCGCAGCCGAGCGGGCCGGACGCCGGGGGTGAGCTGCTGGCACGCGCCATCGACGCGATCCTCGGGCTGGCGAGTGACCATCCCCTGCTGATGCGGACCCATATGGCCGGAATTCTGACGGCCGAGGGATTCATCCAGTGCCCCGAGCAGCAGCGGCTGGCGCAGTTGCTGCGCGGGGTGGTCGTCGCCTACGGATCGCCGGATCCCGACGCCGACTATCCGCTGCTGCGGGCGCAGTTGATGGGTTCCGTGGTGCCGATGCTGCTGCCGGGGGCCCCGATTTCGCAGGCGGTGATGCGTGCCGAACTGTTCCAGCGGTACGGCCTGGCGTGGGAGCTGGGGACGCCGCCGCAGAAGCAGCCGCCGGGGAAGCCAGGCGGGAACGGCGCGGGGCCCGTACGCGGCGGAGCGGGCCGGGGCGTGAACTTGGGCGCCGTTCAGCGCTTGTTGTGACGGGGCGTCAGGAATCCTTCGTCGCGGGCTCCGGCAATCAGGCGCAGCGCCCTGCGGCGGTTGCGGCCGGTGGCGTTCATGACGGCCAGCACCGGGTCCTGGCCGTCCCGCTGCGCCGCCCGGTAGGCGTCCGCGGCGAGCTTGCGGCGCTCGGTGGTGCGCGACCGGGTGAGGACGGCGGGCGGGGCGGCGGCGGGCCGGGTGGACCGGGCGGACTCGGTGGAACCGGCGGGCTTGGGGGTGCGCTCGTACACGGCCGCCGCGGGTGCGGCGAGCGCGGCCGCGGCCGTACGCTCGGCGTCCCCGGGACCGGTCCCCGGACCGCAGAGCACGCCGTCACCGCGGACGACGGCGTCCACCGGAGCGGCCTCGGCCTCCTCCGCGCGCCGGGCCGCGATCACCTCGTCCCCCACCGCATCGGGATCCACTCCCGGGGCGGACCCCGGTTCCGGGTACAGCTCCAGCGCCTGCCGCCCCTTGCGCGGCCGTCCCGTCGCCAGCCGGCAGGCTTCGTCCAGGGGGCCGTCGATCCAGCGCGCCAGAGTGGCCATCCCGTCGAGCGTCAGGGGCGGATCCGCCCGCATGTCCTCGACGGTGAGGCCGTCGTCGGAGACCGTCACCAGGACCTCGATCCGGGCGCCGCTGGCGAAGGTCAGCCGGGCGCTGAACCAGGGGCCCAGCGGATCGAGCCGGGGCGGCGGGTCCTCGAGCCCCAGCGGTCCGCCCAGGTCACCGAGGGTGGTGGGCTCGGGAACGGGCGCGGCCGAGCCGCACCCCTGGAGTTCCCAAGCGGGCCACTCCACGGCCACGTCCTGAGCTTTATATCGGCTATTAACGGTATAAAAGTCGCTTTCCGACACAGGGAAAAACGTAGCTCCCTGTTCATCACCCTCAGTGGCGCGGCACGCTCATCGCACCGGGAGCAACCCCGATAGCTCATCTCCCGTCGCGGGCACGCCAGTGCGATCCTGGGGGTACTCCGCGGAAGGGGCCACCCGTGCTTCGTGTCGCAGTCATCGGATCAGGACCGAGCGGCGTGTACACCGCACAATCCCTGGTCGAGCAGCAGGCCGTACCGGACATCGAGGTCTATGTCCTGGACCGGCTGCCGTGCCCGTACGGCCTGGTCCGCTACGGCGTCGCGCCGGACCACGAGAAGATCAAGTCGCTGCAGGGGAACCTGCGTACGGTGCTGGAGCACCCACGGGTGCATTTCCTGGGGAATGTGGAGGTGGGCACCCCGGGGCTGGGACTGCCGGAGCTGCACGAGATCTTTCACGCGGTGGTGTTCTGCGTGGGGGCCGCCACCGACCGTCACCTCGGCATCCCGGGCGAGGACCTCCCCGGCAGCCACTCCGCGACCGATTTCGTCTCCTGGTACAGCGCGCATCCGGACGCCGCGGCCGCCCGTTTCGCCCTCGCGGCCCGCTCCGCCGTCGTCATCGGGGTGGGCAATGTGGCGGTCGATGTGGCCCGGATCCTGGCCCGCGGCGCCGCGGAGCTGGCCACCACCGACATGCCCCAGGGGGCGCTCGGCGCGCTCGCCGACAGCCGCGTCGAGGACGTCTGGATGGTGGGCCGACGCGGCCCCTCGCAGGCCAAGTTCACCACCAAGGAGCTACGGGAACTGGGGTCGCTGCCGGGTACGGAGGTGCTCGTACGGCCCGAGGAGCTGGCGCTGGACCCGGCGTATGGCGATCCGAGCGGCCTGCCGGCCGTGGGGCGGCGGAACGTCGAAGTGCTGCGCGGCTGGGCGGAGCGGCCGGCCACCAAGGGGGCGGTCGGGTCGGTGCCCGCCCGGCGGATCCATCTGCGGTTCTTCCTGCGGCCGGCCGAGATCGCCGGCGACGCTGACGGAGGGGTGCGCGCGGTCCGGTTCGAGCGGACGGCGCCGGACGGGCGGGGCGGGGTCACCGGGACCGGCGAATTCGAGGACATCGAGGCGCAGTTGGTGCTGCGCTCGGTCGGCTACCGGGGGACGCCGCAGGCGGGGCTGCCGTTCGACGAGACGCGCGGGACGGTGCCGCATCTGGCGGGGCGGGTGCTGCGGGACGGCGTGCCGTGCCCCGGTGTCTATGTGGCGGGCTGGATCAAACGCGGCCCGACCGGGGTGATCGGCACCAACCGCCCGTGCGCGAAGGAGACCACGGCGTCGTTGCTGGCGGACGCGGCCGCGCTGGCGGAACGCGAGACGACGGACGACCCGGCGGCGGCGCTGGCGCGTGCGGGGCAGCCGCCGGTCCCCTGGCAGGGCTGGCTGGCCATCGAAGCCGCGGAGGCGGAGTGGGGTCACCGGCTGGGTCGCGGGACCGTCAAACTGCCGGACTGGGAAGGACTGTTGGACGCGGCGCGCGCGGCCGGGTGAGCCCGGCCGGCAGGGAGTCCGTACGGGACCGCACGAGAGCCCGTACGGGAATGCCTTGAGGGAGCGGGTCAGCCGTCGCCGAGGCGCCGGGCCTGGAGTTCCGCCGCGCGCAGTACGCCGTCGATCAGACCGGGGAAGACCGCGTCCAGGTCGGCCCGGCGCAGCCCGTTCATCTTGGCGGTGCCCCGGTAGATCTGCTGGATGACACCGTGCTCGCGCAGCACCCGGTAGTGGTGGGTGCAGGTCGACTTGGTGACCGGCAGCTCGATGTCGGCGCAGGTCAGCTCACCTTCGGCGGCGGCCAGTGCGCACACGATCCGCAGCCGCATCGGGTCGGCGAGGGCGTGCAGGACATCGGCGAGCCGGATGTCCTCGCGCGCCGGGTGCTCCAGCGACCGCGAGCCGGCCGGGGCGCCCTTGGACGTCGCATCGGTCGTCATGACGGCTCCTGGGGTGCGGCTGGTCGGCGGAGGCTCCATTGTACGAGAGCTATCGTAGTTTGACATCCTCCGTACTACGATGACTATCGTACGAACATCAAGCCGAAGCACTCCCGAACCGACCCCGGAGAATGCCGTGAGCACGCTGTTCCAGCCCATCACCCTGCGGTCCCTGACCATTGCCAACCGCCTCTGGATGGCGCCGATGTGCCAGTACTCCGCGGCGGCCACCGGGCCCGACACGGGCGTCGCGAACGACTGGCACTTCGCCCACTACGCGGCGCGGGCGGCCGGCGGCACCGGACTGATCCTCACCGAGGCCACGGCCGTCAGCCCGGAGGGCCGGATCAGCCCGTACGACCTGGGGATCTGGAACGACCGCCAGGTGGCGGCGCTGCGCCGGATCACCACCTTCCTCAAGGAGCAGGGCACCGTCCCCGGAATCCAGCTCGCCCATGCCGGCCGCAAGGCGTCCACCGACACCACCTGGCGCGGCGGCGGCCCGCTGACGGCCGAGGCGGGCGGCTGGACCACGCTCGCGCCGAGCCCGCTGCCGTTCGACGAGGGAGACCCGGCCCCCGACGAGCTCGACGTCGCGCGCATAAAGGAGATCGTCGGGCAGTTCGCGGACGCCGCGCGGCGGGCGCGGGACGCCGGCTTCCAGGTCGTCGAGGTGCACGGCGCGCACGGCTATCTGATCGGCCAGTTCCTGTCGCCGCACACCAACCACCGCACCGACGAATACGGCGGCTCGTACGAGAACCGGACCCGCTTCGCCCTCGAGGTGGTGGACGCGGTGCGCGCCGTGTGGCCCGCGGAGCTGCCCCTGCTGTTCCGTATTTCGGCGACCGACTGGCTGACCGAGAACGAGGAAGACGAGCGCGAGGGCTGGACCGCCGACGAGACGGTGCGCTTCGCCACCGATCTGCTGGCGCACGGGGTGGATCTGCTGGACACCTCCACGGGCGGCAATGCGCCGCGGGCCCGGATCGCCGCCGGGCCGGGGTACCAGGTGCCGTTCGCCGAGCGGGTGAAGCGCGAGACCGCGCTGCCGGTCGGCACCGTGGGGCTGATCACCGAGGCGCGGCAGGCCGAGAAGATCGTCGCGGACGGCCAGGCGGATGTGGTGCTGCTCGGCCGCGAGCTGCTGCGCAACCCGTCCTTCGTGCGTCACGCGGCCCGCGAGCTGGGCGGCGAGGTGGCCACTCCGCAGCAGTACCACCGGGCCGTCTGACCTGCACGGATACGTTCCGGAACGCCGTTGTCAGTGGTCGGGTGCACACTGACCACTACCTGAGACAACGGCGTTTCGGAGGTGCTTCGACATGACTGACGTACTCCTCGCGGTGGGCACCCGCAAAGGCCTCTTCCTCGGCCGACGGCGGCACGGCGAGTGGGAGTTGAGCGGCCCGTATTTTGCCGCGCAGGCGGTGTACTCCCTCGGGATCGACACCCGGCGCGGAACACCCAGACTGCTGGCCGGAGCCGACAGCGCACACTGGGGTCCCTCGGTGTTCCACTCCGACGACCTGGGCGAGAGCTGGCGGGAGCCGCCGCGCCCGGCGGTCAAGTACCCGCCGTACACCGGGACTTCGCTGGAGCGGGTGTGGCAGCTGCATCCGGCCGGTCCCGCCGCCCCCGACGTGGTGTACGCCGGCACGGAGCCCGGCGGGCTGTTCCGGTCGGAGGACGGCGGGGAGACGTTCGAGCTGGTGCGGCCGCTGTGGGACCACCCCAGCCGGGAGAGCTGGGTGCCGGGCGGGGGCGGGCTGGCCGTCCATACGGTGATCACCGACCCGCGGGACGCCGCCGCGGTGACGGTCGCGGTCTCGACGGCCGGGGTGTTCCGCACGCTCGACGGCGGCGCGAGCTGGGCGCCGTCGAACAACGGCGTCAAGGCGGTCTTCCTGCCGGACCAGCACCCCGAATTCGGCCAGTGCGTCCACAAAATCGCACAGGACCCGGTGGACCGCGACCGGCTCTATCTGCAGAACCACTGGGGCGTCTATCGCAGCGATGACGCGGGGGCCAAGTGGACCGACATCGGCGGCGGGCTGCCCTCCGACTTCGGCTTCGCGGTGGCCGCGCATCCGCGCACGGGCGATGTCGCCTATCTCTTCCCCATCACCGCCGATATCGACCGGGTGCCGGCCGACCACCGCTGCCGGGTCTACCGCACGGCCGACGCCGGCGGCAGCTGGGAGCCGCTGAGCTCCGGACTGCCCCAGGAGGACCACTACGGCACGGTGCTCAGGGACGCGCTCTGCGTCGACGACGCCGATCCCGCGGGCGTCTACTTCGGCAACCGCAACGGCGAGGTGTACGCGAGCGCGGACGACGGCGACAGCTGGCGGCAGCTCGCCGCCCATCTGCCGGATGTGCTGTGTGTACGGGCGGCCGCCGTGGGATGAGCGCGGGCGTCCCGGAGGCGCGGTAGGCAGCTTGGCCGGGGACCGGCCGCGGAGCCGGCCGGGCATTGGCCATGGATCGGCCAGGGATTGAAGGGGAGCGGTGTTCGGCCAGTAGGGTGATCGCGTGGCTGCACGACCTCTTCATGACATCGTCGAACCGGGCTGGGCCAAGGCACTTGAGCCCGTCGCCGGACAGATCGCCGCGATGGGCGACTTCCTGCGGGCGGAGATCGCCGCGGGACGTACGTACCTTCCGGCCGGCAGCAATGTGCTGCGCGCCTTCCAACAGCCCTTCGAGGAGGTGCGGGTTCTCATCGTCGGCCAGGACCCCTACCCCACGCCGGGGCATGCGGTCGGGCTGAGCTTCTCCGTGGCGCCGGAAGTGCGCCCGCTGCCGGGGAGCCTGGAGAACATCTTCCGCGAGCTGCACTCCGACCTCGGCCTGCCCCGGCCGTCCAACGGTGACCTCACGCCCTGGACCGAACAGGGCGTACTGCTGCTGAACAGGGCCCTGACGACGGCGCCCCGCAAGCCCGCCGCGCACCGCGGCAAGGGCTGGGAGGCGATCACCGAGCAGGCGATCCGCGCGCTGGTGGCGCGCGGCGCCCCGCTGGTGTCGGTGCTGTGGGGCCGCGATGCGCGCAATCTGCGGCCGCTGCTCGGCGATCTGCCGGCCGTCGAATCGGCGCACCCCTCCCCCATGTCCGCCGACCGGGGCTTCTTCGGCTCGCGGCCCTTCAGCCGGGTGAATGATCTTCTGGCGCGGCAGGGGGCGCAGCCGGTGGACTGGAGGCTGCCGTGATGCCGGGCGATATCGTTCCCGCATGACGAACGCGAACATCCCTGCGGGTTGGTATGCCGACCCGCAGGGCGCCCCCCAGCAACTGCGCTGGTGGGACGGCTCCCAGTGGACCGGGCACACCCACCCGGGACACCAGCCACAGCCACCGGCCCAGACCCAGGCCCAGGCTCAGACACCGCATCCGGCGCCACCGCAGCCCGCGCAGCAAGCCCAGCCGACGGCCCGGACCGCACCGCCGGGGACCCTCCAGAAGCAGGCGCCCCAGCAGCCCGCGCACACCCCGCAGCAGGCCGCCCCCCAGCAGCCCGCCGCGCAGCCGATGCCCCAGCAGTACGCGCCGTCGCAGCAGCAGCCGGGCCAGGCCCCGTATCCGGGCGGACCGCAGGCCTGCGCGGCGCCCGCCGGGCCCGGCGGCGGGGGCCTGTTCACGGAGCCGGTGCTGGTGGTCAACCAGAAGGCCAAGCTGATCGAGGTCACCAACGAATACGGCGTCTTCGACCAGCACGGCAACACCCTCGGCACGGTCGTCCAGGTGGGCCAGAGCACGGCCAAGAAGGTGCTGCGGGTCGTCTCCAGCCTCGATCAGTACATGACCCACAAGCTGGAGATCCGCGACGCGTACGGACAGCCGCAGCTGATGCTGACCCGGCCCGCGAAGATCATCAAGTCCAAGGTGCTGGTGCAGCGGCCGGACGGGCAGCCGGTCGGCGAGATCGTGCAGCAGAACGCCATCGGGAAGATCAACTTCTCGATCATGGTCAACGGCCAGCAGATCGGCGCCATCAAGGCCGAGAACTGGCGCGCCTGGAACTTCGCCATCGTGGACCACACCGACACCGAGGTCGCCCGGATCACCAAGACCTGGGAAGGGCTGGCCAAGACGATGTTCACCACCGCGGACAACTACGTCCTGCAGATCCACCGCCAACTCCCCGACCCCCTGCTGAGCCTGGTCGTCGCCACGGCACTGACCGTCGACACCGCACTCAAGCAGGACGCCCGCGGCCTTGGCTGAGCCGCCTCGGCGCGGCCCGTACGTCCTCGGAGTCGACTCGGGCGGCTCGGGACTGCGGATCGCCCTCGCCGAGGTCGGACACCCGCTCCATCCGCCGGCCGCCCGCGCCTCGCAGGAACCGGTCCGCACCGGCGCCGTCGGCATCGACGCGACCCATTTGCTCTCCCAACTGGTGCCCGTCGCCCAGGAGTTGCTGGACGAGGCGGGCGCGGACGGCCTCGCCGCGATCTGTGTGGGCGCGGCGGGGATGGCCACGCTGGGCGACGATCTGCGCGCCCGGCTGCCCGCCGCGCTGACCGAGGCGTTCGGGGCGCACCACCTGGCGCTGGCGGCCGACGCGGTCACCGCGTACGCCGGGGCGCTGGGCCAGCGGCCGGGCGCCGTGGTCGCCGCGGGCACCGGCATGATCGCGATGGGAACGGACCTGACGGCGGCGGGCGGCTGGCGCCGCGCCGACGGCTGGGGCCATCTGCTGGGCGACTGCGGCGGTGGCGCCTGGATCGGCCGCGCCGGACTGGAGGCGGCGATGCGCGCGCACGACGGCCGGCCGGGCGGCTCGCGCGCTCTTCTGGCGTGCGCGGAGGCGGAGTTCGGGCCGGTCACCGGGCTGCCCGGTGCGCTCTATCCACGCCCGGACCGTCCCGCCGTACTGGCCTCGTTCGCGCCGGAGGTGGCCCGCTGCGCCGCCGACGCCGACCCGGTGGCCGCCGGCATCCTGGCGGACGCCGCGCGCCATATCGCCGATGCCGCGGCCGCGGTCTGCCCACCGGGCGGCCACCCCGTGGTGGCGCTGACCGGCGGCCTGTTCCGGATGGGCGAGCCACTGCTGGCCCCGGTGCGTACGGCACTCGCCGGACGGCTTCCGCACGCCCGCCGCGAGACGGCCGGCGGCAGCCCCCTGGACGGCGCTCTGGCCATCGCCGCGGCGCTGTCGGAAGACCGCCTGAAACTCCCCGTCGACCCGAAGTTGTTGCAGATCACACGCCCTATGGGGTGATGCAGCCACCATGACGCGCGGGATAAATCGGGACGGATACCTCGTCGTCGAACCCTCCCTCCGCGCGGGAGGGGTCCGAGGCGTTAGCATGCGGCGCCATGAGTTCCCCCACTGGGCCCGCACCTGGCTCGCCCTATTTTGACGCCGAATCCCCGAGCCCGGGGGCCGCACCCGGCCTGCCCGTACGAATGCCGCGCGCACGGCAATCCGGCCGCCACCGCAAGCCGGAGCCGCTCGCCGCACCCGAGGGCGCACCCGCCCTGGTGCTGGCGGTGCCCGGCATCCCCACCCCCGCCTCCCGCAGCCTGGCGGAAGAGGTTTCCAGCATCGCCCGCTCGGAGCTGCCCGGCCTCGACGCCCGGATCGGCTATGTCGACGGCGGCGACGCGGAGTTCCCGGCGCTGGAGGCCGTCCTGGCCCAGGCCGGCGCCGAGCAGAAGGAGCGGATCGGCCACGACGGGCCGGCCGACCAGCCCGCCGCGGTCGTCGTGCCGCTGCTGGCGGGTCCGGACAGTTCGCTGCTGCGCCGGATACGCCAAGCCATCATGAACAGCGGCTCCGGCGCCGATCTGACCGATGTCCTCGGCCCGCACCCGCTGCTCGCCGAAGCGCTGCACGTCCGGCTCTCCGAGGCCGGTCTGGCCCGCGCCGACCGCGCCCGCCTGTTCACCGTCGCCACCGCCGCGGACGGCATCATCCTGGCCACCGTGGGCGGCGAGGAGGCCGTGCAGGCCGCCGGGATCACCGGCATGCTGCTCTCGGCGCGGCTGGCCGTGCCGGTGCTGGCGGCCGGACTGGACGAGGAGGGCGCCATCGCCCGTACGGCGGAGCAACTGCGCAACTCCGGTTCGCAGCAGCTGGCGCTGGCCCCGTACCTGATCGGCCCCGAGCTCGCCGACGGCCTGCTGGGGGCGGCCGCGGCGGAGGCGGAGTGCGCGGCGGCGGAGGCGCTCGGCGCGTACGGCGCGGTGGGCCGGCTGGTGCTGTCGAACTATGCCGCGACGGTGGGGATCACGCTCCAGCAGGGCGCACCGGTCCGCTAGGTCGTGTCCGCAAACTCCCGTTGTTGCCCGTAGGGCGGGCTCGCGGCGTCTGGTGCACTGCACTCGCTTCGCTCGCTCCGTCTCGGCTCTTCGATGCGATCTCCGGATGCCGAGCTGCACCGCAAGGCGCAGGTGCGCCCGCAATGGGGGTCCCCCGCGCCCTTAAGGCGTGGGGGAGGTTCTCTGCGGGTGTGCCGACAACGCCGCGTGGGGTGCCCCCAGCGTTAGCTGGGGAGCGTCGCGAGCCAGGCGGGAGTTTGCGGACACGGCCTAGGACCCGTCCCAAGGGCAGACCTTCGAGGGCCGCCTCGCGCAGTGCGCGGGGCGGCCCTTCGCGTGGCTCCGTGCGGGGCAGGGCGGCGAGCGGCGCAGATGCCCCTCAGCTGCCCTGCGGTGACGCCGGGTGCGGTATGGGCGGCCGGGGCGGCGCGCGGCCGCTGACGGCCCCGTCAGGGGCCTTCCCGCCGGTCCGGCGGCTACGGTGCGGGGAGCGCGAAACCGGGCTGCGCCGGAAACCCCGGCTTCGGGCTGTCGCGCGAGACCGCCCCGAAAGGAAGCGCCATGTCGAACGCCGATGTCGTCCGCGCCTGTTTCGCGAGCTATCTCGCGCAGGACCGCGCGGCCATGGACCGGCTGCTCGCCGAGGACTTCGTCTTCACCAGCCCCCTCGATGACCACATCGACAAGGCCGCGTTCTTCGACCGCTGCTTCCCGACGGCGCACCGGCTGCGCTCCCAGGAGATCCTGGATGCCGTGCCCGCCGGCGACGACCAGGTCTTCGTCCGGTACGAGTACGAGCTCACGACCGGCGAACGCCATCGGAACGTCGAGGTGATGACGGTGCGGGAGGGCCGGGTCACCGAGACCCAGGTGTATTTCGGCGGGCGCTTCCCGCGGGGCTGACCGCGGGCCGGACGAAGAGCACGCAGGAGGCAGCCGGGGCATCGACGGATCCGGACCTGGCGGGAACGCCGGTGTTCGGGTCGAGGGTGAACCATGTGACGTCGCCGGAGCGTTCGTTGGCGGCGTAGAGATGCCGCCCGTTCGGGTGCAGTGCCAGGTCGCGGGGCCAGTGCCCGCCGCAGGGGACGGTCGTACGGAGCGTCGCGGCGTCCCCGGACGCGTCGAGGGCCAGTACGGAGATGCTGTCGTGGCCCCGGTTGGCGGCCCAGGCGAACCGGCCGTCCGGGGAGACGACCAGTTCGGAGGGGAAGGTCGCGCCCGTGACGGAATCTTCCGCGGCAGAGCCGTCCGGGAGCAGGCGGGTCTCGCCCAGTGGCGTGAGGCTTCCCCGGTCGGCGTCCCAGCGGCAGAGCGTGACCGTCGGGTCGAGTTCATTGATGACGTAGGCGCGGTCGCCTCGTGGGTGGAAGGCGAGATGGCGCGGTCCGCTGCCGGGGCGCAGCGCCACCTCGTCCCGCACGGCCAGCGCCCCGTCCGCGCCCTCGAAGGCGCATACCCGCACCGAGTCCGTACCGAGATCGACGCTGAGCAGCCAGCGGCCGCTGGGGTCGGGCAGCACGGCGTGGGCGTGCGGGCCTTCCTGGCGGTCGTCGCGGGGGCCGCTGCCCTGGTGGGGGAGCACCGCGGCGCGGTCGCCCAGGGTGCCGTCGGCCCGTACGGGGAGCGAACTGACGCTGCCGGAGCTGTAGTTGGCGGTGATGAGGTGGCCGGCGGCCAGGGTGAGGTGGGTGGGGTCGGCGCCGCCCACCGGGACCGGCGGCCCGAGCGGTTCGGGGCCCTGTGGAGTGAGGGCGAAGGCCGCCGCCGCTCCTTCGGGGAGCTCGCTGACCGCGTAGAGGTGCCGCCCGTCGGGGCCGGCGGTCAGGTAGGAGGGGTTGGGGACGGCATCGGTGGAGTGCCGAGGGACGAGCGCGCCGGTCGCCGGGTCGACGTCCGCCGTGGTGATGCCGAGGCCGCCGGCGGTCGTGAAGGAACCGATGTATGCCCGCAGGCCGTTGTCCGTCGTCCCCATGGGTCCGCCCTTCGTCCGCCGGCCGCCACGCGCCCGCCCTTGAGAGGTTCCCGGGCGACGCTAACAGCCGGGGCGCGGCGCGTGGGCGGATGGCCGATACCCACCCGTGGCGGTCGTGGCCCGGCGCGTCCTCAGGAGGCCGCGAACGGGGCGCGCGGGGAGCTGCGGACGGGCTGGGCGAGGGCGGTGAGGGCGTGTTCCAGTCCGTGCAGATGGGCCAGTGCGCGTTCGGCGCCGGGGTGGTGGTGCGGGGCCGGGGCCGGCGCGGCGGGCGCGACGGCGGGCTCCGCACCCGGCGCGAACAGGGCGCCCACGACCGTCTCGACCCGTTGGCAGGCGGCGGTCAGCCGGGCGTCGTGCGAGGCGGCCGGGTCGGCGGCGACCTCGGCCAGGCCCCTGACCTGGGCGGCGCAGTCGTCCAGGTACGTCATGACCTGGCGGGCGCGCGCCTTCCGGTGGCGGAGCGGGTTGAGCGGATGCAGCAGAGGGGCGAGCGAGAGCCGCGCCCGGGCGAGCAGCAGCTCCAGTTCGGCGACGTACGGCGAGGGGTCGGCCTCGTCGTCGCCGGCCAGTCGGCGGGCGGAGACGGCCGTGCAGTCCCGCACACAGTGCACGGCGCGCTGGATCCAGCCGTCGGTGGCGGCATGCGTGGTGACCGGCAGCACGAGCGCCACGGCCAGTGCCGCCCCGATCGCGCCGACGGCGGTCTGCTCGAAGCGCAGCGCGAGCAGACCGGGGTGCAGCACACCGAGCAGGCCGTAGAGCAGACCCGCCATGACGGTCACGAAGAACATCATCCAGCTGTAGGACGGGCCCGCGGTGTAGAAGATGCCGAAGACGCAGACGGCGACGAGGGCGGCGGTGGGGACGGGGGCGCCGTGCAGCGGGACGGCGATCAGCAGTCCGGCCGCGATGCCGGCGAGGGTGCCCAGGATGCGGCGGAAGCCGCGGACGAGGGTCTCGCCGCGCGAGGAGGTGTTGACGAAGATCCACCAGGCGGTGACCACGGCCCAGTACCAGCGGTCCGCGGACAGGATCTGGCCGATGCCCAGCGCGAAGGCGCAGGCGGCCGTCGTCTGGACCGCCTGGCGGGTGGTCGTACGGGCGAGCCCGCGGCCGGCCGGCGGCGCGGGGGCCGGCGGGAGCCGGTGGCTCCGCTCGTAGCACCAGGCGCCGAAGCGGACCGCCGAGGAGACGACCAGGGCGAGCGCGACGGCACCGCAGAGCTCGGGCAGGTGGGCCGGTACCGCACGCAGGAACTGCGCCATGAAGAACATCATGAACGCGAAGATCCCCAGGGCATGGCCGCGCGGGCCCCAGCGGCGCGCGTACACCCCGGCGCCCACGACGGCGAGGAACGCGGCGTCACGCGCCAGGGGGTGGTCGTGCAGCAGCGTCGCCAGCGCCAGCACGGGGAAGCCCACGGCCGGCAGCCATGCGGTGGTGACGGCCTGGCCGCGGACCGTGGCGTCGGTGACGGTGAAGAGCGCGAGCAGCGCCGCGAGGCCGCCCGCGATGGCCGCGAGGAGGGAATGCCCGGCGAGGCCCGAGAGCGTCACGGCCGGTGCGATGCCGAGAACCGCTCGGGCCGCGCTGCGCAGCCGCAGCCGTCCCGGGTCCGGGGCGACGAACATCCTCTTCAGCACGGCGTGACCGCTCCTTGGCGCTTCTCCATGAAAAAGGCGCCGCGGAATCCGCAGCGCCATCGACGGGAAGATCACACCATCCGGACGCCACTTGGCTCAACAGGCGTCGGAATCCCTGGGCCATTGGCACAGCGGCGCACCACTACGGTGCGCCGACTGTAGGCCAACGGACCACCGGCGTCCGGCACGCGGCCGCCGGGCGGGATGTTGACGGCTCCCCTAGCCGCAGTCGCAGCAGCTGCAGCAGTCACAGCAATCGCAGCCACTGCCGTCGCCGCAGCAGTCGCAGCCGCCGCAATCGCCGCAGTCACAGCAGTCACAGTCCGAGCAGCACCCCTCGCGCTTCTTCCGCGACCAGGGCCCCTCGTAGTGGTTGGCGCAGCACATCTGGCAGGTGCAGCACAGCCCGATGAAGGCCGCGCATCCGGCGAGGAAGCCGCGGGGCTTCTTCGGCTGGTGCGGGAACTGCGGCGTCCCGCCCTCCCCGCCGCCCGAGCCGCCTCCGTGCCCCCCATGGCCGCCGCCGGTACCGCCCGGCGGCACCGGGCCGTCGATGTACGGGGCCTGGGGACCGTTCAGCTGCTGCCCCTGGACGTAGGGGCCGCCGGCCGGCGCCTGCCCGTACTGCGGGTGCCCGCCGTACTGGGGAGGCTGCCCCTGGCCCGGCGCCCCGTGCCCCTGGTGGGCGCAGGTGGCCGTCCCGAAGGCGCGGTCGACCGAGCGCCGCAGTTCGTGCGCCAGCAGCACATGCACCAGGGCGGAGTCGGCGAACTCCACATCGCGCAGCGCGAGGCGGATGCCGTGCACGGCGTCGTCGCACAGCCGGCGGGCCTGCGCGGTGGTGGCGCCGGTGGCGGTGAGCGGGTTCCAGGCGCCTTCGGCGGCGTCGGTGGCGCGGTCCTCCACGGCGTCGAGGAGGTGCGCCAGCCGCCCGAAGAGCCGGCCGGCCTCGGCCAGCGGCGCGGCGTTGCCCGGCCGGCCCGCGAGGACGGCGGTGTGCGCGAAGGCCGCGGCGGTGGCGGTCTCGGTCGGTTCGGTGATGACCGTCAGCGGGGTGCCGGGTCCGGCCAGCTGCTCTATGCCCACCTGGCGGTCGACCGCGTCGACGAGCAGGGCGGTGTCGAAGCCGAGCGTGGCACCGGTGCGCGCCCCGGCCCGGTCCCAGCCCGCGGCGACCTTGCGCGCCGCGGCGGCCACCGGGCGGCGGCGCAGCAGTCCGTTCCGGTCGGCGACGTGGTCGCGTATCTTCGCCGAGGCGAGGACGAGGGAGACCGAGGCCGCCAGCCGCGCGCCCTCCCCCTTCGCCACCGAGGCGGTGCGCATGCCGCGCAGCGGGCAGGGCCCGGCGGTACGGCGAGCGGCGTCCGCCGTGCCGGTCTGAGCGTCCGTCAGTACGGACACGATCAGCCCGTCATAGTTCGTGACGACCCGGGCGAACTGCCCGTGATCGGCCCGCAGCGCGAGGCAGAGGCCACACAGATGCGCCATCCACTCCGCCTTGAGCCCCTCGGACAGGCGATGGGAACAGGGCCTGACAATTCCGAACAATGTGGAAACCCCCCGTAAGACAACGTCGGCATGGGCCGAGGTAGGTCGGCAGCCGGACGAAAATCTACCGGGCGCACCAGCTGACCTGCACACACCCCTCGCGCCGGTTCCGCGTGACTGACATGTCGTCAGATCGCTGGCCGCGGCGCCATTGGTACAGTCCAGAGGACCGCCGCCCCGCGACCGTGAGGATCCCGTCCGACCATGCCCGTCGACGCCCTGGACGCCAAGATTCTCCGGCTGCTCCTGGAGCAGCCGCGCACCAGCGTGCGGGAGTACGCCCGGGTGCTCGGGGTGGCGCGCGGGACCGTGCAGGCGCGGCTGGACCGGATGGAGCGGGACGGGGTGATCACGGCGTACGGTCCCCGGCTGTCGCCCGCGGCGCTCGGGCACCCCGTACTGGCCTTCGTGCACATCGAGGTGACACAGGGGCATCTGGAGGAAGTGGCCGCCGCGCTGGCGCAGGTGCCGCAGATCATCGAGGCGTTCTCGACGACCGGCGGCGGGGATCTGCTGACCCGGGTGGTGGCCCGGGACGCGGCGCATCTGGAGGATGTGGTCCAGCGGCTGATCAGCATCCCCGGCGTGGTCCGCACCCGTACGGAGATGGCGCTGCGGGAGCGGGTGCCGCACCGCATGCTGCCGCTGGTCGAGTCGGTGGGCGGCGCGGCGGCGTCACGGTGAACGACACGGCGGGCTCGGCATGCTGAACGGCATGAGCGACTTCCCCGGCCACCGGCCGCCGCCCGCCGCTCCCGCCGCGCTCACTCCGGTGATCTTTGACCTCGACGGCACACTGGTCGACAGCGAACCGAACTACTACGAGGCGGGGCGGCGGCTGCTGGCCGGCTACGGGGTGACGGACTTCGGCTGGGAGCACCACGCCCGCTTCATCGGCATCGGGACGCGCGAAACGCTGGAGATCCTCAGCCGGGAGTTCGCCCTCGACGCCCCGGTCGAGGAGCTGTTGGCGGCCAAGAACCGGCTCTATCTGGAGCTGGCGCGCACGCACACCGAGGTGTTCCCGCAGATGCGGGAGTTCGTGGCGCGGCTGCACGCGGCCGGGCATCCGATGGCGGTGGCCTCCGGCTCGTCGCGGGCCGCGATCGAGGCGGTGCTCGCCGGTACGGGGCTGGATGCGCTGCTGACCACGGCGGTGTCGGCGGAGGAGGTGGCGCGCGGCAAGCCGGAGCCCGATGTGTTCCTGGAGGCCGCGCGCCGGATGGGCGTGCCGCCCGGAACGTGTGTGGTGCTCGAGGACGCGCCGCCCGGCGCGGTGGCGGCACACCGGGCGGGGATGCGGTGCATGGCAGTTCCCTACCTGGCGGACACCGCCGACGACCCGGCGTTCGCGCGCGCCGCGCTGCTGTTCAGGGGCGGCCAGGCGGAGTTCACGGCGGCGGCCGCGTACGACTGGCTCGGGCGGTCCGCGCGGTCATAGCGGTCCGGGCGGCGGGCCCGCCGCGGCACTCGGTAACAGGCGGTGACTCCCGGCGGTGAGACGTACGTCTCAAGGGAGGTGGAGCAACCCCCGGGCCTCCGACGCGGTCTCCCCCACCAGCACCGGGAACACAGTTGGTCACCTTGCGGCTACTAAAGGCTGATCAATTGTCAAATTTCGATTTAACCCGGTCGAAAAGCATACTTCGGGCTTTACATGCCCATGCCAGAACACGCAGGGTGTGCGCGGGGTCTCCCGATCCCCGCGGCGCGCAACAGCGCCGCGCGTAGGGGCGGTTGGTGAGCCGGCCGCCCCCCTGTGCACAAAGGACCCACATCAGTGCGTAGACCCCACATACGCAGCCTGGCGATAGCCGTCGCCGTGACGACGGCCGCGACCGTCACGGCAGGCGTGGCAGGCACCGCCGCTGCCACCCCCTCGGTCACCAAGGGCTCAGCTCCCGCCGCTTCCCCCTCGCATGCGGCCGTCGTGGACGCGGCCCGCGCCGCCGCGTACGCCCACGCCGCCGCCACCGGCGTCGGCAAGAAGGACCAACTGCAGGCCACGGACCTGCTGGTCGACCCGGACGGCAAACAGCACGTCCGCTTCGTGCGCACCCACCGCGGCCTGCCGGTGCTCGGCGGTGACCTCGTCGTCCACCTGGACGCCAAGTCGGCCTATCTGGACGTGACCCGGGCGTCCCGGCGGGGCGTCGAGGTGGCGTCCACCAGCCCGAAGCTGTCGGCCGGGCAGGCCGAGACGAAGGCCGCCGCCGCGGCGCAGGGCCGGGCCGGTACGGCCGAGCTGGTCGTGGACGCCCGCGCGGACCGCACCGCGCTGGCCTACCAGGTGGAGGTGAGCGACAGCCGCGCCGACGAGGCCGGTGGCGTCCGTACGGTCGTCGTCGACGCCGCCACGGGATCCGTGCTCAGCAACATCCCGGCCAACGACTCCTTCCTGTCGCCCGCCGTCCAGAAGAAGCTGCGCAAGCGGGGCGAGAGGCTCAGCCCCACGACCGGGCTGACCGGCACCGCCGCCCCGGCCACCACGGGCAAGGCCGCCAAGGCCTACCCGGGCGCGGCCGCCGGTACCGGCTCGTCCCTCTTCGTCGGCAAGGTGCCGCTCTCCACCACCCAGACCGCGAAGAACGCCTTCACGCTGAAGGATTCCACCCGCGGCAAGACCGAGACCCGCGACGCGGGCGGCAAGGAACTGGAGAAGTTCGCCGACGGCAAGGCGTTCACCAGCACCACCAACCGCTGGGGCAACGGCACGACCACCAACCGCGCCACCGCCGCCGTCGACGCCCAGTACGGCATAACGAGCACCCTGGACTTCTACAAGAAGACCTTCGGGCGCAAGGGCATCAAGAACGACGGCCGCGGCGCCCACGCCCTGGTGCACTTCGGCAAGAACGTCGGCAACGCCTTCTGGTCCTCCGACTGCGGCTGCATGCTCTACGGCGACGGTGACGGCAAGACCTTCACCAAGCCGCTGGTCGTCCTGGACGTCACCGGTCACGAGCTCACCCACGGCGTCGTGGACGCGACCGCGGGCCTCCAGCCCACCCGCGTCGACGAGGAGGGCAACCAGTTCGGCGAGCCGGGCGCCCTCAACGAGTCGCTGGCGGACATCTTCGGCAGCTCGGTGGAGTTCTCCGCCAACAACCCGAAGAACCCGCCCAATTACCTGATGGGCGAGAAGCTCGGCCTCCAGCAGAAGTTCCTGCGCCGGCTGGACAAGCCGTCCCTCGACAAGCTCGAGGGCACCGTCGACTACTGGTCGAAGGAGTCCTACGACACCGAGGTGCACGCCGGCTCCGGCGTCTCCTCCCACGCCTACTACCTGCTGGCCGAGGGCAGCGGCAAGAAGGTGATCGGCGGCGTCGCGTACGACTCCGCGACCTTCGACGGCTCCACCGTGACCGGCATCGGCCGGACCAAGGCGACGGCGATCTACTACCGGGCGCTGACCCGGTACATGGTCTCCACGACCGACTTCCACGACGCCCGGACGGCGACCCTCAAGGCCGCGAAGGACCTCTACGGGGCCAACAGCACCGAGTACAAGACGGTGAACAAGTCGTGGGCCGCCGTGAACGTCACGGCCGCCAACGCGCCTGCCGCCAAGCACTGACCGCGATCCGGCCACCGGTGCCCCCGTCCTCCTCGGCGGGGGCACCGTGAGTTACCTGCCACGGCGGCACCAGGACAGGGAACCCACGGTCCGGCGGAAAACCGGCGGACTCATTGACGAACAACGATGACCGTCGCGCTCACCGGCGCGCATCGCTGACATCGGGCGCGGCCCCGGCGTCCTGCCCGCTCACCACGTCCTGGATCAGCGCGACGCGGGAGAGCAGCACGGCGCCCCACAGCACCAGCGCGACACCCAGCGCCTCCGGGAGCAGCCACCAGCCGGTCCGCACGCGCTCGTCGAAGAGGGTGACGCCCAAAGACAGGCTGACCAGCGCGTCCCCGAGGGTGAGCACCGGCTGGGAGGCGGTCAGCGGGCCGGACTGCATGGCGTTCTCCATGAGGAACAGCGCCAGCACACCCACGACGGCGAACCCATAGGTCTGCCAGGCCAGGAAGAACTCGCCGGGGCCGCCGGTCTGCCAGGCGTGTGTCGCGTCCTTCATCAGGGCGGCGGTCAGCGCATAGGCGACGGCGGTCGACGCTCCGAAGGCGGCCGCCCGTACCGCGCCCGCCGGCCGGCGCAGCGCCACGCCGACGGCCACGACGATCACCGCGCCGCAGGCCACCAGCGCGCCGATCCAGCGGTCGAGCGGCGCATGGGTGGTGCCGACGGTCGGCGCGGCCGCCGCGAGCGCGGCGCCCAGCCCGACCACCAGCAGCGCCACACCCCACCGGCCGCGGCGCGAGACCCGCCCGCCGAGGAGTACGCGCCCGATGAGCAGCGCGAGCGGCAGCTCCAGTACGAACAGCGGCTGCACCACCGACAGTGCTCCCAGCGACAGCGCGGTCGCCTGGAAAGCGGCAGCGGCGACGACCGCGAGCATCCCGCAGAGCCACACCGCGCGGTGCAGCAGATCCACCAGCAGGCCCAGCCGCAGCCCCGGCGCCAGCGGCACCGTACGGGCCGCGCGCCGCTGCAACACCGTGGCCAGCGCATTGCTGGCCGCCGCGAGCAGCGCGAACAGGACTGCCGGCCACATGGCGCCCGCCACCACCTCCTCACCGCGCCCCCCGTTCCGACGCTAACCGGAGGGGGGACGGGGCGCCTGGCGGGCGTGCGGGTGCGGTCGGCCGGTGTTCCTGGTGCGCGGCTGCGGCCGGCCGGTGCTCAGGCGCGCGGGGCCGTCGGTCAGTGTTCCTGGGCGGTCGGCCGCACCATGATCTCGTTGATGGCCACATGCGGCGGCTGAGTGATCATGAAGCTGATGGAGCGGGCGACGTCCTCCGCCCGCAGCCAGCTCCGCTGCGGCATCCCGAACGCCGACTCGCCGCCGATCGTCATCTCCGTCGTCGTCATCCCCGGCTCGACCAGCCCGACCCGTACGCCGCGCCCGGTCACCTCCTGGCGCAGGGACTCGCTGAACGAGCACACCGCGTGCTTGGTGGCCGAATAGACGCTGTTGTTCTTACGGGCCAGCCGCCCGGCGACCGAGCTGACGGTCACCAGGTCGGCGACGCCGCGCGGGCCGTCCTCCGCCGCGCGCAGCAGATGCGGCAGCGCGGCGTGCGACAGATGCAACACGGCCTTGAGATTGAGATCGACCATCCGTTCCCAGTCGTCGAGGTCGCTCTCCTCCACGGCGGCGCGCGCTCCGTATCCCGCGTTGTTCACCACCACGTCCAGCCGGCCGAAGTGGCGCACCGCTTCCTCGACCACCCGCCGCGCCTGCGCGGGAACACCCAGGTCGGCGGTCAGCGGCAGCGCCGACGCGCCCTGCGTGCCGATCGCGTCGCCCAGCTCCGTCAGCCGGTCGGTGCGGCGCGCGACCAGCACCAGGGAACACCCCAGCCGGGCGAGCGACAGCGCCGCCGCCTCGCCGATCCCGCTGGAGGCGCCGGTGACCAGGGCGACGCCGCCCGCCAGCGGCTTGTCCGGGCCGTCGGCCGGGGTGTGGTTCGACTCCGTGGCATTCATGGCGTACGTATACCTCCGGTGATCGGCCCGTACGCCCCGAATCTCGCCCCATGGGCCACCTGCGCGGCCCGACGGCCTCTCTGCCGCGTCAGTTCAGCCCGAGCGACTTGCAGGCGGAGGCGAGGTCCTTCGTGCAAATCCAGTCGGTCGGGACGGCTCCGTCGCGGATCACGGTGTCCTCCAGATTCTTCCGGGTGACGACCTGCGCGTTGAAGAGCTTGGCCGGGATGCCGGACTTGCTCTTGCTGTCGGCCGTCGTCGAGGTGAAGGACTTGATGCTCTTGCCCCGCAGCAGGCGGAAGGCGATCTCCGCGGCGGTTTCGGCCTCCGGCCTGACCTGCTTGTAAATGGTGAACGACTGCGTACCGCTCACCAGGCGCTGCAGAGCGGGGAGTTCGGCGTCCTGACCACCGAGCGGCACATTCTTGAGACCGGCCGACTTCAGCGCTTCGGCGGCTCCGCCGGCCATCCCGTCATTGGCCGAGTAGACGGCGTCGAAACCGGCCGGACCGCGGTCCTTGATGACCTCGCTCAGCTTCTTCCCGGCCTCCGTCGCCGACCACTCGGGAATGTCCTTCTCGTAGACGATCTTATGGACCTTGCCGTCGAGAACTTCGTGGGCGCCCTTCTTGAAGTACGGGGCATTCGGATCGGTCGGCGAGCCGTTCAGCATGACGACATCGGCACTCGCCGCCTGGGACCCGAGGGCGGCGAGGAGCGCCTTGCCCTGCAGCTGGCCGATCTTCTCGTTGTCGTAGGAGACATAGGCCGCGACATCGCCCTCGGCGAGCCGGTCGTACGCGATGACCTTGACGCCCTTCTTGGCCGCCGCATCCACCCAGCTCTTGGCGGCCTGGGCGTCGACCGGGTCCAGAATGATGACCTTGACGCCCTTCTTCACGAGGGCCTCGAACTGCGCCTTCTGGACGCCCACTTGGGAGCCGGCATTGCGGTAGTCCACTTTGCATTCGAGGCAGAGCGTGGATATCCGGCTCGAGATGATGCGGCGGTCGAATGACTCGTAGCGGGCCGCTTTGTTCTCCGGCAGGAGCAGCCCTATGGACTCCTCCTGGGTACCCGTGTCGCCCCCGCTTCCGCAGGCCGCCAATGGCACGGCGAGCGACATTGTCATTGCACCGGTGATTATACGACGCAGTGCTGCATTCATTTCAGGTACCTCCGCAAGGGGCCGCCCTGACCGGCCCGGAACGGCTGAAAGTGAACGTCACCGCCACCCACATCGTCAAGAATCGAAGCAGGAACGATGCGAAAGCGAGCCGTGCGTTGACAATCCGAAGACACGCGGCGCGGCCGCCCTTACGCCGTCCCGTAAGTGTGCCGTATTTCGCGAATCTTCTCCACGGAGCCGACCAATTCATCCTGTTTGGGCAAATGCCGCACTGCGCCCTATTGCTCCGGATCAATGCTGACATACGCGCCTACGGATGAGCGACCGCAGGCGGTCCGCTTCGAGCGGTATATCCCGTTCGGTCGCATCAGGAAGCCCCAGGCCACGCCCGGCCCCAGTCGGTACGCGCCGACGCCTCCGGTCGCCGGACCGCTGCGAGCGACGCGCACGCCGTCCCGCTACGGCCTGCCCACTGACTTCCGGCCCGTCGGCCAGGACACGCCAAGCCCCTCGGCCGTCGGCACCGTCAACCCGCGTTCCGCCAAGGCGTGGAACCGGAGGCATTCAGCGGCGTGAAGGCCACGGGAAGGTGTGCCAGACCACGCACGAAGGGCCCGTGCCGCCATTCCAGGTCTGCGTAGGGGACCGTCAAACGGACGTCGGAGAGCAGGGCGGTGAGTCTCTCGATGGCCGTGGTGGCGATCAACAGCGCGTGCCGGGGGACGGGACAGGCGTGCGGCCCGGCGCTCCAGGACAGATGGGCGCCGCCTCCCGAAGATCCTGGCTGCGCCTGGCCGAATTGGGTGTTGGCCGCGGCGAAGGAGATCAGCACCAGCTGGCCGGCGCGCAGCCACGTTCCGTGGAAGAGGAGGTCCCGCTTGGGGTAGTGCCAGGCATAGTTGGCCAATGGCGGCTCATGGTGAAAGACGTCCCGGATGGCGTCGGTGGGGGTGAGGGAGCCGTTGGTCAAGGTTTTGTAGTAGCGGTCGTCGGAGAGCATCCGCGCCAGGGCGTTACCGATGAGGTGGGCGGTCGGCTCGTATCCGGCACCGATCGCCAGGGCGATCTGATGAGCGACCTCCGCGTCACTCAGACCCTTCGGGTGCTCCAGGAACCAGGAGGTCAGGTCCTGGCCCGGGTTGCGCTTCTTGGACTCCGTCAGCTCAGCCAGGAAGGCATCGTAGGCGGCCGCTGCCGCCGCGGCGTCGGCGCTGGCCTCCATCACACCGGCCAGCGCGGTGATCAGCCGGCTGCTGGACTCGTCCGGGAGCCCGACGAGGCGGTTGAACAGCAGCAGCGGTAACTGCGCCGCATATTCTTCGATGAGGTCGGCCGTTCCCGTCCCGCCGAATCGGTGGATGAGACTGTCGGCCAGCTCGTGCACCTGACGCCGCATCACATGCGGCTCGATCCTGTTGAATCCGTCAGCTATGACCTGACGGTAACGGTTGTGCTCCTCGCCGTCGCGGTGCAGCGGATTCGGGCGGTCGGCCAGCATCGGAAAGACCGGGGAATCAGGGGCGATGGTCTGCGCCCAGCTGCGCGAATCCTTCGTCCAGACGCCTTCCCGGTTCTGGAGCACATCGAGTGCGGCCCGGTATTCCGTCACCAGCATCGCGTGCACTCGCGGCGCGATCTCGACGGGGGCCAGCGCCCCGTACGTGCGCAGCCGGTCGTAGGTCGCATGCGGGTGGGCTGCGAAGTCGTCACCGTAGAGGGGGACGGGCTCGAGGCCGTGTTGCGGCGTTATCGGTGGTGCGGGAGCGCCGGGTGGGACGTATGCCATGTGAGCTTTTTCCTCGTGTCACGGGTCAAGTCAGGTCAGGTCAGGCCAGGCCAGATCGAGTCAGACCGATCGAGCCAGGTCAGGTCAGGTCAGGTCAGGTCAGGGAGATCATCAGGGAGTGCGTAGTGTCGACGAAGAACGTCGACGCGGGTTCCGGCTCGATGTCCTCGGCCAGGGCCAGCGAGGGAAAGCGGTCGAAGAGCGCGGCGAGCGCGATCTCACCCTCCGCTCGGGCCAGCGGGGCGCCGATGCAGTGGTGGATGCCGTGCCCGAACGCCAGGTGGGCCTGCCGGGGGCGGTCGATGTCGAACGCTTCGGCTTCATCGTGCAGCTGCCGATCGCGGGCGAGCGCACCGATCGCGATCATCACCGGCTCTCCGGCCCGGACGGTGACCCCTTCGACGGCGATGTCTTCCAGCGCGAACCGGAAGAAGAGCTCCTTGACCGGAGGACGGTGGCGCAGCGATTCCTCGACCACGGCCGGCCATTTCCGGTGATCACTGCGCACCGCGGCGAGCTGATCCGGGTGGGAGCACAGCTGCCGGACCGCGTTGACCAGCAAAGTGGCCGTTGTCTCGTGCCCACTGGCCACCATCAGCAGCAACGTGCTGAGCAGCTCCTCATCGCTGAGCGGGCCGTGCTCCTGGTTGCGGGCGGCGACCAGTGCGCTGGTGAGGTCTTCTCCCGGTGAACTCCGCTTCTCGTCGATGAGAGCGCCGAGCAGTCGCTGGAACTCCTCGTGCATCGCCGCCAGTTGTTCGGGCGGGGCGGTGGTGTCGACGCCCGCCTCCGTGAGCTCCTGGAAGCGGCGGGCCGTGTGGGGGTCGGCGATGCCGAACATCTCCCGGAAGATCGTCATCGGGAGCGGGACGGCGAACTGCGCCTTGAGGTCGACCGTTTGCCCGGGCGGCAGCGCTGCCAGCTCGTCCAGCAGACCGGCGGTTATCTCCGCTATCCGGGGACGCAACGCCTCGATGGGGCGGGCCTTGAACGCCTGGCCCAGCAGGGCGCGCAGTCGTGAGTGATCCGGCGGATCGGCCGTGAGCATGTTCCGCCCGGCCAGGAACAGCAGGGCGGGCCAGCTCGCGGAGACCTCACCGCGCCGCCAGGCGCCCCAGTGCTCGATCGAGTGGGACAGCCGGCCGTCCAGCAGCAGCCTGCGGGCCGGCTCATACCGGGTCACCACCCAGACCGGCACCTCACCGGGGACAGTGACCGGCACGATCGGTCCCTCGGCGAGCAGGGCGTCGTTCGCCTTGCCGACGTCGCGCTCCCGCGGGGCAATGGACAGGACGGGCCGTGCGAGGCTGTGAGGCAAAACAACAACTCCCTGAGCAGCGACTGGCGTTACCGGTTGCGCGTCCCCTTGCCCCCGGCCCCTTGCATAGGACAGCACCATAGGGTGCAGTGGATCTTCAGTTGGTCCATTGCGAAGGATTGCTACCGGCGGCCTGCGCGGCGAACTCCAGCCTGGCGTCCACGACGACGCGCCCGTGCCGCACCCTGGCGCCGTCCGTGGCCGGCCTCGGCGAAGGGCAGACCGGGCCGCGGCGCCCCTCGGCCGCCCCCACGCCCCCGGAACCCCACCCCCCGTACCAAGATGCGATCTCCGCCTTCTGGGCGTGCGATGGATGAGGGGGTGTTGTCGGCAACTCTGGAGGCGGCACGTGGCCATGCAACACGGTACGGACAAGACGGGCCCCGCGCGGGACGACGTCATGAAGAAGGAGCTGCGCGCGGAACTGACCAGGGATCGTTCCCTGCGCACGGCCGAGGAGCGAGAACTCCAGCCGGCCGGCGAGGACCAGCCCGAGACGGCTCAGGCGCCTGGCATCGCGTTCCGGGGCGGGCCGCCGCACGGAATGTCGCAAGAGGACGTCGCCGTGCGCTCCGAACTCGCGCAGCACCTCGGCCGGAGCATGTATCCGGCCGATCGGCTCGCCATCGTCGAGAAGCTCGTGCGGGACAACGCACCGGACCGGTTGATCTCCCTGGCCGAGAAGCTCCCGGAAGGGGAGCGGTACGGGAATGTGCAGAGCATTGCGGAGTCCCTGGGGCTCGGCACGGAAGACCGCCGCGACTGATCGCGGATGCATTTTCCGAGCCTATTTCCTGAACGGGTTACCGAACGTCCGCTGAATGCCGTCAAGAATGAGCTTTCCGCGCGTCGGCGTGGTATGAGGTAAGCGCACCTGGCAGGGCATTTGAGTACGATTATCACCTGCCCTCTCTGCTGACGAACGGGAGCGCCGATGGCACGGATTCAGCGGGACTTGCGGCGGGCTCTGCCACGGGACTCCCCAAGCGGGGAGGAGCACAAAGACCGATCCATTCCCGGCCGGGTGGTTTTGCGCTGGATGACCACCACCGACCACAAGGTCATCGGCAACATGTACATGGTGACCGCTTTCGCATTCTTCCTGCTGGGCGGGATGCTGGCCATGTTGATGCGGGCGGAGCTGATGCGTCCGGGCCTCCAGATCGTATCGAACGAACAGTACAATCAGCTTTTCACCGTTCATGGCACCGTCATGATGCTGCTGTTCGCGACGCCGATGTTCGCAGGCTTCGCCAATGCGGTGATGCCCCTCCAGATCGGCTCGCCGGACGTGGCTTTCCCGCGGCTGAATGCGTTTACCTACTGGGTTTTTCTGCTCGGTGGCACCATGGTGGTTTCCGGGTTTCTGGTCCCCGGCGGGGCCGCTTCGTTCGGCTGGTTTGCCTATGCGCCCCTGAACGGGCCGGTGTTCTCCCCCGGCAAGGGGGCGGATCTGTGGACCATGGGCCTGGTGGTCGCCGGACTGAGCACGATTTTGGGTGCGGTGAACTTCATCGCCACCATCGTGTGCCTACGCGCTCCCGGCATGACGATGTTCCGCATGCCGATCTTCACCTGGAACGTACTCTTCACGTCCATTCTCGCCCTGCTGGCATTTCCCGTGCTGACCGCCGCGCTGCTCGTCCTGGAAGCGGACCGAAAGTTCGGCGCGCATGTCTTCGACGCCGCGTATGGGGGTGCGCTGCTGTGGCAGCACATGTTCTGGTTCTTCGGGCACCCCGAGGTATATATCGTGGCGCTTCCGTTCTTCGGCGTCATCACCGAAATCATTCCGGTATTCAGCCGGAAACCCGTCTTCGGATACGTCGGCATGGTCGGCGCGACCATCGCCATCACGATGCTCTCCGCTTCGGTCTGGGCGCACCACATGTTCGCCACCGGGGCCGTGCTGCTGCCCTTCTTCTCCGTGATGTCCTTTCTCATCGCAGTGCCGACCGGAGTGAAATTTTTCAACTGGATCGGAACCATGTGGGGTGGCAGTCTCTCGTTCGAGACGCCCATGCTGTGGAGTATCGGGTTTCTGGTGTCGTTCCTGCTGGGCGGGCTGAGCGGGGTGCTCATCGCCTCTCCCCCGCTGGATTTTCACGTCACCGACAGCTATTTCATCGTGGCGCATCTGCATTACGTGCTGTTCGGCACGGTGGCGTTCGCGATGTTCGGCGGGTTTTATTTCTGGTGGCCGAAGTGGACCGGGAAGATGCTCGACGAGAGACTGGGGAAGGTTCATTTCTGGACCCTGTTCATCGGGTTCCAGGGCACGTTCCTGGTGCAGCACTGGCTGGGCGAGATGGGTATGCCCCGCCGATACGCGAACTATCTGACCGCCGACGGTTTCACCATGTTGAACACCATTTCCTCGGCCAGCTCCTTCCTCCTGGGGGCCTCGACGCTGCCGTTCCTGTTCAACGTCTGGCGCACCCGCAAATATGCACCCAAGGTGGAGATGGACGACCCCTGGGGATTTGGCCGGTCTCTCGAATGGGCGACCTCCTGCCCGCCACCGCGCCATAACTTTCACACCCTGCCGCGGGTGCGCTCCGACTCCCCGGCATTCGACCTGCACCATCCCGAGGTGGGGTTGGGAGCCGCCGGCCCGGCCCTGACCGGCGGCCCGGGTGCGGGCGATACGCCCACCCCCGACACCCTGAGCGAGTGAGCCGGTGAAAATCGAGACCTATCTGTTCGGCGGCGTCGCCCTCTTCTTCGCCGTGACCTCGTTCGGCTATGCGTGGTGGTCGGACCGGGAACCGGCGGGAACGGCCGCGCTGATCTTCGCTTTCATCATGTCGTCGCTCGTCTGCTTCTTCTTTTTCATGCAGCACCGCAGACGCGGCACCCGTCCCGAAGACCACAAGGACGCCGAGGTGCAACAGCGCTCCGGTCCCCTGGACTTCTTTCCGCCGCACAGCGGATACCCGCTGCTCACCGCCGTGGGCTTCACCGTCGCTGCGCTCGGCGTGGTCTACGGGGCATGGCTGTTCCTGATCGGCGTGGGGCTGCTGGGCTCCGGCGTGTTCGGCTTTGTGTTCCAGTTCGGGGAGCGCGACGGCTGACGCATGCATACGCACTCGTCGATCGCCAACCGGCAATCACACATCACTCACCGTAATTCCGCCATCGGTACTCAGTCGTGCGGCTGTGCGTTCAGCGCGGCGATCTTCTCGCGCTGCTCCGGCGTCGCCGGCATCTCCACCTGGTCGCGGTAGTACCACCGGCTCAGCGCGGCCCGCAGCCGGTCCTGCCGGGAAAGTCCCGCCGCCCCGGCGGGGCCGAATTCCAGGGGGTCCGGGTCCGACCGTGCGAGGAGCGTGTGCCGCTCCCGGGAGGCCATCGCCCGACGCCCCTCGGACAGGTCGCCGTAGATCGACTGGCTCACCAGGCCCGTTTCGTCGCCCTCGATCAGTCGCTCACGCTCCCGCCGCTGCAGCGCCAGACAGATCCACTTGGTGAGGAAGAACGCCAGCGGCGGCCCGACCACGACCGCCGCCCGGAAGATCCAGGTCAGGGCGTTGACCGACAGCTCGAAGCCGAACGCGATGACGTCGTTGCCACCGGCCAGCAAAAGCACCGCATAGCCGACGATGGCGGCCACCCCCAGCCCGGTGCGGGTGTGGCGTTCACGCGGTCGGTCGCACAGATGGTGTTCACCGCGGTCGCCGGTCACCCACCGTTCGAAGAAGGGGTACGCGTACAGCGCCATGAACAGCACCCCGGGCAGGACCACGGCGGGCAGGAACACATTCCACATGATGGTGTGGCCCCACAGATGGGTTTCCCACGGCGGCATCATGCGCATCGCCCCCTCAAGGAACCCTACGTACCAGTCGGGTTGAGCATCCGTGGACACCTGGTCCGCACGGAACGGGCCGTAATTCCAGATGGGGTTGATCTGGGCCACCGCGCCGAGCACTGCCGTGCATCCGAAGACGATGAGGAACAGCCCGGTCGACTTGGCGAGCCACTGCGGGATCATCGGCTGCCCCATGACGTTGCTGTTCGTTCTGCCCGGCCCGCGCCACTGCGTGTGTTTGAGGAAGACCACGAGGATGAGATGGGCCGTCACCATGGCGATCAGAATCCCGGGAACCAGCAGAATGTGGACCGTGTAGAGGCGCGGAATGATCTGCTGTCCGGGATATTCACCGCCGAAGGCGAAGAACGACAGATACGTGCCCACGATCGGAATGGATCCGATGATGGTGTCCGCGGTGCGCAGGCCGGTGCCGGAGAGCAGGTCATCGGGGAGCGAGTAGCCGCAGAAGCCCTCCAGCAGCGCGAGCAGAAAAAGCGTCACTCCGATCATCCAGTTGCCTTCGCGCGGCCGGCGAAAGGCGCCGGTGAAGAAGATACGCAGCATATGCACGCCGACGGACGCCACAAACGTCAGTGCCGCCCAATGGTGGATCTGCCGGATCAGCAGCCCGCCCCGCACATCGAAGCTCAGCCGCAGCGTGGAGGCATAGGCCTGGGTCATGCGGGTGCCGTGCAGCGGGCCGTACGAGCCGTGATAGGTGCTCTCCGCCATGACCGGGTCGAAGAAGAGCGTCAGGAACACACCCGTGAGCACGAGCACCAGCAGGCTGTACAGCGCCAGTTCGCCGAGGAAGAACGCCCAGTGGTCCGGGAACGCCTTGCGCAGCAGCTTCCCCGCGTCGGCCGCCGGAAGCCGTTCATCAAGGCGGTGAAATCCGCGTTCGGCCGCTCGCCCAGCCCTCGATCGAAGGCTTTCTTCACGCTTGCGGAAAGGCATGCACAGTGCTCCCTCGTCATCGCGGCAGCCGCCGGCCGCCGCCTCGGCCTTGCGGATGACTAACCGTTATCGGGAGCGCTCAAGCGGACGCATCACGCGTCTGGTTGTCATTTCCTGGTCCCGTAGTGGTGCCGGGCCCAGGCGGGGAGCACAAACCAGCACAGCGCGAACCATGCCACGAGCCCGGCGACGATCCACGGCACGACGTCGTCGTTCATGGCAATGCGCAGAATGAGCAGGATCGCGGAGGTGACGGTGGCCAGAAGGAGAACGATCCCCACGATGGTCAGCCGCGATGCCCAGATCACCATTTCCGGCTTGATATGGCGGCCGGTCACGAACCGATGGAAGGTCACCGGGCCGATCAGGGCGCCCGTTGTGGCGGCACCGAGGAGGACCGTGACCACATAGATGCTCTTGTCGGTCGCGCTGAGAGTGGCAAACCTCGGCGTAAAGACGACGGTGAGGAGGAATCCGAACAGAATTTGCACTCCGGTCTGCGTGACCCGGACCTCCTGCAGAATGTCGGTCCAGCGGCGGTCGGCCCGCTCTTCGTCGGACTCATGCCGGCCATGTACACGATGCGGCGAATCACGATCCGGATGCGGGTGGGAATGCGGATCCGGCTCCATACGACCTCCCGGCGACAGTCCGTGCCTTTCGCGCGCCGCGGTCCCGGCCCGTCACGCGATGCCATCCCGCACGCGACGGCTACCCGGACGGATGGGCCCGGGAACCGGCTCAGCCGTCGACCGTCACCTCGAACTCCTCCGAGACGGCGCCCTCGGCAGTGACGAGAAAGGTGACGGTGCCCGCCGCGTCGCCCGCCACGAGCGGCGGCGTCTGCGCGTATCCCTGGGCGTCGGTGGGCGCGGTGACATTGGTTCGGTCGCCTTCGAAAAGGGCCTGCTGGGTCATGGCCTCCCAGGAGAACGTCACCGGGGCATCGGACACCGGGTTCCCGGTCCGGCTGTCGACCAGCCGGACCTTCAGCGGCTGCGCAAAGGTCTGATGGGGACGGGCGTGCTGCCCCGTTCCGCCGGCCGGCTGAATGGTCAGCGTGTGGTCCGAGCCCGCTTTCGCCCGCATACCGCCTCCTGGCTGAAAGATCTTGTTGATGGCACGGCGCCCGGATTCCTTCCCGGGGATGCCGGTGATCGTAAGCACGGCGCCGCGGCGCTCCCGCGTATGACCGCCTCGTTTCCGGGGAGTTCCTGCGGTGGGGTGACAGGCGGAGGGGTGACGAGCCGCGGGGTGCCAGGGCGCGCGGCGACAGGCGCCTCGACGTCCCACAGCCGTCGGCTACGGCGCACGGTGCTCACCGGCCGTGCCCCGCGCCTACCACTTCAGCCCCATACGGCACCCGGCGCTACCCGGGGACCCCGCGGTCCCGGCCGGTCGGTAACGATCCGCCGGACACGGGCGGGGCCGCACCGGCCACAGACGCCCACCGTCCTCAGATGCCCGCGCTCCCCCGCACCGCGCGCGCTCGTCATCGAGTGCCGCCATCCGGTCAACGGCGTACCGTCGGCACTGTCCCAGGTGAAGCGTCATGACGTGAGGAGCGGATCGTTTTCCTCTGTGCCGGCCGGTCGCGGTACGGGGCTCGGTGCCGGTCTCGGTACGGGGCTCGGTACGGCGCCGCGGCGGGTCGCGAAGTGGCAGGTCGCAGTGGTCTCGATGTCCCGACGGCAGCTGTGTGAAGGTGCGAGATGAGCGGCGGGGCCGACTCCGATCCCGTGGACCGGGCATTGCTCCGGGCGGTGCTGGGGGCCGGGGCCTCCGCCTGCGGGCTCTATGTTCTGGCGGCCGACGAGCCCGTGCTCCAGCTGACGGCCATGAGCGGCCTGCCGGCGCCGCTCCTGGAGCCCTGGGGCCGTGTCGCCCTGGCGGCCCCGATCCCGGTGGCCGTTGCGGCGCGCCGGCAACGCCTGGTGTGGACCGCCGGCCATCAGCAGCTGGCGCGTGACTTCCCCCGTACGGCGGTGGCCGTGCCCTACGACTTCGCGCTGGCGGCGGCGCCGGTCGGCGAGGGGGCCGGGTGCCGGGGCGCCTTGCTGCTGCTGTGGCCGGCCGGTCATGCGCCGCAGCTCTCGGCGGACGAGCGCGAGGCGGTGGCGGAGGGCTGCCGGCACCTGGCGGCGGTGCTGGACGAGAGGCCGCGGGCGGGAGGCGGCCCGCCGGCGACCGGTGGACCGCGCGTACTGATGCCACCACCCGCGCGGAGCGTGGGCCCCGAGGAGGCACTGGCGGCGGTCGACTACGTGGAGCGGCTGCCCGGCGGCTGCTGCGCGCTCGACCTCGACGGACGCATCACCATGGTCACGACGGGTGCGGCGGACCTGCTCGGCGAGGAGGAGAGCCGTCTGGTCGGAGCGCGCCCCTGGGAGAGTCTGCCGTGGCTGCGCAATCCGGTTTTCGAGGACCGCTACCGCGCCGCGGTGATCGGCCGGCGGCCGATGTCCTTCACCGCTTGCCGCCCGCCGAACCGGTGGCTCACCTTCCGCCTCTTCCCGGACGGCCGGGGCCTGAGCGTATGGATCAGTCCCTCGGACAGGGATCCCGGCACCATGGCGCCCACCCCCGCGGAGGGCGAGGTCATGCCCGTGCGGGCCGGGCACATCTATCACGTCCTGCATCTGGCGGCCGCGCTGACGGAGGCCGTGGGGGCGCGGGACGTCGTCGACCTCGTGGCCGACCAGATCGTGCCGGCCTTCGGCGCCCAGGGCGTGATCATGTACGCGGCGGAGGGCGGACGGCTGCGGACCCTGGGCCACCGGGGGTACACCGCCGAGGCCGTCGCAGCGTTCGAAGGGGTCGCCCTCAGCGCGGCCAACAGCCCCGCCGTGCACGCCCTCGCCACCGGGGAGCCCCGCTTCCACTCCACCCCGGAGGAGATCGAACGGCTCTACCCCGGCCTGCCGCGCCTGACGGGCAAGGCGGCGCGGGCCGTACTGCCGCTGATCGTCTCCGGCCGCCCGGTCGGCTGCTGCATCCTCGCGTACACCCGCCCCCGCATCTTCAGCCCCGAGGAGCGGCAGGTCCTGACGTCGCTGGCCGGGCTGATCGCCCAGGCGCTGGACCGTGCCCGGCTGTACGACACCAAGCAGCAGCTCGCCCATGACCTACAGGCCGGTCTGCTGCCGCACCGGCTGCCCGCCGTACCCGGTCTCGCCGTCGCCGCCCGCTATCTGCCGTCCACCCGCGGGATGGACATCGGCGGCGACTTCTACGACCTGATCCGCCTCGACGAGGGCAGTGTCGCCGCGGTCATCGGGGATGTGCAGGGTCACAACGCGGCGGCCGCCGCCCTCATGGGGCAGGCCCGTACGGCCGTGCACGCCCATGCGTCCGCCGGTGCCTCCCCCGGCGAGGTCCTGGCCCGTACGAACCGGCTGCTGACCGATCTGGACCCGGACCTGTTCACCAGCTGTCTGTACGTCCATATAGACGTCCGCACACGACGGGCATGCCTCGCCAGCGCCGGCCATCCGCCCCCTCTGCTGCGTCGCGCGGGCCGGCCCACCACCGTGGTGAACGTCCCACCGGGTCTGCTTCTGGGCATCGATCCCGACGCCCGCTACTCCGCCACGGAGATCGAGCTGCCCGCGGATTCGGTGCTGGCGCTCTACACCGATGGCCTGGTCGAAACGCCGGGCGTCGACCTCGACCGTTCCGTCGCCAACCTCGCCAGGCGCCTTGACGAGGCGCTGCACCTGGGGCCGGACCGCCTCGCCGACGCCCTGCTGAAGAACCGCCACGCGGAGGCGGACCGGCAGGACGATGTGGCGCTGATGCTCCTGGCCGCGGAGCCGACCCGGCCCACCGGGCCGATCGCGCCGGGCTGACATCGTCAGCGCCGCGGCGCGGGCGGGTCAGGCCGCCGCATCCGGCCCGGCTACGCCGGTGCCGCGCGGGCCCGGGTCGCGGTGGATCGGTGTCCGCGAGCCGGTCAGCGGCAGGCCGGTACCGCCCTGCCGCGCCGCGACGATCTCCGCCGCGATGGACAGGGCGGTCTCTTCGGGCGTACGGGCGCCGAGGTCGAGGCCGATCGGCGAGCGGAGCCGGGCCAGTTCGCGTTCGGTGACGCCGGCTTCGCGGAGTCTGCGGTTGCGGTCCGCGTGGGTGCGGCGCGAGCCCATGGCGCCGATGAACGCGACCGGCAGCCGCAGCGCCGCCTCCAACAGGGGGATGTCGAACTTGGCGTCATGGGTGAGCACGCACAGGACCGTGCGGCCGTCGGTCTCGGTGCGCTGGAGGTAGCGGTGCGGCCATTCGACGACGATGTCGTCGGCCTCGGGAAAGCGGGCCCGCGTGGCGAAGACGGGGCGGGCGTCGCACACGGTCACGTGGTAACCGAGGAACTTGCCCGTACGCGCCAGCGCCGCCGTGAAGTCGACCGCCCCGAAAATGATCATGCGGGGCGGCGGCACGCTCGACTCGACGAACAGCGTCAGCGCGGCCTCGCAGCGCGAGCCGTCCGCGGAGATGTCGAACGTGCCCGTGCGCCCCGCGTCCAGCATGGCGCGGGACTCGCCCGCCGCCGTGCGATCCAGCTCCCGGTGCCCGCCGAGTCCGCCTTCGTACGTGCCGTCGGGGTGGACGAGCAGCGCCCTGCCGAGCAGTTCGGCCGGGCCGCGGGCCACCCGGACGAGGGCGGCCGCGGCGCCGCGGGCGGCGGCCGCCAGCGCCGCCGCGAACGCCTTGCGGCCCGGTGCGTCCGCGCGCATCGGCGTGACCAGGACCTCGATGACCCCGCCGCAGGTCAGACCCACGGCGAAGGCGTCCTCGGCGCTGTAGCCGAAGCGTTCGAGGACCGTTGTCCCGTCCTGGAGCGCCTGGGCGCACAGCTCGTACACCGCGCCTTCCACGCAGCCGCCGGAGACCGAGCCGATGGCCGTGCCCTCGCTGTCGACGGCGAGGGCGGCGCCGGGGCTGCGCGGGGCGCTGCCGCCGACGGCCACGACGGTGGCGACGGCGAAGTCCCGGCCCTGCTCGACCCATCGGTGCAGTTCATCGGCGATGTCCAGCATCTTGGTCTCCTCCTCGTTCGTGGGCCGGCGGTGCCGCGGCGGCAGGGCGGACTGGCGGGCTCAGCCGGCCGCGCCGCCCGCCAGAAGGACGCGGTCGGGCCGGATCGGCAGGTTCCGGTGGCGTACGCCGGTCGCGTGCCAGACCGCGTTGGCGATCGCCGCCGCGGCTCCCACGATCCCGATCTCGCCGATCCCCTTGATGCCGACCGGGTCGTCCTCGTCCGGGTCGTCCACCCAGTCCGCCTCGATGAGCGGTACGTCGGCGTTCGCGGCGAAGTGATAGCCCGCGAGGTCCGCGCCGACATGGGCGCCCGACGCCTGGTCCCGGATCGCCTCCTCGTGCAGCGCCATGGAAAGGCCCCAGATCATGCCGCCGATGAACTGGCTCCGGGCGGTGAGCGGGTTGATGATCCGGCCCGTGGCGAAGATGCCGAGCATCCGCCGCACGCGGACCTCGCCGCTGGTGACGTCGACGGCGACCTCGGCGAACTGCGCCCCGTAGGAGTGCCGTTCCTTCTTCGTCAGCGTGCCGAG
This sequence comes from Streptomyces sp. NPDC101227, assembly GCF_044767545.1. Classification (NCBI taxonomy): domain Bacteria; kingdom Bacillati; phylum Actinomycetota; class Actinomycetes; order Kitasatosporales; family Streptomycetaceae; genus Streptomyces; species Streptomyces sp. NPDC101227. The sequence goes on along the minus strand of NZ_JBIWOD010000001.1, from coordinate 537,468 downwards.
GAGCGGGGTGGTGTCCGACCGCGCGGTGATTCCCTGCGGCGGAATGTCGCCGCCCAGGGCCAGCTGCTCCCGCAGATCGCGCACGGCGGCCGTGACCGCCCAGCCCCAGGAGCGGGTGCCCATCGAGCCGCCGGCGATCATCGCCGGGCCGAAGTCGCTGTCGGCGATGCGGACATGGACGCGTTCCGGTGCCACTTCGAGGGCGTCCGCGGCGATCAGGGTGAGCGCGGTCCGCGCCCCCGTGCCGACGTCCGCGGCGGTGATCCGCACGGTGAACGTGCCGTCGGCCTCCGCCGTCACGGCAGCCGTGGCCGGGCCGACGAGCACCGGGAAGGTGGCCGTGGCGACCCCGGTCCCGAGCAGCCAGCGCCCTTCGCGGCGCAGGCCGGGACGCGGGTCCCGCTCCGCCCAGCCGAACCTGCGGGCGCCCTCCTCGAAGCAGGCCGGCAGGTTGCGGCTGCTGAACGGCAGCCCGGAGACGGGCCCCACATCGGGTTCGTTGCGTGCCCGCAGCGCGATCGGGTCGATGCCGCACTTCTCGGCGAGCTCGTCGAGCGCGGACTCGAGGGCGAACGAGCCGGGCGCCTCACCGGGCGCGCGCACGAAGGTCGGCGTGGGCACGTCGAGGCGGACGACGCGGTTGACGGTGTGGTGCGCGTCGGCGTCGTACAGGGGGCGCGCGAACCCGGCGCTCTGCTCGACGAATTCATGGACGGTCGAGGTGAGGCTCTGCGCCTGGTGGTCGAGGGCGCGCAGCCGCCCGTCGGCGTCGGCCCCGAGCCGGACGCGCTGCGCCGTGGGGCTGCGGTAGCCGACCAGCGAGAACGTCTGACGGCGGGTCAGTACGACCCGGACGGGGCGGTGGAGGACGGTCGCCGCCATCACGGCGAGGATCTGGTGCACCCGCAGGCCCTTGGCCCCGAAGGCGCCGCCGACGTGTTCGGAGCGCACCCGCACCGAGGCCGGGTCGAGGGAGAACAGCTTCGCCAGTTCGTCCGCGACCCAGGTGCTGCCCTGGTTGGAGTCGACGACTTCGAGGCGGCCGCTGTCCCAGCGCGCCATCGCGGCGTGCGGTTCCATCGCGCAGTGGTGCTCTTCGGGCGTGGTGTACTCGGCGTCCACGACATGGGCGGACGCGGCGAGTTCGGCCTCCAGGGCACCCTTCTCCACGCGCATGCCGTCGGCCTCCGGTACGTACGTTCCGGGGCGTCCGGCGGCGAACGCGACGTCGTGCGGCTCCTGGTCGTAGTGGACCACCAGCGCCTCGGCGGCCTCCCTGGCCTGCTCGGACGTCTCGGCGACGATCAGCGCCACCGGCCAGCCGACGAACGGCACCCGGTCGTGCTGGAAGACCTCGACGATCGGGTCGGGGCGCCCCAGCAGGCCCTGGTAGTCCCCGTCGACGCGCGGTGCGTTGCCGTGGTGCAGTACGGCGAGGACGCCGGGCATCTCCAGTACGGGGGCGGACTCCACGGAGCGGATCCGGCCGCGGGCGATGGTGGACAGCACCAGCCAGCCGTGGGCGAGGTCGGCGAAGGGGATCTCGCCGGCGTAGCGGGCCGCGCCGGTGACCTTGGCCAGCCCCTCGATACGGGTGTGCGCCGTGCCGACGGCCCCCGTCACGGGGGCGGTTCCCGTTGTCGCCGTGGTCATCGGGCGGCCTCCTCGGTGAGCTCGGTCAGCATTGCTATGACGAGGTTGCGCATCAGCGCCACCTTGTATCCGTTGTGGGGCAGCGCCTCGGCGGCCGCCAGTTCGGCGTCCGCGGCGGCGGCGAACGCCTCGGCGCTCGCCGGTCCCCCGGTCAGCACCCGCTCGGCTTCCCGGGCCCGCCACGGCCGGGAGGCGACCGCCCCGAAGGCGAGGCGTACCTCGCGCACGACGCCGTCCCGGACGTCGAGGGCGGCGGCGATCGAGCCGATGGCGAAGGCGTACGAGGCGCGCTCGCGCACCTTGCGGTAGCGGGAGGTGGCGGCGACCGGGGCCGGCGGCAGGGTGATGCCGGTGATCAGCGCGCCGGGCGGCAGCGCGGTCTCCAGGTGCGGGGTGTCGCCCACCGGCAGATAGAACTCCGCAAGCGGCAACTCGCCCGCCCCGTCCGCCGTTTCGTACGTGACGACGGCGTCGAAGGCGGCCAGCGCCACCCCCATGTCCGAGGGGTGGGTGGCCACACAGTGCTCGGAGGCGCCGAGGATCGCGTGGTTGTGGTGCTCGCCCTCGATGGCGGGGCAGCCGCTGCCGGGTTCGCGCTTGTTGCACGGCTTGGTCAGGTCGGCGAAGTAGCCACAGCGCGTGCGCTGGAGCAGATTTCCGCCGACCGTGGCCATATTGCGCAGCTGACCCGATGCGCCGGCGAGGACTGCCTGCGCCAACGCCGGGTAGCGGCGCCGTACTTCGGGATGGGCGGCGAGATCGCTGTTGCTGACCGTGGCGCCGATGCGCAGCCCGCCGTCGCCGGTGGTCTCGATCCGGTCCAGGGGGAGTTCCCGCACGTCGATGAGCAGCGCCGGCCGCTCCACCCCGGCCTTCATCAGGTCGACGAGATTCGTGCCGCCGCCGAGAAAGCGCGCCTCGGGGTCGGCGCCCAGCAGGGCGACCGCGCCGGGAACGTCGAACACTCGCTGATAGCCGAATTCCCTCATGCCGCGTTCACCTCGGTGTTCTCCCCAGCCTTCTCCTGCGCGGGCTCGGCCTGCGCCGCCCGCGCGACGGCCTGCACGATCGACACATACGCGCCACAGCGGCACAGGTTGCCGCTCATCCGCTCCCGGATCTCGTCCGCGGTCAGCGGCGGCACTCCCGCGTCGGGCCGCACATCGGCGGTGGCGGCGCTCGGCCAGCCCGCCGCGTGCTCCTCGATCACCGCAATGGCCGAACAGATCTGCCCCGGTGTGCAATAACCGCACTGGTATCCGTCGAGATCGAGGAATGCCTGCTGCACCGGGTGCAGCTGGTCGCCGTCCGCGACGCCCTCGATGGTGGTGATCTCACGCCCCTCGGCGGCCACCGCGAGCTGGAGGCAGGAGACGGTTCGGCGGCCGTCGAGCAGCACCGTGCAGGCGCCGCACTGGCCTTGGTCGCAGCCCTTTTTGGTGCCGGTCAGATCGAGACGCTCGCGGAGCGCGTCGAGCAGGGTGGTGCGGTGGTCGACGGGCAGCGTGTGCTTCTCGCCGTTGATGTGCAAGGTGATGGCGCTGGACGTCGATAGGGCCATGATCAGCCTTCTTTCGCGTATGTGGTGCGCGGCGGGCGGCGGGGCGCAAGCCGGATGCCGGTGTGGTCGCACCGGGAAGTCGAGCGAGGTCTGTCACGCGCGGGCGCGCGGCCGAGCGGGACGATCCCGGCAGCGGGATCGGAAAGAGGTGGCGCTGTGCGTGAGGGCGTCAGCTTGGGCGCCGACGGCGTATGCGGTGGGTGAGATGCCGGTTGCGGTGGCCACCGGCGGTCCCCACCGGCCGCATCTGCCGCTATGGTGAGCCTAAGCGGACAACTGTCCGTTAGCGTGAACCTACCGGACAGTTGTCCGGTTAGCAACATCGGGCCGGCCCTGACCCCCGGAAAGCGGGCCGCGATGTCCGGAAGGAGGACGAGTGCAGCAGAGGAAAGACGCGCCACTGCGCTCGGACGCGCAACGGAATCGCGAGCGCATCCTGGAAGTGGCCCTGGCGGAGCTGACGGACTCGGCCGATGCCCCGCTGAGCACGATCGCGAGGAAGGCGGGCGTCGGCCAGGGGACGTTCTACCGCCACTTCCCCAACCGCGAGTCGCTGGTCCTGGAGGTCTACTGCCACGAGGTCCGGCAGGTCTCCGACGCCGCGGCCCAGCTGCTGGAGACCCGCGCGCCCGACCGGGCCCTGCGGGAGTGGATGGACCGCCTCGCCCGGTACGCCATGGCCAAGGCCGGCCTCGCCGACGCGATGCGCAAGGCCACCATCACCCACGGCAGCCTGGCCAAATGGGGCCGCGGCCCGCTGACCTCGGCCGTCGCGCTGCTCCTGAAGGCGAACGAGGAGGCCGGCACCATCCGCCCGGGAGTGACCCCCGACGACTTCATGCTCGCCATCGCGGGCCTCTGGCAGATCGACCCGCACGGGGAGTGGGAGACGCGCACCGGACGCCTCCTGGACCTCGTCATGGACGGCCTGCGCGCCGGCGCCCCCGGCCCCTGAGCGCCGCGGCCGCCGCTCAGCTCCGCTCGCTCCCGTCCGTGGCCCAGCTCGGCGTGCGGAAGGTGCCGCCGTACATCGGGAGCGCTATCCCCTCTCCGTAGCGGGCGAGTTGATCCCAGGGCCGGTTGATCCCGGCGGAGCCGTAGCGGCGGACGCGGGCCACGCTGTCCAGATCCAGTACGTCGACGAGGATCTCCTCGCCGGTGCCGGCCTGCTGGCGGACGATGCCCTCGGGGTCGACGATGACGCTGACGCCGACGCCTGCCGGGTCCGCGGCATTGACGTTGACGACGTAGAGCTGGTTGGTCCAGGCGTTGGCGCGGGCGCACACCAGCTCCATCTCACGGTCGCGGGTCGTGGTCAGGGTGGGCTGGATGACGATCTCGGCTCCGAGCCAGGCGAGCTGGCGCACCGTTTCCGGGAAGGAACCGTCGTAGCAGATGGCCAGGCCGACCCGGCCGGTGCCGGGTATGTCGAAGACCACGAACTCGTTGCCGGGGGTGGCCTTTTCGTAGGGCTGCCAGGGGAAGATCTTGCGGTAGCGCGCGACGATCTCGCCGGCCGGGGAGACGGCGAGGGCGGTGTTGTAGACGTTGCCGTCGTCGGCCCGCTCGAAGAGGCTGCCCGGGACCAGCCAGAGGCCGGTCTCCGTGGCGAGGGCGCAGATCCGGTCGGTGAGCGGGCCCGGGACCGGGACGGCGGCCCGCTCCATCCAGTCGGCGGTCGACTGCAGCAGCGGGCTCTCGGCGGCGAGCAGCAGCTCGGGGACGAGGAGGAGCTGGACGTGGGGGAACAGCGCGTGGGTGGCCCAGACCTGGCCGGCGAAGCGCTGCCAGCTCGCTTCCGGGTCGTGCGCCACCGGTGCGGTCTGGAGGGCGGCGATGGCGAGAGTGTGCATGGGCGGGCTCCGTCCTCGGTAACGGTGACCGGGGCCGCGAGCCGCAGGCCCCCGGTGAGCGATCGCGGTAACAGCGGCCAACAGGAGCACCGCAGCAATCGTCACAGAAGTGCACCTGACCCGCGAGCGCATACCGGCGCGACGCCTTTCCCCGAGGAGGCCATGCACACTCCTGTGACATCCACCACAGGAGGACTCGACGACAACTAAGGTGGATAGTAGATAAACCTCCGGCGGCAAAAGGGATTTGTCCGTCTTGATTGAGAAATAGCCCGCGGGTGCTGGGCTCGCATTCACCCGCCACTGCACCGTTCCCCGCCCATCCGGCACAGAGGGATTTCTGACGGAGCAACAGCGATTCACAAAAGATCCATATTCCCGGCAGCACGCCCGTACACCCCTGACAAGAGCCGTTGGCATCTACGATGCGACTTAGTACTCATCGTTCTTGCCCCGTGCCGAAGCGGTCCCAAGAATGACGACCCCACGGCATCCCCGCAGCTCAGTGAGGTCACGCATGACGAAGCACCGCAGAAAGCGGCAGCACCGGAAAATAACCGTCGCCGCCCTTGCCATAGGCGCCGTCGCCGTGCCCTCCGTCGCCATGGCGTGCTGGAACGGACAGGGGGACGAGGCCGGCCAGGGCCACGCCCGGCGGCAGGGCGCGGCCGCCCGGCACCACCACTGGTCGGGGAAGAGCACCTGGAGCCCGGAGCCGACCGCGACGGCAAAGCAGAAGCCGAAGCCGAAGCCGAAGGCCCCCGCCCCCTCGAAGAGCCCGGCCCCCGTGAAGAGTTCCGCCCCCTCGAAGAGCCCGGCACCCGCGAAGAGTTTCGCCCCCTCCCCAGCTGCATCGCCCTCTGCCTCGAAAACCGCCGCACCGGCTTCCACGTTCGCGACCCGCATTCTGGAACTCGTCAACAGCGAGCGCAGCAAGGCCGGATGCTCACCGCTGACCCTGAATGCCGAACTGACCAAGGCCGCGCAGGCGCACAGCAAGGACATGGCGGACCACAGCAATATGTCCCACACCGGCTCCGACGGTTCGGATCCGGGCGAGCGGATCACCCGGGCCGGATACAGCTGGAGCTCCTACGGCGAGAACATCGCCTATGGCTATTCCACTCCCGAGAGCGTGATGAAGGGCTGGATGGAGAGCCCCGGCCACAAGCGCAACATCCTCGACTGCTCCTTCAAGGAAATCGGCGTCGGCCTCGCGCAGCCCAATGACTACTGGACGCAGGACTTCGGAACGGCGCGCTGACCGGCCGGTTCACCGCTCGCGGAAACCGCTACCCCTGGTCGACCTCGATGACCAGATGACGGGGACCGCGCAGGACCGGGCTGCGCCGGTACGGAGGGGGATCCTCGGTCAGGCGGGGATTGCCCAGGTGCCGGAGCAGCCCGGTCAGCGCGATCTGGGTCTCCAGACGGGCGAGGGGTGCGCCGAAGCAGCTGTGGATGCCGCTGCCGAATCCCAGGTGCTGGTTGTCCTCGCGGGCCGGGTCGAAGCGGTCGGGGTCGCGGAAGCGCTCGGGATCACGGTTGCCGGAGGCGAGCATCAGGATGAGGGGCGCGCCCTTGGGGACGGTGACGCCCGCGACCTCGATGTCGGCCAGCGGGGTGCGCTGCGGCAGCAGCTGGACCGGCGGCTCGTAGCGCAGCAGCTCCTCCACCGCCACGGGCATCAGCGTGGGGTCGCCGCGCAGCCGGTCCAGCTGGTCGGGGTGGCGCAGCAGGGTGAGGACGCCGTTGGTGATCAGGTTGACGGTGGTCTCGTGCCCGGCGATCAGCAGCAGGACCGAGGTGGTCATGATCTCCAGCGGTGTCAGCTGCCCGTCCGTGCCGTCGCCGCTGACGAACGCGGAGAGCATGTCGTCGGCCGGTTTGGCGCGCCGCTTCTCGGCGAGCCCTCCCAGGTACAGTCCCATCGCTTTGCGGGCCTCGGCGCCCGCGCGCTGACGCTCCACCGGATCGTCCCCGGGAGTGGGGTCGAAGCCGGCGACGATCGTGTCGGACCACCCGCGGAACTGCGGTTCGTCCTCGGTCGGTACGCCCAGGAGCCGGCAGATCACGGTGACGGGGAGCGGGTAGGCGAAGTCGTCGACGATGTCGATGCGGTCCCTCCCCCGGAAGCCCGCGATCAGGTCCGTCACGATCCCGGCGATCTCGTCCTGGAGCGCGTCGATGCGGCCCGGGGTGTGCGGCGGGCCGAAGGAGCGCATCGCGAGGCCGCGGAGCCGGTGGTGCTCGGGGTCGTCGAGCCCGATGAAGGACGGCGCCAGGCCTTCCTCGCCACCGAGCGTCTCGTCCGGGACGCTGCGGTTACGGCGGTCCGAGCTGATCCGCGGATCGTGGAGCAGCTCCTCGATCTCGTGGTACGTCCCGACCAGGTAGCTGCCGTCCTCCTGCCGCGCCACCCGCTCCGCTCTCAGCTCGGCGTAGAGCGGATAGGGGTCGGCGCGGTTGGCGTAGTCGGTGATCCGGTGGAACAGGGTGTCCGCAGCCATGGCCGGGCGCTCCTCGCTCTGGAGTGACGGTGTCTCAGCGGGCCGGTCGCACCAGCGTCAGGCGCCGGTCCGGCAGATGACCGGTGAGGGCGACGGTCGGGCCGTGCGAAAGCAGGTGCGGGTCCGGTACGTCGGAGGGGACGGGGACCGCGGACTCGGCCTGGTCGGCGGCTCCCGGCGCGGGCGGGAAGGGCGCCGCCGTCTCGATCAGGCGCCGGTAGTACTCCAGTGACCTGGCCATGTTGACGCTCACCGCCGCGGTGACCCGCCCCTGGTAGCCGTAGACGGCCACCAGCCTGGCCGCCCGGAGCGAGCCCTGGGCGATGACCACCTCGTCGGAGAAGGTGGGCACGCCCACGGACTTGATGTTGAGGCCGAACTGGCTGGACCAGAAGGACGGCACGGACAGATGCGGGCGGCGGCGCGGCCCGGGGCTGACCATGTTGTGCGCGGCCACCTCGGCCTGGGCGACCGCGTTGCCCCAGTGCTCCAGGGACAGCAGCTGGTACTCGAAGAGCGGATGCGGGAAGCGGGCCACGTCACCGGCGGCGAAGACATCGTCGGTGACGATCCCGTACATGTCGAAGGCGCGGCACCCCGCGTCGCAGGTCACCCCGCGCGGGCCCGCCGCGAGCTCCGATTCGGCCAGCCACTCGGTGTTGCGGACGGCGCCCAGGGCGACCACGGCGACATCCGCGTCGAGGCGCGTGCCGTCGGAGAACCGCGCGCCGGTCAGTCGCCCGTTGCCCTCCAGGGCGGTGACCGTCACTCCGCAGCGCAGGTCGACGCCGTGCGCCCGCTGCAGCCTCGCGGCGAGCGCGCCGAGCGTCCCGCCGAGGGCGCCGACGAGCGGCGCCGGGCCGCGCTCCGCGACCGTCACCTCAAGGCCGCGCTCGCGGCAGGCGGAGGCGATCTCCGAGCCGGTGAAGCCGGCGCCGATGATCAGCACCCGCCGCGGCCCGGCGTCTAGACGCTCGGCAAGACGGCCCGCATCCTCGCCCGTCCGCAGGGTGAACACCCCGTCCAGGGCGGCCTCGTCCTGATTCGGCCAGGGCCGGGCACGGGTGCCGGTGGCGATCAGCAGCCGGTCGTACGGCACCTGCGACCCGTCGGCGAGAAGGACCCGCTTCCCGGCCGGATCGACCCCGGTGGCACGCACGCCGAGCCGCCATTCGGCGTGCACATCGCGGCGCTGCGGCAGCCCGGTGCGGTCAGCGGGCACCTTGCCGAGCAGCACCTGCTTGGACAGCGGCGGCCGGTCGTACGGGGGCCGGGCTTCCTCCCCGATCAGCGTCAGCGAGCCGGCGAAGCCCTCCGCACGCAGCGTCTCCGCGGCCCGCAGCCCGGCAAGCGAGGCGCCCACGATGACGATCCGGCCGTCGCGCGGTTCACCGCTCACCGGGGCCCGCCTCCTCGCCGACGACGATGGCCTGCACGGGGCATGCCGCCGCGGCCCGGCGTACACGTTCCTGCTGGTTCTCCGGGACGACCGGGCTGTACAACAGGGCCTCCTCGCCGTGCATCGCGAACACCCGCGGAGCGAGGAACGCGCACTGCGCATAGCCCTGGCAGCGATTGAGGTCGACGACGACATTCACCCCGGCCGCTCCTCCGATCTCCCCTCGCCACGCCCCGTCGCCTCCTTCCTATTACCGATCACGGCGCGGCGCAGGCGGTGCTGGTCCGTCGGAGTGCTCACGGGGATCGGGACGGCGAACGGGACGGAGGGCCGGGCCCGTCGGTTGACGGGCCCGGCCCTCCGGTCGGCGGTCGGCGTCGGTCAGACGCGGTCGGCCGCGATCAGGACGTACTGGAAGGAGCCGTCCTTGTACGAGTTGATGAACGCCTCCTCGATGCCGGTGACCAGCGAGGAGGTGGCGCGCAGCTCCCAGTAGGGCAGCGTCGCAGGGGTCAGGTCGATGACCGTCTGCGGTACGAGGCGGTTGTCGGCCATGGCGCGCAGGTACTCGCGGCGGGAGTGGATGTTGCACTCGAAGTGCGCGTTGATCTGGGAGACCCACTTCGAGGGCTGGCCGTAACGCGGGTTCCAGCAGCCGGTGATGGTCACGTAGCGGCCGCCGACCTCGAGGACGCGGGAGTGCTCGGCGAAGAGGTCCTGCAGGTCGACGTACATGCTCGACTCGTTGTTCCACGAGGCCGCGGCCTGCCCCGTGTCGAAGGGCGTGTCGAGCATGTTGCACACGCGGGCGTGGACGTGGTCCCCGATGCCGAGTTCGTGGGCGCGCTGGTTGGCGAAGTCGGCCTGCTTGGCCGACAGGGTGACGCCCTGGACCTTGCAGCCGAATCGCTGGTGGGCCATCACCATCGAACCGCCCCGGCCGCAGCCGGCGTCCATGAGCGTGTCGTCACGCCCGATGGAGCCGAGGTGGTCCAGGAGGACTTCGGCCTGCGCCGACTCCAGGCGGTGGAGCTCGGCGATCAGCCGCTTCTCGTACGCGCTGTCATCGGCGTCCCCGAGGGCGGCGTGGTCGACGTCGCCGATGCCGTAGTGGTGGTGGTAAAGGCCGTCGACGTCGCCGAGGCGCAGGTTCACGGGCCTGGCCTCCTGGTCCCAGTAGCGGGCGATGTCACCCTGGTAGGGCGACGCCGGGGCGGGGACGAACGCGGAAATGCCGTTGACGGTGGTGAGCTCGGTGCTGGTCACAATTAAGTCCTTCCTTACCAGAAATCAGGCAGGCTGTACCGATAGGTGTTGGTCTGGTGCCAGTAGTGGTTGCCGTCGAGCCACACGGCCACTCCCCGCAGGAAGCGCAGCACGCTCGTGACGGGGCAGTCGGCGGCCAGTGCGGCGGATTCGGCTTCGAAGTCGTGCATGAGGTCGTTGTGGACCTCGACCGCCTTCAGATAGGCCTCCTGGTCGGAGATGCCCTCACGTTCGGCGATCACCACGGGCAGGTTCAGGTGCCGGCCGGGGCTCTTGAGTTCCTTGGTGTACGAGTAGAGGTCGTTGACGATGGTGGTGGCGTTGCTCGCGAGCGCGATGACGCGCTGCATGTCGGGGCGGGCGTGCAGGTCCGTCGGCAGTTCGTAGCCGCCGACCGAGTCGGTGAGGGTGGGGCAGGGGCGGAAGTTGTTGAACTGGCGCATCGCCAGGTACTCCCACACCTCGGGCATGTGCTCCGTCTCGGCCCAGGCGGCCTCCGCGAGGTACCCCAGGTGCAGCCGGGCCATGTCGTGCCGGAACCGGTCCGCCTGGGAGGGGGTGGCCAGCTGGAGGAAGTACTCCATGGCGGAGCGGTAGGCCCGCCGAGGGGCGTCCGACTCGAGCGACTCGACCCACGCCGGCGCGTACTCCTTCGTCGTGTGCAGCGGGTCGAGAGCGGTGTGCGCCAGCAGGATGCGGCTGCCGAGTCCGATGGGTGAGCCGCCGTGGTCCTCGCAGTAGCAATCGTCGACCGCGTTCTCGGCGACCATCAGCCGCGCGGCGATCATCACGTGTTCGATGGTGGGAGCGTCCGGATGGCAGGCGACCATGTAGCGGCCGGTGGAGAAGCCGTCGAACTGGTCCTCCCATTCCGGGGGGTACACCTGGGCCTCGTCCACCGCCCATGCCTTGATCCTGCGGCTGACCTCCGCCACCCGCACCGGGTCGGGCTCCGGCACCGGGTGGTAGTAGAGGCCCGGGATCGGCGTGCCCTCCGCCGGCGCCGCAGGCTCGGGAGACACCGGAGGCTCTTCGCGCCAGGCCAGCTGCAGGCCCGCCGTGCCCAGACCACTGGGTCCACGCAGGATCCGTTCCAGAGCGGGGTTGGCCTGCCGGCTCAACGCGGCGGCGCCCTCCCCCAGATGCCCAGCGATCGGGCCGCCATCCGGCACGTCGTCGGGTACGGACGCCTCCACGGGAACGGCCCGTGCGGCGGGGCCGGGGACGGGGACGGAGGGCGGGCCTGGCAAGGCGGGCCGGACGTGGGAATTCCCGGGGTCGGGCATCCGTGGCTCCTTGGTGAGGTGGGTGGGCTGTCCCGGATCCCGGGCGTGCTCGCCCGGCTCGGGAGGGTCCGGGCCGTCGTGGCCCTCGGACGGGGCCTCCGGTCGCGCCTGCGGGAGATCTGCACGTTCTCCACCACGTCGAGCGCGTCGGGCACCAGGACGGCGGCGGAGTGGTAGATGGTGACGGGGGACGAATGGATCGCCTGCCCGCTGCTGCCGTGAAGCGCACCGGCAGGCCCGGCTCGTGCTCCTGCGGCGTTGAGCTCACGCCCGGTTGCCGCGATCGTCCTGGGGTTCAGCTCGTGTTCCCGGCGCTCGCGCGGCGCCTCGACGAGGAGTCCGAGCCGCTCCTCGGTCTGGTTCTTCGGCTCGTGCGGGGGATCGCAAAGTTGCGGCCGGCCGCAGTGCTCAGACTGGACTGCCGAGGCGGCTCCAGCTGCGCTTCCGGGCTGGTCTCAGCGGTCATCGGGCGAGCTCTCCTTCGCGAGGGTGACGATCGGCGTACGCGGGGCCAACCAATGAAAGGGGAAAGAGGAAAGGGGAAAGGGGCCGAATCTCCGGGAATCTTCCGGATACCGGGAACAGTAACGGCCGGTACGCCCGGCTCGCCCTGTAGGCCCATTGGAGTTACTTCGATACAGTGATCTTGCTTCGCGTCGGGTTTATCTGAACAACCGACGGCATTCGGACTATCTGACCGAGAGTGCGTTTGGGGCACGGACGGCTCCGACACCGCCCCCCACCTCATCTTCACCACCTGCACCATCATTTGATGGCCCATCAAGCACGAGGTCATGCGCGGCCACCGGCGAGGGGCCTGGGCTGGGCGGCCGGACCACGAGCGAGAAACACGGAAAGGCCGACGCACAGCGTCGGGCCGTATCCGGCTCCAAATTCGGGACCACCATTCGCGGGCGGACCGAAATGCCGTCGACCACCGGCAACACCGCCCTCACCGCCATCACCGCCCTGCCCCTGTCACTCCGGACGCCGTATCCGAGGCGGCACTCCGGCCACGCTCCGCAGAGCAGTTGACGGGGCCGGACTTCGTCTTTACAGGCTCGGGGCGACGTGATCGGTCGAGGAACTGCCCGCCTGGCCGGAGGAACACAACTGCTCGCACGGCCCGTCACCGGCCCACGCCCTGCGGGCGCTTCATCTCGAACGGTGGCACCACCCGGCGAAGCAGCGCCCACAGCTCATCCGGCACCAGCCGCTCCGCCTGAGCCGACATGCAGTGCTCAACGAGCAGCCACCGCCACAAGAGATGACATCTCCATGCGTGTCAGCTCCTTCACCACTCGTGAGCGAACGTTCCGAATAGTGGGCGTTCACCTCATACGTGTCACGCGTCCCCGCAGACTCGTGCGGCTTACGAACGTCTCAAAATGAACAGGCACGACCATGAGTCCAACAACCACCCGGTCACCCCAGGGCTCCCCGGAGGCCGTGCAGAACAACGAGTCCGTGTTGTCGCACGGCCTCAAGCAGCGCCATCTGTCGATGATCGCGCTCGGCGGGGTCATCGGCGCGGGGCTCTTCGTAGGCTCCGGGGTCGGCATCGCCGCGGCCGGGCCGGCCATCGTCCTCCTCTTCATGGGTACCGGCGCGCTGGTCATGCTGATCATGCGGATGCTCGGTGAGATGTCCGCGGCGCGGCCCTCCACCGGCTCGTTCTCGGTCCATGCCGAGGAGGAAATCGGCTCCTGGGCAGGGAGCACCTCGGGCTGGATGTACTGGCTGATGCTCTGCGCCGGCGTGGCCGCCGAGGCCACCGCGGCGGGGGCGATCATGCACAACTGGGTCCCGTTCATCCCCGCCTACGGCTGGGTGGCGATCTTCACGTTGTTCTTCTGCGCCAGCAATCTGACCGCGGTCAAGAACTTCGGCGAATTCGAGTTCTGGTTCTCGGCGATCAAGGTCACCACGATCATCGCGTTTCTGGTGCTGGGCGTGCTCGGCATTCTCGGGGTGTTCGGCAGCGCACCCGGTACGAGGCATCTCACCGGCCACGGCGGCTTCTTCCCGACCGGCGCCGCCGGGCTCGCCGCCGGGCTGCTGACGACCATTTCCGGGTTCGCCGGTCTTGAGACGGTCACCATCGCGGCGGCGGAGTCCGACCGGCCGAGCCGGAACGTGGCCCGTGCCGTCCGTACCGCGGTCTGGCGTATCGCCGTCTTCTACATCGGTTCCATGGCTGTGGTCGTCAGCCTGGTGCCGTGGAACAACCCGAAGATCGCCACGGATGGCCCGTACGTCACCGTGCTCGACAGCCTCGGCATCCCGGCAGCCGGCACGATCATGCAGATAGTGGTGCTGGTGGCGCTGCTCTCCGCGATGAACGCCAACATCTACGGCTCGTCGCGCATGGCGTACTCCCTCGTCAGTCGGGGCCAGGGCCCGCGTTTCCTGGCCAGGGTCACCCGGGGCGTGCCGGCGGCAGCGGTGGTGGCGTCCTGTGTGTTCGGCTTCGCGGCCGTGATCGCCGGGATCGTCTGGCCGACGACCGTGTTCGCCTGGCTGCTGAACATCGCCGGCTGCTCGGTGCTGGTCGTGTGGGCCATCGTCTGCCTCACCCAGCTGAAGATGCGCCGCCGTCTGGAGCGTGAGGCACCCGAGCTGCTCTCGGTGCGGATGTGGGGCTTCCCCTATCTGACCTGGCTGGCGCTCGCCGCCATTCTCGGTGTCTTCGCCGTCATGGCCGCCAACGCGGACGGCCGTCAGCAGCTCGCCGGCACGGCCGTCGTGGTGGCGGCGCTGGCAGGCGCGGGCCATCTCAAAGACCGCCGCGACCGGCGGGCCACCGTCACCGACTGACGAGTTGGTGCGTCATTGATGTCGGGGTGCGGGGGCTGCGCAGGCCGGTTGGCTCGGGGCGGGGCGCAGCCTAGTCTCCGAGCCGGGACACCCTGCCGACGGTGGCGAACAGGGTACGCAGGACGGTCGTGCCGACGAGCACTGCCGAGGTGACCGGCCGGCCCACCCATCGCGTCAGATCGCCTTGCAGGTCGGGATCCACCTCGACGGTCACCCGGATGTATCTGCTCTGCAGCGTGGTGACCTTGGTGGACCGGGGTCCGGAGACGTCGTCCTGCTCGCGCCCCAGTGCGGCGCGGTAGTTATCCCTGCGCTGGCTCATGCCTCTTCCTGACGCTCGATCAGTTCCTCCGCGAACTCCATATACGCCGAACCCTTGGCCAGGACCGAGTTCCCGAAGGACTGGGCGTACAGGTCGAGCCGCGCGATCTGGGTGCCCAGCACCTCGAAACCCCGCTCGGTGAGTGCCTCCCGAGCGTCGGCATCGGGCCCGGTGCGCGTGGCATCGGGACGGTTGGTGCGATTGAGCAGGACCGCCGTGCGGGCCGGCTCGGCACGCAGGGACTGCACATCGGCCATCTCGCCGCGGATGGGCGCCATCCGGTCCAGTTCGATGGGCGCCGGGGTCACGGGCACGATCCACTCACCGGCGTACCTCATGATGCTGCGGGCAATGCGGGGATGGTCCTCCAGCTGGGGCGCATCGAGCACGACGGCCTGCCGGTTTCCGAGGAAGTCGTTCACGCGACGGTGGACGTCTCCCACCGGCAGGGCGATCACCGGAAACGGAAAGCCACCGGCCAGCTCGCTCCAGCGCAGCGCGGACGCGGCTGGGTCACCGTCGACCAACAGGGGCGACAGTCCCGACTCATGAAGCGCATGGGCCAGCCACACAGCACTCGTCGTCTTTCCGACGCCGGGCTTGAGGTTCACAAACGCACAGCTCAACGGCACAAGAACCGACAATAACGGGCGCAATCGTCCAGCTTCGGTCGGCACGAGGGCGTGGCTTCGTGGTTCACCCGCACGCACGCGCAGGAGAAACGGCGGGCACCCGGTCGTTGTCGCAGCGGCGCGGGCGCGCGACCGCGCGAGCTCTCTAGCCGAGGAAACTCAACCGCACCTGCCGGTGGGGATTGTCGACGTTCGTGTCCGCGAAGCTCCGTGGGGCGACCCCCAGGCTGACTGGATCGCACCGCACCCAGCGACAGTGCCGGTGGTCGCCCTCTCCTGGGATGACCACAGCGGCCAGAGAGCCTGTGAGTCACGCAGCAAATCGCCCCGCCGGCTGCGACGGCTGGCAGCCCGGCAACCCCTTCTCCTGACATCTTCATGCGCACCGCCGAGAGGAACGCGGCCAGGATCGAGCGTGGCAACCAGTGTTCGCTTGAGCTGCGGGACCACGCCGAGGTCTTGCTCACGGATTGGCAGGCAACCCGGCCTGGCAGCCAAGTGAGCAGTTGCGCGTGGCGTCGCACAGCAACGCACAAGCACCGACACCCGCGCAGATGACCTCAAGCCGTTCATGCGCGGCCGGAGCCCTTACGGGCCGACCGTGCTTAGCCTGCAAATCCACGGCCCCCGCCACGATCTGGTGCTCCCGCGCGGACTGCTCCTTCATCCGGGCTCAGCGGCCTGCCGTCCGGCCCGCGGCTTGGCGGTGCCGGACGGCCTGGTCGCCGCCAGCATGCTCACGATGGGCCGGCTGCTGCCGGCCGGCTCCTGACCGCCCCGCGTTCCGCACCGCTTGCGCTCGTCGAGCTCCATCGCCCCCGGGGCGCGCATCATCAAAGGAGGGGACCGTCGACGAGGAGTGGCGATGAGGTTGTCGTTCCTTGAACCCCTCTATGCGGAGCCGGGCCCGTTCGTCTCCGTGTACCTGGACACCTCGCGAAACGTCGAGTATCCGGAGCGGGCGATCGCGCTGCGCTGGGGGCGGCTGCGCGAGAGTTTGTCCCGTCAGGGCTCGGACCGGGCGCTGCTGAACGTACTGGAGGAGGTGGTCGGCACCGACACAGGGGTGCCGGGGGTGCATGGTCAGGCCATCTTCGCCGCGCACGGCACGCTCGTCCTGGAGGGGGAGCTGCCCAGGCCGCCGGCGCACGACTCCGCGCGTTACAGCACCCTGCCGGACGCGATGCCCCTGGTCGCCCAGCACCTTCCGGAGATCCCCTACATGGCCGTAGTCGTCCACTACGGTGGCCTTCCGACCGCCGAGACCCACGGCTGGGTGACTCTGGAGGCGGAGACCGGCGCCTGGCCCACATCCGCCGTCACCCCGGGTGAGCGGCTGCACCGCAGGGTCGCGGTGGCGACCTGGCACCGCACCTCCGTCCGGCTCGGCCACCGACTGGACGAACGGGCACGGCGTGCTCATGCCGACGCCGTCGTGGTGGGCGGGGACGAGTGGGCATGCAACGTACTGATCCGCCGCCTGCCGCACACCCTGCGGGACAAGGTCGTACGCGTGGGCGGCCGGACCCCCACCGACACCGGACGCGCCCTGTTGGAGCCGCAGCTCGACGGCGTCTTCCGCGGCCGCATGGCCGCGCACGACCGGGAACTCGTGGACATCTTCATCGGCCGGCGTGCCCTGGACGGACCCATGACGGAGGGCCTGGCCGCCACCGTCGCCGCCCTCCAGCGCGGCCAGGTCTCGGCACTGCTGCTGAACCGGCCGCCAGGGTCTTCCCTGCGGCTCTGGGTGGGCTCCCAGCCCACCCAGCTCGCCGTGACCGAGGCGGAGCTGATGTCCTTCGGCGTGCGGGCCCCGCGCGAGGAACGCGCCGACGAGGCCCTCGTCCGGGCCCTCGTCGGCACCGGTGCCGAGCTGGTCGTCGTACCGGAGAGCGAGCTGAGGCTGTACGAGGGCGTGGGCGCCCTGCTGCGGTACACCGACCCGGGGACCACGCCCTGACGCCGACGCGCTGCGCCCCCCAAAAAATCACGGGTCGCCCTTGCGCCCGGCCGCCCCGGACAGCGCCGCGCGCGGACCATGCCGACACTGGGCCGGCGCGGCAGCGCGGCGTATGAGCGGCGGATGGGGCACATGGACAGGAGCAGGAGCGGCGCGGCGGAGACGGACGTATCGATCACGCCGCCCAGGACCTGGTCGGTAGGCGTGCCGGCGGCGGCCACCCCGCTGCGGTACTCCCTGGCCCCGCGGCCCCATGGCCCGTGAACGGACCCCCGAGGACCTGGTCCGCGCGGCCCACGCCGTGGGCGTGACCGACGCCCGTCTCCTGGAGGCCGTACGGAGGGTCCCCCGGGCGGAATTCGTCCCCGCGGACGAGGTGGCATCCGCGTACCGGGACACGCCCGTTCCGCTCCCCCATGGGCAGGTGACGACCCAGCCCTCGCTGATCGCCATGATGGTCTCCGCTCTCGGCCTCACCGGAGACGAACAGGTCCTGGAGGTCGGGACCGGATACGGCTGGCAGACCGCGCTGCCGGCCCGCTTGGCCGCGTACGTCGTCAGCGTCGAGCGCTGGCCCGACCTGGTAGACGAGGCCCGCCTGCGGCTGGCCGGGCAGGGCGTCGGCAATGCCGCGGTCGTAGTCGGCGACGGGACCCTCGGGATGCCGACCCGTGCCCCGTACGACGCCGTCATCGTCTGCGCGGCCTTCCCGCGAGTGCCTGAGCCGCTCGTGGAGCAGCTCCGCACCGGTGGCCGGCTCGTCCAGCCGATCGGGCAGGGCGGGCAGGAGCGCGTCGAGCTGTACGAGCGGCGGGCCCACGACCTGGTGCGCCGCAGGACGGTCACCGCTGCCCGGTTCGTCCGGCTGTACGGCGCCCATGGCTACGATCAGCGGTGACGCGCTCAGCGCTGACAGGTCCCGACCAGGGTGCCGGAGGCCGGCTCCCTGCCCTTCAGGGCACGGTGCACGTCCTCGACGCCCGGATGGTCGTGCAGCGACAGCGGCTCGATGCCGCGCTCGGCGAGCTGTCCGGCCGCCTCGGGCATGGCGATCTGGCCGGCGTGTTCGACGCGCCGGGCACCGTCGCGTTCGACTCGAGCGCCCATGCTGTCCGTCGGCCTGTCCCGCCTGGGCGGCGCGGGCGACGGCTCCTGCGCGACGGTCGGCCCGTGCCGAACCGGCGAAGGCCTGCTGGAACGCACAGTTGGGCAGTGTGACGCGTCACAGACAACACGGCGCCACTGTGGGAACTTCAAGTGCCCTTCTTGCCAGCGGAGTTACTGAAAAGTCGAGGGTGAGGTCCGGCCGACCGCACGGATCGCGTCGCTCGTCCCGTGTGTGCGTAGGAGGCGGAACCGCGGGCCGGCGAGAGGGGCGGCCCGCATGTGGAGAGGATCGAATGCGCTCTTTGGAAGCCCTGACGCTCGATCAGGTAGTCGACACGGCCCGCTATCCCCTGTCGGAACTCGCGAGCTCCCGGGGACAGGACGTGGTTTCCCGTGCCCGGCGCGACCTGTTGACTCTCGGCTGCACCGTACTGCCGGACTTCATCCGCCCGTCGCTGCGCGATGTGCTGCGACAGGAGTGCTCGGCCATCGCCGCCGGGGCGTACCACGACGTCGAGACGGTGAACGTCTACAACATCGCAGTGGACTCGGCACTGCCGGAGGACCATCCGGGCCGGAAAACCTTCGAGCGGGGTAACGCGTTCGTCGCGCGGGACCGCATCCCCGCGGACTCCCTCATCAGCCGGCTCTACTCCAACACGGTGTTCCGGCACTTCATCGCCCGCTGCTTCGAACTGCCGGAGCTGCACGAACTGGCGGACCCGCTCTCCGGGCTGGTTCTCAACGTCATCGCGCCGGGCATGGAGCACCCCTGGCACTTCGACACCAACGAGTTCACCGTGAGCGTGCTCACCCAGCAGGCGCAGGCCGGCGGCGTCTTCGAGTACTGCCCGAACATTCGGACCGCGCAGGACGAGAATTTCGACGACGTCCGGGACGTGGTGGGCGGCCGAGGCGAGCGGTTGACCCAGCGCCTCCCCCTGCAACCGGGGGACCTGCAGTTGTTCAAAGGGCGCTACTCGCTGCATCGAGTGAACCGGGTGCGCGGCGAGGTCGCGCGCCACTCCGCGATATTCGCCTACAGCGAGCGCCCCGGCGTCATCGGGAGCGTGGAACGGACCCGTCAGCTCTTCGGCCGGGTGCTGCCCGAGCACCTGGCGGCCGAGGGCCGGGCGGTCCGTGGCGACCGGCTCCTGGACTAGCGGGCGGCGAGAACGCGTAGTAGCCGTAGGCCGTTTCCCCCTGCGCGATCCCACGGAGGAGTAAGCCCTGTGCGTTTCGACGTGACCGGAAAAGTCTCACTCGCCCGCATCTACGACCAGCCCGATCCGCGCGACTGTTTCAGGGCGCTGCGCCCGCTCGACTACGGCGTTCCGCAGCAGGCCAAGCCCTACTTCGCCAAGATCATCACGGAGTACCGGGAGTCCCGGCACGTCGCGGTACCGAAGGTGCTGGACATCGGCTGCTCGTACGGAATCAACGCCGCCCTGCTGAAGTACGACGCGACCATGGACGAGCTGTACGCGCGCTACGGCGACGAGGGGCGTGCGGGTGGGAGCCGCGAGGCTTTGCCGGCCCGCGACCGGGAGCTGGCCCGGTCGCGCCAACCCCCGCAAGCGATCCGCTTCGTCGGCCTCGACACCTCCGGCAGCGCGCTGTCCTACGCTCTTGAGGCCGGGTTCCTCGACGACGTGGTGCACGCCGACCTGGAGGAGCACGAACCCACACCGCGACAGCGCGCCCAGCTCTCAAGTACGGACCTGGTGATCTCGACGGGCTGCGTCGGCTACGTCACCGAGCGGACACTCACGCGAGTCGTCCGGGCGCAGGGCAGCCGCCGGCCCTGGATGGCGCACTTCGTGCTGCGGATGTTCCCGTTCGACTCCGTCGAGCGCACGTTGGCGAGTCTGGGCTACCGGACCGTCCGCGTCGACGAGGTGTTCAGACAACGGCGGTTCGCCTCCGCGCAGGAGCAGGCGCTCGTACTCGACAGTATGTCGGCCGCAGGGGTGGATCCACGGGGCCTGGAGGCAGAAGGCTGGCTGTACGCACAGCTCCACCTTTCCCGGCCGTACGACATCACAGGTATCAACGACACCAACGACTCGAATCGAGAACAGAGTTGAAGATCAGTCAGGATGTGTCAGGCAACGCGACCTTCGCCCAGGAGGACAGCCTCCCGCGCGTGCCGCTGCCTACGCTGGAGGCGAGCTGCGAGAGGTTTCTCGCCTGGTGTACGCCGCTGCTGACCGCCGACGAGCGGTCGTCGACCGAGGCGGAGGTGGCCGCCTTTCTCCGACCCGGTGGCCCCGGCCGGGTGCTGCATGCCGCGCTGGAGGAATACGACGCCACGGACGGCGTGCACAGCTGGCTCGACACCTTCTGGCCGTACCGATACCTGGGCCGCCGGGACCGGATCGCGCTCAACGCCAACTTCTTCTTCCTGTTCCAGGACTCCGACCAGGCGCAGGTGGAGCGGGCGGCCGGACTCGTCGCCGGGGCCCTCAACTACAAGCGGCAGCTCGATCAGGGGCTGATTCCACCGGTGGTGCAGCGCGGAGCGCCCCAGTCGATGGTGCAGAACAAGTTTCTGTTCTCCACCACGCGTATCCCCGGCGCGCAGCAGGACACCGTCCGCACCCCTTACACCGAGGAGCGGCCGGGCCCGTCCGAGGCCCGGCACATCGTGGTGTTCTTCCGGGGCGGCATGTTCCGGCTGGACGTACTGGGTCCGGACGGTGTCCCGCACAGCCTGGATGACATCGAGGCGGGGCTGCGCGCCGTGATGAAGGCCGGTGCCGACCCGGCCGGCCCGGACACCTCGGTGGGCCACCTCACCACCATGGCCCGCGCGGAGTGGGCGGCCGCCCGGGAGTCCCTTCTCGCCTGCCACCCCCGCAACGCCGACGCCCTTGACGATGTCGAGAGCGCACTGTTCTGCGTCGTTCTGGAGGACTTCGCCCCCGCGGACGTCCAGGATGCCTGTGACCAGCTGCTGTACGGCGACCGCGGCAACCGCTGGTTCGACAAGGCCGTGTCATTCGTCGTCTTCGCCGACGGACGGGCGGGCATCAACGTCGAGCACTGCGAGTTGGACGGAACCACGATCCTCACCTTCACCGACGCCCTGCTCAATACCCCGGCCGAAAAGCAGTCCCGGCAGTCCGGAGCCCGTTCCCAGGGGCTGCCGGCGCTGGAGCCGATCGTTTTCGAAATGGACGACTCGCTGCGGGCCCAGGTGCGCTCCGCCGCCGACGCGTTCGCGGCGTACGGGGAGAACACCGCGACCATCACGTTGTCGTTCGCGGACTTCGGCAGCAGCGCGGCCAAGGGGTTGGGGGTCTCGCCGGACGCGTTCGTCCAGGCCGCTTACCAGCTCGCCCACCAGCGCGCCAAGGGGCACCTGGGCGCCACGTACGAGTCGATCGCCACCCGGCAGTACCGGCACGGGCGGACCGAGGCGATGCGCGTCGTCACCACCGAGATGGTGGACTTCGTGTCGGCGATGGAGGACCCGGCAGCGGACGCGGATGCCCGGCGCGCCGCGTTCCGGGCGGCCACCGAGGCCCATGTGGCGCGCGCGAAGGCGTGCCAGGCCGGGCAGGTGCCGGAGCAGCACCTGTGGGAGCTGGAGCTGATCCAGCGCAGGCGCGGAGCCGAACTCGGGGTGACCGAGCAGCCCGCGCTGTACCGGACACCGGGCTGGTTGACCATGCGGGACGACTACCTGAGCACGAGCTCCGCGCCGTCCGTCAATATCCAGCACTTCGGCTTCGGGTCGACCAGCAGCCAGTGCATCGGTGTCGCCTATGTGCTGCTTCCCGAGCGGTTCAACCTCTACCTGAGCACGCCGATGGCGGTCGCTGCGCAGATGCGGACGTTCGCCGACCGGCTCCGGGAGGCGATGGACGAACTCCGGGAACTGCTGGCGTCCGAGCGGCCTGAGGACTGAACGGAGCCCGCCGCCGGACCGGAATTCCCGGCCGGGGACCACGGTCCGGCGGCCCGGACGTCTTCAGTGGCCGAGCCGGCCATGGCCGAGGCCGGAGAACGCCGCTCCCGGTTGCGTACTGACGACCAGCGGACATGAACCGCGAGGTGCCGGGCCACGCCGTCCTGGACTCCCGCCGGGACGGCGCCTGGACGCCAGCCGCAACGCACTGCCGTCGAGGCGCCGGGAAGCGGGAAATACCCTCCGCAGGACGCGGGATCGGATGGGATGGGATGGGATGGGATGGGATGGGCGAGTATGCCCAACCGCCCGTACAGCCAGGCACTACTGACTTACCGTCATCACCTGCGTATTCCTGGCGGAACCTCACCTCGAACCCTCACCTTTTCCCTCTCGGCATTGCCTGATCATGATGGGATGGACGGGCACTCCGGGGCGCCCGTGATCAGCCGGGACCGCTGACAGGAAGTGCCGGAGAGGTACCTGAGGAGAGCACGGCATGTTTGGTGGCAACATCGCGGTCGTCGGTGGCAGCATCGCGGGCTGCGCGACGGCCCTGGCAGCGTTACGGGGCGGCGCCGAGAAGGTCACCATCCTGGAACGGGCCGCCGACCGGCTCCAGGAACGGGGGGTGGGTGTGAGCCTGCACCGGGACCGTTACGCCGAGTTGGAAGCCGCCGGGTATGTGGACGCCGACATGCCGTGGAGCCCGATCGACCAGCGCATCTGGACGATGCGGGACGGCGACTCGGAACTCGGCCGGGCTGTCGGAGTGCAGGACGCCCCGTTCCGCGCGTACTCCTGGGGTTCGCTGTGGAGTGAGCTGCGCAGGCGAGTGCCCGCCGAGGTCGAGTACCGTTCCGGCGTGGGCATCGCGGCTGTGGAGGAGGACGCCGAGGGCGTGACGCTCGACTTCACCGCCGGCGGGCGGGAGCGCTTCGACGTCGTCATCGGCGCCGACGGTTACCGCTCCGTCGTCAGGGACACCATGTTCCCCGGCCTCCGGCCCACGTACGCGGGATACCTCGGCTGGCGCGGCGCCTCGCAGGGTGCGCCCGAGTGTGGTTCCTCGGACCTCGTCTGGACGGATCTGCGTACGGTGGTCTTCCCCGGCGGTCACTGCGTGATCTACCGAATACCGGACGGCGCGGGCGGCATGCGGGTCAACTGGGTGCTTTACACCACCCCGCCCGAGCACCTGGCGCTCCCGCTGAAACTGCAGACCCCCACCTCGCTGCCGCCGGGGAAGCTCAGCACCGAACTCGACGCGTTCGCACGGGATGTGGTGCGCAAGTACTTCCCGCCCTACTGGGCCGAGTGCGTGCTGCGCACCCCGCGCGAGGAGTCCTTCATCCAGCCCATCTACGACCTCGAGATGCCGCACTACGCCCACGGCCGACTCGCCCTCGTTGGGGACGCCGCCACCGTCGCCCGGCCGCACACCGGCGGCGGGGCGGTCAAGGCACTGCAGGATGCCCTGATCCTGGAGCAGGCCTGGCGGGCACACGACGACTGGGCGGCGGCCGCCGCGGCGTACGACGCCGGGCGGACCGCGCCCGGCGCCTCGATGGTCGACCTGGGCCGCAGGTTCGGACAGGCCCAGGTCGTCGACACCCCGGACTGGGAGACCATGCGCACCTCCGACTTCGATGCCTGGTGGAAGGAGCAGATCGGCGGCCCGGAGCGCAGCAGCGGCTTCGGCGGCCACGCACTCCAGAAGGACAGCCTGAAGAAGGACAGTTGACCGTGCGTCGCGGCTGAGCGCATGTGAGGACGAGGGCGCGCCACCCGGTGCCGGGCTCGCCACAGCCGGTGGCGCGGCCCGGTCACTCCGTGGGCGCCAGGGCGAGAGTCCGGTGGAGGGCGGCCGGATCGGCGCGGACCTCGTCGCCGTCGAACCGGGCAGCGACCGCACCCGAGGTGAGGACCGTGACCGTGTCCGCGCAGGCGCGGGCGAGCGCCGCGCTCGGCGACATGAGCAGCGAGGCGACTCCCTCGTCGGCGAGCGCACGGATCAACTCCTGGATCTGCTCGACGATCACTGGCGCGAGGCCCTCCGTCGGCTCGTCGAGCAGCAGGACGCGCGGGCTGCCGAGCAGCGCCCTGGCCAGGGCCAGCATCTGCTGCTCACCGCCGGAGAGTTGCGAGCCCCGGTTGGTCCGGCGCTCGGCGAGGCGGGGCAGCAGTCCGAGGACCTGCTCCGGCGTCCAGGCAGTGCCCTGGCGCCCTGCCTTCGCGCGCGGCCGGTGGGCAAGTCGCAGGTGCTCGGCGACGGTCAGCCCGGCGAAGACCCGGCGGCCCTGCGGGACCAACCCGACACCCGCCCGGGCCACTTGGTGTGCCCGCCGACCCGTCAGGTCGACGTCGTCCAGGCGGACCGCCCCCGAGGCGGGGCGCAGCAGCCCTGCGACGGTGTGGACGAGCGTGCTCTTGCCCGCTCCGTTGTGCCCGACGACGGCATGCACGGTCCCGGGCGGCACCTCAAGGTCGACGCCGTGCAGCACGGTGCCGCCGTGGTAACCCGCGGTCAGCTCGCTGATGCGGAGCATGGGCCACTCCCCCCTCCCCGGTGGTCAACTTCCCGCCCCGAGTGGTCGGTTCCCGTTCCCAGGTAGGCCTCGCGCACGTCCGGGTGGTTGAGGGCCACGTCGGTGGGGGCCGTGAGCAGGGCCTTCCCGTCCTTGAGCACGGTGACGGTGTCGGCCAGGTGCGTGACCACCCCGGTGTGGTGTTCGACGAGGAGCATGGCGACATCCCCGGGGAGCTGCCCGAGTACGTCGAGCAGCCGCCCGATGTCACGGTCGGTGAGTCCGGCACTCGGCTCGTCGAGGAGCAGTAGGCGCGGGCGGCAGACCAGGGCCGCCGCGAGATCGAGCAGTCCGCGCCGGCCGTGCGACAGCTCGGAGGCCAGGCGGTGCGCCATGTCGCCCAGACCCACGGCCGCGAGCTGCTCGCGCGCGGCCGGGACACGATCGCGCCGGGGGTGGTGGCTCCAGGCGGCCAGGACGATGTTGTCGAGCACCGTCAACTCTCCAATGACCACGGGCTGTTGGAAACTGCGTGCGATTCCGCACCGTGCCCGGCGCGCAGGCGCGGTACGGGTGAGGTCGCGCCCGCCGAGCACGATCGTGCCGCGGTCGGGGCGTTCCGTGCCCGCGATCAGGTGGAGCAGGGTGGTCTTGCCCGCGCCGTTGGGTCCGATGACGGCGTGCCGGGCCCTGGCGGGCAGCCGCAGGCCGACACCGTCCAGTGCCGTCACCCTGCCGTACCGCCGGGTCAGCCCGTCCAGGACGAGAACCGGGGGCAAGGGGTCGCGGTCGGTCATGAGACGGTCTCCCGGGACGGGGACGGTGCAGCGGGCGGGACGGTCCGAGCAGTCACGCCCGTCCGGATGCCGGCAAGGCCGCGCGGCAGCACGTAGACGGACAGGACGAAGAGCACGCCGAGGAGCAGCGGACCGTGCCCGGGCCAGGCGCCGGCAAGCCAGTCGCGGGTGCCGACGATCAGCGCGACGCCGAGCAGGGTGCCCGCGACGGAGGTGGTGCCGCCGATCACGGCGGCGAGCATCGCCAGGGCTGCTGTCTCGAAGCCGACGTCCGCGGGCGACACGTACTGCTGCGCGACCACGAGCAAGGAACCGCCGATGCCCGCGAGGGCGCCGCCGCCGATGTAGGCGAGCAGCAGATAGCGGGAGACCGGGTGGCCGCTCGCGCGCATCCGCGCCTCGGCGCTGCGGGTGCCGGTGAGCAACTGCCCTGCCCGGCTTCGGAGTACGAGCACAGTGGTGACGAGGACGGCGGCGGCTGCGGTGAGCACGTAGTGATACGTGCCGACTTCGTCGCTCAGCGCCTCGGCACCCCACAGCGGACGGGTCGCGGGGAAGCCGAAGAAGCCGTCGGTGCCGCCGGTGACGGACGTCATCTGAGCGACGGCGGTGCGCGTCAGCTCGCCGACCGCGAGGGTGATCATCAGGACGGTGACGCCCCTGGCCCGGATCACCGCGGGACCCGTGATCAGCGCGAACAGGGCCGCGGCGGCGCCGGCCAAGGCGTGTTGTACCGGGCCCACGGTCGCGAAGCCCTCGTCGGCGGCGATCGCGGTGACGTACGCGCCGACTGCGAAGGGCGCCGTCTGGCCGAGCACCGGAAGGCCCGCGTAGCCCGTCAGGACGGTGGAGCTGACGGCGACCAGGCCGAGGGCGAGGGCGTAGCCGGCCAACGAGAGGGTGTAAGCGTCCACTGTCCAGGGCGCGGCCGCGAGCAGGGCGAGCAGCAGCGCCAGGGGCGTGAGCCGGCGCACGGGTGTGGGCGTGCGGTCCAGGATCCGTGACAGGGCGGCCGCGGACCGGTCCTTGGTCGCCTTGGTCGCCTTGGTCGCCGCTGAGGGTGTCCGGCGTGCGGGCGTCTGCTCGGGGTGCGTCGGCTCCGGTGCCGCGGCTGCGCGCTGCGGACGCAGGATCAGCGCGCCCGCCATCACGGCCATGAGGAGGTAGGGCGCCAGGTCGGGGGCGAGCGAGACGCCCAGTGTCTGCACCTCGCCGACCGCGACCGCCGCGAGAAAGGTGCCCCACAGTGAGCGAAGGCCGCCGAGGACGACGACCACCAGAGAGAGCATCAGCACGTTCTCCGCGGTACTGGGGCCCGGGCCGATGATCGGCGCCCCGAGCACGCCGGCCGCACCGGCAAGGGCGCCGGCCGCCATGAGCACACCGGTGTGCACGAGGCGGGGGCTGATGCCGGTCGCCGCGAGCATCTGCGGGTCGTCGGCGGCGGCGCGCACCGCCGCGCCCGCGCGGGTGCGGGTGAGCACCCAGGTGCCGAAGGCCGCGAGCAGCACGGCCATCACGATGAACACCAGGCGGTACGCCGGGTACCTGTGTCCGAGCAGGGGCACCGAGGTGTCGAGGGCTTCCGGTACCCGTACCGGCAGTTCGTCGGAGCCGAAGACCGCGGTGAGCAGGTTGCCGCCGATCAGGGCGAGCCCGAAGGTCAGCAGCGCCTGGGCGAGATGGCCGCGCCTGGCGAGAGGTTCGGCGGCGACGGCGAGGAGCGCCCCCGCTCCGCCCGCCGCCGCCGTTCCCGCGAGCAGGCCGAGCAGCAGCCCGCCCCAGGTGCCGTCGCTCAGTTCGGCGCCCGTGGCGGCGCCGATCGCGTACAGCGTGCCGTGCGCGAGGTTCAGCACACCCGCGGTGCCGAACGCCAGGCTCAGCCCGGCGGACACCACGAACAGCAGCAGACCGTAGGCGACGCCGTCGACCGCGGGGATCAGCTGAGCGTCGAGGACCTCCATCAGCTGCCGAGCGTCGCCAGGTCCTGGACGACGACGTTCGCCAACTGTTCGCCGTCGCGCTTCACTTGGCGCAGGTACCACTTCTGCACGGGCGAGTGGGTGGTTCTGCTGAACTCCCAGGAGCCGCGCGGGCTGTCGATCCGCCCGAGGTCGCCGATGGCCTCGTTGATGCTCTGGGACGTGATCTCCTTGCCGTCCTCGGCAAGGTCCGCGACGGCCTTGTCGAGCACCGCGGCGGCGTCGTACGCGGACATCGCGTAGGTGGTGGGCGGCAGGTCGTGCCTGGCGGTCCAGTCGGCGGCGAACGAGCGGTTGGCCTCGTTGTCGAGGTCGGCCGCGTAGTTGAGTACGGAGTAGATGTCCTTGGCCGCCGCGCCCTGGGCGGGCAGAGTGCCGCCCTCGGTGAGGAAGCCGGGCGAGTACAGCGGCAGGTCGGCCACGTCGGACTGCTTGTACTGCTTCACGAAGTCGATCGCGGCCTTGCCGGCGTAGAAGCAGTAGACCGCCTTGGCGTCGGTCTTGGCGATGTCGTTGAAGTACGGTGTGAAGTTGGTGGTCTTGGGGAATGGCGTCCACTTGGTCTTGCCGTCCGGGTTGGCGAGCTTGCCGCCAGCCTTGGCGAAGGCCTCGGTGAAGCCGCGCATCTCGTCGTAACCGCCCTGGTAGTCGGGGCCTATCGCGTAGACGGGGCCGTCCACCTCGTCCTTGATGTGCCGGGCGATCGCCTCGCCCGGCTCCTCGGAGAGGAAGCTCGTGGTCCAGATCCACTTCACGTCGGTCTTGGTGGGACGGCCGCCGGTGGCGAGCAGGGGCACCTCGTTCTTGGTGACAAGGGGCTGGACGGCGGCGAAGGAGCCACCGCCGCCGACGCCGGCTATCACGTCGACCTGGTCCTTCTTGATGAGCTTGTTAGCGGCGGGCACCGCTGTCGGCGCCCCGTCGCCCTCGTCGGCCTGAGTCAGTTCCACCTTGCGCCCGCCGAGCTTTTTGCCGTGCGTGTCCAGGTAGAGCTGGAAGCCGTCGCGCATGTCCTTGCCGATCGCCTCGTACGTTCCCGACAACGGCACCAGCACGCCCACCTTGAGGGTGTCGTCGTCACCGCCGGAGGCCGCGCTGCCGCTGCAGCCCGCGACCGTGGTCATCGCGAGGGCCAGCAGTGCCGCACCGCCCGCGCGCTTTCTGGGCCGGCCGGAGCGACGGGCTGTGAGGACGTTGTTCATGACAGGGACTCCAAGGGGTGGTACGAGCGGTATGGAGGGCGTCCTGGACAGGGTCGTGGACGGGCGGGCTTGGATTCCGGCGGATCAGTGGGCGTGCTCCGGACTGCCTGCATCGCGGATCTGCGGGGACAGGGCGCCACCGACCTGGTCGATCAACTCCGCCATGGAATAGCTGACTTCGCCGATGTCGGCCTCGCGAGTGGTGACGACGACGAGGGAAGCGCCGCTCGAGACCGCCATCGCGAAGAGGTAGCCGCCGTCCATCGCGGTGAGGCTGTGCTCCACCGGGTCGGTCCGCAGCAACTGCGCCGCGCCGGACATCAGGTTGACCAGTCCCGCGGAGATGGCGGCGAGACGGTCGGCGTCGTCCTGGTCGAGGCCTGTGAAGGCCAGGGCGAGTCCGTCGACGGAGACCGCGAGAGCGTGCGTGACTTCGGGGACTCGGCGGGCGAAGTCGGTGAGCAGCCAGTCAAGGGAACCGGCTGGTTCGGGTTGGGTCATCGCGTGCTCCCTTGTGTGTTGTCGTCGGGCGAGCCGGTGGTTTGCGTGCCTGTGGTTTGCGTGCCTGTGGTTTGCGTGCCTGTGGTACCGCCGGCGTCGGCATTGCGCTCGGGGGAACTGCGACGTGTGCTGCGGCTGATGCCTTGGGCGTAGGCCGAGAGGACGTCGGAGACCTGACGGGAGTCACGGCGGCGCGGCGCCTTGCGGGCACGTGTCGCCGCGTCGCGCTCTCCCGCCGCCTGGCGCACTGGTGTGGGCGGCGTCGGACCGCCGGGTGCGGCCCGCTTGCGGATCGGCAGACCGGAGGCGCTCACCCCGGCGATCCTGCTCTCCACGGGGACGGCACTGCCCGGTGCACGGCCGGTCGTCCGGACACCGGGCCGAGACGGCGCCGTTGCGCCCTGTTCCGCGGACGCCGCGCGATCCGCAGGTGCTGA
Source organism: Streptomyces sp. NPDC101227 (assembly GCF_044767545.1). Taxonomy (NCBI): domain Bacteria; kingdom Bacillati; phylum Actinomycetota; class Actinomycetes; order Kitasatosporales; family Streptomycetaceae; genus Streptomyces; species Streptomyces sp. NPDC101227. Next base: position 507,739 of record NZ_JBIWOD010000001.1, on the reverse strand, counting down.
GTCCTCGGCGTACTCCGCGTGCTCCGCAGGGCGGGGGCGGAGAGCCGTGGTCAGGTGGCCAGCGCTGCCCTGCGGCCGCACCGGGATCGCGGGCCGCGGCCTTCCGGCGGGTTCCGGGGCACCGCTCCCCTCGTCGTGCGAGCGGGCAGTCTCGGGTTCCTGGCCCGCTCCGCCCTCGTTCGGGCCGGTGTGGTCCCGCGCGACTGCCGGACCCACGGCGCCGTGCGGCGGCGGCACGGGCACCAGGGTGTCCGTGCCGGGTTCGGCGAGCAGTTCCTTGGGGAGTACCACCTCGACGATGGTTCCGGGCCCGGAGGACTCACGCAGTTCGACCACGATGCCGTGCCGGGCCGCGAGACGTCCCACGACTTGCAGGCCCATGGTGTGTACGGCGCCGATGTCGGCCTGCGGGGAGGCGAGCTCGGCGTTGAGTGCCGTGCGGCGCGCGTCCGGCATGCCGATGCCCTCGTCGACTATCTGGAGCACGGCCCGGTCGCACAGGCTCCAGGCACCCACGCCGACTTGGGTGTCGGGCGGCGAGAACCGTGTGGCGTTGTCGAGGAGTTCGGCGAGCATGTGCGCGATGTCGTCGACGACACGTGCGGCAATGGTGATCGAGGGCTCGACGTGACCGAGGCTCACCCTGCCGTAATGCTCGATCTGCTGGGCCGCAGCGTAGATCACGGAGGTGCAGGGCGCATTGGCGGGGCGGACTCTGCCGCCTCCAACACCGCCGAGTACGAGAAGGTTGTTGGCGTTGTGCTCCATGCGGATGGCCAGGTGGTCGAGCGCGAACAGGGTCTCCATCCGCTTGGGGTCCAACTCGTCGCGCTGCACCCTGTTCAGCTGCGCGGTCAGAGCCGAGTTGAGGCGTGCGCCGCGGCGGGCCACGGTCACCAGGGTCGCCGCGAACCGGTCGCGGGACCCGGCCTGCTCGCCCGCGAGCCGGACTGCCGCGTAGTGCACGGAGTTGAACGCCTGTCCCACCTCGCCCATCTCGTCGTCGGCGAGGTCCACCAAGGGCGTGCCTGCCCGCCGGGCGATCTCGTCGGGCGTCGCCCGGCCCGCGGAGCCGAGCTGGGCGAGCTTGCGCACCTCCTCGGGCAGGCGCTTGTGCGCCACTTCGTGCGCGGCGTCACGCAGGTCCCGGAGCCTGCGGATCAGGTCGCGGCCGAGTCGTACGGCGATGAGCAGGACGGCCACCAACATAAGGACGGTCACGGCCAGTTCGGACACCGCCCACCAGATGAGGCGGGTGCGCTCCTCGGTGACGGTGTCGAGCAGGTCGGCATCCGCCCGAAGCACCACCGACTGCAACAGCTCCTGCCGGTCGGCCATGGCGTCGGTCCAGGCAGTGCGGCTGATGGCCAGCCGCTCCCCCGCGGCGCTGCGAGCCGCTTCGGCGGCGAGTTTCTCGGCCGCCGTCGCTCTCGGCCCGGACAGCGTGCGTTCCATCCAGGTACGCCACTCTCCAGGCCCGACTGCGGTGACGGTCTCGTACGCGTCCGTGTAACCAAGCCGGGTCGCCTCGAACGTCTGGAGCGAGGCGGGCGTGAAACCGCCGTCGGAGAGCGCCCGCAGGACGGCGACCTCCTGCTGTGCGGCGTGCTCGGCCGCCTCCGACAGCGCGGCGGCGGCTCGGATATGGTCGGCCACCTCCGCGTTCACCCCGTCGGCCTGCGCGATGCTGTCACGGAAGGAAACGAGGTCGGCGATGACGATGCGGTAACCGAACGCCACGGAGGACAAGGAGCCGGCACCGGAGCGCACCTGGGCGCGCAGGGACGCGATCCTGTCCAGAGACTTGTCGATCCTTTGCAACGTCGCGTTCGTGGCGGACGGCATGGAAGAGAGCCCCGCGCGCTTCTCCCGGTAGCGCGTGACGCTCTCGTCGGTGGCCCGGGCGAGCCTCCCGAACCGCTCTCCGGACCTCTGCGCAGAGGTGACCTGTATCGAAGCTTCCGCGCGTTCGCGCTGTAATCGGTACGTCAGATCACTCGCCGTTTGCGCTACTTCGATCGCCGCCTCGAGTCGGACGGCCTGGATGGCCTGCCCGGTCGACGGGGCCAGGGCCCGCCCGGCGAAGGCGACAGCTACGGCGAGCGGCACTGCCACCAGCAGGATCAGGCGATGCGAGATCCTGGCGGTGCGGGCACCTCCGCCGAGCCCCTTGCTTGGTCGGAGCAGGGGTAATGACATCAAAGCGACACCTGAACTGCAGTTGGAAGTCCTAAGGGTGCGGCAGCGCGGAAAGCCAACATGTTGATGTTGTAAGTGAGTTGACCGTATCCCCCGTGCAGCGCGTGTTGATGTTAGGTCGCCCGCAGGAGGGGAGGACCACCCCCTGCGAGAAAAGACCTGCTCAGCGGCGTGATCTGTGTCACATCGTGATCGTAATTGATCGACATTTTCCTGGAAAATGATCACTAAACGCCTCCGCGCGAGGCCCGTTTCGAGCACGCGGGGTACGGAGCGGCCGCCCCCCGGACAATCGTGCTCAGCCCAGGAAGCTCAGTCGAACCTGACGGTTGACATTGTCGATATTGGTGTCCACCAGACAGACCGACTGCCAGGTGCCCAGCTCCAGCCGCCCCGCGACGACGGGGAGGGTCGCGTGTGGTGGGACGAGGGCGGGCAGTACGTGGTCGCGGCCGTGGCCGGGGCTGCCGTGGCGGTGGCGCCAGCGGTTGTCGGAGGGGAGGAGGTCGTGGAGGGCGGCCAGGAGGTCGTCGTCGCTGCCGGCGCCGGTTTCCAGGATGGCGATGCCGGCGGTGGCGTGCGGGACGAAGACGTTCAGCAGGCCGTCGCGTCCCGCCGCGGCTTCGTCGAGGAAGGCGGCGCAGTCGGCGGTGAGGTCGGTGACGGTTTCCGTCGGGCCGGTGGTGATGTTGAGGGTGCGAGTGGTGAATGCGGTGCTCATGGCTCCATCTTCTTACGGGCCGCCGGCCGGGTCGGCGGCCCTGTCCGCGCCCGTCGCAATGCCCGTGCAACAAAGGTCCACCTGCCGAGATGACGTTTGACCCCTCTCGGAGCGCACCGCTACTTTCAGCGACATGCCCTTGTCAGCCCTGCTCACCACGCGCGGTCATATCGACCTGCTGCGGGTGGCCTCCGCCGCGTGTCGCCGCGGTCGCTGACGCCTACGCCTACGCCTACGCCTACACCTAGGCTGACGCCCTTTCCGTTGCGCGCTGATGCACTGAGGTGCTGATGCGCTGACGTCTGTGGGGCGTGAGTTGGCCCGCGGATGGTTGTCTGCGCTTGCCGGTCCCCGCCGGACTGCTTCCTCTCGATTTTTCGCCGCCTGTGTGCGCCGTCGCCTGTCGACCGCCCGGGCGTGCGCCCCTCCCCCCCCTTCGTGGAGCTCGTATGACGCTCGATCAGGCCGTGCCCGGCCATGCCTCGCCCGATATTTTGGGGAAAGTAGGGAATTGTCAAGGTGATGGCGCAGTCGCGCCGTCGGGTGTGGTCGGCTCGCCCGAGCTGGTGCGTGTCCGCCCCGTCGCCGGTCGTCGCCGGTCGGTGCCCCGCTGGCTGCGCCGCGCGGCCGGGCCCGTGGGACTGCTGGTGGTGTGGCAGGTGCTCAGCGCGAGCGGGGCGCTGCCCGCCGACATGCTGGCGTCGCCCGGGGCCATCGCCGCCACCGCCGGTGATCTCGTCTCGGACGGGACGCTGCCTTCGGCGATGCTGGTGTCCGTTCAACGGGTCGCCGTGGGGCTGCTGTTGGGCGGGTCGGCAGGGATCGTGCTGGCGCTGGTCTCGGGGCTTTCGCGGCTCGGCGAGGACCTGGTCGATGCGACCGTGCAGATGCTGCGGTCCATCCCCTGGGTGGGCGTGATTCCGCTGTTCATCATCTGGCTGGGGATCGGCGAGGCGCCGAAGATCGCGCTCATCGCGCTCGGGGTGGCGTTCCATCTGTATCTGAATGTGTACGCCGGGATCCGGGGCGTGGATGCCCAGCTGGTGGAGGCGGGGACCTCGCTCGGGCTGGGCCGGTGGGGGCTGGTCCGGCATGTGGTGCTGCCCGGTGCGCTGCCGGGGGCCATGACCGGGCTGCGCTATTCGCTGGCCACCGCGTGGCTGGCCCTGGTCTTCGGTGAGCAGGTGAACGCCGATGACGGTCTGGGCTTTCTGATGAATCAGGCCCGGGAGTTCTTCCGTACCGACGTGATCGTGGTGTGCCTGGTCGTCTACGCGGCCCTCGGGCTCATCGCCGACTTCGTCGTCCGCACGCTGGAAAGGCTGTTGCTGCAATGGCGACCGACGTTTACGGGACAGTGAGCGCGGCGGGCGCCGGCGCCGCCGTCGAGGTTGCCGGGCTGATGCGGGCCTTTGACGGGAAGGCCGTGGTCGACGGACTCCATCTGACCATCCGGCCGGGCGAGTTCGTGGCGCTGCTCGGACGCAGCGGCTGCGGCAAGTCGACGCTGTTGCGGGTGCTGGCGGGGCTCGACCGGGAGATCGAGGGCGAGGTTCTGGTGCCGCGCCGCAAGGCGGTGGCGTTCCAGGCGCCGCGGCTGATGCCCTGGAAGCGGGTCTGGCGCAACGTGCTGCTGGGGCTCCCGGGGCGCCCCGGACGAGACGCGGCAGTAAGGGCGTTGGCGGAGGTAGGGCTCGACCATCGGGCGGATGCCTGGCCCAGGACGCTCTCCGGAGGGGAGGCTCAGCGCGCGTCGCTCGCCCGTGCGCTGGTGCGGGAGCCCGATCTGCTGTTGCTCGACGAGCCGTTCGGCGCGCTCGATGCGCTGACCCGGATCAAGGCGCAGCGGTTGGTGGCCGAGCTGTGGCAGGAACGCGGCTGCGCGGTGCTGCTGGTCACCCATGACGTGGACGAGGCGTTGCTGCTCGCCGACCGCGCGCTGGTGATGGAGGGCGGCCGGATCGCGTACGAGACCGAGGTGGAGCTGCCTCGGCCGCGCGAGGTCTCCGATCCCCGGTTCGCCGCGCTGCGCGCCCGCCTGCTCGACCGGCTGGGCGTCGAGGGGGCGGTGGCGGGCGGCGGGGCCGGGCCCCGTACGGACGCCGACCCACCTCGTACGGGCGCCGAAGCCCTTCCGCGGCCCCGTACCGGTACTGCATCCGTCCCTCCGGGCGGGGCCGCACCCGCCATCCCCTCCGCTTGACCCCGAACCACCCCTGCACAGAACGGACACGCCATGAGACCACGGCACCTCTCCCCCGCCCTGCTGCTCCCGCTCGCCCTGGTGCTCGCCGGGTGCGGTGGTGCGTCGCGGGCTGACGGCGCTTCGGGCGGCAGCGGCAGCGGGACCGACGGCAAGGGGTCGCAGACGCTCAACGTCGGTGATCAGAAGGGGGGTTCGGAGGCGCTGCTGCGGGCGGCCGGTGAGCTGGACGACCTGCCGTACAAGATCAAGTGGTCGACGTTCACCTCGGGGCCGCCGCTGCTGGAGGCGGTCAATGCCGGGGCCGTCGACGTCGGCGCGGTCGGTAACACGCCGCCGGTGTTCGCCGCCGCCGCGCATTCGAAGATCAAGGTGATCGCGGGGACGCACAGCAGCTCCGACGGCGAGGCCATCCTGGTGAAGAAGGGCTCGCCGCTCAAGCGGCCGGCCGATCTGAAGGGCCGATCCATCGCGGTGGCGCAGGGCAGCTCGGCGAACTATCAGCTGGTCGCCTCGCTGAAGCGGGCCGGGCTGTCGCCGAAGGACGTCAGGCTGAGCTACCTCCAGCCGGCCGATGCGCTCGCCGCGTTCAGCCGGGGCAAGGTGGATGCCTGGGCGGTGTGGGACCCGTACACCTCGCAGGCGCTCGATCAGGCCGATGCCCGGGTGCTGACCACCGGGCAGGGTGTGGTCAACGGACTGAGCTTCCAGGTGGCCGCGCCCGCCGCGCTGGCCGACAAGAAGAAGGCCGCGGTGCTCAAGGATTACGTGGACCGGCTGCGGCGGGCGCAGAACTGGGTCTTCAAGCACCCCGGCGCCTGGGCGAAGGCATGGGCGAAGGAGACCGGGCTGCCGGAGAAGGTGGCGCTGGCCGCGGTCAAACGAACCCGGGGCACGGGGGTATCGGTCGCCGTGGACAAGGCCGCCATCGCCTCGGAGCAGGGGATCGTGGACTCGTTCGCCCAACTGAAGCTGATCCCCCGCACATTCGACTTCGGGTCGTTCGTCGACACCCGTTTCAACGGCGAGCTGCCGCCTTCGGGTACGGCGCCGCGCACCTACGGAAAGGCCGCATGAGATGTCCGTGCACCTGCACTGGTTTCTGCCGACCGGCGGCGACGGGCGGACCCTCGTCGACCGGCACGCCTATACGGACGGCGGGATTCGGCGCGACCGCATCACTCCGGTGAGCGGGGTCCGGGCCCCGGACATCGAGTATCTGGCGCAAATAGCTAAGGCTGCGGAGCAGTTGGGGTTTGATGCGGTGCTCACGCCGACGGGTACCTGGTGCGAGGACGCATGGCTGACGACGGTGGCGCTCACTCAGGTCACGGAGCGGCTGAAGTTCCTGGTCGCGTTCCGGCCGGGGGTGATCTCGCCGGTGCTGGCCGCTCAGATGGCCGCGACGTATCAGCGGATCTCGCGCGGGCGGCTGCTGCTGAACGTGGTCACCGGCGGCGACTCGACCGAGCAGAAGCGGTTCGGCGATCATCTCGACCACGACCGGCGGTATGCCCGTACGGATGAGTTCCTGCGGGTCGTACGGGGTGTGTGGGGCGGGAAGCCGTTCGACTTCCGGGGCGAGCACTACCAGGTCGAGGGCGGGTTGACGGCGCTGCCACCGGACCCGCTGCCACAGATCTTCTTCGGCGGTTCGTCGGCGGCCGCGGGGCCGGTCGCGGCCCGGAACGTGGATGTGTATCTGACCTGGGGCGAACCGCCCGAGCAGGTCAGGCAGAAGATCGACTGGATTCGCGGGCTGGCGGAGAAGGAGGGGCGCAGCGTCCGGTTCGGCATCCGGCTGCACACCATCTCGCGGGACTCGTCGAAGGAGGCCTGGGCGACCGCCGGCCGGCTGCTGGGCGATCTCGACGCGGACACCGTCGCCGCTGCGCAGCAGGCCCTGGGCAAGAGCGAGTCGGTGGGCCAGCACCGGATGCTCGCGCTGCACGGCGGCTCGCGCGACAAGCTGGAGATCTCACCGAACCTGTGGGCGGGGGTGGGTCTGGTACGGGGCGGGGCGGGCACCGCACTGGTCGGCAGCCATGGCGAGGTCGCCGACCGGATCGAGGAGTACCACGCCCTGGGCATCGAGCACTTCGTGCTGTCCGGTTACCCGCATCTGGAGGAGGCGTACTGGTTCGGCGAGGGCGTACGGCCGGAGCTTGCCGCGCGGGGGCTGCTGGCTGCGGCGCCGCCCCCACTGGCCGGCGTACCGGCGGCGAACGGCCGTCCGGCGTCGGCGCCCGGCGGGGCGCCGTTGCTGGTGGCGGGGGGACGCTGACGGCCTCCGCCCGCCGGAAAGCCCATTGGTCGTGAGGTGAACTCCTGGCATGCTGACGTGCCGCACTGTCTTCGTTCGCACAAGGGTCTCGGCAGTCGGTTGCCGGCACGACAGGAGTTCACCATTCACGGGCAGTTGGGCGGCTGATGGTCGCCGGTTTCCATAGCTTCCACTGGCGTCACTGCGAGCTGGGGGAACCCGAACTCGCCGCCGCCCATGACGAGTTGGCGGATCCGACCGGCGAGGGCGCCTATCTGCGCGCCTTCCGGACCCTGCTGCACAGCGGCCACCCCGCCGCCGCGGGCATCGCGCTCGACCACTTCCAGTACTCCGGTGCGCTGACCCGCTTCGGCGGGGAGAGCGCGGTCGCGCGCTTCGAGGACCAAGTTCTCGCGGTGGCACGGGAGTTGTTGCGGCAGCCACCGGCCCTCGTGGACGACGGTGACTTCGCAGGTGCCCACCACGCCAGCGCGCTGAACGCGATGATGAACCTCGCCGAGGAGTCGGACGTGGGTCTGATCGCGGATGCCTTGGAGAGCGCGACGGAGGGGAATGTGCGCTCGACCGGCTGCACCGCGGCCGGCCAGGCGCTGGCCAGGTGTGCGGGGCCGAGCCCGCGCCTGGTCGGGGTGCTCGGCGCCCTGGCGTTCGACGAGGGTCTCGACGTCCAGGAGCGGGCGGAGGCGCTGTCCGCGCTGGACGAGGCGAAGGGCGCACAGGCCACGGCGCTGCTGGTCCGTGCCACCGACTCCGACGAGGTCGAGATCCAGGCCGAGGGGGCGGCCGGCCTCATGCGGCCGGACCGCTTCGCCGCCCACCGCGAGCGCGTCGAGCGGCTCGTGACCGGCTGGCCCGACGACGTCGGCCACAAGGCACGGATGATGCTCGATGACCGGGGCTGGTTCCACAGCACCCACTGGATCGGCGCCGAGCTGTCCGATCCCGAGCTGCACCGCGCCCATGCGCAGCTGCGGCTCCCGGTCGGGAAGCGCGCCACTCGCCGGGCCTTTCGGACGCTGCTGCACAGCGGACGGACGGTGGCAGTCGGTATCGCGCTCGACCACTTCGTGCGCACCGAGCGGCTGCGCGGGTCCCGGGACGCGGGCGAGATCGCCCGGGCGGTGCTGCGTCATCCGCCGTCGCCGGCCGGTCTGAGTCCGCGCACCGGGGCGGCCGCCAACCATCTGAGCGCGCTGGCGGCGATCCAGCATGCCGGGGTGCGGCCGTCGGACGCGGATCTGATCGTCGAGGTGCTGGAGCGGGCCACGGTGCGCAGGGTCCGTTCCGTCGCGCTGTCGACCGCCGGGCACGTGCTCCGGGCTATGGACCGGCCGGACCCGCGCCTCGTCGACGTCATCGGCCGCTTTGTGTACGAGTCCGGGCTGCGCGCACACCGCAAGTCGGCGTTGCACGTGCTGAGTCAGTCCTTGGGCGCGGAGGCGGACCCGCTGCTGATCCGGGCCGTGCGCAGCGAGGACCGGGACCTCCAGGTGGACGCGGCCTGGGAGTTGTCGCGGCCGGAGCGCATCGAACGGCACCGTGCGCTGCTCGAAGACCTGGTGGAGAGCTGGCCGCCGGGCATGAAGGTCTCGCGCGGCAACCCCGACTGGGTCGGCCAGGCGGTGTTCGGGGGCATGCACAGCGCGCACTGGAAGGGCAGCCGGCTGAGCGACCCCGGGCTGTACCGCGCACACCGGGAACTCCGCGCGGCCGGCGACGCGGAGGCCGCTCACCGTGCGTTGCGGACGCTGCTGCGCAGTGGGCAGCCGGCCGCCGTGGGGATCGCGCTGGATCATTGGTGGTGCCCCGGGGGCATCGAGCGGCTGGGCGGTGCGGACGCCCGCACGGCGGTGGCGGCGGAGGCGCTCGCCGCCGCCCGCGAGGCGCTGCGATCACCGCCGTCGCCGTCCGCATCGAGCCCGCAGTACGGCGCCGATGCGGGCCACCTCAGCGCGTTGCATGTGCTGCGGGTCGCGCGGTGCCCGGGGCCCGAGGACGCGGCCGCGCTCGCCGCCGCACTGGAGCGCCCCATGAGCGAAGGGGTGGGCGAAGTGGCCCTCCATGCGGTGGAGTTGGCGCTGGAGGAGGGCCGGTCGGCGGATCCGCTCCTGGTCCGGACGCTCGGTGCGCTCGCCCGCGACGAGAGCCGTTCGCCGGCGGACCGCGTCGCCGCCCTGTACGCGCTGCGTGATGTCCCCGGCGACGCGGCGACCCAAGAGCTGGTGCGCGCCACCGCCTGTGACGCGCTCGAGGTGCAGGTGGCGGCGGCACACAACCTCACCGAGGAGCACCGGTCGGCCGTCCCTCGCGATCTGCTCGTGCGGCTGGTCGCGCAATGGCCCGAGGAGGGCGCGCCGGGCGCCGCCGACCTCGTCCGCGAACACCTGGCAGACCTGGTAGACCTGCAAGACCTGGAAGGGGAGTAGTCAGCGAGATGAGCCCACGCCATCGGGGGCGGCGGTCCGCCCCCGCTCCCCTGCCCGACTCCGAGACCATCGTCATCGCCGCGTACGAGAACGTGCCGGGCGCCCCGCACCCCATGGAAGCGCTGCACGGTTGACTGCGACAGCGCGGGATCGACTGGATGCCGCTGCGCGACGAGGACATCGCGATGAGCCTGGCCTGCGGTCCTGACGCGACCGGACGGTGGCGCGGCGGGATCATGGTACGGGTCCGTGCGGAGGCGCTGCGCCCGCTGGGGCTGCATCCCGACCAGCCGGCCTCGAAGATCGTCGGGCCGGCGCGGCCCCGCTGGTGGTACGCGGCGGCCGCGCGGGCCGGGCGGCAAGGCGGCTAGCCGGCCAGGCGGCCAGACGGCTAGACCCCCTCGTCCGCCGCGCGGCCCAGGATGTCGAGGAGTCGGAGCAGTTCGGCCCGGTCGTCGGCGTCCAGGGCCGAGAACAGGCCATTCACCACGGCGCGGCGGGGGCCTTCGGCCTCGCGGATGACCGTGGTGCCTCGCTCCGTGAGGGCGACCAGCACCGCCCGGCGGTCGGTCGGGTCGGGCTGGCGGGTGACCAGGCCGTCGCGCTCCAGGGCGTCCACCGCCTCGGTCACGCTGCGGGCGGCGATGCCCAGCTTCGCGGCGATCACGCTGATACGGACCGGTCCGGTGTGGTGGAGCACCGCCATCAGCTTGCCGCGGGCCATGGTCAGGCCCTGTGCGCGCAGGCCCTCGTTCGCGCGCTTGCGGAGCAGTTTGGTGACGGCGAAGAACCGCTCGGCGACCTCGGACGGCGGCGGGGTGGCCGGATCTTTGCCGTGCATCTCTCCCGGTCTCCTTCACGCATTGCAGGGGCAGCTCTTGGTCCGGTACTCCTGGAAGGGAGATACAGAGGTACCTCACTATGAGGTACTTCTACGTTGCCTCACCCTATCCAGAGGAGAGCCCGATGACGATCCGCCGCGTCAACCACGTCGTCCTGTCCGTCACCGACATCGACGCCTCTACCCGCTTCTACCGGGACGTCCTGGGGCTGACGGTCGTGGACACCATCCCCGGCCGCGGCCCGTCGCCGTTCATGGTCTTCCTCCGCTCGTCCGCGGAGTCGACCAACCACCACGACCTGGGGCTGCTGGCGACCGCCTCGGCCGACGCCCGGCCCGCCGACGGTACTCCCCCGGGGCTCGTGCATGTCTCGTTCGAGGTCGGCACGCTCGATGAACTGGCGGGCATTCAGGGGAAGTTGCAGGCGGTGGGCAGCGTCAGGCAGTGCCTCGACCAGGGGATGCATCTGTCGGTCTACGCCACGGACCCGGACGGCATCGAGCTGGAGCTGATCTGGCGGGTGCCGGAGGGCGAGTGGTCCTTCGACACCGAGATCGAACGCAAGCCGCTCGACCTCGAGGCGGCGCGGAAGCGATGGGGCGGCGATCGCGTCACCGGGGCCGCGGCGGGCGTACCGGCCTGACGGGAAGATCTGGGCCCCGCCCCGGGTTGGGGGAGGCATGAACTACAGCGGCGGGCGCGCGACCGAGGTCGAGGTCCTGGTGATCGGTGCGGGACAGGCGGGCCTGGCCGCCGCTTTTCATCTGCGGCGGCTGGGCTACGTCCCGGACCGGGACGTCGTCGTACTCGACCACTCGCCGCGCCCCGGCGGCGCCTGGCAGTTCCGGTGGCCCACGCTGACGTACGAGAAGGTGCACGGCATGCACGCGCTGCCGGGGATGGAGCTGACCGGCGCCGATCCGGCCCGTCCGTCCGCCGAGGTGATCGGCGCGTACTTCGACAGCTATGAGCGGGCCTTCGGCCTGCGGGTGCACCGGCCGGTGAGCGTCCTGGCGGTGCGCGACGCCGGCGGGAATCCCGCCGGGACGGCGCCCCCCGGAGCCATTGAGGAAGGACGGCTGCTGGTCGAGACGTCGGAGGGGGACTACGCGGCGCGGGCGGTGATCAATGCGACCGGGACATGGGACCGGCCGTTCTGGCCGCGGTTTCCCGGGCAGGAGACGTTCGGCGGACGGCAGGTGCACAGCTCGCAGTATGGCGGCCCGGAGGCGTTCCGCGATGCGCGGGTCGTGGTGGTCGGGGGCGGCACCTCGGCCGTGCAGCAGCTGCTGGAGATCGCGCCGGTGGCGGCGGAAACCACCTGGGTGACCCGCCGGCCGCCGGTCTTTCGTGAGGGGCCGTTCGGCGAGGCGGAGGGCCGGGCCGCCGTCGCCCTCGTCGAGGAACGGGTCCGGCAGGGGCTGCCGCCGCGCAGCGTGGTGAGCGTGACCGGGCTGCCGATGACGGAGGCGATCCGGCGGGCCCGCGAGAGCGGCGTACTGGAGCGACTGCCGCTGTTCGAGCGGATCACCCCCACCGGGGTGGTGTGGGCGGACGGGCGCACGGTCGAGGCCGACGTCATCCTCTACGGGACCGGCTTCCGTGCCGCCATCGACCATCTCGCCCCGCTGAAGCTGCGCGAGCCGGGCGGCGGCATCCGGATGGCGGGCACCCGCGCGCTGCGCGACGCGCGGGTGCACCTGGTGGGTTACGGGCCGTCGGCGAGCACGATCGGCGCCGGCCGCGCGGGCCGGGCCGCGGCACGGGAGATCCGGCAGCTGCTGGCGCGGGAGCCGGCGGCCGCGGCCCGCTGATCAGGAGCCGGCCGGCGCACCGCCCCGCAGCCTCGCCTCGTACGACGCCGCCGCGTGCTCGACGAGGCCGATCAGCACCTCCTTGCAGGACGCGCGGTCGCGGGCGTCGCACAGCAGGACGGGCGTGCCGGGGTCGAGGTCCAGCGCCCGTGCCACCTCGTCGGAGCGGTGCGGGCGGGCGCCCTCGAAGCAGTTGACGGCGACGACGAACGGGATGCCGCGGTGCTCGAAGTAGTCGATGGCCGCGAAGCTGTCGGCCAGCCGGCGGGTGTCGGCGAGCACCACGGCGCCGAGGGCGCCCTGTGCCAGCTCGTCCCACAGGAACCAGAAGCGGTCCTGGCCCGGCGTGCCGAACAGATAGAGCGCCAGGTCGTCGTGGATGGTGATCCGGCCGAAGTCCATCGCGACCGTCGTGGTGGTCTTGTGCTGGACTCCGTCGAGGCTGTCGACCGGGCGCCCGGCCTCGGTCAGGCGCTCCTCGGTACTGAGCGGCCGGATCTCGCTGACCGAGCCGACCAGGGTCGTCTTGCCGACGCCGAACCCTCCCGCCACCAGGATCTTGAGGGCCATGAAGGAGCCGGCGGCCGAGGGGCCGGGGCGCGGCGCATCAGAGCGCGCGAAGTCCATCGATCACTTCCTTGAGAACGTGCGCGTCGGGCAACTGGGCGGGCGGTACGGGCGGGTTGACCTGGATCAGCTCCGCCGCGAGCAGATCGCTCAGCAGGACCCGGACCACGCCGAGCGGGAGCCCGGAGTCGGAGGCGATATCGGCCACCGTGCGGGGCCGCTCGCCACACAGCGCGAGAATGGTGTGCTGCTCGGGCGAGAGCACGGGGGTGTCGTCGGCGGGGCGGGACCCGGTCCCTACGACGGCCATCAGCTCGAAGGCCTCACTGCCGGGCCGGGCCCGCCCCGCGGTCATCGCGTAGAGCCGGACCATCGGCCCCGCTTCGTCGTCGTACCAGTGCGGGGTGGAGTCGGTCATGGGCGCCCGGTCACTCCACTCCGGCGCGCTCTGGCGTGCCGAGGTGTTCGCCGACCCGCTTGACCAGCCGCGCCATCTCGTAGGCGACCAGGCCGATATCGGCCTCGGCGTCGCCGAACACGCCCAGGCAGGAGCCGTCCCCGGCGGCCACGACGAAGAGGAAACCGCCCTCCAGCTCGACCATGGTCTGGACGACCTGACCGGCCGCGAAGTGCCGGCCGGCGCCCTTGGCCAGGCTGTGGAAGCCGGAGGCGATGGCGGCGAACCGTTCGCTGTCGTCGCGGGTCAGCCCGGTGGACGTACCGACGGCCAGGCCGTCGCCGGAGAGGACCACGGCGCAGCGGATCTCCAGTACGCGGGAGACCAGATCATCGAGAAGCCAGTTGAGTTCACCGGAAAGGTGAGCGTGGTGCGGGTCGGCGGTCATCGGGGCTCGTCTCCTTGGATTTCTTCGCCACGGGGCGGCTGCGGGTCCGGATCGCCGGGCTGCTGCCCGGCCGCGGCCTCGCGGCCGCGGTTCCAGCCGGCGCGCAGGGACGCCATGGTGGCGCGGGCCTGGTCCGGGGAGCGGCGGGGTGCGGGGGTGCCTTCGGTTCGGGGCACCCAGTCGGGGCGCTGCGGTGGGTCGTTGCGCAGCTGGGGGGCGAGGCTGGCGCTCCGGACGCGGCGGGGCAGGGGGCCGTCGGGGTCGGCCGGGACGGGTTCCGCCGGGTCGGCCGGGGGTGTGTGCGGCTCGGGCCCGGGTTCCGTCGGTGCGGGGCGCACGGGCGCCGGGGGCAGCGCCTGCCGCGCGCGGTTCGCGGCGCCGAGGGCCCGCGCCACGGCGGGCCGGCGCCGGTGGTACAGCGAGGTCATCTGCTCCGTCGAGCCGGCGTCGTCGTCGGCCGCATCGGCGTCGGCCAGCAGGACGTCGGGCAGCAGCACCACGGCCGTGACGCCGCCGTACACCGACGGCTGGAGGGTCACCTGGACCTTCTGGCGGTGGGCGAGGCGGTTCACCACGAAGAGGCCGAGCTGTTCGGTGTCCAGGAGGTCGATCTCATCGGCGTCCGCGATCCGGCGGTTGGCCTCGGCGAGCGCCTCCTGGCCCATGCCGAGCCCGCGGTCGTGGATCTCCAGGACGATGCCCGTGCCCACCCGTTCGGCGCTCACCCGCACCTTGGTGTGCGGCGGCGAGAACATCACGGCGTTCTCGACCAGTTCGGCCAGCAGATGGGTGATGTCGGCGACGGCGCCGCCGGCCAGTCGGGCGTCAGCAACGGCGGTCACCTCGACGCGCGCGAAGTCCTCGGCCTCGGCGGCCGCGGCCCGCACCACGTCCAGCAGCGGTACGGGGCGGCGCCAGCCGCGGCCGGGCGCGGCGCCGGAGAGGATGATCAGGCTCTCCGCGTGCCGCCGCATGCGGGTGGTGAGGTGGTCGAGCCGGAAGAGGTCCTCGAGTTCCGCCGGGTCCTCGGTGCGGCGCTCCATGGTGTCCAGCAGGGCGAGCTGGCGGTGCAGCAGCAGCTGGCTGCGGCGGGCGAGGCTGACGTACACGCCGGAGACGCCGCTGAGCGCCTCGGCGCGGTCGGCCGCCGCCTGGAGCGCGGTGCGGTGCACCGCCACCAGCGCCTCGGCGACCTGCCCGATTTCGTCCCGGCCGGTGGCGCGGTCGCCGTCGAGGGGGGCGACGGCGTCGATGTCGACGGGCTTGCCCGCGTACAGCCGGCGCAGCGACCTGGGCAGATCGCGGCCCGCGACCCGCAGGGCGTCGTTGCGCAGTTCCTCCAGCTCGACGACGAGCCGGCGGCCGATCTTGACGGAGATGAGGAGGGAGAGCAGCACACCGGCCAAGCCCAGGACCACGGCGATGCCGGAGCCGCCGAGGTTGCCCGGGGACAGCGGGTCGGCGTCGCGGGCGGGCCCGGTGGCGGCCGACCGCTGCGCCGTGCGCAGTTCGCGCAGGACCGTGCCGTTGGTCTCGCTCCAGCGGGTGTCGGGGACGGCCTTGGCCGCGGGCGCGCCCGGCCCGGCGTTCCGTACGGCGTCCTCGGCGGACCGGAGGTCGCGGTAGGCCGTGCCGTTCAGGATCCGGTGGTAGGCGGCGGCGTCGGCGGGGCGCAGGTCGTCGACCGCGTCGGCGAACAGTTCGCGCTGGGTGTGCGCGGCGCCGGTGAAGGCGTCGAACTGCGCGGACGACATCCGTCCCGATGCCTGGGCGGCGCCGAGGGCGGCGTCCTCGCGGGCGATGGCCTCGCGGGCGCGGGCGAGTTCCAGGACGATGCGCAGCTCCGAGGAGCCGGCCGGGTTCTGGAGGCCGGTCAGGGCGCCGACGGTGGCGTAGCCGTGGCCGACGATGTCGGTGTAGCGGCCGGCCGTACGGTCCGGGGCGCTCGCGCCGGTGTCGTGGTGGGCGCGCAGCGCGGACAGTTCGTCGGCGTCGCGCATCAGGCGGTCGATCCGGCCGGGCAGGTCGGGGTCGACGTCCGCCGCGTCGGCGCTGCCCGCGTTGACGCCGTCCCGCAGGGCGGTCGCGGCGGCGTCGGTGGCCCGCTGCCGGTCGCGCAGCGCCTGCTGCCGTACGGAGTTCGGGGCGGCGACGGCGCGCGCCGCGGCGCCGCGCTCGTCCTGTACGGCGGCGACGAAATCACCGACGGGCAGCAGCAGCGTGGTGTTGATTTCCTTGCGGCGGTCGATGTCGGAGACATGGCGCGCGGTGGTGAGCGTGGCGAAGGCCCACAGGGCGATCAGGGAGACCACGGGGACCATCAGCAGCGCGACGATCTTCGATCGTACGGACCGGGGCATGAGGCGGGGCAGCTTGGGGAGAAGCGCGCGGCCGGGGGACCCGTGGGAGGGGCCGCGGGAGCGGTAATTCCCTCGCGGATTACCTGACTTGGGCGGCGGCGTACCCCCCTCGGGCCCGGAATTGACCGGGTTCTGTGGTGCGAGCATGAATTCCTCAACGAGTCAGGAAGAAAGGGGGAGTTCGGCCTCTTGGAACGTTTGCGCGGAGGCCGCTGCGGCCCGTTCCCGGGCGGTCGGTGACAATGCGACAAAGGCCACGGTGAGAAAAAGAAAAGAGCCCAGGACAACGGTCAGCGGAAAGATGAATTCCATGGGAGTGGCACCGGGCAGCGGTGCGCGGGAGGGCGCCAGATCGATGCGTACGGCGGCCATTCCCGTGTAGTGCATGCTCGTGACGGCGACGCCCATCACCAGGGACGCGATGGCCGCACCGGCCGCGCCACGCACATTGAGTGCGGCCCAAAGAGCGGCCGTTGACGCGGCGGCGGAGATGGCGTCGGAGAGCACGACCAGGCCCAGGTCGTAGCCGACGTGCCCGTGCAGGCGCATCGCGGCCATACCCAGGTAGTGCATGGCGGCGACGCCGACGCCGGTGCCCAGGCCGCCCAGCAGCAGCGAGCGCAGCCGGGCGCGCCCGTATCCGACGGTGAAGACGCCGGCGCCGACGACGGCCATGGCGACCAGCAGGCTGAGCAGGGTGAGCGGGACGTCGTACCGGATCGGGGTGCCGGTGACGCCGAATCCGAGCATCGCGATGAAGTGCATGGTCCAGATGCCGGAACCGATGGCGATGGAGGCGGTCAGCAGCCAGTTGCGGCGCGAGCGGCCGTCGGCGGCCAGCGCCCGGACGGTGCAGCGCAGACCGAGCGCGGATCCTACGCACGCCATCGCATAGGCGAGGACGGGAGATACCCAGCCCGCGCTGAAGTGGTGCATGTGGCCCACGGAGTTTCCTTTCGCGTTTTTGGTTCGCGGCGACGGACGCTAACACGTGATCATCCTGTGAAAGTCGTGCGCTTCCGGAGATCGATTCGGGAAGGAATACGGATGTTTTCACGCAGCGTTGCCCTACCGGTGAGTTCCGTGCAGCATGCGCCGGGTAAATGTCCGTCATTGCCCCGGCACCGGCACTTCTGATTGCGCGTCAATTCCGGGGTAATGACAGTCGCCCGCCAATTCGGCAATGAAGATCGGCAATGAGAAAGGTCACGGGAGATCGCACCCATGACGCGGCGTGATCCCACCATGTACCCCGAAACGGATAAAGGGCGTCGATAGGGGGCGGTCCGGGGGCTTTTCACCCGCGCGAAACCGATCCGAAACATGGGAACAAACGAACGCACGCGCTAGTGTTCCCTGGAAAGCGTGATCGATCTTGAAAGGGCTTCCACGGGTGCAACGCGGCGGGTGATGCTTACGGGGCGCAAGCGACGGGCTGCAGACCGTTACGGCGCCTCCGGTCGACATCCCTTGCTGGGCCGGAGAGTTGGTCCCACATCGCATGACTTTCAAGGAGCACAAGCCAGATGAACATCCTCACCAACCTGCTTGCCGGCGTCCTCCACTTCGTGGGTTGGCTCGTCTGACGGACCTCATCACGCAAGCGCCGCCCCTCCCTGTCCCGGGAGGGGCGGCGCTTGTGTGGGACGTGCGGGCGGGCTACTTCTCCAGCTTCTGCCGAGCCGTCTCCGGCAGCACCAGATAGACGACGAACGACACCAGGCACAGCACGGCCACGTACCAGGGGAACAGCCCGGCGTGCCCGGACTCCGCGAACCAGGTCCCGACGTACGGAGCGGTGCCACCGAAGAGCGCCACGGTGAGGGAGTAGGGGAAGCCGATCCCGGCCGCCCGCACCCGGGCGGGGAACACCTCGGCGTTCACGGCCGCGGCGATCGACGTATATCCGGTCAGCAGCACCATGCCCGCGCACTGCACCAGCAGCAGCGAGATCCACGCATCGGAGACCAGATGGAGCAGCGGCACCGCCAGGACGGCGAAGCCCAGCGCGAAGCCGAGCAGCAGCGGCTTACGGCCGATCCGGTCCGAGAGCAGGCCGCCGAGCGGCTGCAGCAGGGCGAAGAACACCAGCGAGACGGTGCCGACGATGAGCGAATCGCCCTTGTCGAAGCCCGCGTTGACCTGCGCATAGGTGGGCAGGTACGTCGTCCAGGTGTAGTAGGCGATGGTGCCGCCCACGGTGATGCCGCAGATCAGCAGGGACTGCCGGGGGTAGCGGCGCAGTGCCTCGAAGAGACCGGGCCGCTCGGTCTCCGGCTGTGCGGTCCTGGTTTCCTGGGCGCCCCGCCGGACCCACAGGCCGAGCAGGCTCAGCAGCGCGCCCACCAGGAACGCCACCCGCCAGCCCCACTGCCCCATCTGCCCCTCGGTGAGCTGCCCGGCGAGCAGCGCCGCGGTCCCGGACGCCAGCAGCTGGCCGATGCTCGTCGAGACGTACTGGAAGCTGGAGAACAGCCCGCGCCTGCCGGGCCCGGCCGATTCGACGAGGAAGGTCGTGGAGGCCGCGAACTCGCCGCCCACCGACAGGCCCTGGACGAGGCGGGCGATCACCAGGACGACGGGCGCCAGGATCCCGGCGCTCGCATAGGTGGGCGTGATCGCGACCAGCAGGCTGCCGGCGCCCATCAGCAGGATGGTGAGGGTCAGCGCGGTCCGCCGACCGCGGCGGTCGGCCACCGCGCCCATCAGCAGTCCGCCGACCGGCCGCATGAAGAAGCCGACCGCGAAGACCGCGAAGGAGGACAGCAGCGGCACCAGGGAGTTCCCGCTGCCCTTGGGGAAGACCTGTTCGGCGAAGTAGGCCGCCAGGAAGGAGTACGCGTACCAGTCGTACCACTCGACGGCATTGCCCACGGAGGCCGCGGCCAGCTGCCGTAGCCGCGACGGTTGGCGGCCGCCGCCGGCCGCCCGGTCCTCCGCTATGTCCTGTGTGCTCGGCATGGTCCTCCGCTCCCGGTCCTTCTCCTGGGCCCGCCGCTGAGGCAGGATGATCCGCCAGGTGATCATGTACCGGTGAGGCGGGTGGCCGCCAGAGCACGCGGCGGCCGAAAGGAGATGGCAACGTGCGTGTAGCACTGTTCGTCACCTGTATCAATGACATGCTCCATCCGCGGACGGGGCAGGCGGTCGTCACCCTCCTCGAACGCCTGGGGGTGGACGTCGCATTCCCCGCCGAGCAGACCTGCTGCGGCCAGCCCCAGTTCAACACCGGCTACCGGCATGCCACCGAACCGCTGGTGCGCCGCTTCGACCGGGCGTTCAAGGACTACGAGTACGTCGTCACCCCGTCCGGCTCGTGCGCGGCCATGGTGCGGGAGAACTATCCGCGGATCGCCGCGAAGGCGGCCGCCGAGGGGCGCGGGCGGGAGCTCGCCGGCGCGGCGGCGCTCGCGGTGCCCAAGACGTACGAGCTGACCGAATTCCTGGTGGATGTGCTGAAGGTGGAGGACGTCGGGGCCTATTACCCGCACACCGTCACCTATCACCCCACCTGTCATGGGCTGCGGGTGCTGGGCCTGGGCGACCGTCCCCGACGGCTCCTCTCCCACGTCAAGGGACTGGAGCTGCGCGAGCTGCCGGGCGCCGAGGAGTGCTGCGGCTTCGGCGGCACGTTCGCGGTGAAGAACCCGGCGGTCTCGGCGGCGATGGGCGCCGACAAGGTCCGTCACATCACCGGGACCGGCGCCGAGGCGGTCTGCACGGTCGACAACTCCTGTCTGCTGCACATCGGCGGCACCCTCGCCCGGCAGGGCTCCCCGGTCCGCCCGGTCCACATCGCCGAGATCCTGGCCGCTACCGAGGACACCGCCGAAGGCGCCGCCGAGGACGGCACGAAGTCCGCTGTGGAAGGGAGCGGCCGGTGAGCGGCACCTACCTGGGCATGCCCGCCTTCCCCAAGGCCGCGGCCGCCTCCACCCGCGACACCCAGCTGCGCGCCAACCTCCGCCACGCCACCCACACCATCCGCGACAAGCGGGCCAAGGCGGTCGCCGAGCTGGACGACTGGGCGCAACTGCGGGCCGCGGGCTCGGCCGTCAAGGACCGTACGCTGCGCCACCTCGACCACTATCTGGAGCGGTTGGAGGCGGCGGTCACCGAAGCCGGCGGGCAGGTCCACTGGGCGGTGGACGCCGACGAGGCCAACCGGATCGTCACGCGTCTGGTGCGGGAGACGGGCGAGCGCGAGGTCGTCAAGGTCAAGTCGATGGCGACGCAGGAGATCGGGCTGAACGAGGCGCTGGCCGAGGCCGGGATCCGCGCCTACGAGACGGATCTGGCGGAGTTGATCGTGCAGCTCGGCAACGATCTGCCGTCGCACATCCTGGTCCCCGCCATCCATCGCAACCGTTCGGAGATCCGGGACATCTTCCTTCGGGAGATGGGAAGTTGGGGCCGTCCGGCGCCCGAGGGACTGTCCGACTCCCCCGCCGAGCTGGCGGAGGCGGCGCGGCTGCATCTGCGGGAGAAGTTCCTGTCCGCGAAGGTCGGGATCTCGGGGGCCAACTTCATGGTGGCCGAGACCGGCACCCTGGTGGTCGTCGAGTCCGAGGGCAACGGCCGGATGTGTCTGACCCTGCCGGAGACGCTGATCTCCGTCGTCGGCATCGAGAAAGTGGTCCCCACCTGGCAGGACCTGGAGATCTTCCTCCAGCTGCTACCCCGCTCGTCCACCGCCGAGCGGATGAATCCCTACACCTCCACCTGGACGGGGACCACCGACGGCGACGGCCCCCAGACCTTCCACCTCGTCCTCCTCGACAACGGGCGCACCGACACCCTCGCCGACACCGTCGGGCGGCAGGCGCTGCGCTGCATCCGCTGCTCGGCGTGTCTGAACGTCTGCCCGGTGTACGAGCGGGCCGGCGGACATGCGTACGGCTCGCCCTATCCGGGGCCGATCGGCGCCATCATCACTCCCCAATTGCGGGGCGTACAGGGCAAGTTGGAGGCATCGCTGCCCTATGCGTCATCGCTGTGCGGGGCCTGTTACGAGGTGTGTCCGGTGGCCATCGACATCCCCGAGGTGCTGGTGCATCTGCGGGAGCGGGTGGTGGAGGGCGGCCCGGCGACCCGGGCCGGGGCGCGTACGGTCCTCAGGCCGGCCAAGGGGCATGCCGCGGAGCGGGCCGCGATGCGCGCGGCCGGCTGGGTCCTGGACCACCCCCACGCGCTCCGCGCCGGGATGCGCCTGATGACCCGCAGCAGGCGGCTGCATCCACGGCGGCTGCCGGGGCCGGGACGGGCCTGGTCGGACACCCGCGAGCTGCCCGCCGTACCGGCGGAGTCCTTCCGCGACTGGTGGGAGCGCACGCGTGGGGAAACCTCACCGAAGCGGCAGGAGGACGTCAAGTGAGCGGCCGGGACGAGGTGTTGGCGCGGGTGCGGCGGGCGCTGGCGGATGTGCCGGGCGGCGAGGGGCCCGGCGATTCGCCGGTCGCGCGCGATTACCTGCGGGTGCACGGGTCGCGGACCACCGCGCAGACGGTCGAGCTGCTCGCCGAGAACCTCGCGGACTACCGGGCGATCGTGCACCGCAGCGACGCCGGGGGGCTCGCGCCGCTGATCGGCCGGCTGCTGGCGGAGCGCGGGGCGCGGTCCCTGGTGGTGCCGCCGGGGCTGGATGCGTCGTGGCCGGCCGCCTCCGGCGTTCGCCTGGTGCCGGACCGTGCCTCGAGTACGCCGCACGAACTGGACGGCGTGGACAGCGTGCTGACGGGCTGCGCCGTGGCCATCGCGGAGACCGGCACCATCGTCCTGGACGCGGGGCCCGACCAGGGCAGACGCCGCATCACGCTGGTGCCCGACCATCACATCTGTGTCGTCCGCGTCCCGCACCAGGTCGTCGGCTCGGTGCCCGAGGCGTTGCCCCGGCTCTCCCCGGGCCGCCCGCTGACCTGGATCTCCGGCCCCTCCGCGACCAGCGACATCGAGCTCGACCGGGTCGAAGGGGTGCACGGTCCCCGGACGCTGGAGGTGATTCTGCTGGCGGACGACGGGGCCTAGGTCTGCTCCTGCCCCGCATCGGGGGTTTCCGGGGCGTCGACGGTAGGGGTGCCGGGATCGGCGGGCCGCTCGGCCAGTTCGGCGGCCCAGTTGGCCGACCAGTCGACGAGGGGGCCGAGCGCGGCGTGAGCCCGTCGTCCCAACGCGGTGAGGGTGTAGTGGCCGTCCGTGGTCTGGTGCACCAGGCGCGCCTCGATCAGCTCGACGAGACGCTGGCGCAGCACGCTGGAGGACATGTTGCCGCAGCGTCCACGGAGGGCACGGAAACCCAGGGCGCCGTCACGGAGTTCCCACACCACTCGCAGGCTCCATCGCCGGCCGAACAGATCGAGCGCGGCCATGAGAGGGCTGCCGGTGGTCGAGCCGCGCACCGGCCGTCCTGGTGTCGGTGTGACCATCGCGATCCTCCTGCGCTCCTGCGCTCCACGACCCTGGTGATTCGGTTTCCGAAACACTAATATCACGCGGTGATTCGGAAACAGAATCGCTCCACGCGGGGAGGACAGCATGACGGCGTTGACCACACCTCTGTGCCGGCAGTTGGGGATCGAAGTGCCCGTGGTGCAGGCGCCCATCGGGTCTGCGGTCACGACGGACCTGGTGGCCGCGGTGGCGGATGCGGGCGGGCTCGGCACCCTCGCCCTGACGTGGGTCACCGCGGAAGAGGCGGTGCGCCGGATCCGGACGGTTCGGCGGTTGACGCCGAGGCCCTTCGCCGCGAACTTGGTGCTGGACTTCCCGGTCGACGCGCTCCTCGAAGCCTGCCTGGCGGAAGGCGTACCGGTCATCTCGACGTTCTGGGGCGATCCTTCGGCTGTCGCCGCACGTGTGCACTCGGCCGGCGCCGTTCACCTCCACACGGTCGGCTCCGTCACCGAGGCCGAACGTGCCGTCGCCGCAGGCGTCGATGTGATCGTCGCCCAGGGGTGTGAAGCAGGCGGCCACGTGCGCGGGGAGACCACCACGATGGCGCTCGTGCCCGCAGTCGTGGACGCGGTGCGCCCGGTGCCCGTCATTGCGGCCGGCGGCATTGCCGACGGGCGCGGGCTCGCGGCCGTACTGGCCCTCGGGGCCCAGGCCGGATGGCTGGGCACCAGATTCCTGACGGCGTGCGAGGCGGCCACGCACGAGGTCTACCGCCGAGCCGTGATCGGGGCGGCGCCGCAGGACGCGGTGCACACGCGGTGCTTCGACGGTGGCTGGCCCCACGCCCCGCATCGCGCACTGCGCAACTCCACGCTCAGCGCCTGGGAGGCCGCGGACCGTCCCGCCGCACCGAACCGTCCCGGAGAAGGCGCCGTGGTGGCCCGCGACGCCGAGGGACGGGCCTGGTCGCGTTACGAGGACATGGTCCCCGTACCCGGCATGTCGGGTGACCTGGAGGCTCTCGCCCTCTACGCGGGCCAGAGCGCCGGACTCGTCCACGACGTCGCCCCGGCGGGCCGCATCGTGGCCGACATCGCCGCACGTGCCGCCGCCCTCATGGGGCCGATGCGGACACCCTGACCCGGGCCGCAGCAAGCCGGGCGCGAGGGTGACCCTCCCATGAGTAGGAACCCGCTGCCTACCAAGGCCAGAGGTCTGGGTAACCCTCGCGCCGCTCGGAAGACTCTCCGTCATCGCCACCGGGCGCCTCCGGGCACCACCGGGCAACAAGAAGGACAGAGAGGCAGCAAGCGCCATGAGCACCAGCAACTCCCTTGACTGGCAGGCCGGTTGGGCCGCCGCCGTACAGCGCCCCAGCATCGGGTTCCACAAGAACTGGGCCGAGGAGGGCTTCGCGGACCAGACCGTACGGCAGATCGTGCGGGTCACCGGAGCCGGCACCTCGGCGCGGATCAGGCTCTCCAACCGGTACGGTGCCGCCCCGCTGGAGGTGGCCGGGGCCACCATCGCGCGTACGGACAAGGGTGCGGACGTCGTGCCGGGGACGGTCCGGGCGCTCACCTTCGACGGCGCGCCGGCCGTGGTGATCCCGCCGGGCGGCGAGGTCTACAGCGATGCCGCGGAGGTGAGCGTGGCGCCGTTCGCGTCGCTGACCGTGTCGCTGTACTTCGCCCGGCCGACCGGGCCGGCCTCCTTCCACGCCCAGGGGTACGCCACCACCTACCGTGCCGCCGGCGAGCAGCTCGCGGACCCGGATCCGGCCGTGTTCGGCGAGACGACGGTGTCCTGGTACTACCTCGCCGCCGTCGAGCTGGCGGACGGCGGCCCGGCGCGGCGGGAGACGGTGGTGCTGCTCGGCGACTCGCTCACCGACGGCTTCGGCTCGACGGTCGACGCCAATCGCCGCTACTCCGATGCGCTGGCCGAGCGACTGGCCGCCGAGGGCGCGCCGCGGCCCGTGCTCAACCAGGGCATCGGCGGGAACCTGCTGCTCAACGACTCGGCGTGGTTCGGGGACCGGGCGGGCGACCGTTTCCGGCGCGATGTGCTGGACCAGCCGGGCGTCCGCTCCGTGGTGGTGCTGGTCGGCCTCAACGACATCGGGTTCAGCGAGGTCGACCTGCCGACGTACAAGCCCGCGCCGGACAACTCCGTCGACGACCTCATCGCGGGTTACCGGGACCTGATCGGGCAGGCACGCGCGGCGGGGGTCAGGATCATCGGCGGGACGATCATGCCGTTCAAGGGGGCCGAGTACCACTCACCGGCCGCCGAGGCGAAGCGGCGGGAGGTCAACGCCTGGATGCGCGACGCGGGTGAGTTCGACGCGGTGGCCGACTTCGCCGCAGCGCTCGCCGACCCGGCCGACGGGGATGCGCTCGCGCCCGCGTACGACAGCGGGGACCACAAGCACCCGAACGACGAGGGCTATCGGCTGATGGCCGCCGCCGTGGACCTCGCCGCTCTCTGAGCGGGCCGACGGGTCCCCGGGCCGAGGAATGGGTGCGGCGGCCGCCCCGACCATTGAACTGGCCGCCGCGAACAAGACCTTACCCGCGGGTCACTTAGCGGTCATCACCTGATCGCCGACGGGGGTGAGGCGTGCGTCACGCCCGTCGGCCGGGGAACCGGCCGGTGTCCGGTGGGCGTCGCGGCGCACCAGCGCCGCATAGCGTCCGCCGGCGGCGAGCAGTTCTTCGTGAGTGCCGCGTTCGGCGATCCGCCCGGCGTCCAGGACGACGATCTGGTCGGCGTCGCGGACGGTGGAGAGGCGGTGCGCGATGGTGAGGGTGGTGCGGCCCCTGGAGAGGGCGTCTATGGCCTGCTGGACGGCGTGTTCGGTACGGGTGTCCAGGGCGCTGGTGGCCTCGTCGAGGACGAGTACGGGCGGGTCGCGCAGGATCGTCCGGGCGATGGCGAGGCGTTGTTTCTCGCCGCCGGAGAAGCGGTAACCGCGTTCACCGACGAGGGTGTCGTACCCGTCGGGGAGGGCGGCGATGTGGTCGTGGATCTGGGCGGCCTTGGCCGCGCGTGCTATCTCCTCGTCGGTGGCGTCCGGTTTGGCGAAGCGGAGGTTGTCGGCGACCGAGGCATGGAAGAGGTAGGTCTCCTGGGAGACCACGCCGACCGAGCGCGCGAGGGTGTCGAAGGCGAGGTCGCGGACGTCCTCGCCATCGAGGGTGACCCGGCCCTCGGTCACGTCGTAGAGCCGTGGCACCAGGTAGCTGAGCGTGCTCTTGCCGCTGCCGGTGGGGCCGACGACGGCGAGGCTGCCGCCCGCCGGGACGGTGAGGTCTATGCCGTCGAGGGTCGGGGCGGCCTCGGGGGTGTGCGCGTCGTAGGAGAACGTCACGTTCTCGAAGCGGATCTCGCCGCGCGGGGCCGGGAGGCGTACCGGCTCGGCGGGCTCGGTGATGGCGACCGGCAGATCGAGGTATTCGAAGATGCGCTGGAAGAGGGCGAGGGAGGTCTGCATCTGCACGCCGGTGGACAGCAGGGAAACGGTGGGGCGCAGCAGGCCCTGCTGGAGCGTGACGAAGGCGACCAGGGTGCCCAGGGAGAAGCTCGGGCCGCCGAGCTGGAGGACCAGGCCGGCCGCCCAGTAGATCAGGGCGGGCATGGCGGCCATGACGATGCCGATGGTCGCCATCCGCCAGCGGCCGGCCATGTTGGCGCGGACCTCGAGGTCGACCAGGCGCTCGGACTCGTCGGCGAAGGTCCGGGTGAGGGAGTCGGCGCGGCCCATGGTGCGGCCGAGCAGGATGCCGCTGACGGACAGCGATTCGGTGACGATCGCGGACATCGACGCCATCTGCTTCTGCCGCTGGGCGGTGATCTTCTTGCGTTCATTGCCGACGCGGCGGCTGATCCAGACGAACAGCGGAAGCAGGAGGAGCGAGACGACGGTCAGGCGCCAGTCGAGGGCGACCATGGCGACGATGGTGGCGACCACGGAGGTCAGGTTGGAGACCAGGGAGGTCGCGGTGGAGGTGACCGTCGCCTGCATGCCGCCGATGTCGTTGGCGATCCGGGACTGGACCTCGCCGGTGCGGGTGCGCGTGAAGAACTCCAGGGGCATCCGCTGGAGCTTGGCGTAGACGGCGGTGCGCAGGTCGTGCATGACGCGCTGGCCGACGGTGGTGGACACCAGGGTCTGCAGGACGCCGAAGACGCTGGTGGTGATGGCCGTGACGATCATGCCGAGGGCGAGGAGCGTGAGCAGTCCGGTGCGGGGGCCGGGGATCGCGACGTCCAGGATCTCGCGGAGCAGGAACGGCGAGGCGACCGAGACCAGGGAGGAGGCGCCGACGAGCAGGCCGACCAGGGCCAGCCGGGCGCGGTAGGGGCGGAAGAGGGTGAGGATCCGACGGAGTTGGACCGGCGCGTCCGGGTCCTTGGGCGGCGGGGTCCAGTTCGGTTCGTCGCTGCGCATGGGCTCCTACGAGGGGTGAGGGACTACGGAACTTCAGGGAGCTTAGCTCATTGTTACCTAAGCTCACAATGAAGTAGGTCCTGCTACTCTCGGGGTATGCCCATCCCTGAGCCGACGGTCGCCACCAACCTCCCCGAGCAGCTGGTACGGCTGACCCGCCGGATGCACCGCGCCCAGAAGCGCCATATGGCGCACCTGGACATCGCCTTCACCCCCGCGCAGTCCCGGCTGCTGCGCACCGTCGGCCACTACCGCGGCACCCCGCCCCGGATGGCCGATCTCGCCGAGCGGCTGGAGGTCGTACCGCGGGCGGTGACGACGCTGGTGGACGCGCTCGAGGCGCACGGCGCGGTGCGCCGGGTGCCCGATCCGGCCAATCGCCGGGTGGTACGGATCGAGCTGACCGACACCGGCCGCTCCACGCTGCGCGCGTTGCGCAGCGCGCGGCGGGCCGCGGCGGAGGAGATCCTGGCTCCACTCACCGCCGACCAGCGCGAGGTGCTCGGCGGTCTGCTGTCCACTCTGGTCGACGGGCCGGGTGAACCGCACTGACCTGACGCACAGTCATCGGAGGAGTGCCCGCCATGCCCCTGCTGGAGCCCACGCCCGAGGCCCTGCGGCCCACCGCCACCACAGCTCCCGCGCACGACCGGGTGGCCGACCGGCGCGCCGCCGGTACCCCCGAACCGCTGCGCGGCGACCTGACGGCGCTGCTCGGCCCGGACAAGGTGCTGGGCACCGTCTCCGACCTGGTCCGCTATGCCTCGGACGCCAGCCCGTACCGCTTCGTGCCACAGGTGGTGGTGCTGGCCGAGGACGTCGACGACGTCTCCGCCGTCTTCTCGTACGCGCACGGCAAGGGCCGCAAGGTCGTCTTCCGCGCCGCCGGAACCTCGCTCAACGGGCAGGCGCAGGGCGAGGACATCCTGGTGGACGTGCGCCGCCACTGGACCGGGATCGAGGTGCTGGACGACGGCGCCCGCGCCCGGATCCGGCCGGGCACGACGGTCGCGCGGGCCAATGCCGGCCTCGCCCGGTACGGCCGGCTGCTGGGCCCCGATCCGGCCAGCGCCATCGCCTGCACGCTGGGCGGCGTGGTCGCCAACAACTCCTCCGGGATGACGGCCGGCACGACCCGCAACTCCTACCGGACGCTGGCCTCCGTCACCCTCGTCCTCCCCTCGGGCACCATCGTGGACACCGCGGACCCGGCTGCCGACGAGGAGCTGGCGCACGCCGAACCCGCGCTGTGCGCAGGGCTGCTGGCGCTGAAGGCCGACATCGAGGCGGATCCGGCGCTGGTGGCCAGGATCCGCGCCAAGTACGAGATCAAGAACACCAACGGCTACCGGCTGGACGCCTTCCTGGACGGGGCGACGCCGGTGGAGATCCTTCGCGGGCTGATGGTCGGCTCCGAGGGCACCCTCGGCTTCATCGCCGAGACCGTCTTCGACACCCTGCCGCTGGACCGGCACACCACCAGCGCGCTGCTGTTCTTCCCGACGCTGCGCGCCGCGGCCGCGGCCGTACCGGGGTTCAACGCAGCGGGCGCGCGGGCCGTGGAGCTGATGGACGGCAATACGCTGCGGGCCTCGGTGCGGGTGGCCGGGGTACCGGCCGACTGGGCGGAGCTGCCGAAGGAGAGCGCGGCGCTGCTGGTGGAGTTCCGGGCGCCGGACGAGGCCGCGCAGCGGGCGTACGAGGAGGCCGCGGAGCGGGTGCTGAGCGGGCTGGAGCTGATCGCGCCGGTGGCGTCCGTCACCAACGCCTTCACCCGCGACGCGGGGACCATCGGCGGCTACTGGAAGGCCCGTAAGGCCTTTGTGACGGCGGTGGGCGGCTCCCGGCCGGCCGGGACGACGCTGATCACCGAGGATTTCGCGGTGCCGCCGTCCCGGCTCGCCGACGCCTGCGCCTGCCTGCTGGAGCTCCAGGCCCGGCACGGCTTCGACGCGGCGGTCGCCGGACACGCCGCGCACGGCAATCTGCACTTCCTGCTCGCCTTTGACGCCGCGAAGCCCGGCGATGTGGAGCGCTACGCCTCCTTCATGGACGAGTTCTGCCGGCTGACCGTCCAGCGTTTCGACGGCTCGCTGAAGGCGGAGCACGGGACCGGCCGCAACATCGCACCGTTCCTGGAGCTCGAATGGGGGCCGCGGGCAACGGAGTTGATGTGGCGGATCAAGGAGACCCTCGATCCACACGGCATTCTCGCGCCGCGCGTCCTGCTGGACCGCGACCCGAAAGGGCATCTGCGCGGGCTCAAGACCATCCCCACGGTCGAGGCGGTCGCCGACCCCTGCATCGAATGCGGCTTCTGCGAACCGACCTGCCCCAGCGAGGACCTCACCACCACCCCGCGCCAGCGGATCGTGCTGCGCCGCGAGATGATGCGCCAGCCGCCCGGCTCCCCCGTCAACGACGAGCTGCTGGCGTCGTACGGATATGACGCGGTGGACACCTGCGCCGGCGACTCGACCTGCAAACTGGCCTGCCCGGTGGGCATCGACACCGGCGCGATGATGCGGGACTTCCGGCACCGGCGGCACTCGCCGCGCGAGGAACGAGCGGCGGCGTGGTGCGCCCGGTGGTTCGGGGCCGTGGAGCGGTCCGCGCGGATTGCGGTGGCGACCGCGGGCCGGCTCGGCGACCGGCTGCCGGCGTCGGTGACCGGCGCCGCCCGCAGGGCCGTACGCCCGGATCTGGTGCCCGAGTGGCTGCCGGGGATGCCGGGCGCCGCGGCGCGGGCGCTGCCCGTCACCCGCAAGGTGGGGGCGGCCGCCGTCTACTACCCCGCATGCGTGAACCGGATCTTCGGCGAAGCGGCCGGGTACCGCGGTCCCTCGCTCCCGCAGGCGGTGGTGGCGGTGTCCCGGCGGGCGGGCCGTCCGGTGTGGATCCCCTCGGATGTCACCGGTACGTGCTGCGCCACCATCTGGCACTCCAAGGGGTACGACGAGGGCAACCGGGTGATGGCCAACCACATCGTGGAGGCGGCCTGGGGCTGGACCGCCGGCGGGCGGCTGCCGCTGGTCGTGGACGCCTCCTCCTGCACGCTCGGCCTCGCCCACGAGGTCGTGCCGTATCTGACGCCGGACAACCGCGCGCTGCACGACGGGCTGAACATCGTCGACTCCGTGGTCTGGGCCGCCGAGGAGCTGTTGCCACGCCTGGAGATCCTGCGCACCGTCGGCTCCGCGGTACTCCATCCCACCTGTTCCATGCGGCACTTGGGGGACGAGGCACAGCTGCGGGAGGTCGCCGAGGCGTGTGCCCGGGAGGTCGTGGTGCCGGACGAGGCGGGCTGCTGTGCGTTCGCCGGCGACCGCGGGATGCTGCATCGGGAGCTGACGGAGTCGGCGACGGCGAAGGAGGCGGCCGAGGTCGCGGCGCGGCACTTCGATGCGCATCTGTCGGCGAACCGGATGTGTGAGGTGGGGATGGATCAGGCGACCGGCGGGCGGGGGTACCACTCGGTGCTGATGGAGCTGGAGCGGGCCACTCGGCCGGACTGACGGCGGCGCGAGGGGCCCGCTCCCGCGGCGGGTGCGGCCGGGTCAGCTCCTGGCGCCCACGTGCAGGGCGACGGCGCTCCGGGCCGGGACGGTCAGCTGCGCCGTGCCGTCGTCGCCGACGCTGACGGTGTTGCCGTCGCAGCGCTCCGGCGCGGCCTTGGCGACATTGCAGTAGGTGCCGGCGGGCAGCGAGGTGGCGAAGGTCCGGTGGAGTTCGCCGTCGCCGTTGTTGAGGGCGACGAAACCCTTGCCGGACCGGCCGAAGGAGAGGGCGTTGCCCCCGTTGTCCCACCAGTCGGTCAGTTGGGCCGAGCCCACCGCGTTACGGAAGCCGACCAGGCCGGTGATCTCCCGCTTGGCGTGTTCGTCGGTCCAGCCGTCGGTGCCGCTGGGCGGGCCCGCGTCCTTGTCGGACCACTCGTAGCCGGAGTAGACGTTCGGGGATCCGTAGGGCGAGGCGAGCATGAAGACGTTGGCGAGGGTGTAGGCGGCGCCGTCCTTGTAGGTGAGCGTCGAGCCGTTGCGTTCGGTGTCCCAGTTGTCGACGAAGGTACGGGCCTTGTCGCCGCCGAGTTTGCCGTCCGCGATGGTCTTGAGCTGGGCGAGGTTGCCGCCCTGGAAGGCGCTCTTGAGGTGCGCGCCGTAGCGGAATTCGTCGACGTCGCCGATGCCGGTGTACTCGTCGGGCTGGACCGCCTCGCCGGAGCCGTAGATGACTTCCTGTGCCCAGTAGCCGGGGTCGCTCATCTTGCCCTTGATGGCGGCGAGGTCGGTGGCGGAGATGTGCTTGGCGGCGTCCACACGGAAGCCGTCGACGCCCAGCGATCTGAGGTCGTCGAGGTACTTGGCGATGGTGGTGCGGACGTAGTCGCTGCCGGTGTCGAGGTCGGCGAGCCCGACCAGTTCGCAGGTCTGGACGTCGTTGCGGTCGCCGTAGTTGGAGATGTTCTTACGGCAGCCGTGGAAGTCCTGGTCCTGGTAGTAGCCGGGGTAGTTGTACTTGCTGTACTGCGTTCCGCCGGTGCCCGTGCCGGATCCGGCCGCCATGTGGTTGATGACGGCATCCGCAATAACTTTCACGCCCGCGCCATGACAGGTTTTCACCATCGCGGCGAAGGCGTCCCGGTCGCCGAGCCGACCGGCGATCTTGTAGCTGACGGGCTGGTACGAGGTCCACCACTGGCCGCCCTGGATGTGTTCGGAGGCGGGTGAGACCTCGACATAGCCGTAGCCGGCCGGGCCCAGCTGGTCGGTGCAGGCCTGCGCGACATCCGCGAACTTCCGCTCGAACATGGTGGCCGTGACGGTCTTTTCGCCAGGTGGGGTGGCCTGCGAGGGCCAGGGCGCGAGGGTGGCCAGACCGGCCGCGGCCAGCACGCCGGCCAGCGCCCCGCCCAGCACACGGGAACGATGCTGCATCTTGCGGCTCCTTCATCAGCGGACGCGGCAGGGCACACCGCGCCCTGGAGAGCAGCCACGCGCCAGGCCGCCGTGGGGGATGCGGATCCATGTCGGATTCCCTATCGGAGCCTGCCGTTTCGCTCGTGGACACGTCAAGGTTCAAGCACCAGAAAATGCAAGGCTTTTCAGTGTCTTGCGAAAGATGCAGCTGTGCGGTTCTTGCTGCAACGCGGTGAAAGAGTCCAAGCGTGCCGCCCCAAGAGTCCAACTTGCCCTCTTGTGCCTCAGGTGGCTCAACCGCCAAGGTCCTGACCGAGGTTCGTATGCCCGCGCACCATCCGCACCGCTCTCAGGAGGACCGGTGAACGAGTCGCAACAGCAGAACCACGACCCATTCCGCGAGCACGACGAGGCGGGACCGAGCCGGCGCTCGGTCCTGTGGACCGCCGGTGCGGCGGGTGCCGGGCTGGGGATCGGCGGACTCACGGCGGGCAGCGCCGCGGCGGCGGCTCCGGCCGCTGCGGGCGCCGCGACGGCCCCCGCGGCGGCACCCGAGGCCAAGGGCAAGACCATGATCGGGGTGCCGTTCGAGCGGCGCAGCACCGTACGCGTCGGCCTCATCGGCCTCGGCAACCGCGGCGGGAGCATGATCGACCTGTTTCTCGCGGTGCCCGGCGTACGCGTCGTCGCACTGTGCGACCCGGTGAAGGAAAAGATCGCAAAGGCCGCCAAGAAGGTCACCGACGCCGGACAGCCGGCGCCCGCCGTCTACGCAAACGGCGACCACGATTTCGAAAACCTCTGCAAGCGCGGCGACATCGACTTCGTCTACGCGGCCACGCCCTGGGACTGGCACTTCGAGATGGCGAAGACCGCCCTGCTCAACGGCAAGCACGTCGGGGTGGAATGCCCCATCTCGTTGCGCCTGGACCAGCTGTGGGAACTGGTAGATCTTTCCGAAAGAACCCGCAGGCACTGCATGCAGCTGGAGAACTGCTGTTACGGCAGAAACGAGATGCGGGTGCTGCGGATGGCGCATGCCGGTCTGTTCGGCGAGCTGCTGCACGGCGCGGGCGCCTACAACCACGATCTGCGCGGCCTGATGTTCGACCCCAAGTACTACGAGGGCCCGTGGCGCCGGCTCTGGCACACCCGGCTGCGCGGCGACCTCTACCCCAACCACGGCTTCGGTCCGGTGGCCAACTACATGGACATCAACCGCGGCGACCGGGCCGTCCGGATCTCCAGCTTCGGCACCCCCGCGCTGGGCCTGGCGGCGTACCGCAAGGAGCACATGCCGCCGAACGACCCGAGCTGGAAGGAGTCGTACATCGAGAGCGACCGGACGATCAGCCTCGTCCAGACCGCCAAGGGCCGGGTGATCCGGCTGGAGCACGATGTCTCCACCCCGCACCCCTACAGTCGCATCAACAGCCTCGGCGGCACCAAGGGCGTCTTCGAGGACTACCCCGAGCGGATCTACATCGAGCCCGACCAGAGCAACGACGAGTGGGGCGACTTCGCGAAATACGCGGAGTGGGACCACTGGCTCTGGAAGGAGCACGCCAATCCGCCCGGCGGCCACGGCGGCATGGACTACATGCTCGTCTTCCGGCTGATGCAGTGCATGCGGCTGGGCCTGGTACCGGACTTCGACGTCTATGACGCGGCGACCTGGACGGCACCGGTACCGCTGAGCGACCTCTCCATCAAGGCGAAGGGCGCGCCGCAGGAGATTCCCGACTTCACCCGGGGGCTGTGGAAGAAGGCGCGGCCGGGGATGGATTCGCAGAAACCGGAGGAGTAGGCGTCAGCGGGTCGGGGCCCGGCGGGCGGTGCCGTCCGCCGGGCCCCGGGGTCACTTCTCTGCGCCGGTGACGGCGATACCGTCCGGCTCGGCCCCGTTCTCGGCCGCGTTCTCGTCCGTCTCCGCCTCACCGTCCATCGCCGCGTTCCGCGCCGGCGCATCCACCGGCGCCTCCGCAGGAAGCTCGCCGTTCAGGACCTTCTTCGCCGTCACCCGGTCCAGCGCCCCCTCCCAACGGGACACCGCGAACACCGCGACGCAGTTGCCGAGCAGATTGGTCGCCACCCGCATCGAGTCCATGATCCGGTCGACGCCGAGCAGCAGGGCGACCGCGGCGGCCGGGATGACACCCAGCGCCGAGGCGGTCGCGGACAGCGCGAGGAACGCCGAACCCGGCACCCCGGCCATGCCCTTGCTGGTGAGCATCAGCACCAGGACGACGGTGATCTGCTGGCCGAGCGAGAGATCGACGCCGATGGCCTGAGCGATGAAGAGCGTGCCGATGGAGAGATAGATGGAGGCGCCGTCGAGGTTGAAGGAGTAGCCGGTCGGCAGCACCAGGCCCACCGCATCGTCCCGGCAGCCCGCGGCCCGCAGCTTCTGCATCATCCGCGGCATCACGGTTTCGCTGGATCCGGTGCCGAGCGCGAGGAGCAGTTCCTCGCGGGTGTAGCGGACGAACTTCCACAGGCTCAGCCCGGTGACCGCCTTGAGGGCGAGCCCGAGCAGGACGAGGAAGGCCAGCGCGACGCCGTAGCAGACCGCGATCAGCTTGCCGTAGGTCGACATCGCGCCCAGCCCGTACTGGCCGACGAGATGGGCGGTGGCACCGAAGACCGCGAGCGGGGCGAGCTTCATGATGTAGCCGACGATGGTGAACACGACGTCCTGGGCCTGCTCGATCAGCGGCAGGATCGCCGGGACCTTCTTCTGCCCGAGGTGCAGCAGCGCCGCGCCCACCAGGCAGGCCAGCACCAGGACCTGGAGCAGCGAGTTCTCGGCGAAGGCGCCGACCGCGCTGTTCGGCAGGGATTCGAGGACGAACTGCGCGGCGGACGGCAGATGTCCGCCGCCCGTCTTGGCGTCCACCGCGCCCTCGTCGAGGGACGCGGGGTCGACATGCATTCCGGCGCCGGGCGCGAAGACATTGCCGGCGAGCAGGCCGACGACCAGCGCGATGCTGGTGGCGACCTCGAACCAGATCAGGGCCTTGACGCCGATGCGGCCGAAGGCCTTCAGGTCGCCGGCCTTGGTGATGCCGGCGACGACGACGCAGAAGACCAGCGGGGCGATCATCGCCTTGATCAGCCGGACGAAGCCGTCGCCGAGCGGCTGGAGCGACGAGCCCGCCCCCGGCCAGAGGCGTCCGACGAGGACGCCGAGTGCGAGGGCGATGAGCACTTGCGCGAACAGGCTGGTGCGCAGCAGACGGCCGGCGCGGCGTATGAGGGTTCCGTTGGCGTGCGGCACGGGCACTCCTCCGTGGACGGTTTCTGTCATACGGAAATGAACTTCCGCGGTCCGTCACTATCGCCGTCTGGCGTTCCGCACGAAAGAGGCCCGTGTAACTTCCCGCGAAATCTTGGAGCTTGATCCAAGCCGCGGCCGCCCGACTGTCCCGCTAGGCGCACTTTGCCCCGCCCGCCACCTCCGCCCTCGCCGGGCGGGCGACGCACTCAGCCCGAGAGGTGCTCCTTGTCCCCCATCACCACAACGGGGTGCCGCGCCGGGTCGAGGGCGCGCAGCAGCGCCGTCATCGCCTCCTTGGGAACGCTGACGCAGCCGGAGGTCCCGCTTCCGTGGTCCAGATGCATCCAGATCCCGCCACCCTTGGTCTGCCCCTGGGGGCGCGTCGGGTCCAGCGGTGAGGTGCCCTTGACGCGGTTGTAGTTGATGGCCACGACATAGTCGAAGTCGTGCCGGGTGCCCTTGTCCCAGTACGAGGGCGGGGTGAACTCCTGCGAGTGCGTGTACGGCAGACGGGCACCCGGGTCCGCGAGGACGCCGCCCGCGTCGGTCAGCGAGAACACACCGATGGGGCTGCGCTTGTCACCCTCATGGTGGTTCAGCGTCCAGCCGTGACGGCCGTTGTGCGCGGCCCACATCGCCTTGCGGTCCCAGCCTTGGGCGCCCTTTTCATAGAGCACGACGGTGGACTCGGCGGAGTCCACGTCCTGCCCGTAGACGGCGATGACCTGCCGGGAATCGGCCGGGATCCGCGACCGCAGGGCGCTGCCGACCTCGGGGATGTCCTTGAGGTGGGTGGTGGCCGACGCGCCGCGCGCCGGGCCGCCGGGCCGTTCCTTCTTGCCCGCGCCGTCGTCCTTGCCGTCCCCGCCGCTCGCGCCGCCCCCACAGCCCGCCAGAAGCACCAGCCCCGCGGCCACGGCCGCCACCCGCATCGCACTGCCCGCAATTCGCATGGCCACATCGTCGCACCGCAAGGCCGACGAACCTTCAGCACCCGCCCGTCGTGTACGCGTCCCACACGATTGGCCCGATACCCGCGCCGGCGACGGAAAACCGTTTGAAATCGGCACGCCCGGCAGGCCAACCTTCCATCTTCCGCTCCGGCTCCCCCCTCCCCTCCCACTCCCCCACGCGTTCCCGCCCGCCGCACCGCTCCCCGTCGGCCGGAACGACCGCCCTCGACACGCCTTGGACATCATGCACATTCGCGACCTTCCGCACCCCGACCCCGGCATCCCGGACGTCCGGACCGGCGGCACATTTCTCCGGTGGCTCTACAGACAGCAGCTCGGCGGGCAGGCCAAGGCCCTGTTATGGGGGCTGGTGCACACCGGCGCGGTGGCCTCGTTCCCCTTGCCGGTGGGCATCGCCGTACAGGCCGTGGTGGACCACGACGGCGGCCAACTGGCCCTGTCCGGCGGCCTGATGGTGTTCCTGGGGGTACTGGTCTCCCTCGGCGACGCCATGCTGCACCGCTCGGCGGTCACCAACTGGATCACCTCCGTCGCCCGGGTGCAGCAACTGCTCGCCCGCAAGACCACCGAGCTCGGCTCGGCCATGACCCGGCGGGTGGCGGCCGGCGAGATCGTCGCCGTCAGCACCGGTGACCTGGAGAAGATCGGCTGGTTCGTCGAGGCGATCTCCCGGTTCGGCGCCGCGGCACTGACCTCCGTCGGCGTCTGCGTCGCCCTGGTGGTCTATCAGCCCGCCCTCGGCGTCGTGGTGGCCCTCGGCGTGCCCGTACTGGCACTGGCCGTACTGCCGCTGCTGCCGCCCGCCGCCCGCCGCGCCGACGCCCAGCGCGAAAAGGCGGGCCGGGCGACCGAGCTGGCGTCCGACACCGTCGCCGGGCTGCGCGTACTGCGCGGCATCGGCGGCGAGGAACTCTTCCTCGGCCGCTACCGCAGCGCCTCTCAGGAGGTGCGCAAGGCCGCCGTTCGCAGCGCCCGCATGTGGTCCCTGATCTCGGCCGTCCAGGTCGCGCTCCCGGGCCTGCTGCTGATCGCGGTCGTCTGGTACGGCGTCCGGCTCGCCCTCGACGGCCGGATCGCCATCGGCGAGCTCGTCACCATCTACAGCGCGGTCGCCTTCCTGCTCTACCCTCTCCGCCATTTCGAAGAGATCGCGATGGCCTACTCCTTCTCCAAACCGTCGGCGAAGCGCGCGGCACGGGTGCTCGCCCTGACCCGGCCCGCCGAAGGCAAGGCCGCCGGCCACACCACACCCGACGGCGATCTGCACGACCCCGTCAGCGGCCTGACCGTCGCGGCCGGCCGGCTGACCGCGGTGGTCTGCGGCGACCCCGACGCCGCGGGCCGCCTCGCCGAACGCCTCGGCGGGCACGCCCCCGAGCCGGACGAGGATGCCGGACCCCTGTCGTCCGTCCTCCTCGGCGGCACCCCGCTGGACGATCTCCCACGCGACGAAGCCCGTAGGGCCGTCCTCGTCCAGGACAAGGACCCCGTCCTGCTCTCCGGCACCCTCGGAGAGCTCCTCGACGTACCGGCATCCGGACGGGTGGGCACGGCGCAGGCGCTGGCCGCGGCGCAGTGCGGCGATGTACTGACCGCGCTGGCACAGGCGTCCGTCGACGACTCCGGGGACCCGATGCGCACCCGGATCACCGAACGCGGCCGGTCGCTGTCCGGCGGCCAGCGCCAGCGCCTCGCCCTGGCCCGGTCCCTCGTCACCGACCCCACGGTCCTGGTGCTGGACGAGCCGACCAGCGCCGTCGACTCCCATACCGAGGCGCGGATCGCCGACGGCCTGCGCGAGATCCGCACCGGCCGTACGACGGTGATCCTCACCTCCAGCCCCCTCCTGCTGGACCGCGCCGACGACGTGGTCTTCCTCCCCGCCGGCAAGGTCGCCGGCACCGCCACCCACCGCGAACTGCTGCGCACCCACCCCGAGTACCGCGCCGTCGTCACCCGCGAGACCGACGAGGCACCGGCCCGCCCGGCGCTCGCCCCACCCGGACACCAAGCCCCCGCACAGCTCGAGGAGACCGCATGATCGGCCTGGCGCCGCCGGAGCACGATCCGGACGCCCCGCAGACCACCACGACCCTGCCCGTCGGCTCCCCGGCGACCGTGCGCGGCTACGTCACCGGCCTGATCCGCCGTCACCGGCGGGCCTTCGCCCTCCTGGTCGGTGTGAACGCCGCCGCGGTCATCGCCTCGATGGTCGGCCCCTACCTGCTGGGCGGGCTGGTCGAGGACCTCTCCGCGGGCCACCGCGACATCCCCCTCGCCCGCACCCTCGCGCTGTTCGCCCTCGCGCTGGCCGCGCAGACCCTGTTCGTACGGACCGTACGGCTGCGCGGGGCGATGCTCGGCGAGCAGATGCTGGCCGATCTGCGCGAGGACTTTCTCGTACGGTCCGTGGCACTGCCGCCGGGCGTCCTGGAACGGGCCGGCACCGGCGATCTGCTCTCCCGTATCACCACGGACATCGACCGGCTGGCCGAGGCGATGCGCGAGGCCGTACCTCAGCTGTCCATCGGCGTGGTGTGGATCGCGCTGCTGATCGGCGGGCTCACCGTCACCGCGCCGCCGCTCGCGCTGTCCGTCCTCATCGCGCTGCCCCTGCTGATCGTCGGCTGCCGCTGGTACTTCCGGCGCGCGCCGGGCGCCTACCGTTCCGAGGCCGCGGGATACGCCGCCGTCTCCGCCGCGCTCGCCGAGACCGTGGACGCGGGACGCACCATCGAGGCGCACCGGCTGGGCCCCCGCCGCATCGCCCAGTCGGAGCGCCGGATCCGCGAGTGGACGCAGTGGGAGCGGTACACGCTGTATCTGCGATCGGTGCTCTTCCCCGTCGTCAATGTGACGCATGTGCTGCTCCTCGGCTCGGTGCTGCTGCTCGGCGGCGCCTTCGTCATGCACGGCTGGCTGACGCCCGGTCAGCTGACCACG
Source organism: Streptomyces sp. NPDC101227 (assembly GCF_044767545.1). Classification (NCBI taxonomy): domain Bacteria; kingdom Bacillati; phylum Actinomycetota; class Actinomycetes; order Kitasatosporales; family Streptomycetaceae; genus Streptomyces; species Streptomyces sp. NPDC101227. Next base: position 468,525 of record NZ_JBIWOD010000001.1, on the reverse strand, counting down.
GGTGCGCTGCTGGCGCAGATGATGATCGAGCCGATCGGCATGATCCTGCGGTGGTACGACGAACTGCAGGTGGCGCAGGTATCCATCGCGCGGCTGGTGGGCGTGCGGGAGATCGAGCCGGAGGCCGCGGACGAGCGGGTGACGCCCGACGGCCGGGACGTCCGCGCGGACGAGGTGCGCTTCGGCTACCGCGCCGGGGTCGATGTGCTGCACGACATCTCGCTCCAGGTCCGCCCCGGCAGCCGGCTGGCGCTGGTCGGCCCGTCCGGCGCGGGCAAATCGACGCTGGGCCGGCTGCTGGCGGGCATCTACGGACCGCGTACCGGCAGCGTCACCCTGGGCGGCGCCGAGCTGTCGCAGATGCCCGCCGAACGCGTCCGCGCGCATGTGGCGCTGGTCAACCAGGAGCATCACGTCTTCGTGGGCTCGCTCCGCGACAATCTGCTGCTCGCCCTCCCCCACTCCCGACTTCTCTCGGGTGAGGAGGCCCCCGCGGAGGCGGCGGATACCGAACTATGGGCGGCGCTGCGGGCGGTGGACGCCGACGACTGGGCAGGGGCACTGGACGAGGGCCTCGACACCGAGGTCGGCTCCGGCGGCCATGCGCTCACTCCCGCGCAGGCCCAGCAGATCGCGCTGGCCCGGCTGGTACTCGCCGACCCGCACACGCTGGTGCTGGACGAGGCCACGTCGCTGCTGGACCCGCGGGCGGCCCGCCATCTGGAACGTTCGCTGGGCAAGGTGCTGGACGGCCGCACGGTGGTGGCCATCGCGCACCGGCTGCACACCGCACATGACGCGGATCTGATCGCGGTCGTCGAGGAGGGCCGGATCAGCGAACTGGGCAGTCACCATGAGCTGGTGGCCGCCGAGGGGGCGTATGCGGCGCTGTGGCGGTCGTGGCACGGGTGACGGTCACCGCCGTGGTGGCCGTCGGGTCTGCCGCACCGGCCTTGGGCCCGCGGGTGCGGCAGTCCTCGCGGGGGCGGGGGCCGGGGGGGGGGGCGCGGGGGGCGCCGGGGGCGTGTTTGCCCGGGGGGGCCCGGGGGCGGCGCCCCCCCGCCCCCAAACAA